>MIBJ01000045.1:29139-93682 GCA_001829495.1 Spirochaetes bacterium RBG_16_49_21 | reverse complement strand
ATGTTCGCACTTTATTCCACAGCTCGTAGGTCGCTTCGGTTTCACCGATCCAGTAAGCATTGGCCACCGTGGCCGAGCCTTCATCATTGGTTCCCGTCGGGAAGGTCTTGCCGCCGGGAACATATGACATTGTAAAAGAGACTCCGGCCGATCTCGCAAAGCGAAATCCCACGTCGGTATCCTCGGTAGACGGGCCAAACCATGACTGACTGCCTATCCGCTGCTGTAATGCGGCGTGGGCAAAGCTACCGCCCATCCACAGGCGGTTGGACCCGCTCGGTTCAAAGCACCATTCCCACACATTGCCGCTCATATCATACAGGCCCAAAGCATTTCCGGTTTTTCCTTTGACTTCATTAGTGGAGAAGCTATTTGCGTTATACCATGCAACCGCGCCGGTTGCCGCCGCATCGGTATAATCAGCGGTCGCCCCGCTCGCCGAATTCCCCTTGGTCCAGTATATGCCGTCGGCAGGATTTGAGAAATCAGTTCCATTGATCGTTCCGGTTACGACATTTGTCTGATCGCTCCCCCTGTAGCGTGCCCCGAGCTCCCATTCGTTTGAGGTCAATAAACGGAAACCGCTGGCGGTTGGTCCAGTCACGGCATTGTCACACGCGGTCGCGTTTGAATCTCTAGAGTCGCGGATAATGGCGCCTGCATAGGTGTACGCGCAGGTGTAACTCGTCCCCTGTTTTGCGTTATACCACTCGGTTGCCGCATTGCACCAGACCATGCAATCGCGCCAGTTGATATAGGTAACCGGGTGCCGGTCAGTCATACCCGTGCCGCTGGATTCATTGCCCATCCTTCCGGCATTGGCAAAATAGTACTTATTCGCGCCTCTGTCGTCATGTGTCGCCCAGGCATGCACTGCGCTCCATAGCTCGTATGTCACTTCGGTCTCACCTATCCAGTAGGCATTGGACACGGTTGCCGCGCTGCCGTCAAGTCCTCCCGTTGGGAAAGTCTTGCCGCCGGGAATATAAGCCATTGCGAAAAAAACATTGTCCGCGGTAAAAGTATCTTTATCTCCCGCAGATGCAGAAGAAACACTGTCCTCGGTAAAGGTGACTCTATCTCCCGCAGCCCGGGTCGTCGTCCCGCCGCCTCCTGATAACAACAACAGCATGCTCTTATTATCGCCTTTCCCGTCCTCGCATCCTGCTAGCGCAATGGCAGCGAAGATGAGGGTCAGAGCAGTGATTTTGATCAAATGTTTCATGGTTTTCTCCTTTTATTGCAGGACATAAACATCAACATTTCGTCGAGGCAGTGGAGCGTCGATTTACAAAGCGTATTAAAAAATTGACGCAAAATAATTTTCTGAATTTACTGGGATCAGTTTTTATAATATAGATTCCCAGTTAATGTTTAATGTATCACAGTTGCGTAGAAAGCAGTTGTACCCGATTTGGTACAAATGAGTGTTTTTTGCGGATTTTCTTGAAAAATTATTTGAGTTTTTTTGTAGATTCAGAAGGCGGGGTTGCGCAACCCCGCCTTCTGAATGGGCGGTTCCACGTCAGATTTTCACAAGAATTTTTACCGTAGTCCCCTGTCCGGATTGAGAATCGATAAGAAGCGATGCATCGATTTCATTGCTCAGATCTTCCAGAATCCTTAATCCGTATGTGCCTCTGTTATTTATTTGTTTATTATAATCAAAACCGACGCCGTTGTCTGTAACAATCAGAGACATCGTATCGTTATCGCAATTTATTTCGATGTCGATCATATTCGCGGCGGAATGCTTTATGATGTTATTCAGGAGTTCGGTGTAAATATCCAGAAGATTTTGAACAATGGCCGGTTTGAGAATCCTTTGCTCGGGCAGATTATGCTTATGCAGGGAATATCCTATTCGCTCCCGGACAAGCGCAAGCTCCGCCTGCAGCTCCAATTCCTTGACAAATGTCTCCAGGCTGCATTCCTTATGAGCGACTACGAATAAAATATTTTTGCTCTCATTGCTGCAGTGTGAAATTAAATTCCTGACCTTTTTCAAATTTTCCATCAATTTATCCTTATTATCAAAAAGGACGATGGAATGGTTCAGAAAATTCCTGATCGATTCCAGTTTATTTTTCAGCGAATTATGGATTTTAGCGGTTATCCGGGAAAATTCTTTCATTAAATTATCAAGCTTTTCATTTGAATGCTTTAACTCCCGGTAATAAAACGCGCTTTCAAGGTGGGTTTTAATCCTGGACAACAGCTCCCCTTTTGAAATCGGCTTTGCAAGATAATCGTTTGCGCCTGCGTCAAATCCCTCGATCAAATCGGGAACCCGGTCCTTGGCGGTCAGCATAATAACCGGAAGCTCATTGGATGAATATTTTTCTCTGAGCTTCTTGCAGACCTCATAGCCGCTCATCATGGGCATCATGATATCCAGGAGAACGAGATCATACTGTTCTTTAGTTACGGCATCCAGGGCTTCCGCCCCTCCGGTAACCTGTTTGACCGTATAACCCTGAAGGAAAAGCTGATCGACCAGTACCTGCAAATTTATTGGATCATCGTCTACGGCAAGGATTTTTGTACTGCCATCAGTAGAAATAATCTGCCGTGCCGTTTCTACAGGGGATATCTCAGCATCCGCGGCCTCCCTGGTTAGGGCAATTTGCCGCAAAGGCGGTTCCTGTATTCTTTCTTCCCTGTCTCCGTATACCGGCAGGGTGAAAATGAAATCGGAGCTTTTCCCGAGTTCGGACTCCACGCGTATCGTTCCCCCGTGTAGTTCGATGAGCTGTTTTGTAATGCTCAGGCCGAGCCCCGTGCCGCCGTACAACCGGGAGATTCCGGCATCGGCCTGTTCAAATGATTTAAAGATCGTATCAAATTTATCTTTAGAAATGCCGATGCCGGTGTCGGATACCGTGATCTCCAGATAATTATTTTCTCTCACGCCTTCGCGCTGTTCCGAATAAAGCTCTTTCGCGGTAACGCGAACCGTACCGGATTCCGTAAACTTGATCGCGTTTCCAATGAGATTGTGCATAATCTGCTGCAGCCGGTTCTCATCTCCCGTTGCCAGCGGAAGATTTTCACCGATTTCATTTTCAAGCTTCAATGGCTTCCCCGCGAGCATGGGCCTGCACAGGATCATGACGAGCTCCGTGATCTGTCTCATGTCAACCGGCTCTTTGCGGAGAGCGATATCATGATGTCTTAGCTTGGAGAAATCGAGAATATCGTTTACAAGGTTCAACAGCCTTTTCCCGCTGGTCAGGATCATGGTCAGCCGGGAGCTTTGGGCGGACGTAACCTTGCCGGCAGACCCGTCAATTAATGCCTCGGCAATGCCGATAATTCCGTTTAAAGGGGTCTTCAGCTCATGAGACGTGTTGGCAAGAAATTCGTCCTTTAATTTATCCGCTTTGTGTAGATTGTCTATTGCCAGGGCCTGGGCTTCTTCTTTTTCCCTCCTCATCACGTTAATCCGGTCAGCCAGAGCCAGGGAAAGTAGAACCACTTCCAGGGTAGAGCCGATTTGCATGCTGTACGTGGTAATGAAATTGTTTGGAGCGGCCCCAAAGGCCCTCAAAAGGTATAAAAAGCTGCCGAACAGGAATATAAACCAGGCTATTACAAAATACCTGGCGGGCCGGTAGCCTTTTAGCCAGGTGATGATCCCTGCCGTCATTGCCAAAAGAACAAAAGCCAGAAGCAATCCGACTCCCACCCTGGCTGCCATTTGATATGCACCGGTAAAGGAAAACAGCATAACCAGGAGCGACAGGCCCACAAGCATTGAGAATAACTTATCCGTCTTCGGAGCGTGGATCCTGGTAATTAAGAAGTTACTGGAAAATTTAGATAGCCAGAGGAGCAAAAAGCCGACCAAAAACGCCAGAGATTTGTTGCTCCACAAGGGGAGATCAGGCCATAGATATTCATAAGCAATGCCGTTCAAGCTGAGCTGTGTAAACCCGTAGCTGATAATGTAGAGCACGTAATAAAGGTAATTCCTGTCCCTGAGAGAGAAAAAAAGAAACAGGTTGTATAAAGCCATGGCAAGTATAATACCATAATAGACCCCGAAAGCGATTCGTTCATCGTGGTCATTTTCTGCAAATGCTTCAGAGGACCAGAGGGTCAGGGGTATTTGCATTGAGCTTCCTGTTTCAATGCGGATATAGAAGATTTGTTCCTTATTAAAAACAACCGGCAGATGAAAGACGAAATTTTGATGTTTTACCTCCCGTTCCTTGAAAGGATAAAAGTCACCGGCTTTTTTAACGACAAACCGATCATATGTTTTATCAAGCCGAGATAATTGTTCAATATATAATTCTATCCGGTCCAATTGCGGATAACCTATTTCGAGCAGCCATTCATTCATGCCGGAAATATTTTTTAACTTGAAGCGCGCCCAATAAACGGAATTGGTGAAGCCGAAATTCGGATTTTCTCGATTACTTTTAATAAATTTTTTTGAGAATCCAGGCGAAGTGACATCCTCTATTCTCCACTTCTTTTCTTTGTCTTCCAGGATTTCCATATGAAGTCCTAATGGATATTCCTCTGGTGAATCGGTTAAAATTACCGGTTCAAGCGCAAAGAGGGGAAGTGATGAAAAAAATATTACTGTCAAAAAAGTGAAAAAGTAGATTCTTTGTTTCATATCTGATGTCGATGTTTAAAACGCTGGAACTGCGCGATGCGACCTTTTCCAAAAAGCCCTTTCAATGGCACGGAGGGCCATTGAGGGAAGAAAATTGAGAAAAAATTTTAAGTAACTGATTGCACGGAGCGCTCTTTTTGTCAAGAATGAATCCTCTCTAAATAGGCCGTAAGCATTTACGTCGCTGCGATTATCGTAGAGAAGCAACCGAGTCCCGCGGAAACCTGCTCATTAAACTCAGTTTCCTAAAAAAATAAATAAAAAAAGTCGGATCATACCGAAAATAATATTGATCGCAATTCCACGATAGAGAGGAACCTATTATGAAGTGTTCACGATGCGGAAAAGAGATATACAGCCTTAACCATTACTACATACCGCAAAAAAACCGGAGCGAGGGCCTGCGGTATTGTATCGCATGCGCGCGCGAAGAGCATATCGTTACTCTTATTTAACCTGAACCGGATCCTCGCCCAGCACTTTCTCAAGCGCCTTTCTGGTGGCCCATTTGAGGAAAGCATAGGCGTATTGGGCGCCGGCGAAATACATGCCGGCGATGAACACGAGGTGGGAGAGGCCGTATACGGCGGGTCCGCCGATGATGACGATGAGCGGCTCCTTGCAATAGACGGCCAGTACGCCGAAAAGGGCGACCGCCGGCCAGCCGATCAGATAACTTAAGCCGATGAGGAAGATCCCGAACAGCATCCGCGCGGAGGGCTTCGCCGTGAAAAGGCCCAGATCAGCCTTCTCATCAAGGGCCTTCCGGGCGAAGGCGGTGCGGGCGATAATCGATGCGATTTTCCTGGCCGGAGTCAAAGTTTTCCCTCGATGTATCGTATCGTTCAAAGGAGCGTAAAATTACGCAACAAAAAAACCTTGACAAAAGAATGAGGGGCTTAAACAGGATTAAATCCGTCTTCCCTTTAAATCTGAATAGTAGCCGGTTATCCTCCTATGAACAGGCAGGCCATTGAGATCGCCGTTGGCGATCATGAACTTTCCCTCAGACAGATCCTTGACGTTGCGCGGGGCAGAGCAAAGATCCGGCTGAGCGGCGATTCCTCTTTCATACAAAAAATCGAGCGCTCACGGGGTACCTTGCAGACAGCCCTGGAAAGAGGGTTGCCCGTGTACGGCGTGAACACCGGCTACGGCAAATCATGCGGCAAGCGGATGTCCGCGGATACCGCTTTAAAGAACAGCTTCAACCTCATCAAATTCCACGGCTGCGGAACGGGCGAGCCGGTCGGCATTCCGGAAACGCGCGCGGCCATGCTTGCGCGGATTCTCTGTTTCGCCCGCGGGTATTCGGGCGTTTCGCTTGAGCTCATCCGGCGATTCGTCGAATTCCTGAACAGGGGCATAACCCCCGTGGTGCCGTGCGAGGGCTCGGTCGGGGCCTCGGGCGATCTCACGCCCATGTCGTACGTGGCCCGTGCGCTCATGGGCGAAGGCGAGGTATTTTACGGCGGCGGGCGCATCCCCGCCGGCGAGGCGCTGTCCCGGGCCGGGCTTACGCCCTATGTGTACGGGCCCAAGGAGCCCCTTGCCATCATGAACGGGACGTCGACTATGACCGGCATTGCAGCCATCGTCATTGACCGCGCGGAAAAGATCGCCAACGCGGTAATCGCCGCTACCGCGCTCTCCATACACGCGCTCATGGGAAACGCGCATCACTATGATCCGGCGATTGCGCGGGCGAAGCCGCATCCGGGGCAGGGGCATATCGCACGGAGCATAGCACGGCTTTTGTATACCGAGAAAGATCCGTCGCTGCTTGAGGCGGATGCGCTCGAGACTCTTCAAGACCCTTACTCCCTTCGCTGCTCTCCCCAGATACTGGGGGTGCTGCATGACGCCCTGCGCTGGATCATCCCCTGGGTCGAGATCGAGGCCAACAGCGCCAACGACAACCCGCTTATGGATCCGGATACCGGCGCGGTGCTCATGGGCGGCAATTTCTACGGCGGCCATATCTCCTTCGCCATGGATTCGCTCAAGTCCGCGCTCGCTTCAACCGCCGACATGTGCGACCGTCAGGTCGCCCTCATGGTGGATCCCCACGTAAACCGCGGCCTGCCCGCGGACCTGGTTCGCGCGGAAGAGGACGAGATACCGTGCAGCCACGGGTTCAAGGCCATGTCCATAGCCTCCTCGGCCCTGGCTGCCGAGGCGCTCAAGGCGACGATGCCCGCGTCCTCCTTCTCGCGCTCGACCGAATCGCATAACCAGGACAAGGTGAGCATGGGCACGATCGCGGCGCGTGACGCCGCACGGATCTGCGACCTCGTGGAAAAGATCGTTGCCATCCATCTCCTGGCCGCTGCCCAGGCATGCGAAATAAGGGGGAACTGCGGCAGCCGGCCGAAAATATCCGTACTTCTGGAAAAGATCCGCGCGTTCGCCGGCCCGACCCTTTCGGACCGGCCCATGGACGAGGATATCGCGTCCCTGGCGCGGGCGATATCCGAACACGATCTGTTCGGGCCGGATGAAGAATAATACCCCATGGACCGCATCATCGCACAAGCCTTGGTCATCGGCGCGGAGCGGGTCTCCGCCTGGGCCGATCTTCTGGACAGCATCAACATATTCCCGGTCGCGGACGGCGACACGGGCAGAAATCTGAAAATAAGCCTCGCGCCGCTGCGGGGGCTTGCCGCGGGCAGGGAAAAAACCATACACCGCCTGCTCATTAATGCGCGGGGCAATTCGGGAAACATCGCTGCCCGCTTTTTTTCAGGGCTCCTGACAGCCGGCTCCCTCGAAACAATGCCCGAGGCAATAACCCTGGGGCGGGAGCGCGCCTGGACCGCCGTGCACGATCCGAAACCCGGCACCATGCTCACCCTGTTCGACGCCCTGGCTGAATTCATGGAAACCTCCGCGGTTGAGCCGAGCGAGCGATTCGCATCCCGGGTCGTCAGCCGCCTCGAGGATGCGGTGCGCTCCACGCCGGACCTGCTTCCGAAGCTCAAGGAGGCGGGGGTTGTGGATTCAGGAGCGCTGGGGATGTTCATATTCTTTGAAGGATTTTTCAACGCCCTTGCCGGAACGGCAGGCAGGCAGAGGCCGGTGACCGCCGTTTTCAACGGCATGCTCAGCATCTCCCCGTCATACGAAATAGAGGACGAAAACGGATACTGCCTCGATATAACCCTGGACGGCCGGGCGGGGCGCGAGAATGTCTTGTATAAACTTTCCCGGATCGGCGAGAGCGTGGTGGTCATTCCGGGAGAGGAGTATGTCAAGGTTCATCTCCACGCCGGCGACGCGGAAAAGGTGCGCAGGAGCATGGCATCCATGGCGGGAATCGTGCGCTGGTCGGACGACGACCTGGCCGAGCAGGTGCATGAGTTCAAGCGTCAGGGAATGCGGCAGGCGATACACATCATGACTGACGCGGCAGGATCGATAACCCGCGACGACTCGCGAACGTACGGCATGACCCTGCTCGACAGCTATGTGACCGTGGGCGACCTGTCTGCTCCGGAGACCTATATGCTTCCCCATGATGTCTACGCCTTAATGCGCAAGGGCGTAAAAGCCACCACCTCCCAGGCCTCGGAATTCGAGAGGGGCGAGCTGTACCGGAGCGTCACGAGCCGGCATGAAAGAGTGCTCTACCTGTGCGTGGGCTCCGCCTTTACCGGCAACTATGACGCCGCATGCCGCTGGAAAATGGAAAACGACCCCACGGGACGCTTCATCATACTGGATACCGGCGCTGCATCGGGACGGCTCGGCAGCATAGCGCTCGCCGCTGCCGCGTATTCCAACAAAACCGATGATCCTGACGCAGTGGTCGAATTCGCGAAAAAGACCATTGAGCGGTGCAGCGAATATCTGTTTATCGACAGCCTGAAATATCTGGCCGCGGGCGGCAGGCTTTCCAAGACGCAGGCCCTGTTCGGCAACATGCTCGGCATGAAGCCCGTGGTGACCCCGACCGCCGATGGAGTGAAAAAGGCCGGGGTGGTCAAAAATCTGGATGAACAGCTCGCATTCGCTTTGGAGAGGCTCGCTTCCCCGGCCGCCCCCGGATCCCGTCCCTTTATCATGCTCCAATTCACCGATAACCGCTCCCTGGTCGAAGACGCGATCCTGCCTGAAATCGCGAAACGATATCCGGGAGCAGAGATTAAAATACAGCCCCTGTCGCTCACCACCGGCGTGCACGCCGGACCAGGCACATGGTCGATAGCCTTCATTCCGGAATGAGCCTTCTATGAATACAGACCGGTTCGCCGTCATCATACCCGTGTACAACCACGAAGGCAGGGCAAAAGACGTAATACGCGGCGCGCTTGCGCTCGGGTACCCCGTTTATGTTGTTGATGACGGCTCCACTGATTCCACGTACGAAAAAATTAAAAATATACCGGGCATCACCATTCTCAGGCATAACACCAACAAGGGCAAGGGCGCGGCTCTGAAAACAGGATTCGCGGCAGCGTGCCGCGCCGCGGACTGGGCGATCACCCTTGATGCGGACGGCCAGCATGACCCGGCCAATGCCGGAAACCTCGTCAATGCAGTCCACGGAGCGCCGATGAACAAGGGTCGCCGGCCCATAATAATCGGCATGCGCGAGAACATGACCGCGGTCGACGTGCCCTGGACAAGCCGGTTCGGCCGCAAGTTTTCAAACTTCTGGGTATGGGTCTGCGGCGGGCCCCTGGTCAGGGATTCCCAGAGCGGGTTCAGGATATATCCCCTGCCTGAAAGCATCTGCCTTGACGTCAGGGCAGACCGGTTCCAGTTCGAGGTGGAGATACTGGTTAAAGCAGGCTGGAGCGGGGTGCCGGTGTACGAGGCGCCGGTAAGCGTGGCCTATACGCCGGGAACGGAACGAGTATCCCACTTCAGGCCTTTCATCGATTTTATGAGAAACTCCGGCACCTTCATGCGGCTCCTCTTCCAGAGGATATTCATCCCCCGTTTTATAAGAAAAAAGCTGTGACGGATATGATTAAACTTTATTACCAATTCATCACCCTCTTTTCAAGAATCTTCGGATACTGGTTTTTCGCCGTATTCTCACGGCTTGTGTCGGCCGGGTATTTTTTCCTGTTCCCGAAGCGGGTGGCTGAGAGCATGCGATTCTACCGGGCCCTTTTTCCGGATAAAAGCAGGCTGCACCATATCAAAAGCGCATGGCTGCAGTTCCACAGCTTCACAAACGTGTTCCTTGACCGGTTCCTTCTCCTGCATTCGGGAAATATTGCTTACGAATCTGAGGGGTGGGACGTCCTCGAAAAGGTGGCAAAAAAGGGGCGGGGCGGCATCATCCTCATGTCCCATGCCGGGAACTGGGACATTGCCGCTCATCTGCTGCGCAAACGAGGGCTCAACCTGCTCCTGTACATGGGCGCCCGCCAGAGGGAGCAGGTCGAAAATATTCAGAAGGCCCAGTTATCGGAAAAGGGACTCACCATCATTTCGGTCGAACAGGACGGCGGGTCGCCCTTTGATATATTGGAGGGATTGCGCTTTTTGAAGCAGGGCGGCCTGGTGTCGCTCGCCGGAGACCGCGTCTGGAACAATGCCCAGCGCATGGTGCCGGTCCGCTTCCTCGGCCACACGGTGCTCTTGCCGGAAGCGCCGCACGCGATGGCGCTCGCCTCCGGCGCTCCGCTCCTTGTCTTTTTCGCGTTCCGTACCGGCCGCGGCAGATACCGGATCTCCATATCGGCGCCGATTCAGGTGAGCGCCCCTTCCCGCTCCGGCAGGGCCGGGGCCATACAGGAGTCGGCGCAGCGGTATGCGGATATTCTGGCGGACAAAGCCAGGCTCTATCCCTTGCAGTGGTATCATTTTGAGAAGTTTCTGGGCTGACTCCTACCCGCACATGTGTAAGAAAGGGGGATATGGGAATAGAAGAGATGATAGAGATATGGGTAGAAGTTAGATTTCTGGGAGAGAGGGTGTGACTGTCATGAATTATAAAAAGGAATTAAAGAAATTAAAAAATCACAGAAAGCAATATCGGCCGGTCATCTCGATGCTCTTGGATATGCATCATAGTCTGAACGATGCCGAATCACCGGTTAGCATTACCGACTATAACGATATGCTTATCATTCTCGAGCTGATGGACATCGGCTATGTTGATGTTAACGCATTCGTCATTAAAAGAAAATTCGAGGATATAACCGGCCTTGTGTATAAAGGAAAATTCCCCCTGACGGAAAAGGGGGAGCTCTTCCTCCGCCGGGAAGGGGGCGCGTCACACCGTATCTATGGTCGAAAGACCCTTGGTAATTTTGACGAATGAATTGTTAAAGGAGTCCTGGATGATCTTGATCTTCTTCAAGAGGACGGAGCCTTTGCCTGCGAGACTTGCGGCATTATACGAAGAATCGATCAAGGCCTGCTGGACGCTTTTGCTGATCGCCGTGATCGTTTGAATCAAATCCATCGCCATATTTTTTGATATATAATGCTTCTCCTGCGACAAAACCTTGGATTCAGACCGGTTGCTTTTCATTGCAGCGATCTCCAGTCCCCGCTTGTACATCTCTATGAATTTATTGACCTGCACAACGGATTCCCCAATCGGTTCAAGGGTTTCCGTAAATTCAGGATTCTTCTGCATCTCCTTGAGCAGCCAGTCGATTACGAAGATCAGCGCGTCCCGTAAATATTCGGCAATGTACCTGAGGGACACGTCGAAGGTTCCGGGGGTATAAAACAGGTACCGTTCGTTCTCCCTGTTCGCAAGGCCGGCTTCAACGCCGTCTTTCTCTCCGGGACCCGTCTGGGGAATATTTTCAAGAAAGCAGAGGTCCTCCATTATAGTGCCCATCTCTTTAATCCGGGTGAGGTTGTCGCCTTCTTTTTCCGCCGGCGCTCCAACTGCGCGGGCGCCCGCCGGCATAAATTTCTGCGCAAGGTTTTCAAGGCCGTATTCCTTGATGATTTCATCAAGGATCACATTGAATCTCAGCTGGTTTACATTTTTCGATCTCAGGATGATGTTTTTGAATCCCATCTCTTCCAGGGCCTGATTGACCAAATCCCGGATATCTTTCTCTGACAGAAATTGTTTCCGAATTTTAACATACATTTCAACGAACCGGGCGACGCTCTTCTTGAAATCATCGTAAATTGCCCCGCTTACGGTAACTACATCATCCGCGGTTACGAGACGATCTATCTGGGCATTCATCCGGCGGCACAGCGCAAGCTCATTCGCGTCGATTAAAAAATCGTTGAGGAGAGGAACGGCTTTCAGGGATAATGTCTTTTCCCATTCAGCAAGATCCCTCTCAAAATCCAGCACGAAGAGATTTTTCCTGCGCTCGTGGCTCCGGCCGGGATTATTCATATTATATTCCCGATCGAGCCTCGCCTGATCCGCGATCTCCTTTTTTAATCTTTTCAGATAATCGATAAGCAGGAAGTTATCAAGATAGTGGTCACGATAGAATGTCAAAAATTCGCCAAAGTCTTCCGCCGTGCCGGGTTTACCGCCGCCTAATTCCCTGATCGCTCTGTAATTATTCTCCGTTTCATTAACCAGATCTTTGAGCCTATCCCGCAGACGATAATCACCCTCCCTGGTTCCCTTTTCATACTTAAGATGGGCCAGGGTATTGATTATATCCTTCAATTTATCTTTTTTTTCCTCAACCTGTTTGAGCTTGGCTGAATGATAAGCGTTAATCTGGAATGTCTGGCCGGACTGTCTCATAATGGTTATACAACGAGTCTATTTTATTAGATTTGTTTCAAAATTTAATTATTATTCAAATAACCACCGCCGCCTTCGGCGGCGGGGGTTATTTGAATAATTAATGGCAGTTAAGAAACATCTATTAAATATTTTAAATATCTATAAATAATCAAGCAAAATCTGTTTCTTTTTTCAGAGATTCCTCAAAAGAGGACGCGATTTTTATTCAACAAACAATACAAATTTTTATATCAAAACAAATGCATTAATGTCTAATTATAGAGCTCGTGCCGCTCACGGGTCTCCTGTCTTTCCAAGAACGAAGTCGTAGTATCGGTTCCCTTAAACCGTCAGCCGGAAGCGGACACCAATCAGGGTGATGAAATAAAACCACCGTAATTTAAGTTCCGCCCCGTATCGCCTCCCCGGTAGGAGAAAAATTCTGTTTTGTTTTTAAGCGTGCACACGCCGCTATTTAAAATATTCCCTGCCGGTATGCCTTCCTCCCTGAGGCTGCGTTCGATATTCCGCCACAAATTTAAATAGAGGATGCCGTCCTTCTGCGAGATGTCCGAGGGGAAGAGGCCGGCCACGTCCCGGCGCACGGCGTATGACTCGGGTCCGATGGACGGAAGAATGAATATAAGCACCTCACTATATTCCGAGCCGTATCTTTCCTTCATCTCCCGCACGAGCTTCCGTGCGACCGAAAGTCGGGATCCCCTCCATCCGGAATGAGCGGCGCCGAGAACGCCTTGTGCCCTGTCATAGGCGAACACCGGGACGCAGTCGGCGCTCCGTATCACCAAGCAGACGTTCTGAAGCGGGGTGATAAGGCCGTCCGCATCTCCGGCGATATAAAACTCTTCCGCCGGCGGAGCCTCTATGGAAAGTATGGCGTCCCCGTGCATCTGATTGAGCATCAGAATCTTTGTGCTCCCGTTCCCGACGATTCCCTGAATGAGCCTCCCTTCGCCGGCCCGGATATCGTCCGAATCCAAGCTATAGTCAACGGTATTCGCTCTCTTTGCTATCACGCCGATATGCAGGCCGGCAGGGAGGGAGTTCACCTCAAGGACTCCATCGTTGATCTGTTTAAAAAAAGTCATAAATTTATGGTAACTGGTCAGTTATTTCTCGCGAAGCCTGACCTCACCCCCCGGCCCCCTCTCCAAATGGAGAGGGGGTGATTATACCTATAAGCTTTATGCACCCCCCTTCTCTTATTGAGGAGAAGGGGGGTGGGGGGGATGAGGTCAATCTTTGCGAGAATTTTCCCAATAGCTGAATAGTTACTTTACAAAACAATATCATACCGCTTTCTTCCGGAAAATCCGCAGATCTTCCGGTATCCGGCTCTCCTAATTTTTTCCGCCGCCTCTGTGAACCGGTATCCTACCCGATCAGGGGAATGGGCGTCCGAGCCGAAGGTGACCGCGACATTGCGGTCAAACAGAATCCCGATGATTTTATCGGATGGATATATCTCGCGGACCGGATGGGAGATGCCGTTGGTGTTGATCTCAACGGCGACCTTCTTCGCAGCGGCTATTCCGGCGATCTTTTCGATTGTACGGCTAAAATCTTTTTTCGGCCGGTATCCGAATTTTTTCACCAGGTCGAAGTGGCCCACGATATCGAAGAGACCGGACTCGACGAGCCCCTCAAGCTGGGAATAATATCGATCATACAGATCGTCGATATCCCTGCCGTTGTAGCCGTCGATGTGAGCGGGATGATCAAAGGCCCAGCCGTCGACAAAGTGGCAGGATCCGATAAGATAGTCGATCCGCGCATCGGTTAAATATTTTTCGTCGAAGCTTTCAAAAAGGGGAAAATCGACCTCAAAGCCGAGTCTCACCTTGATTTTGCCCCCATACTCCTGTTTGATCGCCTCGATGGAGCTGACATATCCTTCAGCTTCATCGGGGGACATTGAAATCCCTTTTCGGAGCCCTTCCGGCATCGGCGCATGATCGGAAAAGCCTATCTCCCGGAAACCCCCGGCTATCGCAGACTCCACATATTCATCCGCGGACCCGGATGCATGGCCGCAGAGCGGTGTATGCATATGATAATCAACCATGCTTATCAGTAACCGTGCCGCGAGTAATAGAAGGAAACGTCATTCAGGATTTCATACATCGTGTCGTTGACGGACTCTTTCTTGATGAAAAATTTGTCTATCCCGTCGTCATTGCCGTAGCCTATGGTCGACAGGAGATACCAGAGGGGGTGGACATAGATGCCGGCATTATCATCAATCCGGAAGGTGCCGCCCATGAGCTTGCCCGCCATGATCGTGCCGAGGTTTATTTCGTCTTCATCACATTCGCCATCGCATCCGCCGGGGCCGGCGTACCGCATCTTATAAAAGTGAGGGTGAAACAGATACAGTACCAGTATCTTTTTCCGCCTCAAATAGAGGGATATGAGCTCCACGTTGCCGATCTCGATGTAGCGGGGACGCATAACGATTTTATCGACCCGGCAAAAGTCGGCCTTGTGGGGATAGAACGAGAGGAGGTAGCGAATTCTGTCCGGATTCAGCAGAAGGCGGGTGTTTTCGGGATACCGCAGGCTCGGATAAATTATCTCGATCCCGCTGTCCCGGTGCTTGTACCGGTCCCGCCGGTACAGGCTGCTGAAGCGGTTGGAAAGGAGATTGGTGATATCATGGCTTATATCGTCGTCTATATTGACGATGTCGGGCCGCACGCCCGAAAGCTTATATTCATTCTCAAAATAATCTCTGATGTCAAACATGTCCCTCTTCTAGACAACCCCGGACTGCGATTGTACGCCACTAATCTAATTTATAGTATAATATAAGAAGACTTTCAGAGGCTTGTCAATTATTTACCGGGCAGATCGAAAAATTTTACACGGCAGTCAATGCAGCGTGCGTCCAAATTATCCTGTTAATCCTGCTCATTCCACTTTTCTGATGGAATGGCTTCCCTCCTCATGAACTAATCATTACCCAGATCCTTAATTCAAGCTCCTCGGCCCCCTAAATCCCGGAGGGGGACTTGACCTCACCCCCAGCCCCTCTCCAAATTGGAGAGGGGAGCTTAAAACTATAAACTTTATTCACCCCCCTTCTCTTATTAAGGAGAAGGGGGGAAGGGGGGGATGAGGTAAGCCCCCCTCAGGGGGTTGGGGGGCATGAGATATGGGCAATAATTAGTTGCGAAGGGAAGAGAGACTCTTGAGTCCTAAATTTAATTCACGCATGGAAGCATCTCCATACATTTTCCTAAAAAAATACTAAAGTTTCGCTCACATCCTGCCGAATTTAAAATGGGCAAAACCCAATTCAAGGAGGAATGGGTGTCCCGGGAGGTTTTTATGGGAGATCTCATGAAAAAGGATGATCGTGAGATAAAGCGGGAAAACAGGGATGTTGATTCTGACAAGATCAGGGAATACAAGAAAAAAATCTCTGATAAGTCCTATCTTGAGCATGCAATCACCAGAATCGCTACTGATCTATCTCACTATCTGACAAAATAATGATGGTAAAGAGAGATTCTTATTTTGAACTGCACCGCAACAGGACATTGCGAATTCTCTTTTTCATTTTTTTCGGATCCGTGATCGCGGCCCTTATTTTTGTATTTCGCTATTTTTTCTGGCCTTTTTTGTATTCAGTCATGATGTATATGGCCCTGCGGCCGGTGTATGATTTTCTCCTGCGATTCATCAAACACCGGGGCGTGAGCTCGGGTATCATGATATTCCTCATGGTTGCCCTTATCCTGCTCCCCATTTTTTTCCTGACGATGGCAATAGTGGACCAGGTGTTTCAGCTGTATAAAATTGTGCAAAGTGAGATCAAAGAAGGCGTCATTGAGCAGATTTACCACAGCTATTATGTCCAGAAGCTGGCCGGTTATTTGAATATAGACTCATCCAATATTGTCGGCAAAGCGACGGATATCGTCCGGAATTTATCCGGCAAGGCGCTGTCAAGCGCCCAGGCCGTCATCGCATATCCCCTGAGATTCATTATTAATTTCTTCTTTCTGCTCCTTATCCTCTTCTTTTTATTTAAAGACGGATATCGGCTCGAATCCCTTTTTTATAAAACGCTTCCCTTCCCCGAGGATCTGGAGAAAAGCGTCATCAACCGATTGAAAGAAGTCGTCAGGGTGCTCCTCGCCGGGAACATCCTTATCATGCTGCTCCAGGGCCTCATGGTAGGCATCGGGCTTTTCATCGCCGCTGTTCCGGCAGCCGTCCTCGGAGGAAGCATAGCCGCGATCCTGTCACTGATTCCGATCATAGGTACCAGTCTGGTCTGGGTCCCGGCCGTGCTGTATCTGATCTTCGAGGAATCGTATCTGGCGGCCCTGTTCCTCGGGATATGGTGCCTGGGATTTTATCTCCTGCTGGAGAATGTCGTAAAGCCGAAGGTTTTCGGTAAAAGGCTTAATTTTCACCCGCTCGTCTTTTTCTTCCTTCTTATCGGAAGCTTACAGGCTTTCAACCTTCACGGAGTTTTTATCGGACCTCTCCTCCTCACGCTCTTTTATTCCTTTTGGGAAATCTACAAAATACTCGGAGAGTACGATGCGGACGGCCATGATAAACAATTAATGACCGAAGCTCCGGAAGCGTAGATTCAGATTGTTTTTCCTCTTCAATTTTAACAATATTCCGCTAAAAATGTATCTCTATCATCTCTTCTATCTTCTTATCTCCCTTGCTTACACACTTGTGGGTAGTTGTTAGTCCTCCGGGGGGTTGGGGGGCATGAGAGAATGAATTAATTCTTTACCGTAATCTTCACATCGTCATTTTCTATATCAGCTGATGCGGTGCCGCCGCCGGCGAGCGCCCCGAAGAGAACTTCGTCGACGAAAAATCTCTTGATCTTATCCTGGAGCAGGCGGTCGATCTCCCGCGCGCCGAACTTGGGAGAATAGCCTTTCCTTCCGAGCCACCGGTAGCATTCCTCGGTGACCTCCAGGGTGACGCGCTTCTCTGCCAGCTGCTGACGGAAGAGGTTGATCGATTTCCTCACGATCTGGACGATGATTTCCTCATCGAGGTCGTTGAACTTAACGACAGCGTCCAGCCGGTTGCGGAATTCGGGGGAGAATATGCGGTCGACCGCGTCCTTTATCGCGGTCTCGGTGATCTTCCGCTCTTCAAAGCCCATCTGCGCCTTGCCGATCTCGCGGGCTCCTGCGTTTGAGGTCATGATGATAATGACATTGCGGAAATCGGCCTTTTTGCCGGTATTATCCGTGAGCGTGGCGTAGTCCATGATTTGAAGAAGGGTGTTGTATATATCCTGATGAGCCTTTTCAATTTCATCAAGCAGAAGCACGGCATAGGGTGACTTCCTGATACCCTCGGTCAGGAGCCCCCCCTCCTCGTAACCGACGTAGCCGGGGGGCGCGCCGATAAGCCGCGCGACCGTGTGCTTTTCCTGGTATTCGCTCATGTCGAAGCGATGGAGCTTAACGCCGAGGGTGCCTGCAAGCTGGCGGGCGAGCTCGGTCTTGCCCACGCCGGTCGGGCCCACGAAAAGAAACGAGGCGATAGGGCGGTCCGGGTTGCCGAACCCGGCCCGGCTCCGCTTGATTGCCTCACACACGTGCGCGATCGCCGCACTCTGGCCGAAAATCTGCTTTTTAAGCTCGAGCTCAATGTCCCTGAGCCTGCTCATTTCGGAGGAGGTTACGCTCTTCTCCGGTATCTTCGCGATCTTGGCCACAATCCGCTCAATGTCATGCACCGTGATGGCGCTTGTATCGTCCCCCTCTCCCCTGGTCATGCGGGAAAAAGCGCCGGCCTCGTCGATGACGTCGATCGCCTTATCCGGAAGATAGCGGTCGTTGATGTATTTCGCCGACAGCTCAACCGCCGAGCGCAGTGCCTCGTCTGAATATTCCACGTCATGATACTCCGCATACCGGTCTTTCAGTCCGAGAAGTATCTTGTAGGTCTCCTCAATGGCCGTTTCCGGTATCTCTATCTTCTGGAACCGCCGCGAGAGCGCGCGGTCCTTGTCGAAATATTTCTTATACTCCTCATACGTGGTTGAGCCGATGCATTTGACTTTGCCCGAAGAAAGGAGGGGCTTGAGCATATTGGAGGCGTCCATTGATCCGCCGGACACGGCGCCGGCTCCCACAACCGTGTGTATCTCATCGATAAACAGGATCACGTTCTTCATGTTCTGGAGCTCCGAGATGACCCGCTTCATCCGCTCCTCAAAGTCCCCCCTGAAGCGGGTACCGGCGATGAGCGAGCCCATGTCGAGAGAAAATATCCGCGATCCCTTAATCGGCTTGGGCACCTCGCCCCTGGCTATGAACTGGGCAAGTCCTTCGGTGATCGCGGTTTTGCCCACGCCCGGATCGCCCACGTGTATCGGGTTGTTCTTTATCCGCCGGCACAGTACCTGGATCGTGCGCTCGATAATATCCTCCCTGCCGATGAGCGGATCAAGCTCGCCGGCCTTCGCCTTGGCGGTTAGATCGGTGGTGAAAGACTCGACGGCCCTTTTGCCCGGGGATTTTTTATCCTTTGGCTCCCGCTCAACCTCCTGTTCCTCGGACGGCTCCGATTCAAAATCCATTTCACGGGGATATTGGGGAACGCCATGCGATATGTAATTCAAAAGTCCGTAGCGGGTGATTCCCTCTTCCTGTAAAAAATAGGCGGCGAACGACTCAGCCTCGTCGAATATGGAAACCAGCACGTCGCTCACGTCAAGCTCATCCTTCTGTGCCGATGTGGTGTGCCAGATCGCCCGCTCAAGCACGCTTTTGAATCCCACTGATTGTACCGGCTCGTCGTTCTCGACCGTGGCTATATGCTTGTTGAAAAAATCCTCAATCCGATTAATCAGGCTCTTCGTGTCGCCTCCGCCCCCCTCAATGATGTCTCTCCCCACGTCATTGTACAGCGAGGCGTACAGGACATGCTCCG
Organism: Spirochaetes bacterium RBG_16_49_21; assembly: GCA_001829495.1. Taxonomy (GTDB): domain Bacteria; phylum Spirochaetota; class UBA4802; order UBA4802; family UBA5550; genus RBG-16-49-21. Next base: position 74,420 of record MIBJ01000045.1, on the reverse strand, counting down.
GCGTGAGATACTCATGCTTGCGGCGTTTTGCCTCCTCAAAGGCAGCCATCAGTATATTATTCAACTCATGATTTATTTCCATTACACTTCCTCGTATGAGCATTTAAGCGGGAACATCCTCGCCTGCGCCATCTGATGGACCTGCGTGACCTTCGTGATGGCGATATCATAGGTGTACACCCCGCAGATTCCAATCCCCTTTTTATGAACGTCAAGCATGATCTGCGTTGCCTTAGCAGCAGGCATATGAAAAATCTTTACCAGCACCTCCACCACGAAATCCATGGTGGTATAGTGGTCATTGTGGAGAAAAACACGGTACATCTTCGGCTCATCGAGCTTCTTCTCCGTCTTCAGGCTCAGATCTTCATCAAGCTGATCATCAGCACCTGAATTATCTGGCATAATCATCCTCCAAACATGCAGGCACTTTTATTAATAATACATATAAAATATCATTTTGTACACTATTTTCACCGAAATTGTCGATTCATGTTCCTTCCCTGACCCACTCCCGGCTTTCCCAATCGAATTTTTCGTTAGGATGAAAATGATTCTTATAAGCCATGCTCCGGTTATCCCTTACGTAATAGCCGAGATAATAATATTTCAAGCCTTTTATTGCAGCATATTCAACCTCTTTGAGGACGCTGTAGGTGCCCAGGCGGTACCGCTCATATGCGGTACGATACGCGAAATATACCGAACTTAAGGAGTCAGTTGATATATCGATAAAGCCAGCGGCGATCAATTTTTCATCAAGGAAATATTCAGACTGCATGGCCGGGCACGACTTTGTATAGAAAGTGGCGAAAAACTCCTCAGGAGAGCTCTCCATTCCGAATCTGGTACGGGAGTGGTCCCGGTATATATCAAATATCTCATCACGGTAGTCCAGCCCTCCGAACCGCACCATTAGGCCCGCGCATTTTCTCATGACCCTTCTCTGGGTCTTGGTGGGCTTAAACTCCTGCACCAGAACCCGCAGGGGAATGCAGCGGCGGCAGCTTCCGCAGCTTGGCCGAAAATAATACTCGCCGAATTTTCTCCACCCGAGCCTGAGGAGCTCATCAAGGTCGGTACCGTCCAGGTTATTGGCGTAAAAATATTCGAACCGGCACTCCTCGTCCCGAATGTACGGGCAGGATAGAAAATAGCTCAGCCGGGGTCCTTGAAGGAGTATCATGGCTCTAACACCTTCCTTGTCGATAAACGATGCGGCCAGAGGAAATTGCAAGAAAATTATTGAGTGATCCAAAAAGGGGAAAATTATGCGACATAATCCATAAACTGATTGACATAATAGACAATTCATGCATTAATTAATAGACTTGTTGCAAAACTGCAATAATATTTAAATTTGCCCCCGCCGCCGAAGGCGGCGGGGGCAAATTTAAATTATAATTTAGTTATACAATAAGTCTAATCTACGGGCTGAGATGAAAGAAAAAATAGTCATACAGGATCTGCACAAGTCGTTCGGCGCCAAGGTGGTTCTTGACGGGCTTGATCTCACCGTTTATGAAAGCGAGATACTCTGCATCATCGGGATAAGCGGTGTAGGAAAGTCAGTGATTTTAAAAAACCTCATCGGGATACTTGCGCCGGACAGCGGGAAAATATTCGTGGACGGCGAGGAATTTACCGGCGCAAGCGCTGAAACGAGGCGGAGGATATTGTCGAAATACGGGATACTCTTCCAGGGAGCAGCGCTGTTCGACTCCCTCAACATCTACGATAACATCGCCTTTGGGTTGAGGAGAAAAAAAATTCCGGAGGAACAGATACGGAACATCGTGCCGGAAATGCTCGAGAACGTGGGGCTCAGGGACATTGAAGACAAGTCTCCCGCGGAGATTTCCGGCGGCATGCAGAAGCGCGTGGGACTGGCCAGATCCATCGCGCTCAGGCCGGAGATCATGCTCTATGACGAGCCCACCACCGGCGTTGACGCGATTACCGGCGGCGCCGTCGACCGCCTCATAAAAAAAATGAGGGATGCCTTCGCCATCACATCTATCGTCGTAACCCATGACATAAAATCCGCCTTGAGGCTCGCGGATAGAATTGCGATGCTTCATGAGGGAAAAATAATTTTTTCCGGTTCGCCCGATGAATTCAAGCAGACCGACAATGTATATGTAAAACAAATCATAGAAGGAAGAGCCCGTGGCCCGATCGCCGTTCTGTAATAATATCGCCGCTCCTTCATATGCGGAAGAATTCCGCGATTCAGACGGCGCGTGCAAAAATTTTTTCGCTGAGGAAAAAAATTATTGGGGGAGTCGTCGAATAATTTTAAAAACAATTTTTTTATAGACAACAATAAAATGATATCATATAATGTTCATCGGTTGAGTATTTTATGAGGAGACATTGATGGGATCGTACGCGCATAACACCGGTACGTTCATTGGGAAGGGCGGGACGGAAATTTTTTTCCAAAACTGGTGCGTTGACAAACCCAAAGGAATCCTTGTCATAGCTCATGGCGTCGGAGAACATTCAGGGCGATACGGCGCTATCATCAACGAGCTTCAAGGCGGCAGGATTTCCGTGTATGCGCTGGACCACCGGGGCCACGGAAGATCGGGCGGCAAACGAGGACACGTTGACTCATTCATGGATTATGTAAACGATTTAAAGCTTTTCATCAATATCATTCAGGAAGAAAATGAGAATGTTTCAATCATTCTCCTCGGCCACAGCATGGGCGGCGTCATCGCCTGCAAATACGCGCTGTTTTATTCCGACGACATCAGCGGGCTCGTGCTTTCTTCCCCCGCTTTTATCCCCTCAGTCGAGATTCCGGCCTGGAAAAAAAGACTCGGCGCATTCTTCTCCCATTACCTGCCCCGAATCTCCATGCCCACCGGGCTTGACCCGAAACAGCTTTCTCATGACCGGGATGTCGTGGAGGCTTATGAGAATGACCATCTTGTACATGACCTCGTATCGGCGAAGTGGTACACGGAATTTTTCAAGAGCTGCGAAGAATGCCTGAACCGGGCGCGCGAGCTCCGCTTGCCGCTGTTCGTCTTTCACGGAAAAGAGGACACGATCATCGATCGCCGCGGGAGTGAAAAAATCCATAAAGACGCATCGTCGCTGAACAAGAAGCTTTACCTGTTCGACGGACTCTATCATGAGACGATGAATGAAATTGATAATAAAGATGTTCTTCAGACCGTTGCGCGATGGATTATAAAACTCTTCAATGCAAAAAAAACTGCAAAACATGCTAAAAAAAAGGCACGCAATAAACCGATAAAAAAAATAGTGAAAAAAATCTCTTACAAGGGCTCCCCAAAAAAAGGGCGCTAAAAAATAACCAAAAAAAGGAGTAAAAAAAATCGTGGCAACAAAAAAAACATCAAAAAAAAGTACGAAAAAAGCAGGAAAAAAATCTGCTAAAAAAACGACCCAAAAGAAAAAATAAGTGACGTTACAAGGCGGGGATTACACCCCGCCTTGTCTTATCTGGAATCCGGGCACGGAATGAGCATCCCGCTTTACAACAGTAAAGCGAAAGGAGCGATGTTTTACACTATTGGGAAGACCTGAAAGAGGGGATGTAATTCAGCGAGCGCCCTGAGTAGATATTAATGGCGCTAATCGGCAAACACCGTAATCCTGTTATCGCCGAGTTTCAACGCCTTTTTTACCGCCGTATCCGCCTTTTTAATGAGCGCATCAAGGATCAGATCATTCAGAAGATTGCTGTCAACGGTATTATTCTTTGATATCTCTTTCGGATCCAATTCAGATATGCCTACAGCCAGTGCAAGATTGATCTTATTCCCTTTGATGTAGAACGGCTTTTTGACCATCGACGCGATTATGCGCCTCGCGACATTCTCGGCATTGAGCTTCCCGGAATCGGGAAGGAAAAGCAAAAAATCGGAAACCGTATATCTTCCAATCTTATCATAGGGCCTGCATGATGTCTTAAGCCTTCTGCTGCTCTCATGGAGCAGCTCTTCCATAACCGGCAGGCCATACCTGGTGGCGAGTTCATTAAAATAGCTGATGTTAATTATCAGTGCCGATATGAACTTCATCTCGCGCGAAGCCCTGCCCATCTCCTTGAGAGCCTCATCGAGGAGAGAGCGCCTGTTGTAAAGGCCGGTGACGGGATCTTCCTTTACCAGCTTCATTATTCTTTTTTTGTTTTTGAGCATATCTTCTTCAAGCTTGATTATTTTTTCCGCAATTCTTATTCTTGAAATGAGCTCATCCTTGCCGAAAGGCTTGAACACGAAATCATTGGCTCCCGCCTCCAGGAACCCTGCAATATACTCCTCTCTCTCCCGTGAAACGAGCACCAGGACATAGATATATCTTGTGTGCTTGAACTTCCTGATCTTTTTGCACAGCTCCTCAATATTTAAATCTCCCGCTGACCAGTTGACCAGCACGATATTGATGTTGTACTTCTGGATTTCCACCAAGGCGTTGCCGACCTCTTCCGAAGTTATGATTTTCACCTTATAGTTCTTCAAGGCATTGAGGACGGCGCTGTGAAAGGACTTGGTATTATTTACGAGAAGAAGATTCATGTCATTTTCCTGCGGCAGTTAAGATTTGGTTACGAGAATTTTTATATAATAACAATAATTTGTCAACAAAATAAAAAATTGGGTATATCAATTGCCCCCGCCGCCGATGGCGGCGGGGGCAATTTTTGTGGCCAGTTATGCGGCAAGTCTAAATACTTCACTGCACTTCAATCTGATAGGGAAACAGGTACAGGGACTTTTCATCGAGAAGTTCCGTATGATGAACGTTCTTGAGAATGCCCCTGATAAGCTTCGACAGGAGGCGTATATCCGGCAGGCTGAACAGGTCCAGAAGCGGGCCCCGGTCATCAGGGAGCTTCTTGATTTCAATATCCCTGTCGATTCGTGCGAGCTTTTTCGCAAACTCGACCGCGGTTACCAGGCTCCCTACCTCGTCGGCGAGGCGCCGGTCGAGTGCCTGGAGGCCGGTGAAGACCCTTCCCTCGGCGAGCCGGGCAATTTTTTCCGCTTTTATCCTTCTTCCTTCTATAACCCTGCCGGTAAAACGATCATATGAAAAATCGATCGCCTCTTGAAGCAGCTTTTTTTCCTTTTCAGTCAGGTTCCGCGATTCAGAAAAAATATCGGCAAATTCGCTCATCTTGACGACATCCTTGTTTATGCCGAGCTTCTGATACAGCTCCTTCACGGTTATTTTGCCGTATACCACGCCGATGGAGCCGGTAATGGTTCCCCGGTCGGTAAAAATCGTATCCCCGGTACAGGCCACATAGTATCCGCCGGAGGCGGCGACATTGCCGAATGAAAATACGACCGGCTTTTTATACTTCCTCTTCATCTTCACCAGGGCATTCCACATGTAATCGGAGGCATTCGCCGATCCCCCGCCTGAATTGACGCGAATCACCAGAGCAGCCGTTGACCAGTCGCTGAAGGCTTTTTTGAGCATTTCCGCAAATTTAACGTCCCCGATGGAGCGGAACCAGCCGGTATTGAAAGACTTTCCGCTTACGATGCTGCCGTCGATATAGACGACGGCGATCCGCGGCGTAAACCCCCAGGAATAGTCCTTCTTTTTTTTCTTCAGATAGCTTGAAACGCTCAGGAGGGTTATCCGAGGCGAGATGTCGTCCAGGGCTTCATCAGCATATCCTATCTTGTCGACAAAACGGCTCTTCACCGCCTCTTCAGGAAAAAGATGGCCCTTGCTGAAGAGGCCGTCGATTGCGTCGCGGGTTATTCCCCGGTCAGCCATGATATCGTTGATATACTGCCCGTTCAGATCTTTAAGAAGGGATGTCAGGTTCTGCCGCAGGGCATCCGACATATGCTCACGGGTGAATGATTCATTGAAGGATTTATACGCGCCGCGCTTCACCGACTCAAGCTGCACGCCGATTTTATCCATGAGCCCTTTGAAGAAATAGACCTGCATCGCCAGGCCGGTAAAATAAAAGGTGCTGTCCGGCGTGAAATATATTTTATCGCTCGCTGACGCCAGATAATACTCCTTGTTGCCCGGTGAGCGCATGATTGAATACACCTTCTTGCCCGCGGACCTCGCTTTTTTAAGCTCATGGCGGAGCTCCTGGACCTGGGCGAACCCGATGCCGGCCTTGTTTATCTTCAGAATGATCCCGTCGATGCCCGGGTCCTGTCCCGCCCTGCTGATACAGCGGAGTATGTCATAAAATACGACCGGCTCATTGCCGAAAAAGCTTCTCTTATCTATCTCATCAATCGGGCCGTCCAGGGTGATCATCAAATAATTTTCCCCTCCCGGTATGGCCAGCGCCGATTGGTCTTTGAATGCGGGCACGCTCAAGCCGAAGGTGTTCTGATCAGGAGCGGATTTTCTGTTGCTGGTCCGGTAATAGTGCAGGTCTATTCCCGTTGCGTAAAGCGAGTGGAATTGCAATGGAAGTGAAACGCCGAAGAAGAGGTTGATGTTCCGGTCAAGGGTTGCGAAAAGAGACAGGTCATACCAGAGCCGCACATCCACGGTGCCCCGGTAATCGAGCCGGGAAGCCCTGGCTCCCTGTTTATGTATGACATCCAGGGAAATCGTAACCCGTTCGGTATACGGCCGTATCGACAGGGAATAGACTTCCCGCCACTTGAGCCGGTTGCCGTTGATCTCCGCCCGGGCGTCTTTCATGACAAAGCCAAGGGAGATATACCGCCAGGGTCTGAAGAGCAGGCCGACGTCGAGACCCAAGTAACCCTTATAGTGCCGGTCAGGGGATCTGCTGAATGAGTAGCTTGTGCCGAAACCGAAGATATTTTTAATGAAAAAGCCTTTCGTGAACTTATAATAAGAGGCACCCGCATGATCAATATGATCCCTGCGTTCCTGATAGATGTCCTGAAACCATCCGTAGAGAAACGTAAAGCCGAATAATCCAGCCTGCGCAAAATGGCTGCCGCTCTTTTTTCCGTTATAGAATTCATACTGATACGCTAAAAACGGCGTGCTCTGCAGGTCGGCAAAGACCGGGTTCAGTGTCTGGCCGAAAGGCCCGCCGCTGTAGCTCGCAGACCCCCGTTCAGGCACGACAAAAGGATTTTTCCTGGCATAATTCAGTGCCGAGGCAGACAAGGAGATGAGTACCAGCGTTATTAAAAAACAAACCCGCGCCGCCATAGGGGTATTGAAATGCGGGGAAACCCAAGCGTCAAGGAAAAAAGGAGAACGGTATCAAAACTTACTCGAGCAGATCATTATTGATATGTTCAATGATCGACTCTTCCTTCTTTTTATCCATCTGCTTCTTGATCGCCTGCTTCTGTTCTTTTATTATGTTTTCCTTGGGAGATTTTTTAGCAATGTTCACGCCTGAGGCGCCGGTGCATACATCGCAGGTCGTATCCGGTACGGTTCCCGGCACAAAATACTCCTCCAAAGTCTCCCGGCAGTTTGATGAAGGGAGTAGTCCTGATTTCGCGCAGATCTCCTGGGAAACAAGCCCGCCATATTGGGGAAAATCCATTACCGGCTCGTCCTTTAACGCCTCGCGCACGTATTCGCCCCAGATGGGCGCGGCAACGGCGCCGCCGGCCTGGCCAATGCCGAGCGACAGGCCCATCTTATCGTATCCGACCCAGATACCGGTGGTCAACTGGGGAGTGAATCCGACGAACCAGGCGTCCTTCCAGTTATTGGTGGTGCCGGTCTTTCCGGCAGCCGGTCTGCCCGGCGAAGCTGCGCTCCCCGTTCCCGTACTGATCACGCTCTGCATCATGCTGATCACCACCTGCGCGGTTTCAGGCTTGATGATCTGGATGGTGCCCTCCTGCTCCTCCTCCGTCAGGCTCCGCTGCACCTCTTCTTCATGGTTTTCGAGCTCACGCCCCTGCCGGTCTTTGACGGATCGAATGATGTAGGGGATCACATCCCTGCCGCCGTTTGCGATAATGCCGTATGCGGTTGCAAGCTCAAGGGGGCTCACCTCGGTGGACCCGAGCGCGATGGAAAAATTCCGCGAGATGCGCTCTTTCACCTCGGCACGGTTGAATTTCAGAAGCTTTGACAGCTCCTTCATCACATACTCGATGCCGAGCTTTTCCGCTATTCTGATGGAGACGACATTTATCGAAAGCGCCAGGGCCTTGCGGAGCCGGACGAAGCCGGAATAATCCCCTTCGTAATTCTCGGGAATCCAGTCCCCTCCCTCCCGGTCAAGAAACACCACCGGCGAGTCCAGCACCGAGGTGGCGGCGGTATACCGGCCGCTCTCGATAGCGGCGGCGTAAATGAGCGGCTTGATGGCGGAGCCGGGCTGCCGCCTCGCCTGCTCGACCCGGTTGAGCTGGTTATTGCTGGTGAATTCGCTGCCGCCGACCATGGCTTCGATACCTCCGGTCCGGTGGTCTATGGAGACAAGGCATCCCTCCACCTTCTGGAAATTCCGGTCATCCTTAAACGATGACCGGTACTGGTCGAGGAATTTGCTCAGACTGTTGATGCCGACCAGGGAGTTAAGGCCGTCGAGCTCCTCCGCTATATCGGTGCGGATATGGCTGTTGAGCTTTTCCCTCTGCCGGGAACCCTTCTTGGTGAACGATGGTATGTCAAAAAGCGCTGAAAAGAGCTGCACCGAATCCGCATAGTTTTCAACGATGTAATCGATGTTTTTAAAGGCAAGATTACCGGAAGTCTCCGTTTGTTTCTCAAGACTCTTCCTGAGAACCTCCTGGCCCGCCAGCTGTTTTTTCAAATCGATCGTGGTGTACACGAGCAGCCCTTTTTCATAAACCATCTCGCTGCCGTATTTTTTCACGAGCTCCCTTCGGACATACTCCGTAATCCACGGAGCTTTATTGGTGCGCGAACTCATGGTGGTCATGGTTGGAGAAAGCTCGTTCACATAATCCTTATAATAATTCCAAAAATCCAGATACGCCTGCTCCGCCTGCTCGACGGTTACGAATCCCATTTCCACCATCTTGGCCAGGATGATCTTGTGAAGCTGCATGGAGCGCTTGGTATGGCGAATGGGCGAATTCTGGTTCGGCGCCGACGGAAGCGACGCGAGAAGGGAGCTTTCGGCGAGGTTGAGGTCCCGCACGTGCTTGTCGAAATAATACCGCGCTGCCGATTCAACGCCGTATGTCCCATGGCCGAGATATATCTGGTTTAAGTACAGGCTGATGATCTCGTCCTTGGAATAGGTGGCCTCCATCATGATTGCGATAAAGGCGTCCTCAATCTTGCGGTACAGGCTTCTCTCGCCGGAGGTCAGCAATATCTTGGCAAGCTGCTGGGTGATGGTGCTCCCGCCCTGCCTGATCCTGCCGGAAAAAAGGTTAATAAAAAACGCACGCACTATTCCCTTGGGATTTATTCCCCAATGGTCGTAAAATTCATTATCCTCAATGGCGATGAAAGCGTTGATGAGGTCCTTGGGTATCTTTTTAAGCGGCACTATTTCCCGTTTTTGCAAAAAAAGCTCGGATATGAGGACTCCATTGTTGTCATAAATTTTCGTTGTAATGCTTGGGTGAAAATTAGCCAGGGATCGTACCTTGACGAAGTCGAATATTAAGAGTATTATGAAAGCCATCACGATGCCGGTCAAGATGCCGAAAATGGCGATTTTTGATTCTCGGATTCTGGAAAACAGCGACCCAATCATTCCGATCACCTTGTCTACGACATCTGCATTTGAATCTTTTCTTCCGAACAAGTCGAGCAATGATACGAATGCCATTCGCAGGCGGTCGATCACGCTGCCTGCGGCATCGGCGACCGAATCCAATTTCCGAGTATTGCTCCGGGTTCGTATGATGCCGTCCCTTGAGAATCGGGTTTTCTTGCCTTGGTAGCGCGCCATGGGGACCTCATTTTTAAAGCTAAAATCTATTTAGCTATTGTTAATTTCAAGAATAAAATATAAAGAAAAAAACAATGTTAATTCCTTAAAATTTTTTATCTGCTCATAAGGCAGGGGGTGAATGTCTATATCCTTTTTGTAGACCCCCCAACCCCCTGAGGGGGCTCCGGCATATTTTTCGGTCTTTTGGCTTTTCCCAGAATATTGGTTCAGCCCCCTCAGGGGGTTGGGGGGTCTTAAGAATTTGGTGGCGAAGCAGTAAATGATTTTAATATTGTTATTCTAACATAGTTTTAGGAATTAACTCTGAGAAAAAAATTAAATTTAATAGAAATCATTTAAAATAATTCAATTTTTAATCATATCTTTAAATAAAAAGCTTTAAATGCTGGTTATTGTATTTAGTCAAACCGTATTAATTGACGAATATCAGACTGAAAATATAGAAATTTCACCGTACTATCAAGGATGATGGTAAAAAAATTTCAAGGAGGAAAAATATGATTATAAACCACAACATTGCTGCCATCTTCTCCCACCGCACGCTTAAATTTCATGACTGGAGCCTCACCAAGGATATTGAAAAACTGTCATCCGGCATGAGGATAAACAAAGCCGGCGATGACGCTTCCGGTCTGGCAGTATCTGAAAAGATGCGTTCGCAGATACAGGGCCTCAGGCAGGCGGAGCGCAATACTGAAGACGGCATGTCCTTCATCCAGACCACGGAAGGGTACCTTGAGGAAGTCCATGCCATTCTCCAGCGCATCAGGGTCCTCGGGGTTCAATCCGCCAACGGCATCTACAGCAACGAGGACCGGCAACTGATACAGGTTGAGGTGTCCGAGCTTGTTGATGAGGTGGACCGGATCTCTTCACAGGCTGAATTCAACAAGATGAAGCTCCTGACCGGCTCATTCGGCCGGCTTCATCCGACCGCTTCAATGTGGTTCCACATGGGGCCGAATATGCACCAGCGGGAGCGCGTTTTCATTGAAACCATGACATCATCAGCACTGGGCCTTAGAAATCCGACGGTGTTGACCTTCATATCCATATCAACGCCGGGCAAGGCAAATGCGGTTATCGGGCTGTGCGATGAAGCGCTGAGGATCGTATCCAAGCAGCGTGCTGACCTGGGCGCATACTACAACAGGCTCGAACATGCGGCCAAGGGACTCATGAATGCCTATGAGAATACTCAGGCATCGGAGAGCAGGATACGGGACGCCGACATGGCGGAGCAGATGTCGTCGTTCATCAGGTTTCAGATATTGACGCAGGCGGCCACCTCAATGCTCGCGCATGCGAACGCAAAATCCCAGACGGTATTGGAATTACTGAAATAACATTGAGCCGACATTGCAGTACCATTCAAACGCCGGATCGTAATCCGGCGTTTTTATTATAGTTCAGATGAATCGAGGCTCAAAAAAAATATAAAAGTTATTGATAACTTACTAGACTTGTTGCATAACTAAATTATAATTAGACTTGTTGCACACTGTCATTGCGAGCGTAGCGAAGCAATCTGTTAATGTTATAAAAAAATGACTATTGTTAATGTATGATAATGGTTTTTTTCTATTCTGATGCGGATTGCTAAGATCAGGATGATCTTGTGCCGGCGCGCACAGGATGTGCAAAAAGCGCCGGCCTTCGTCGCTGACGCTCCTCGCAATGACATTTAAGTTATTCTCGCAACAGATCTATTGAATTTTTTGAAATCTCTCTTTTTCCACAGGTGAAACGTATGGCCAGGGGTTTGATCGTTGATGATTCCAAGTTCATGAGAAAAATACTCAAGGAAACCATCGAAAGCGGAGGATTTACGGTTGTAGACGAGGCTGACAACGGATCGGACGGCATCGCAAAATACATGCTGCTGAAGCCTGATTTCGTCACCATGGATATCACCATGGGCGGATTGGACGGCATGGAAGCGGTGAAGGCCATCAATGAATTCGATCCAAACGCCAAAATCATCATAATATCCGCGCTTAATGAAAAAACCATTAAAATGAACGACCACACAATCAAGGCGTCAGCATATATCATGAAGCCCTTTGACAAGAACAGGTTGGTGGCTATAATCAGGGAATTATTGGCATAGAAATCTGCTTGTTGTGATGCACGTTAAATGAGCGGAAATTATATTAAACTGTATGCCGCATCCTCGGCTGCTGACGCCGTCTTTTTCCTCGGCGAAGGGTCGGTTTTTTTCTACGCATCCAATGTGGATAAATACTCGATCAGCGGAAAGAATCTTGTTCTCGGCGCTACGGAAATCATCATGACGAGACTCTGCGGCAGCGAAACCGCGAGGATCGAAACGGCGATCGCAGATCCGGCGAGCGTGATTAAAAAGATCGCCGTTGATACATTTCTGGAAGGCCTAAGCTCGTTTTCTTTCGGATTGAACGTGCTGACGGTCCTTGCCAAGCAGATCATGCTCACGAATCAAATCATACAGAAAAATCTCTCCGCTTTGAAAGACGATGAGAATAAAACGAAGGAATGCTCCATCGCCTACTACCATATCGTATCCAGACTCGAGGAAGAATACAACAAGAGGAAATATCCCTGGCTCAAGAGTCTGATAATGGAATTCATCGATTCACTGACGTATGCACGGGGCGAGGCTTACCATAAGTCCTCCGAGCCGGCGAAAATTTTGCCCGCCGCGAGCCTTTCGGATAAGGACGTGGAATTCCCCCAAGGGGCGGTGATCTGCGAAGAAAACAGCTATGGGAGCGAGATGTTCATTCTCAAGAGCGGATCGCTTGATGTGATTATCCAGGGCAACAAGGTGGCCTCTGTCAATGAACCGGGAACGGTAATAGGGGAAATGGCCCTCCTCCTCGGTGAAACGAGGACGGCGACCCTGAAAGCGAAAAACAGGGTCATCATGACGCGGTTGACAAAAGAGGATTTAAAGGATGCCGCTCTGAAACAAAGCGATTTTTTGCCGAGCATTGCCCGGACGCTTGCAAAAAGGCACTATTATAATATTTTAAAGATCGCCCACATAAACAAATCCATAATTGAGCAAGGCATTGACAAGACTATAATGGGGAAAAAAGAGGCGCTGCATTCGGAGAAAACACTCAAGGATTTGATCAGATTGAAGCAAAAAATAGAGGATGTCGTCAGGGGAAAGGATGCAGAATTTTTACAGGACTTGATTGCAAAGTTCTGATGCGCCGATATCTACCATGACAACGATTTAAGCCAGCTCATCTCTGCCTTCAGGTGATGCTCAAGATAGCTGAAGATCGGGAGATAAGACTTCTCATCATCGCCTCCTTTCTCTCTTTCAATCTTGTTTTTTAGAGCCTCCGACTTTATTTTAAGTATTGAAAGCCTCTGCTCGATGAACTGCCTTCTCTGATCTTCTGTGAGGGAATTCAAAAACATCAACACGATATCGATATCGAAATGTATCAGCGTCTTTTCGTAATACTGCTTCAAAAGTTTTTTATAGTGCTTCTTCCCATTGGGCATGATCTCATAAATATAGCGCTCCGGATTTCCGCTGTCCTTCTCAGTTCCGACCCGCTTCACCCAGCCATTATCGACGGCTTTTTTTATCGCATAATAAATCGAGCCGAATTTAATATCCACGTAATCTTCAAGCCGTTCTTCGATCTTTTTCTTTATTTCATATCCATACAGATTTTCTTCCATTAAAAGACCAAGAACCGTAATCTCGATTTTCATACCCCTCCTCCATGATCCGTAGTTCTGAATGAAAACAATAGAATATGGCTTTTCTAAAATCAATATTAATTATTATTATTACAAAAAAAATGAATAAATTTTCATAAAAATCTATATAAATTGTAATTATCAAGGGAGGAGGTCGGTCTTCGCGCGCATATGAATAGTTTGCACTAAAATTAAGTTGATTTTCCGGCCGCCTGCCCTTATCATATATATAATTTTTGAAGGAGGGCTATTCTATGAAAAATATGTATCAAAATTTAAGTTGTGTCTTCTCTGCGGGCGCTTTGGGCGGCTTGGCTAACGGCCTGGTTGTATGGCTCTTCGGATACCTGGGTATAACCGCAATGTTAAACGTGCATATTGCGCCGCCCTTGGCGCCCCCCTTTTTATACAGCAAGGTTGTTTGGGGCGGCATTTGGGGTGTACTTGTCCTGTTACCGTTGTTCAATAAGCACCTGGTTTTTAAAGGGTTTATCTTGAGCCTGTTCCCCTCTATCGTCCAGCTCATGGTTGTATTCCCGATGAAGGACAATAAGGAATTTTTCGGTATTGCCTTAGGGTCGTTAGTTCCTCTATTCGTAATTTTCTATAATTTTATTTGGGGCGTTGTCGCCGTTTACTGGTATAAGTTTTGCAAAGATTAAGCAATATAGAAATTGTTGCTTTTCCAGTCATAACCAGCCAGCATGAATATATTTTAAAATTTTAACAACAGACCGGAGAACAGTGCATGATCACGCTTATAGCCACCTTGAAGGTTAAAGAGGGGAGGATGGATGAGGCTAATCCTGAAAATACATCGTCATGTATTTGCATGTCGGGTGTCATTTTTTTTAATGAAGTGTTGACATTTAATCGGTTCCCGCGTGATATGCAAAAGAGGTCTCTTTTTTGTTAAATATGTTTTATTGCCTGGCGGTGCTGATCATGCCGGTTTAAAACTAACAGGGTTGGTGTAGAATTCTAAGTCCGCAACAAGTGTAATAATTTAATTAAGGAGTAACAATATGAGAACAAAAGAACAATATATAAAGGGCCTGCGCACGATGCGCAGGAACATTTATGCGAACGGCCAGAAGATCGACCGGGATGACGAGGTTCAGATGGCGACCATCAACACCATCGGGTTGACTTTTGACTACGCCGCCATGCCGGAGAACGAGGGATTATGCACCGCCACGTCGCATATCAGCGGGCAGAAGATCAACCGGTTCTGTCATATCCATCAGAGCAGGGAGGACCTTCATAAGAAGCAGGATATGACCCGTCTGCTCTGCCAGGCTGCCGGAGGATGCATCCAGCGGTGCATGGGCTGCGACGGGTCAAACGCCATTTTCAATGTCTCCCATGAAGCCGATAAGGCGAACAACGGGGCCACCGAATATCACAAGAATTTTGTGAAGTGGCTGGATCGCTTTCAGAGGGAAGACCTGGTAGGCTGCTGCGCCCAAACCGACGTGAAGGGCGACCGGCTCAAGCGGCCGAGCCAGCAGATTGACCCCGACATGTACGTTCATGTCGTGGAGAGGAAGAGCGACGGGATCGTAGTCCGGGGCGCCAAGGTGCATAACTCCGAGGCCTCCGTGGCCGACGAAATCCTGGTGGTGCCGACCCGCGCCCTCATGCCCGAGGAGAAGGACTGGGCGGTCGCATTCGCGGTCCCGGGAGACTGGGAAGGGGTCAAGCAGGTGGTCACCGTGCATAACCTGCGCGAGCGCGAACACTTCAAGAGAGGGTTTACGCCGGGTGCCACGGACTCGTATACGATTTTCGACAACGCCTTCATCCCCTGGGAAAGGGTTTTCCTGTGCGGTGAGACCATGCATGGCGGCGTGTGCGCTCTTCTCTTCGCCCTGTTCCACCGCCACAGCTACTCGGGGTGCAAGCCCGCCCTGGGCGACTTGATGCTGGGAACGGTGGCGCTCGCCGCTGAATACAACGGGATTGCCAAGACGCCCCACGTGAGGGACAAGCTTGCTGAGATCATCAGGGTATCCGAGCTCGGGTATGCAGCAGGATTTACCGCTTCGGAACTGGGGAAACCGGAGGTGTACATACCGGGTGTCGGCTTTCTGCCGTACGGGCCCGGAAGCTACATCCCGCACTCCATTTACGCCAATGTCGGACGCAACCTTACCGGAGAGGCGGTTTTCCGCGAGGCCGAAATACTCTGTGACGTGTCCGGGGGAATCCCGGCGACTTTCCCGTATGAGGCGGATTTTATGAATCCTGAGACGAGAGATCTGCTCAACAAGTATATCACCCGCAATCCGGATATACCCCCTGAGGACGCGGCCCAGCTCTGGCGCTACGTGGGGGACATGGTCTGCTCGGCGACCGGGGGTATCCATCAATTCGGCTCCTACCACGGCGGGGGGTCTCCGATCATGGAAGCTATCGCGATCACGAGCCAGTATGACGTAGAATTGCGCAAAAAGATGGTCAGAAGGCTCGCCGGCATACCGGAGAGATCCAAAAAAACCGAAACAGCAAAAAGCAAGAAATAGCGGCGGGATGCCGTCTCCGGGGCCACACAAGGCTCCGGGGCGGCAATTGCCATTCAGCACCCGCCTAACTCCGATCAGGATGACAAAAAAAGCTCATTACCGCAGGCTCGAAAACATGATGCATTCAGCGCCGATTGTGAAGCTTGTGGGAGCACGGGTTACAAGAAGTAAGATCAAGCTCTCTCCGGAGATCGGATACCGGTAGCTGCGGATACATGCCGGTAAACCATTGCGGATCGCCGCCAATCCCCTGTTTTTTCCTTGAAAAAAATATATCCCTTCCTAGGCTGGACGAGGGGTGATGCCATGTATTTTAATAAAGAATATGAAACAATGCCCGTAAAGAAGATGAGAGAGCTCCAGCGGGAGAGGCTCAGGTGGTCGGTCAGCCATGCGTATAATAACAATCCTTTTTATCATAAAAAATTCGATGCCGCCGGCTTCCATCCTGATCAGATCAAGTCCCTTGATGACATGAGGCGGATTCCCTTTCTTACAAAGCAGGACATGAGGGACAACTACCCGTACGGCCTGTTTGCCGTGCCCCTGGACAAGGTCGTCAGGGTACATGCCTCGTCCGGGACCACGGGCAACGCCACGGTCGTCGGCTATACCCGGAACGACGTGGAGGTTTTCGCCGAGGTGGTCGCCCGCTGCCTGGCTGCCTACGGCGCCACAGACAAGGACGTGATCCAGGTCGCGTACGGCTACGGGCTCTTCACCGGGGGACTGGGGCTCCATTACGGCGCTGAAAAGCTCGGCGCGCTTACGGTTCCGGTATCGGGCGGCAATACCGAGCGTCAGCTCATGATCATGAAGGATTTCGGCACGACCCTGATCGCGTGCACGCCCTCGTACGCCCTGAACATCGCCGATTACATCGAGAAGAAGCGGCCCGATTACGACATCCGCGCAACGAAGCTTCGGGCGGGCGCGTTCGGCGCAGAGCCCTGGTCGGAAAATATGCGCAAGGAGATCGAGGCGCGGCTCGGCATCGACGCCTTCGACATCTACGGCCTTTCAGAGATCATCGGTCCGGGCGTATCGTGCGAGTGCTCGGCGAAATCAGGACTCCATGTGCACGAGGATCATTTTTACGTGGAGATCATCGATCCGGAGACCGGTGATATCCTTCCTGACGGGGAGAAGGGCGAGATCGTGTACACGACCCTTACCAAGGAGGCCTTCCCCGGGATCAGGTATCGCTCCCGGGACATAACCCGGCTCTTTCGCGAGCCGTGCGCGTGCGGCAGGAGCCTCGTTAAAATGGAGAAGGTTACCGGCCGCTCGGACGACATGCTCATCATCCGCGGCGTGAACGTGTTCCCCTCCCAGATCGAGCAGGTGCTCATGGAGGTAGAGGGGACCGAGCCGCACTATCAGATCATCCTGGACCGAAAGGCGTCACTTGACGACGTCGAGGTTATGGTGGAGGTGAGCGAGAAGCTCTTCTCGGACGAGGTCAAGGTCCTGGATGATCTGCGGGGGAGGATCAGCGACCGGTTCAGGAGCGTGTTGGGCATAACAGCCAAGATAACCCTGGTCGAGCCGATGACCATCGCCCGGAGCGAAGGTAAGGCGGTGCGGGTTGTTGATAAGAGGAAGATATAAGAGCGCGGATTCACCCCTCCCTTGATGGGAGGGGCCGGGGGAGGGTGGTTGTTGGCGGATAGAATCACCCCCTCCCCATCCCTCCCCCATCGAGGGGGAGGGGGGTGCCGCGAAATATTGGCATTATGACAAATTAAAAGGAGCATGGAAATGAACGTAACGCAATTGTCCGTATTCATGGAAAACAAGCCCGGGCATCTTCTGCATGTCCTTAAAATACTCGCTGAGGCGAACATCAATATCATAACCCTGACGATCGCCGAGACCTCGGATTTCGGGATTCTCCGCATGATCGTAAACAATCCGGCGAAGGCGAAGAAAATCCTGCACGATGCGAGCATAACCTGCTCCACTACGGACGTGCTCGCCATTGAGATAGAGGACAAGCCCGGCGCCCTGTACAGCGCCATAGACACCTTTGCCAAGAAGAATCTGAATATCGAATATATGTATGCGTTTCCCGAGAAGCGTGGAGACCGGGCGGTCATGATATTCCGCTTCGATAATATTGAGACGGCAAAGAAGGCCCTGTCCGAGGAAGGGTACAGCATCTTAAAAAATATAGAAATAATCGGGGGATAGAAGATTTGACCTCATCCCCCCATCCCCCCTTCTCCTCAATAAGAGAAGGGGGGTGAGGTCGTTTCTGCGAGAAATCAAATAGCTGAATAGTTCCAAAGAATGAGGAATAACGATTATGGAGAAAAAGGTACTGCTCGGCAATGAGGCCATCGCGCGCGGCGCGTACGAGGCCGGCTGCCACGTGGCGACCGCCTATCCGGGAACGCCGAGCACCGAGATTCTGGAGACGATCGGGCGGGACTACCGGAGCATAAAAGCCCAGTGGTCGCCGAACGAGAAGGTGGCGCTTGAGGTGGCTGCGGGAGCGTCGATAGCGGGCGCCCGGGCCCTTGCCGCCATGAAGCACGTAGGCCTGAACGTGGCCGCGGATCCGCTTTTCACCTTTTCATACACGGGCGTGAACGGAGGGCTCGTGATCGTCAACGCGGATGATCCGTCCGCTTGGAGCTCCCAGAACGAGCAGGACAACCGGCATCTGGCGCGCGCGGCCAAGGTGCCCATGATCGAGCCGTCGAGCCCGCAGGAGTGCAAGGACTTCACCAGGCTCGCCTTCGACCTGTCCGAGGAATACGACCGGCCGGTGATCGTGCGCATAACCACCAGGGTGGCGCATTCGCAGGGGATCGTGGAGCTTTCGGAAAAGAGCGAGGTCGCGGTAAAGCCCTTTGTCCGCAATCCGCAGAAATTCGTCATGCTCCCGGCGCACGCGCGGCCGCGGCACGTGTTCATCGAGGAGCAGATGAGGAAGCTCAAGGACTATTCCGACGCCTCGCCGCTCAACCGGATCGAGTGGGGAAGCCGCACAAGGGGCATTATTACCGACAGCGTCGCATACCAGTACGTAAAGGAGACCTGCCCGGAAGACTCGGTGCTCAAGATCGGCATGGTGTGGCCCATGCCGGACGACCTCATCCGGCAATTCGCCGCAGGCGTTGAAAAGCTCTTTGTCGTGGAGGAGCTTGACCCCTTTATCGAGGATTGGGTGAAGATGCTGGGCATACGATGCGTCGGCAAGGATATAATCCCCCTGTGCTTTGAGCTTACGCCGGACATCGTGGGCCAGGCCCTGAACGGCACGAACAGGAAAGGGGCGTATCCGAGATACGAAACAAATCCGATCCCGCCGCGTCCGCCCGCGCTCTGCGCCGGGTGCCCGCACGGGTACGTGTTCCAGGTGCTTGCCAGGCTCGACCTGAACGTGAACGGCGACATCGGCTGCTATACCCTTGCCGCGCTTCCGCCCTATTCGGCGATGCACACCCAGGGGTGCATGGGAGCGGGTATCGGCATGCATCTGGGAATGGAGAAGGCGCACGGGCCGGATATCGCGCGACGGAGCGTTGCGGTCATCGGAGATTCGACGTTCGTTCATTCCGGCATTACGCCGCTCATCGACCTGGTGTACAACAAGGGTACGGGCACGGTGATCATCATGGATAACCGGAGCACTGCAATGACCGGCCACCAGGATCATCCGGCCACCGGGAAAACCCTTACGGGCGAAGAGACCCATGAGCTTGACCTGGCGATGCTGGCCCGGGCGGTCGGCGTGAAGCGGGTGGTCACGGCCGACCCGAAGGACACGGCCGAATTCGAGCGCATCGTGCGGGAAGAGGTGGCCGCACCCGAGCCGTCGGTCATCATATCGAACAGAAGGTGTATCTTATTAAAATAGACTTGTGAAGGGGTCGGAGATGAAGAACGTTATATTCGCCGGCGTCGGCGGCCAGGGCGTGATCCTGGCGGGCAAGATACTCATGCAGGTGGCCATGGACGCCGGCTATGACGTGAAAGAATCGGAGGTGCACGGCATGGCCCAGCGGGGGGGGAGCGTGGACTGCCACGTCAGGTACAGCGACAGGGTTTACTCCCCCCTCATTCCCCTGCAGTCGGCTGATTTCATCGTAAGCCTCGAGATGCTTGAGGCAATGCGGAAGATGGACTACCTTGCGCCGAACGGCTGGCTGATCGTAAACCTCGAAAAGGTCGATCCTGCGCCGGTGCGCACCGGCGCCATGAGATATCCCCCGGATCTGCAGGAATGGCTTTCGAGGAACGTAGAAAGCACATTATTTGTTGACACGGCAGGCATATTAAAGCACGTTGGCACCCGCAAGGCCCTGAACATCGTCATGCTGGGAGTTCTGTCAAACTACCTTGAATTCGACGAATCCCAGTGGGAGGCCGCCATAAAATCTCTGGTCAAGGAAAAATTTGCGGAGATGAATATGAAGGCGTTCAAAATGGGCAGGGACTATAGAATTCCCGCATGAGTTTTTGTGCGGCTGATTCTGACATCTTTTGTATCTTGAGGCTGCCCGTATGAACCGATTGGTGTATTTTCTGCCGCTTACATCGCTTCCGCTTCTTGCGCTTGCGGAGAGGAATGCGCATAATCCGGCTAAAGCCGACAATCCCTACATCGCCGCTCTTCTCATTGCGTTTGTAGCGCTGGCTTTGGCGGTGACGGCGGTAAGCTATTTCCGTCTTCACTCGAGAGGCCGCATTATCACCGGGATCGTCTTCGGCGCGGCCGGTTGGATCATTACGATATCCATCATGGTGTCTGCCGGGGTGATTTTCTATCTGAGTTTGGGGGTGGCCACGGTTTCAGCATGCCTGATCGCGCTTGTCGTTATCCGCTTCAGTGCAAATCTGGCTTCCTTTTTTGGAAGGTACGGCGCTCCGGAAGGAAGCGACGATTAATTAACCGAGTGCTTTCCGATGGACAGCAGGGGATCAGCCGAACCTATTTCGCGCGATAAAGCGTACAACCGGATCAAGCTGCGGTTGTCCATGGCAGACATCGCCATCAACCTTATCCTCCTTTTGCTCTGGGCTTTCAGCTGCATCTCAGCCGCTGCGGTCGACCGGATCGGTCGTTACATCACTAATGACTACATCGCCTTCCTGGCATTCGTCACTTCGGCAGGAATCATCTATTCTGTTATCAGCTTTCCTCTCGATTTTTACGGCGGATACGTTCTCGAGCACCGGTTTAATCTTTCGAACCAGACATTCCGGGCATGGATCGCGGACAAGGCCAAAAGCGCCGGCGTGGGCGCCTGCATCGGCGTACCGGTTATGCTGGCCTTCTATTTTTTCTTGAAAACGACCGGCGCCCTCTGGTGGGTTTATTTCAGCGTCTTCGCGTTCTTTATTTCAGTCTTTCTCGCAAGGATCGCGCCGGTGGTCATCTATCCGATCTTTTATAAATTCAAGGAAATCGAATCTGATGAGGTACGGAAGGCGATCATGGGTCTTTTAGAAAAGCAGGGAATAGCGATCAAGGGAATCTATTCCTTCAACATGAGCAAGGATACCAAAAAGGCGAACGCGGGGTTCACCGGTCTGGGAAAAAGCAAGAGAATAATATTGAGCGATACCCTTATCGAGAAATTCACGCCCGCGGAGATCGGCGCGGTGTTCGCCCATGAGATGGGGCATTACCGGAGGCGTCACATCCTCAAGGGGATCGTCATGAGCACCGTCATCATTTTTATTTCTTTTTTTCTGTGCGGCGAGTCGTACCGGTTAACGCTGGCGCTGTATGGATACACCCAGGTGTACGATATAGCGGCGCTTCCCATCCTCTTTTTTTATCTGGCTCTATTCGGCCTCCTGATCACGCCCCTGTCCAATGCGGTGTCGCGGCGATACGAGCGCGCGGCGGACCGGTACGCCCTGGAGGTCACCGGTGACAGCGGCGCGTTCATATCGGCGATGAATAAGCTGGCGGACTTAAACCTTGCCGACCGGGAGCCGAATCCGGTGACTGAGTTCCTGTTCTACAGTCATCCCTCGATAAAAAAGCGGATCGCCTTTGCCCGGGATCGGGCCGATTCTATTGCAAAACCTTATTGATATAGGTTACCGCTCCGGCGAATCTTTTTCTCCAGTACTCGGTATCAATCTTCTCAATGGTAACCTGTTTCCCGGTGGATGGGGCATGAATAAACTCGCGCGTGTTTATAACTATCCCGACATGCGATATTTTTTCGCCGTCTATTTTGAAAAAGACGAGATCCCCGGCTGATGCTTGCGCCAGGTCTATTTTTGTTCCCTGCTCGAATTGTCCGGCAGTCGTCCGGGGAAGGATTATCCCGTTCCGCTTATATACGAACCGTACGAAACCGGAGCAATCAAATCCCGCTTCATTCATGCCGCCGTAATTGTACCTGATCCCAAGGTACTTTTTCGCGGTGTTGACGATGCTCATTCTCAGGGCTTCTTGCGATGATCCGCTCCCCGGCTCCGCATTCGCCGGAAGCAATATGCAACAGAAGATCACCACGGCTAGGATAGATATAGAGGATTTCATTTTATCTCCGATGAGGGAATATGCCGATAATTTTAAGAGTTGATTTTATTATCCATTTGTTACACGGATTGTATAATGAACCGAAAAAAAATATTCATTGTTGAAGACTCGGGCGTCGTCCTGTTTGAGCTCCAGAAAGTTCTGGAAGGACTCGGGTATGATGTTGCGGGAACCGCGACGACCGGAGCGGAAGCCGTCGCCGGCTGCCTTGAGGTACAACCTGATCTGGTTTTGATGGACGTCAAGCTTCCCGGCGAATTAAACGGGATCGATGCCTCCCGCGAGATATCCCGGGAAATGGATGTGCCGGTCGTCTTTACAACGGCATATTCGGACAAGGACATTATTGATGCAGTGCAAAAGTCGTTTCCTTTCGGATTCGTCATCAAACCGTACCGTGAAAAGGACCTGCTTGTCGCGATCGAGACCGCATTTACACGATATGAATATGAAAAAAAGCTGATAGAGAGCGAGCAGAAATACAAAAGCCTTTTCGACGGAACGAACGACATCATCTTCACCCTGGACGATCATTTGAACGTATTGACCGTTAATCGGGCCGTGATCAACTTCCTGAACATCCGGCCGGCGGATATCGTTATGAAAAATTTTTTAGATCTTCTGTTTGTCCCGGCGAAAGAGAATTTTAAGTCCGTGATCTTTATCAAGGAGAAGCTCGATTATTTTTTACAAAACAGGCGCCCCCTTAATTTAAAGGCCGTGTTTAGATCGAACTTCAACAATGAGCCGGTTGAAATGGGCCTGCGGCTGGAGTCGATTGACATCCCGGGTGGGAGTTTGATCATGGTAAGGGCTACCTGGGTCGTTGAAGACGAGATAATGAGACTTATCGTGTCGGAGGGACAGGAGCTGGTCATGGGCAATCAGCTCTTTCTCGCCGGCGATATCGCCTACCGCCTGACCCGCAACCTCACGAGATATCTGGACTCTGAAACTGCGGAGCTCGTCCGCCTTTCCCTGGTCGAAATAATCATAAATGCCATTGAGCACGGCAACCTTGAAATATCGTATCAGGAAAAGAGCGAGGCATTGCGATCGGGAAATTATTTTGAGTTTGTCGCCCGGCGGCAGGAGAACCCGCGTTACCAGAAAAGACGGGTCCGCATCAGGTACGGCATGAATCCTGAAATGGCGTCGTACACGATATCAGACGACGGCAGGGGATTTGACCATTCTTCTTTTATTAAGAATGCGATCGCGGACATAAACATTAATTTACAGCTGCACGGCCGGGGCCTTTACATGACTCAAAAGATATTTGACGAAATGCGCTATAATAAAACAGGGAATACGGTCACCCTGATGAAAAGATTTAGAAAAGTCTAATGTTTTTTGACCCTTCCGTATTTTCTTATCCCGTTTTTGAATTTAAGAAGCATCACGTCTCCCCTGATGGAAGCGATTTCAGCATACCGAGTGTCATATGAATTATGTTCCGATGCGAAGTATATGGTATCGCCCTTGAGCGCATATTTATTCCGTGAATTTTTTGAAAGAAAAAGACCTTCTTCGGTAAATGTATCCCTGCTCTCCTCGTCCGTTATAATATCTTTTTTACATGCGCCTTGTTCGTCGCATCCGTCCCCGGACCATTCCCAGGATCCGACCAGAGCCGTGTTAAAAGATGATTTCGAGCAGAGAGAATTGGCCAGTATTGCCGTAATGATAATGAGGCAAATATTAAATTTTTTCATATGCTAAATCCTCCGGTTCTCATTTAACAGACAAAGTGTCGAGTTTTTTATAAAAAATATAAGTATCCTTCAGCGTCAGATTGTTACAACCGCAAAATATATTTACGTTTTTTTTACCCTTTGTGTGCGAAGCGCGGAAGTTTCTTTATATTTAAAAAAAATGTTTAAATTCTTTAAGGAGAGGACCATGATAAGAAAATTAATACCCATTGCAGCAATTGGTTGTTTTATTGTATCCGGCATCCTCATTACCGGATGCGCAAGAAAGCGTTTCATCTGCTCAACCCCTGAGGAGCGTGCTGAATTTATCGTAGATAGAATTACCCATAGCCTGGACCTGGACAAGGGGCAGGCGGAGAAGCTCAATAAAATAAAGGATGAAATACTGGCGCGGACCAAGATTTACCGGGATGACCGCGAGGCCACCCGCAAGGAACTCCTCGATATGGCGAAAAGCGAAAAACTTGATCGTGTAACTGTTGATAATTTCATCAGCAAGCGTGAGGCCAGGATGAAGGAATTCAAGCCGTTTCTGATAGACAAGATTGTTGAGTTTCATAATATACTGACTCCGGAGCAGAGAAATAGGATTGCTGAGAAAATCGATAAATTCTATCACTATTGTGATTGAGATGCGTTTGAAAAACAATCAGTATCTAAGTGATTGACAAAAACCATGACTTAATTAAATAAACTTGTTGCGTAACTAATCAAAACTATTCATTTTTGTTTGCCCCGACGCCGAAGGCGGCGGGGCAAGCATTATTGATTATTGATTTTTACAACAAGTCTAATATTTTTCTTTAATTTATGATTTGTCACTTTCTATCTTTTCATCATTCCCCTCTGAGTTTTGAAGAGCGGAAAAATCATATGGATCTTTCTGCCGGAAGTTCTATGATCCCCTATTCACGTTGCGGAGGTTGTGAGTGACGGATAACTCGAAACGGCCGCTCGCGGAAAAGATCAAAAAGGTCTTCATCGGTAAGGCCCGGAGCTTTTCAGATCCCGGGATTTTCCATAAAATCTCGCTCATCGCATTTTTCGCGTGGGTGGGTCTTGGCGCCGACGGTCTCAGCTCATCCTGTTACGGCCCGGAGGAGGCGTTCCTCGCCCTGGGAAATCATACGTATCTGAGCATCTTTGTCGCGCTGGGCACGGTCATAACCATTTTTGTAATCAGCGGAAGCTACCACCAGATAATCGAGCTTTTCCCGACCGGCGGAGGCGGATATCTGGTCGCGAGCAAGCTTCTCTCGCCTTCGGTCGGGATGATCTCGGGCTGTGCGCTCCTCATCGATTATCTTCTTACCATAACCATCTCGGTTGCAAGCGGCGCGGACGCCCTGTTCAGCTTTTTGCCCAAGGAGTTTCTCGATTACAAGCAGGCGGTCGCCGTGGCGGGTGTCGTGCTGCTCATCTGGTTCAACCTCCGCGGAGTCAAGGAGTCGGTCGTTCCGCTCGTGCCGATATTCATCGTGTTCATCATAACCCACGCGTTCGCCATCATCTACGCAATAGGGCTGCATCTGACGAATGTTCCTGAAATGATCCGATCGGCTGCCGCCGATATCCGGAATACGCAGGCGGAGATGGGATTCCTGGGTATGGCTTTTCTCGTCATGCGCGCTTACAGCATGGGAGCGGGTACGTTCACCGGCATCGAGGCGGTATCGAACGGCATACCCATACTCCGGGACCCCAAGGTTCAGACGGCCAAACGCACCATGAATTATATGGCCACCTCCCTTGCTCTTACCGTGGCGGGCCTTATGGTCGCCTATCTTCTTTTTAACGTGAGCCCCGTCCCGGGAAAAACCCTAAACGCGGTACTGTTTGATGCGATCACGAAGCACTGGGGGGTCGCAATCAGCGATATCTTCGTGCTGGTCACCCTACTTTCCGAGGCCACCCTCCTTTTTGTCGCAGCGCAGGCCGGATTTCTGGACGGCCCGCGGGTCCTCTCGAACATGGCCCTGGACCGGTGGGCTCCGGGACGGTTCGCCTCTTTAAACGACCGGCTGGTTTCGCAGAACGGCATCCTCATCATGGGTATATCGGCGATAATTCTCATGATCTATTCAAAGGGCTCGGTAAAATTTCTCGTTATCCTCTACAGCATAAACGTGTTCATCACCTTTTCATTGTCCCAGCTCGGCATGGTGCGCCACTGGTGGCAGGTGCGGAGGAAAGAGGGGCGCTGGAGGAAAAAGCTTACGGTAAACGGCATCGGCCTGATCCTCACCCTTTTCATATTGTTTTCCGTTATTATACTGAAGTTCGATGAAGGGGGATGGCTCACCCTGTTCATAACGGGCTTTTTGGTGGCGCTGTCGATCTTCATCAGGCGTCATTACAACAGGACCGGGAGGCTTCTCACCCGGCTTACCGGCCTGGTTGAAGTGGCGGAAACGGAGATGCTCAACCTGGAGGAGCGGCAGAAAACAAATCCCAAAGCAATGGAGATGCAATTCGATCCTCTGGAAAAAACGGCGGTTCTTTTTGTGAACGGCTTCACCGGAACCGGCCTTCATACCCTTTTCAATATTATACGCTTCTTTAAAGGGATGTACAAGAATTTCGTGTTCGTCCAGATCGGTATTATCGATTCCGGCGTGTTTAAAGGTGGTGAGGAGATTGAAACGCTCCGCAGCCATATCGCAGCCGACAGCGCAAAATACGTGAAGTACATGAAGCTTCACGGCTACTACGCCGAGAGCATCACCTCAATCGCGATTGACGTCATCGAGGAATCGGTCGCTATAGCACCGAAGATCATCGAGCGCTTCCCCAACTCGATTTTTTTCGCCGGCCAGCTGGTATTCCCGGAAGAGGCGTTCTTCACCCGCTGGCTCCACAACTATTCGGCCTTTGCCATACAGAGAAGGTTCTATCTTATGGGCATACCGATCGTGATTCTTCCGATCCGGGTTTGATCGTTCCGGTAAGGCGAAGCCCGCCCGGCTCCAGTATTGTCATCAGCGTGAAAAACTCGTTGCGCTTGAGCTTTCCGTTCACCGCGACCGGCACGTAGTACTCGTTAAACCCGGATGTGACGCCGTTTCTGGTCCGTTCGCTCAGGAAGATCGATTCGCGGTTGTCGAAGCTGGCGTAGTATCCCTGTTTCTGCCCCTCGGAGAGCGCGATGACCGCTGCGCTCCGCTCGGTTTTCACCGATTCCGGAACCGTATCATCCATCCGCGCCGCCGCGGTTCCCGGGCGCGGCGAGTACCGAAAGGTGTGCACGTGAGAAAACCCTGCTTCCCGGATCAGGTCGAGGGTGCCGTCGAAATCCGCCTCCGTCTCGCCGGGGAATCCGACGATGACGTCCGTGGTCAGGTTGAAACAGGGGTTCTTTTTCCTGATTGATTCAACCAGCGAAATATAGCGGCCGGCGGTGTAGGAGCGGTTCATCCGGCCGAGTATCGCGTCGCTCCCGCTCTGCAGGGAAAGGTGAAGGTGCTTCACCATTTTATCGTGGCCGAGGATATCCATGAGCTTTTCGTCCAGGTATACCGGGGCGAGGGAGCTCAGGTGGACGCGGAACCGTCCTTCGGCGGAGAGGATCTCTTCTACAAGATCCGCAAGGCCGATGCCGGCGCTCTCGTACCGGCCGACCATTACGCCGGTGAGTAGTATCTCCTTGTATCCGGCATTGATGAGCCGGATAAATTCTTCTTTGACTTGGGATGCCGGCTTCGACTGCGGCTTTCCCCGGAGCAGGGGGACGACGCAGTAAGAGCAGAAGTTGTCGCACCCGTCCTGTATTTTCAGGTTCACCCTGGTGAAGGAGGATTCAAGCGGCGGCCCCAGGGCGAAGCGCGCCTCCCGACAGGCTGCGAGCTTATCGAAGAAGCTCCAGTCGCTCACCAGTTCCGGAATCAGATATTTATACCCGTTGGGGATATGGAAGACGTTTTTTTCTTTCAATAATCTCTCTGATACGCAGCCGGCAACGATGATCTTCCGTGCGGCATTTATGCGCACGCCTGCGTGAAGGGCCTGATTGACGAGTTGGCGGGTCTTGCGCTCGCTCCGGAGCGTGACCGCGCAGGAGTTGATGATGAACACGTCTGCGTCGTTGCTCCGCGTGATCTCATGCCCCCGGTGCCGAAGCGCGAAGGATACCGACTCTATCTCCGACTGGTTCAGCCTGCAGCCGAGGGATACTATTTTTATTTTCAATAGTGCGCTCCCGAAAGCGGATTCCCCAAACTAGCGGGATGCAGGTTTTGGGGTCCTCGCGTTAGGACAATTAAAGAAAGGGGACCATGACCAGGACAACAATTTTTTATTTTATATCTCTGACCTTTCTCAAAGTCAAGGGCAGGGCGTCGCTCTTCAATTGATCCCTTCCGGGTTCATATAGTCAAGCATGTTAAGGGTGTGCATCAAATTTCGAGTAAAATGAGGTATGATGCAACCTTATTAGGGGGCAGGTGGATGTGAAAAATCATTGACGTGAATCGAATATAATCTCTTAAATTATATCAACTGGGTATCGTACCAGAATTCTCGCCGGAGCCAAGGACATCCGCGATGCAGTTAAAAAAAATCTCCCGGGATCAGGCGTTTCACGCGATTGAGACGGGTGAGTTCGGCGAGGACGTGACCGCCTCGAACGCACGAGTCGCTGTCGTTATGACGCAGGACTGGTGTCCCCAGTGGACGTCCATGAAGGCCTGGCTCTATTCCCTTGATTTTGATTTTGATCTGTATGAGCTTGTCTATAATATGGTTGAATATTTTGACGAGTTCAAAAATTTCAAGGAGACGAAGTGGAAAAATGGAATCATACCCTATGTCCGCTACTACCGGGACGGCCGGCTTATCCATGAGTCTAACAATGTTTCCAAGAAGGAGTTTCTGAAAAATCTTGGCTGCTGATTCCCGCGCGGCACGGCCGCTCCAGAAGATGTTCTCAGAGGTGCCGGCCACCTACGATCTCATCAACCGGCTCTTTACCCTTCGGCTCGACCAGGCGTGGCGCAAAATCGCCGCAAAAGAATGCATGCGGGAAAATCCGAGGCTGGTGCTTGACCTATGCACCGGAACGGGCGACCTGGCGCTTTCAATGGCGGGGCAGGCCCGTCCCGGAATGCATATTGCGGCCGTTGATTTCAGCTTACCCATGCTTCTTGAGGGTCGTTTGAAATTCGTTGCTCCCGGGCAAAGGGTCGGGTTCGTCCTGGGAGACGTAGGAAAGCTTCCCTTCCGGGAGGGCTCGTTCGACGCAATCGGCATCGCCTTTGCCTTCCGCAACCTCGTTTATAAAAACAGGGAGCGGGACAAATACTTATCGGAGATATTGAGAGTGCTTTCGCCCGGCGGAAAGCTCGTCATTGTGGAAACGAGCCGGCCGCGCTCGCCTCTGGTGAGGCTCTTGTTTCATTGGTACATGAGAACGGCGGTATCCTTCCTGGCCGGGTTGATCTCGGGCCGCGGGGCGGCATATAAATACCTGGCCCATTCCGCCATTAACTTTTATTCTTCCGGCGATCTTTCAGACCTGCTTGAGAGCGCCGGGTTCAGGCGGGTGCAATACCGGACTTTTCTTTTCGGCGTGTGCGCGCTCCACCTGGCGTACCGGGAGGGCCCGGGAAATATGGAAAATTCTTAAAGTAACTGCTTAGTTATCTCTCGCAAAGATGCTAAGTCGCAAAGGGAGAATATTGTGCGGTTGCTAGCCTCATCCCCCCCGTATGAGAGATTTAGGGGCTTGGTGCTGCGCACTCAGATCAAAAAATCTTTGCGTCTTTGCGCCTTTGCGAGAATATATCACGACTTTTTATAAAGCGTTGAGAGGAGGGTATATGAAGTTCAAAAGAATTATTTTTGCGACCGCTGTTTTCCTTTGTCTTTTTTCTGTTAAGGCAATCCTGGCGCGGGATTATACCGTGGTTATCGATTCCAACGGAACTATCAAAGGAGATCCGGACTCGATATACGACAAGCTCGTACAAGCAAATATCAAATTCGAAAAGGGAGACCGGATTATCGTGGAGATTATAAATGACCCGCTGCGGCCGTACAAATATCTCTATAAGATCGTGAAAAGCAGGATCGAATATGAGGTCATACCGGTATTTACCGGAAAGACTGAGGAAAAATTCCTTATGCCGGCGAAAGAAGGGAAGGAAAAAATAGTAATAAACCTGGACCGCTCGGGCACCAGATATAATGTTGCAATAACCAGATATACTGAAAAAGATTTTGAAGAGAGAAAAAAGGGCGTGTCCATTTCCGCTTTTACCTGCACAACGAGTATCGTATATTATCTCGGCGCACACGTGGGATTCTTCATCCCGCTCATGAGAGCGAATTTCTACAGCGTTAAGCCGCTCCCCGGCGAGCCGCCGTTTACCGGCTCGTATGGCCTGATCACTAAAAAAAGCATCAAGGAATATAATGCGGTGTTTATCGGATCGATCTATCCTTTCGGGTTCAAGCCGGATATGCTGTTCCCCTCAAATTATTCCTACAATTTTAATGATTATTTTCGTGTTCTTTTTAAAAATATTCATACATTGATTCACGTGGACTTAGCTTTTGAATTATCAAAAAATATATTTTCGAAGTTATATTTCGGCGGGGGCCTCTGCTTCGGCCTGTTCTCGGTGAGCTTCCTGGCGCGCTATGCAAAGGTCGACGATATCGGACTCCACCTGGGAAACAACCAGGTCGTGCCGGCTGTTCTCTTGATCGCCTCGCCGGTCAGGGAAAGATACCGATGGTCGTACGGCATCTCCGTATCGTTGCCGCTTGATTTTGCTTTTACCTGGATCGGGAATGCGTTGAAATGATATTCATTTCCCCAGCTTTTTCCTGATCATCTCGTTCACCATCCCCGGGTTTGCTTTCCCCCTGGTGGCCTTCATCACCTCGCCGACCAGGTAACCGAGGACTTTGCTCTTGCCGCTCTGATATTCTTCAGCCTGCTTCTTATTGCTGCGGAGAACTTCATCCACCGCTTTTTCTATAGCAGCCGAGTCGGTAATCTGCTTTACCCCCTCCCGTTCTATTATCTCCATCAACCCTTTTTTCTCGGTAAAGGCCTTCTTGAGCATCTCCTTGCCGATCCTGCCGCTTATCTCGCCGGAGTCGATTTTTTTCAGGAAGCGTGAGAAGTCCGCGGGGTCGATGTGAATGCGGCTGAAGTCGCTTTCATACGACAAGAGCTCAGAGAATATCCAGTTGGCAAGGTTGCGCGGATTATCGTATGAGCCGAGCGCCTTATCGAAAAAATCGGCATAGCCGGGATTGACCATGAGCAGACGCGCCTCTGATTCGGCGAGGGAATGCGACTTCTCATAACGCTTCTTCCGCTCCAGCGGCAGCGGCGGGATCGTTTTCTTCAGGCCCTTTATCCATGCCTCGCCGATCTCCAGGGGCAGAAGGTCCGGGTCCGGGAAATAGCGGTAGTCGTGCGACTCCTCCTTGGTCCGCATGCCGTACGTCTTCTGGCCGCTTTCGTCCCAAAGCCGCGTCTCCTGCTCGATCGGCACGCCGGCGCGCTTCATCTGCTCAAGCCGCGCGGTCTCGTAGGCAAGCGCCCGCTCGATCGCCTTGAGGGAGTTCATGTTTTTGATCTCCACCTTCACGCCGAGCTTCGCGTCGCCCTTCTCCCTGACGGAGATGTTCGCGTCGCAGCGCAGATTTCCCTCCTCCATGTTCCCTGAGGAGATCCCCAGGGACACCAGAATCGCCCTGAGTATGATCATGAACTCGCGCGCCTCATCCGGGGACGACAGGTCCGGCTCGGTGACGATTTCGATGAGCGGGACGCTCGATCGGTTGTAATCCACCGCGCTCGCCTTGGAGCCCCATATTCCCGGCGCTCCCACGTGAACCAGCTTGCCCGCGTCCTCCTCGATATGGATGCGGTTGAGCCGGATTTTATTGATTTTTCCCTTATGCTCGATCTCAACCGATCCGCCGGTGCACACGGGCTCCTCAAACTGCGATATCTGATAACCCTTGGGCAGATCGGGGTAGAAGTAATTTTTCCGTGCGAACAGTGATCGCTTGTTTATGGTGCTGTTCATCGCCAGTCCCGCCATGACTGCCATGCGGACCGCCTCCGTGTTGAGTACCGGCAGGGCGCCCGGCTGGCCGGTGCAGACCGGACAGGTGTTGCTGTTGGGGTCGCTCCCGAACAGGGTGGGGCAGGAGCAGAAGAGCTTGCTTTTCGTGTTGAGCTGGGCGTGCACCTCAAGGCCGATCACGACCTCGTAGACGGCGTCTTTTCCCTTGACCGCTTCAGCCCTGCGCTCCTCGTCGGTGCCTGCGCCTCCCGCCAGGGGCGGCACCAGGTAGCTGGTTCCCTGCAGTGCGGGCGCGTTCCGCAGCAGCGTCTCTAAATACTGGTTCGGCTCGATTGCATCGCTGCGGAAAAGCTGCTCCTTTTCCACCGCGTGGCTGGCAGGGGCCAGGTGCTGCGGCGCGCTTTTTATGACCCGGGCGTATTCCAGGAAATCCGCAAGCTCCGCCTCAAACTCCTTTTTCTCCGCCTCAGTCACCTCGAAGGATCCGAGCGAAATCAGGTTGTCGATGTTGATGTAATTTTTATCTGTCATCTCTCAAGACCCCCCTGTCCCCCTGAGGGGGCACGCAACGACATGTTTTTTGGATCCATCCGGAAATTTCCTTTCATATAGCCTTTTATCAAGATACTTATTATTACGAACAAAGTCCGATTGAGCGCGCCCCCTGCGGGGGACGGGGGGCCGCATTTTACGGAGTTATCCTGTTGATATCCCGCGGGAACAGACTCGCTTCCCGTATGTTTTTCAGATCCATGATCTTCATGGTGAGCCGTTCAAGCCCCATGCCCAGTCCGCCGTGCGGCGGCATCCCGTACTTGAAGGTCTCCAGATAGTGCCTGAATTCAGACGGGTTGCATCCGAAAGCCAGCATGTTTTCCCGAAGCATCTGATAGTCGTGGATGCGCTGGCCGCCGGTGGTGATCTCTATGCCCCGGTAGAGAAGATCGAAGCTCCGGGTATAGCCCGGCACGCGCTCGTCCGGCATGGTGTACAGGGGCCTTTTTTTTATCGGATACCCGACCACGTATACGAACAGGGAATTTTCCTTTTTTTCAAAATGATCGCACAGGATTTTTTCTCCCATCGGGGATATGTCTCCGTCCTCAAGCCCGCCGCCCGCTGATCCGATGATCTCAAGCGCCTCGAGATAGTGGATGCGGGGGATACGGTCCGGGAACGGGGGCATGGCTGATCCCTCGTCGAATAATTCACGGCCGCGTTCTTTAAGCCCGGCGAACAGGTGCCGGAGCAGTTCCTCGTGCAGGTCAATGACATCCTGCTCATCGCGGATGAACCCCATCTCGAAGTCCATGCTCACGTACTCGTTCAGGTGCCGGATCGTATCGTGGTGCTCGGCGCGGAACACCGGGCCGACCTCAAACACCCGCTCAAGCCCGCTGCCGACCATGATCTGTTTGTAGAACTGCGGGGATTGGGCAAGATACGCGGTACGGCCGAAATACATGACCTTGAATATATTCGTGCCGCCCTCGGTGCCTGAGGAGATGATCTTGGGCGTCTTGATTTCGGTAAAATTACGATCGCGGAGATAT
The DNA here is from genome assembly GCA_001829495.1 of Spirochaetes bacterium RBG_16_49_21. Classification (GTDB taxonomy): domain Bacteria; phylum Spirochaetota; class UBA4802; order UBA4802; family UBA5550; genus RBG-16-49-21. Next base: position 40,507 of record MIBJ01000045.1, on the reverse strand, counting down.
TCGGAAAAAAGCCTCACGATCTCGGCCTGGAGTCTGAAGGTATTGAGCACCTCGGGGTTCCTGACCGCAACGACCCGGTTATCCAGTACCGCGGGCAGGGTCACGTTGGCAAGGGGCCGGTTTACGGGTATGGGCAGGTTTGAGTCCGCCTTTCCCAGTATTTTTACATTTTCGACTTTGATCTCGATGCCGTTAAAAGGACTCCGCTCCTCCCTGGTGACGATACCGGTTGCCTCAAGCACGGTCTCGAGGTTGATGCGCTCGTCCGGGGCTCCCCCCTCCAGCACGAGCTGGGTGAACCCGGTGAGGTCGCGGAGCTCGTAGAATTCGATGCCGCCCAGGCTCTTCTTCCGGTGGATCCAGCCGGCGATCGTGACCCTCCGGCCCACCAGTTCCGCGAGCCCGCTGCAGAAGACCCGTGCGGAGGCTTCCCTATCGCGCATATACGATTCCGATATCTTCCTGATATATTCGGGCGTGTAGGCCGGCATCGTCCGGTCCGCGCTGTACGATTCCTGATGCGATACTGCCGCCGCTAAGGCCGCGCCGTTGTCGAGGATCTTATCAAGCGGCGGAATGAACGCGGCCGTGCGCTCCCGCTCGAACGCCCCGGCCATCTGGAGGAGCCGCTCCTCGTCAAGCGGCCTCCCGATAAGCTGAAGCCCGACCGGCATACCGTGAACCGCGCCGGAGGGTATGGACAGGGCCGGCAGCCCGGCCAGGTTCGCTATTACCGTGGTCACGTCCGAGAGGTAAATCTTCATCGGGTCGGTGACGCTCTCGCCCAGCGGGAAGGCGATATCCGGGGTCGACGGGAGCGCGATGGCGTCGAAGGAGGCGAGCAGCTTCATCATGTCGTCCCTGATGAAGGCCCTTGCCTTGAGCGCGGTGCGGTAATACTCGTCATAGTAGCCGGAGGAGAGCACGAAGTTTCCCAGGAGAATCCGCTTTTTCACCTCCCGCCCGAATCCCTGCGAGCGGGTGGTGAAGAGCATCTCCTGGTAGTCGCGCAGGCTTCCGCTCCGGTATCCGTACTTCACGCCGTCGTAGCGGGACAGGTTTGAGGCCGCCTCCGCGCAGGCGATGAAATAGTAGGCGGAGATGGCGAAGTGGAGCGAGGGCATGGGTGAGGGTTCCACTGAAGCGCCGAGGCGGGTGAGGAGCATGAGCGAGTCCTCGAACTGCTCCCGCATCAGGGGGGATACGCCCTCCTGGAAAAGCTCCGGCAGAACGGCGAACCGCATTCCCCGAATGCCGCGGTTTAATGCGCCGGTGTAGTCCCTTGCGGGCGGGGAAAGCGAGGTGGAGTCGCGGCTGTCGAATCCGCTTATTATGCTGAGCAAAAGGCCGCACCCGTACGCGTCGCGGGCCATCGGCCCGATCTGGTCAAGGGAGGAAGCGTATGCCACCAGGCCGTAGCGGGACACGAGCCCGTACGTGGGCTTGAGCCCCGCGATGCCGCAGAACGCGGCAGGCTGGCGTATGGAGCCCCCGGTGTCGCTCCCCAGAGCCAGGGGCACCATGCCGGCCGACACGGCGGCGGCAGAGCCGCCTGAGGAGCCGCCCGGCACGCGGGCGGTATCCCAGGGGTTCCGGGTTATCTGCACGGATGAATTCTCGCAGGTCGAGCCCATGGCGAATTCGTCGCAGTTCGTCTTGCCGATGACGATGCCGCCCGCCTGCCTGATGCGCGCCACGGCGGTTGCGTCGAACGGGGGGAGGTAGCCGGCGAGGATCCTTGACGCACAGGTGGTCGGGATTCCCCGGGAATGGATGACGTCCTTCACCGCAACCGGGATGCCGTCGATCAGGCTCTTCTGTTCGCCCCTGCTTCTGCGGCCGTCGCTTTCCCCGGCGAGTTTGACAAGGTCTTCCCGCGGATACGTTGATATAAAGCTCCCCAGCACCGGGTCGTATTTTTCCCTGAGCTCCCGGCAATGGCGCATGAGCTCCACGCAAGAGAGCTCCCTCTTTTGAAGCAGATCCACGATCTGTTCGGAAGTTTTGTCTAGCAGTTCGGTCATAATGGATATATGGTAATACTAAATGTTGTCATAATTATAATGGTCGGTATAAGTGTCAATATGAGTTTTGCGGCGTATCCGTTAAATTTTGGTTTTTTACACTCTTCATATCCTATTTTAAATGCCGGCATCAGCGCCCTTCAAGTACTCAAGAACCTTAAATGCAAAGCTGCTTCGAGCAACAACCGGTCCGGCTTTATCTAACATGCTTATACCTCCCGGCATTTTGATTGATTGCATAGAGGTTTTCAGATTATACGTCAAGGTATTTATTCCGACCGGTTACTTTCTTGACAGAATGTTTAATCTGTGCAATAGTTTACTTAAATTAAATGCCTGCTGATGGCGACAGGAGTATATTGATGGACCCTGCGGTTTCATATTTTTCAACATTGCTGCGAAAAAAGTTATCATCCAATTTAAAAGAGGTGATGCTGTTTGGTTCCAGGGCGCGGGAAGACCATCATGAGGGATCAGATTATGATTTTTTAATAATTCTGGATAGAAAAAACAAAGATATCATTAAACTTATCCGAGAAATTGAAATAGATTTTTTAAATAAATACGACACGGTTTCAGCCAGTATTATATACGATGAGAGCGAATGGGAAAAAAGGAAAACCTTCCCTATAGGAATCAATATATTAAGAGAAGGCAAAAAAATATGACCGATAAGAAAGATGAGATTGAGGCGCTTCTTAATAAATCAGAAAGCAAACTTAAAACAGCGCGAATTGATTTTGATAATGGCCAGTTTGATGATTCCGTTTCCCGATCCTACTATGCCGTTTATCATGCTATTTCAGCCGCGCTATTATCTAAAGATATGGCATTTTCATCCCATAGTCAGACTATAGGTGCTTTCAATAAAGAATTCATTAAGACGGAGATATGGCCAAAGGAATTTGCAGGCATAATACAGGGATTATTTGAAGACAGGCAGATTGGTGATTATGACGCAATAGCGAATATTGACGAAAAAACGGCAAAAGATAATCTGAATAACGCGGCGAAAATAGTTAATAAAATAAAGGAATTTTTAATGAAATAGTTTTATCAAGGAACTTGCAGATTCTGATAGAACTCGCAGAAGGCATCCGCTTATGCCGAAACCGAAACTGAAGCTTGAAACAACAACCCTCTGGGACTACCCGTCCCAGCATTACAGCAAGAAGCTTGAATATCTTCACAAGGGATTCGAGGGAGCGACGCCGGCGTATATCATATGGAACCTGCTCCAGCGCCATACCCGGCCCAAAGATCTGGTGGTGGATCCCATGTGCGGCAGCGGCACCACGCTCGATGTGGCGCGCGAGCTCGGCAGGCGGGCCCTGGGGTACGACCTGGCCCCGGTGCGCAAGGATATTTTCCGCGCCGACGCGCGCACGCTTCCCCTGGAGGACGGCAAGGCGGATTTCGTGTTCGTTGATCCTCCCTATTCTACCCACATCAGGTACTCCGGCCTGCCCGAGTGCATCGGCGAGCTATCGGCCCGCGGCGAGGAATACTTCACCGCCATGAGAGAGGTCATAGCTGAGATTCACCGGATTTTACGGAACAACCGGTATATGGGCCTGTATGTGTCCGACTCCTTTGAAAAGGGGAAGCCGTTTACGCCGATCGGTTTCCGGCTCTTTTCAATAATGGAGGAGTTTTTTATACCGGTCGACATCATTGCGGTGAAGCGTCACAATGTGAACCTGGGGAAGCGGCACTGGCACTCCGCCGCAATCAAGCATAATTACTTTCTCCGGGGATTTCATTATCTGTTTATCATGTATAAGGCCAAGGACAAGAAAAAAATCGAGCTGCCGGACCGAAGGGACCCGGATGAGGTAATTGAGAATCAGGCATGAGCGGCTTTGGAGGGAATCATGGGAAACTCAGCCAAGACACTCCTGATTGTCGATGATGAAGCCATCGTCGCAATGGATGAGGCCCAGTCCTTGAAAAAAGAAGGGTATGCCGTCATTCAGGCCTCGAGCGGACAAGAGGCGATCGATATCGTTCGTCGAGAGGCTCCCGCGATTGACCTTATCCTCATGGATATCAACCTGGGAAAGGGGATGGACGGCACCCAGGCTGCGCAGGAAATCCTGAAAACTCATGACATACCGGTGGTTTTCCTTTCTTCCCATACCGAAAGGGAGATCGTTGAAAAGACGGAAAAGATAACCTCGTACGGTTATGTGGTCAAGGATACGGGAATAACGGTTTTGGCTGCCTCCATAAATATGGCCTTCAAGCTCCATACGGCCTACCAGGAACTTAAGAAGAAAGAAGAGGCGCTGCGCGAGAGCGAGGAACGGTTCAGGACGATATTCGATCAATCGCCCATCGGGGCGGCGCTCACTACTACGGATTTTAGGTTTGTCCGGGTCAACGAAAAGATGCGCCGAATGATGGGATATTCTAACGAAGAATTCGCCTCCCTTCGGTTCGCGGATATAACCCATCCTGAACATCTGAGCGCGGATATAGAGCAGGTTCAGCGGCTCGTAGCCGGAGAGATTGACCACTATGAGACTGATAAGAGGTACATCCGCAAGGACAAAACCGTGATCTGGGGGCATCTGTCATTGCGGGCGATGAGAGATTCTATTGGAAATCTTCTCTATTTTCTTCCGATGGTAGTGGACATCACCGAGCGCAAGCAAACAGACGAGAGGATGCGGGTGCTCTTCGAGCTGATGGATATCGCGCCCGCCGCCATTACCATACATGATTTTCAAGGCAACTTTCTCTACACGAATCAAAAGACCTTTGAGCTTCACGGCTATTCGTCGAAAGAAGAGTTTTTTCCCATAAACCTGAAAGACCTGGATGTACCTGAAAGCAGCCGTCTGATAGAGTCCCGGATAAAACAGCTTCTGCAATACGGAGAGCTGTCGTTTGAGGTCGGCCATTTTCGAAAAGACGGATCCGTTCTGCCCCTCCACGTCATAACGAAAGTCGCGGAGTGGAGCGGGGAAAAGGTTCTTCTCAGCGTTGCAGTCGACATCACGGAGCTCAAGCGGGCAGAGGAGGCCCTGCGTGAGAGCGAGAGCCGCTTCAGGACCCTTGTTGATTCCATGGAGGACGTGATTTTCACCCTTGACGCGCAACAGCGCCATACCGGTGTTTACGGCAGATGGCTGAAAAAGGAAGGGTTCGCTCCCGGGGACTTTTTGGGCAAAACCGCGCGGGATATTTTCGGTCAGGCAAACGCGGCAATGCACGAGTCCGCCAACCGGCGCGCGCTTGCAGGGGAATACGTGATCTATGACTGGTCAGTCGAAAGTGATTCGGGGGTTCGTCATTATCAAGCCTCTTTATCGCCGGTGTATAATGCTGAAAAGAAAGTGATGGGCGTTGTCGGGATCGGACGGGAGGTCACCAGCCAGAAGCAGGTTGAAGACGCGCTGCGCCGTTCCCAGGCTTTTTTCAATATTATAATTGAGCAAAGCCCGTATCCCATGTGGATTTCCGATGAAAAAGGGATACTCATCCGTATCAATAAATCATGCTGCGATCTGCTCGATATATCCGCAGAAGAGGTGATCGGCAGATATGATCTGCTCAATGACAACATCGTTGAAGAACAGGGTTTATTGCCGCTGGTGCGGAAGGTATTCGACAAGGGAGAGGCGGTCCGGTTTGAAATTACATACGATACTTCCAAGCTTAAGCAAATCGAGCTGCGGAAAAAATCGTCGGTGATCCTGGACACGACTATCGTTCCCATAAAGGATGTTCATGGCCGGGTCACCGGTGCGATCATACAGCACATTAACATCACCGGACGCAAGCAGGTCCAAAAGGCGCTGGAGAGATCTATCGCGGAAAAGGATATTTTATTGAAGGAGCTCCAGCATCGCGTGAAAAATAATCTCAACGTCATTTCAAGCCTGTTCGGACTTGAGATGGACAAGTTATCCGACAATCAGACTATACAGGTTTTTATCAATGCTCAGTCCCGGATACGGTCGATGTCCGCAATATACGAACAGCTTTACAGCTCGACCAGCCTTGACAGCGTGGATCTGGATATTTACATTAAGGAATTAGCCGTCTCCCTGTTCGAAACGTATGCTGTGGATATCGGCGCGGTGAAGCTTGCGACCAGTATTGTGAAAATAAAACTGGACATAAAGCGTGCGGTGCCGCTGGGTCTTATCCTGAACGAACTTATAATGAACGCCTTGAAACACGCGTATCCGGATAATAAAAAGGGGACGATCAGCGTCAAGCTCGGCTCGTCCGACAGCACAATAGAGCTGTGCGTATCGGACGACGGAGTGGGATTCCCCGCTGGATTCAACCCGGACACTGCCGGAAGCATGGGGTTACGACTGGTCAGGATGCTTGCGAACCAGATTGACGGTGAGCTTTCCATTGAAAGCAGGGGAGGAATTAAAGCATCGGTGAGGTTTACGTTATGACAGCGGCAGCGTGCACTGTTCTCCGGAACGGGATTGAGTAATTATCATTTCCGATAAAATTCTTCATATCTCCGGATCTCATACCTGCTGCCGATCGCATAGGGGACGCGCTGGTGCACCTTTTCAGGGTGTATGTCCATGACCCGCGCCCTCCCGGTCGTCGCCGCTCCGCCGGCCTGCTCCGCGATCATGGCCAGAGGGGCGCACTCATACAGCAGCCTCAATTTCCCCTCCGGACGCTTTGCGTCTTCGGGGTAAAAATATATGCCGCCGAGGTGCAGTATCTGGTGGAGATCCGCAACGAGCGCGCCTGAATAGCGCAGGGCATACTCCTCCCTTTCAGAGGCGAGAGAATCGGCGAATTCGCGCGCCGGTTGAGCCCATTTTCTGTAATTGCCGAAGTTGGAGCTCACGATCTTCCCGCGCTCGGGCATGCGGATATTCTCATGCTCCAGGACGAATTCGCCGATCTGTCCGTCCAGTACGAAGATGTGAACCCCGTCCCCCGCGCTGTAAACGAGGAGCGTGGACGTGCCGTACATGAGATACCCGGCAGCAACCTGGTCCGTGCCCTTCCGGAGAATCGACTCTTCCACGCTCCCCTTTAAATTCCTTATGGAAAATATGGAGCCGACGACGCAGTCCACGTCGAGGTTGGATGAGCCGTCGATCGGATCAACCAGCACGACGTACTTTTTTTTCCGATTGGCGGACGATATCACGAGCGGCCGGTCCATTTCCTCCGAAACGATGGCCCCGACCATATCCACATATTCGAACGCCTCTACAAACACGGAGTTCCCGATTTCATCGAGCTTTTTGACTTTTTCGCCCTGCACGTTGACGGCGCCGGTGAGCCCGGTAAGCCCTTCAAGGGCGGCGCGGCGCATGTAATTGGATATGATCTTTCCCACCTTTCCGATTTGATCCATCACGGCCGTCAGCTCTCCGGTCGCTTCGGGATGCTTCAATTGTCGCTGTACCAGAAAACGGTTCAGGGTCAGGTGCTGTGGTTTTTTTTCCTGCATGACTGCCGGGCCTCGTGATATTCAAATTTGAATATAGACGACCTGCGTGGGGGGGGATCCACCGAAAACCGCGCCGCATCTGTTAGAAATGTAATAACAATCGTTAGAAATGTAAAGTAAGATTCCATGATCGTTGCTGCTATTCTGCTCATCCTTATAATTACCGGTATTTTTATGACTCTTTTCAGAGATTTGCCCTTTCACGAAGTCGTTCCGGGCATAACTATATAAGTGCAATAAAAACCTCTTGACAAAAACCATATCCGAAAATGTATTTACCGTCAGTTCCGATTGCTGCGTTATGACATTTGATAAAAATAATCTCGGATATCTGATCGCCTTCATGCTGGTCGGCGCAATTCTGGGTTCTGCGGTTGGGACGCTCGCGGCCGGCTTTATACCGGCTCTTTCAGTCATTCAAAAGAGCCTGACCGGACCGGTCGGATTCAACCTGGAGATTATCAGTTTTCATATCAGGATGAACCTTTCCGCGATCATAGGCCTTGTGATCGGCGTATTGATCTTCCGGAAGGTTTAGGCTGCACCTGCAGCTATTAAAAGGAGCTGTTTGATATAGCGGCTCCGGAGAATAAATCGGCGGGAGCCGGTTGCCTCCTTCCACGGTGAAAAGGCAATTTAAATGAATTTTTCTACTATATGTAGGTTGTAAATTATTTACCCCCCTCTGCTTTCGCCGGGGACCCGGACCTCACCCCCCGACCCCCTCTCCACATTGGAGAGGGGGAGGAGCAGGACGAGGCTCATTCAGCGGAAACCCTCTCCTTTCTTCCGAGTTTAATGGGAGAGGGTGCGCGGAGCGCGGGTGAGGTCAGGAGAGGGATCATGACAAGCCAATAGTCAGCAATAAAATTTTTTTAGACAGGGGGTGCCTGTGTCAGTAGTATCGATGAAAGCATTATTGGAATCCGGAGTCCATTTCGGTCATCAGACGAGGCGATGGAATCCCAAGATGTCGCAGTTTATCTTTACCGCGCGGAACGGGATTCATATCATTGACTTGCAGAAAACAATGCAGCGCATCAAGGTTGCCTATGCGGCCATGAAGGAGATAGCGGAAAAGGGAGGCAGGGTGCTCTTTGTGGGCACGAAAAAGCAGGCCCAGTCCGCGATTGAGGAACACGCGAAAAAATGCGGCATGTTTTACGTGTCGGAGAGGTGGCTCGGCGGCCTGCTCACCAACTTCAAGACCGTGAGCAACTCCATAAAGCGGCTTAAGGAGCTCGAGGTGATGCGCGAGCGCGATGCGTGGGACGCTGAAACGAAAAAAGAGCGGCTTGAGCTTCAGCGGGAGCTGGATAAAAAGAACAAGGTGCTCGCCGGCATCAAGGACATGGCCAAGCTCCCGGACGCCCTCTTCATCATCGATCCCAAGCGCGAGTCTATCGCGGTCAGGGAGGCGCGGAAGATGGGGATCGCGATCTTCGCGGTCGTGGACACGAACTGCAATCCTGACGAGATCGATTACCCGATACCGGGCAACGACGACGCCATACGTGCCATAGCCCTTTTTCTGGACGTGATTGCCCGCGCGGTCATCGAAGGCCAGTCCGGAGGCATTGCCGAAGGCGCGGCCGCAGAGGAGGGAGAGGAAGAAGCCGCCGGCGAAGAAACAGCGGCTGAAACCGAAGGCCCGGCCGTACCGGAAGGAGAGGGGGCTGCTCCGGCGGACAGCGCCTCGACTGATTCCCCGTATTATGATGAAGATGACGGGATGTATGAGCCGTAGAATAGTCCCCCTCCCTTGATGGGAGGGGCTAGGGGAGGGTGAACTTCGGTATGCCAAATCATCTGGTTACTATAGATTTCTCACCCCCACCCCAACCCTCCCCCGTCAAGGGGGAGGGAGCAAGTGACATAACAAATTCATCTAATCAAATAATAACCATTTTTAAAGGAGATGTACTGTGGGAGATATAACCAGCGATATGATAAAAGAGCTGAGGGAAAAGACCCAGGCGGGAATGATGGACTGCAAGAAAGCCCTGGTGGAGACGAACGGCGACATGGAAAAGGCCGTTGAGATACTCCGTAAAAAGGGCCTTGCTTCTGCTGCTAAAAAAATGGGACGCGAGGTCACCCAGGGGATCGTCGCATCCTATATACACAGCAACAAAAAGATCGGCGTTCTTGTGGAGCTTTTGACGGTAACGGATTTTGTGGCGCGGAACGAGGGATTCGAAGCGCTCGCAAAAGAGCTGAGCATGCAGATCGCAGCCGTCAACCCGCTCTACATCAAAGTTGAAGACGTCCCCCGGGAGGTAGTCGAAAAAGAGCGGGAGATTTACCGGGAGCAGATGAAGGATTCCGGCAAGCCGCAGAATGTGATTGAGAAAATCGTTGACGGCAAGCTCAACAAGTTCTATACCGATGTATGTCTGCTTGAGCAGGAGTACATAAAGGATTCGAGCGTGAAGATAAAGGATCTCATCAAACAGAAGATAGCGGCCTTCGGCGAAAATATCGAGATTGGAAGGTTCGTCCGCTATCAGATAGGATCATGACATGGCGCCCGGCAGCACGAAGCCTTCAGTGCACTACCGCCGGATTTTGCTCAAGCTCTCCGGCGAAGCGCTCGCCGGAGAGAACAAAACCGGCATCAGCTCCGCGATGCTTTCCGGCATCGCCCGGGAGATCAGGGATATTCACGAGCTCGGCATTGAGATCGCGGTAGTGATCGGCGGGGGCAATCTCTTCCGCGGCTCCACCGGCGAAGGCCTGGGAATACGGCGCGTCGCCGGCGACTACATGGGGATGCTCGCCACGGTGATGAACTCGCTCGCCTTCCAAAATGCACTGGAGGCGGTCGGGGTCCCTGCACGGGTGATGTGTCCCTTCTCCATGAGGGAGATCGCCGAGCCCTATATCATCAGAAAGGCGCTCGACCATCTCGAGCACGGCAGAGTGGTGATAGCCTCAGGCGGCACGGGGCATCCCTTTTTCACGACCGATACGGCCGCGAGCCTTCGCGGGGTGGAGCTTGGAGCCGAGGTGCTCCTGAAGGCGACCCGCGTCGACGGCGTATACACCAGCGATCCCGAGCAGGACGCTGCTGCGCAAAAGATAGAATTCATTTCCTACATCGACGTGCTCAAGGGCCAGCTCAGGATCATGGACTTTACCGCAGTGTCCCTCTGCATGGACAACACGTTGCCGATAATCGTGTTCAATTTATTCAAGCCCGGCTCGCTTTCAAGGATCGTTGCCGGCGAATCTGTCGGAACACTCATTTCCTGAGACTCATTTCCCAATTTAAGGAGGAAATCATGGTAAATGATATCATAGCTGATGTAGAAGACCGGATGAAAAAGAGCATTTCAGCCTTGCAGAAGGAGTTTGCAGCCATCCGAACCGGCAGGGCCAATCCATCAATGTTTGACGGGATAAAGGTGAGCGTATACGGCACCGACATGCCGCTCAATCAGGTGGCGACCATATCCTGCCCCGAGCCGAAGCTGGTGGTCATACAGCCTTGGGACAAGGGGAACCTGGCCGAGGTTGAGAAGGCTATACTCAAATCGGATCTGTCGCTCAATCCCTCCAATGACGGAAATCTTATCCGCATACAGATCCCGGATCTCACGGAAGAGCGGCGGAAGGAATACGTCAAGCACGCGAAGCAGAGGGCGGAGGAGTGCAGGGTGGCTGTCCGGAATATCCGGAGGGACGGGAACGATATGATCAAGGAGATGGAGAAAGAGAAGGAGATATCCGAAGACGAGGCGAAAGGCGGCTTGAATAGAATTCAAAAAATAACCGATAAATACATTGACGAAACGCAGAAGTTGACGGATAATAAGGAAAAAGAGATTCTGAATATTTGAGTGTAACGGGGACGGCCTTGCGCTTCCGTTAACGAGGGGTTTAAACCCCTCGT
>MIBJ01000045.1:0-29121 GCA_001829495.1 Spirochaetes bacterium RBG_16_49_21 | reverse complement strand
CCATACTATTGTTGCGTGGCTGATGAAAGACTACAGGCACCTGATAAAAAAAGGTGATATACCGTCCCACGTTGCCGTGATTATGGACGGCAACAGGAGATGGGCGAAAAATAAATCGCTGCCCCGGTCGGAGGGGCACCGGCGCGGCGCCGAGGTTATTGAGCCCCTTATGGATGCGGCAATGGATCTCGGCATAAAGGTGGTATCGCTTTACGCCTTTTCCACGGAGAACTGGATGCGGCCGCGGACGGAGATAGCGAGCCTGTGGAAATTGCTGGATTATTTCTTTAAAGCCAAAATCGACGTCATTACGTCGAAGGGCGTGCGGATCAAGCACTCGGGTCTTGACGCGATGCTCCCCGCGTCGACCTATGAGACCATCGCCCGCGCCGTGGATGCGACGCGGCATAATCGGAGGCTTATTCTGAACTTCTGCGTAAATTACGGAGGCCAGCAGGAGATAGTTCACGCCGTAAACTCCTGGCTTGAAACCAGAAAGGGGGGCGAAAAGATAAGCACCGGGAAGCTTGAAAGAAATCTGTTCACGGCGGAGCTGCCTCCGGTGGACCTCATGATACGCACCGGCGGAGAATGCAGGATAAGCAATTTCCTGATCTGGCAGATTGCCTATGCGGAGCTTCTCTTTATGGACGTCCTGTGGCCGGACTTTAGCCCCCGTCATTTCTATAAATCGATTTATGATTACCAGCAGAGAGAAAGGAGATTCGGAGGAATATGAGCAACGCAAAAAAAACAACCTGGATGCGGATAGTGAGCGCCCTTATCATGGTGCCTGTTTACCTGCTGCTGATCGTGGCCGATTGGCTGCAGTCAACCCCGATTCTTGTCTGTTCGATCGTCATTACCCTGGTCTGCCTGCGTGAGTATTATGCGATCACCGACCGGGGGGAGGAAGGGCGGCCGTTCGTTAAAACCGGGATGGCCTTTGCCGTCGTGCTCAACATGATCATGTACCTTTCCGCCTACGGCAGGCTGTACGGCTACGGCAGATATATCCCCGCATGGGTTACCGGCGGGGCTGTGGCGGTCTTCCTTTCCGGCATTCTGATCCTGCAGCTTTTCACCAGACCCTTGAAGGGTGCGGCCTATTCCCTGGGGGTCACCCTCTTCGGTCTCGTGTACATCGTCTTTTCATTTTCGCACATTATTTTACTGAAATCGCTGGAGAACGGGGTTTACTATATAATAATAATGAGCATTGTGGTCGTACTCAATGACAGCGCGGCGTATTTCGGCGGCGTGTTCATGGGTACGCACAAGACGAAATTCCCCGTTTCCCCCAATAAGTCATGGGAGGGATATTTCACCGGATTGCTCTTCGGCGTGCTCTCCATGGTCATTACGAATTACGTGTACGTCTATTTTTTCAACAAGCACCTCTTCGGCATGGTCGAGTCCGTGATCCTCGGCATCGGTTTATCCGTGCTCGGCAATCTGGGGGATCTTGCAGAGTCCGCCATTAAACGGGACGGCTCCGCCAAGGATTCCGGATTCATCATTCCCGGCCACGGCGGTCTGTGGGACGTCGTTGATGCCATGCTGTTTGCTTTTCCCCTGTTTTATTACTATTTGATGTTCAAGGGTATTTCCTGAAAAGCGCTTTCTGACCTATGAGCAAAACCGTCTCCATTTTGGGATCGACCGGATCCATCGGCAGGACCTGCCTGCGCGTGCTTCGTTTTTTGGGGGATGACTTTCAAGTGTACGGCCTGGCCTGCGGCGGGAATATCGGGCTTCTGGAGCGCCAGATTCAGGAGTTCAAGCCTGCGGCCGCGGCGGTCGGCGCCGCATCAGCCGTAACCTCTGAAGAATACCGGACCCTAAAGAAAAAGTATCCCGGCACGGAATTTCTTGACGGGGAGGACGGGGTGACGGAGCTGGCCGGAAGAAGGGTTGATGTCCTGGTTTCGGCGATCGTGGGGGCCGCCGGACTTAAGCCTACGCTCGCGGGGCTTGACGCAGCCGGACGGATCGCCCTTGCCAACAAGGAAACCCTGGTGATGGCGGGCGATATCGTGAGGAAGCGGCTGGCGTCGAACGGAGCCGAGCTGGTGCCTGTTGACAGCGAGCACAGCGCCCTGTTCTCTCTCATACGCACCATCGAGCCTTCCGACGTGTTGCGGATCATACTCACCGCCTCGGGCGGGAGTCTGCGCGGGCTCCCCGCGAGCGATCTCTCTTCGGTCACTCCTGAGCGGGCTCTCGAGCATCCGACGTGGGAGATGGGGAGCAAAATTACGATTGACTCGGCGACGCTCATGAACAAGGGGTTTGAGGTGATCGAGGCTCACTTTCTTTTCGGCGTGGAGTATGACCGGATCGATGTCCTGCTTCATCCGGAGAGCATCGTCCACTCCCTGGTCGAGACCGTTGACGGCGGGCTGTACGCCTATCTCTCCGTAACCGATATGGCGCTGCCGGTGCTGGCCGCTTTCATGCATCCGCGGAGGCTCAAGAATCCCTTCGGGAGGCTCAGGCTCGAGGAGGTGGGCAGGCTTACGTTCGCATCCTGCGATCGGAGCCGGTATCCGGCGCTCGATCTCTGCTATGCGGCCGGCCGCCGGGGCGGCACTCTCCCGGCGGTCCTCAATGCGGCCAACGAGGTGGCCGTCAATGCTTTTCTCGAAGGCAGGATTCCCTTCACCGATATCGTGAAGGTGGTCGAAACGGCGATGGAGCGCCACCGGGTCGCGGATGATCCGGGCATCGAGGAGATATTCGAGGCGGACCGGGAAGCGCGGGAGCTGTCACGGAGCCTGATAGGAGTTAATTGACCTCATCCCCCCCTTCCCCCCTTCTCCTCAATAAGAGAAGGGGGGCGCATAAAGATTGTTGCTGTAAGGCCCCCTCTCCACATTGGAGAGGGGAGAGCAGGATGAGGCTAATTCAGCGGAAACCCTCTCCTTTCTTCCGAGTTTAATGGGAGAGGCTCCCGACAGGATGTCGCAGTGGCAGACGCATTCTGAACATCCTGTTCAGCGTCTGCAGGCAGTCTTCCTGACTGCTCCCGAGCGCGGACAGGACGTCCGAAAAGCGCTCGGCGTGCGCGGCAGCGCGGGTGAGGTCAAGGGGGAGAGAATTTACTAAAGGAGAAAGACAATGGTTTACTTTACATACATCGCGGCAGGAGTGATCTTGTTGGGATTCTGCATTTTTATCCATGAATTCGGCCACCTGTTGGGCGGGAAGATGGTGGGCATAAAGGCCAAGACTTTTTCGATCGGAATGGGCAAGGGGATCATTAAAAAAAAGATAGGGGACACCACCTATCAGCTCGCCCCAATCCCCTTCGGCGGCTATTGCCAGTTTTACGGAGAGGATCCGGCCGAACAGAGAAGCGGCGCGGCGTACGAGTTTTTATCGGCCCATCCTTTGAGACGGATCGTCACGGTAATGATGGGGCCGCTCTTCAACCTCCTGTTCGGCATTGTCATCTTCTTCGTCATGAATCTTGTCGGCTACACGAAAGATACGAACAGGATCAACATACCGGAAAATATGCGGGCCGGAAGGTTTGCTTCCGCGTCGTATGCCGCCGGCTTGAGGAGCGGCGACCGGATCGTCAAAATCAACGGACACGAAATCCAGAGCTTCTCCGACATCCAGGAAAACGTGTTCTTTTCCGAGGGAAGAAGGCTCGATATCACGGCCAGGCGCGACGGCAGGATAGCGCATGTGCCGGTGACCCCGAAGAGGAATCAAAGCGGCAGATACGAAATCGGCGTCCTGCCGTACGGGTCGAAGATCTATGTGGTTGAGCTCGTCAAGGGTGAGGCGGCCGAGGCCGCCGGGCTCAGGGAAAAGGATGAGATTCTGTCGCTCGGCGGCGTAGTGGTGAACACTGAATATGAATTCACCGATTACATCCAGCGCCATGCGGACAAACCGATACTGTTCAAAATTATGCGCGACGGCGCGATCATAGAAAAAACCATTACGCCCCGACTGACCGACATCATTAAATTCCAGACTGCCGATAGGAGGGAGGGCGCCGGCGGAACCATACCTATCCTGAAATCAAAAATGCTGCAGGGCTTGCTTGAGAAGGGGCTCTTACGAATCAATGGGAAGCGCATGCCCACGTATGAGGAATTGGTCCGGAGCGTGGAAGAGAACAAAAACAAACAGATAACCTTCCAGTTTGAGGATGAGAAATATACGGGATACGCCCGCCTTGAAAAGGCCGGCTTTATCGGGGTCATGCCGTCCATAATGCCCGACCAGATTCAGGTCCGCTACGGATTCGGCGGGGCGCTGGTCCGCTCCTTCACCGAGCCGTACAGTTTCATCGTCATGAACCTCAAGGGGCTGGGGATGCTCTTTTCCGGTAAGATGAACGTGAGGGAAAATCTCTCCGGGCCCATCAGAATCGTAAAGATCGCCGGCGACGTCGCCTACTACAAGGGAATACCTGATTTCATCATCCTCATGGCGAAGATATCCATTATTCTCATGGTGATGAACCTGCTCCCGATCCCGGTCGTCGACGGCAGCCACATTGTATTCTTTCTTATTGAGATAGTCAGAGGAAAGCCGATGAGCCAGAAGGTCATGGAGCGCATCCAGACCGTTGGCATCGTCATCCTGGTAATGCTCGGGGCTTTTGTAATAATCAACGACATCTCCATGCTGCCGCTGTTCCAGCGATTTTTGAAGTAATAAGGCTGGGGCTGTCCAAAAGAACGTGTTATATTCTCACAAAGGCGCCGGGGCCCCTTCTCTGACCTCACCCCCCGGCCCCCTCTCCTCAAGGAGAGGGGGAGTCTAAGGATGAACCTTGATAGGCCAGGGTCAGAGTATGAGTTCATTCCACTTTCAGATTCCACAAGATTAAAGGCGGGCGGAGGGAAAACCCTGGTTCAGCCTGCACCTGTTGACATTTTTTGATTTATATTAGTTGTTGTGCGCAATTGGCGGTTATTTTTTATTTCTTAATAAGCAATTTTCTTTAAATTTCTTAACAGAATATATGGTATCATATATAATACCATTAAATGAAACCCTTAAAAATTGTTATTGATACCAATGTCATTCTTTCTGGATTAACTTCCAGAAATGGCAGCTCATATAAATTACTAAAGATTTTACCGACTAATAAGGTCGCGATAGCCCTTTCTGTCCCATTATTATTTGAATATGAATCTATTTTGATCAAAAATATCAAAAATCTTAATTTATCAAAGACAGATATTGATGATTTCTTAGATTATTTATGCTCAATCGCGGAACATACCTCAATTTATTATTTGTGGAGGCCTATATTAAAGGATCCATATGATGATCATATATTGGAATTAGCGGTGTCGGCCTCTGCAAAATATATTGTTACGTTTAATCTTAAGGACTTTACTGAGGCAAATAAATTTGGTATATTACCAATAACCCCAGATATGTTATTATTAAAATTATGAGGAAAAATATGGGTACCTTAAGTGTAAGAATGCCCGACTCTCTGCATTCAAAATTGAAGAAATTATCAAAAAAAGATAAAATCTCTTTAAATCAATTTATAACTAGTGCAGTAACCGAAAAAATTACCGCACTTGAGACTGAAAATTATTTATCGGAAAGAGCTAAAAGAGGAAGCAAAGAGAAATATTTAAGAGTATTAAATAAAGTACCTAATTCCTCCAAGTAAGAACTCCGCCAACTGCGCCTTAAACCATAGCCGCTTCGCTCCCTTCGGTCGCTCGGCACTCGCTCTTATCCCGCCGGCTGCGGCGCGGATTCGGGGAGGTTAAAGCGCGCCTTGCCGGCGGGGGCGCTCGGCAAACCGCCTTCGGCGGCTTCGGCTACGCATGTGGCGTTATTTGAAATGATCACCAATTTTTCAGGTGGTTTTTAACACCTTTAGAGAAATTCTGAAATTCTATGGAATCGAACGACCACGCATAACAGAGGTGGGTAAAATCCAGTTGACTTTTTCCTTTTCGTAACCTATGCGGAAGCGAGTGTCTTCGAGGAGCCCGGTGCGATAGTTCCGCACGCCGGGATCTGGTGCGGAGGCCGCCGGGCAACCGGCGGTTCTACCGTGACTACGCAATTGTGAGGCCCCATTTTTTCTTCATAAACTTATTATTTTTTCCTTGACAATCCTCAAATAATTGACTATAATTATAGTCATCATATGAAAAAATCAAAATACAATATATTTTATTCGGATGAAGTATTTTCACATTTAGCATCTATCGATAGGAAATATTGGCCTCAAATAAAACATAAAATTGGAGAACAGTTATTTAATAATCCGGATATTGAAACAAGAAATCGTAAGCCATTGTCAAATCCACCTATTGATAACCGGTGGGAATTGAGAGTTGGACCTCAAAACATTTTTAGAGTTTTTTATAAAATAGATTATGTACATAATGAAGTTTTAATACTTGCCATTGGGGTTAAAATTAAAGATAAGTTATATATTGGTAAAAAAGGAATAAAATTATGAAAATAGCATCAGTCGCTGAAATAAAATCAAAATTAAGTGAATATATTAATGAATCAAAAAAAGGAGCTGTTGTCATTACAAAAAATGGAAGGCCTACTGCTGTATTACTTTCAGTTACGAGTGATGAGCAATTGGAGCAAATTATTTTATCCCAATCAAGAATGTTAAAAAGTATATTGGATAAATCTGAAAATAAATTATTAACCGGCCATAAAATAAAACATAAAGAATTTTGGGAAGAAATAGAAAAAAGATAAAAAAATGGGGCCTCACAACTGCGCATAACACGCCGTAGCCACAATGGCCGTAAAGAACCGGCCACTGCGGCTACGGCGGTCACGTTATATGAAACGGCGTGCCCAGTTTTTCTAAGGAGCCGGCCGTCCTGGCCGGCAGAAGATTTATATTCGTTATTTTAATGAGAGTGCCTCAAAAATATCTATTAAATTGAGGAGATCGCCATGAATAAAAAAAATAATCGATTTATATATTTTTTCAAAGATCTTTATAAAACTTATAAAAGTGATATTATTCCTTTGATATTTTTTATTGGAGGAATAGCAATGCCTTTTATTTTAATTTTTTGGTATTTCTTTCATCCTTCATTAAATTGTGGAGGTGATCTTTTATTGAATACATCTAAAAATATTGAATGCGGTAAAGATATTCAGAAAGCTCTTCAAACTTTTAGTCAAAATATGAGTATGCCTTATAAAGTAGAGCCAGGAGATTATAAAACTATTTTTGATAAAGGTCAGATTCAAAAGGAATATGATCGAGATGGAATACATTATACAGCATATTTTAATATTAACAAAACAAAAGAAGGATGTTTTTTGAAGTTTTTTAAACGAGGAAAATCTCAACCGGGACACTATGAAACTACGCTAGGCAACTATGGCAGTGTTGTAGTAAATAAATGCCAATGTGAATAATAGTTTTAAAAAGGTGTATTTGTTTTTTATGTTACTTTCCCATCGGGCTCATACGTCCATGTATTCGCCCGCCTTTTCCTATGAAGGCACGCCGCTTCATATAACACGGGCTAAATGCAATGGCCGTAAAGAACCGGCCACTGCGTTTAGCCCGGAGACGTTAGCTGAAATGGCCGCCCCCCTCCCGCCTTTGCGCCGGCCTTCCTGGCCGGCGATAGTATGGATAATAAACTTTTATAGTTGACACCCTACTGGGTAGGGTATTATCTTATCCTATGACCCGGGAATTTATTATTTTACCTGAATTTGATAAGGCATGGAAACATTTAGGTTTGGGTGATAATGAATTACGCGATCTTCAACAGTATTTATGCCTCCATCATGGTCAAGGTGATATTATGCCAGGAACAGGAGGCTTACGTAAATTACGCTGGGCCATTCAGGGGAAAGGTAAGAGTGGTGGGTTACGAGTAGCCTATA
The DNA here is from genome assembly GCA_001829495.1 of Spirochaetes bacterium RBG_16_49_21. Lineage (GTDB taxonomy): Bacteria > Spirochaetota > UBA4802 > UBA4802 > UBA5550 > RBG-16-49-21. The sequence goes on along the minus strand of MIBJ01000045.1, from coordinate 21,240 downwards.
TTGATTTTATCATATATGAAAAGATCTATTTGATCACCGCGTATAAAAAGGGTGAAAAAGATAATTTAACAAAATCGGAACGGAATGAAATCAAAAGGCTTATCACTGTACTGGAACATGAATTAAGAAAATAATACTAATTTGGGTTATTTATATGAAAACAAAAAAAGTCTATTCAAGCATTATTAAAGGCTTAAATGAAGCCATAGATTATGAAAAAGGAAAATCAGTACCCGGTATTAAAAGGAAAAAAATATCCATAATGCCGATTCCTCAATTTAATTCTTCAAAAATTAAGGAAATTAGAAATAAATTAAAATTATCTCAATCTACCTTTGCTACTATTATTGGAGTTTCAATTAAAACAGTGGAGGCATGGGAATCCGGTCGCAATATTCCTCAAGGTCCTGCGCAACGTATTTTGTGGCTCATGGAAAAAGATAATAATTTATTAAGAAAATATAAAATTATTAATTATTAAAAATCTAACTGCCCGGCTTCGTCATCCGTGACTCAGCCGGTATGACTTCTTCCAGATGAGGGGGGCGTCCACTTCAGCTAACTCGGCATGAGCCGCTTCGCACGGCCACAAGAATATGAAGTCGTGGCCGCGCTCGGCCTCCGCGACGAACCACGATATGAAAACGTCGCTACGGCACATTTCACGGCGAACTAATCGGCTCAAAAAATTGTAGTTGAAATAAACATATCTTACTCATATGATCTTCAGCGATAGCGCCGCGAAACGACGGCTATGCCGGAGACGTTGGTGCGCCAAGCAAAGCTTGGCGCCTCTTGCAGGGTGAAAGTCCCTGCTGGGTAAGGGTTAGCGAAACCTTTACGGAGCGCTGGACGAGCAGTTTCTCACGGAATCGTGGTTTACCCTGAATAAACACGCCGTCCCCGGCATTGACCGGCTGACGATGAAGGAGTTCGGGAAAAACCTGAAAGAGAACGTGAGGGGCCTCGTACAGACACTGAAGGAGAAGCGATACCGGGCGCAACTGGTACGAAGGGTGCATATCCCCAAAGGAGACGGGAAAACTCGGCTACGCTTGGACGTTGGTCGAAATGACCGCGGGCCTTTTTTGCCGGGCAGCCTGCCCGGCTTATTATAGATAAACCGATATCCTAAAATTTAATGCTTGACGTTATTAACGCCAAACGTTAATATTGATATATGATTCGATCATTCAAGGACAAAGAGACAGAAAAAATATGGAATCAGATTTATTCAAAGAAATTTCCTGTCAGTATTCAAAGAATAGCTTTACGTAAACTTTTTATGATTCAAAGGGCAAAAGAACTAAAAGATCTAAAAATTCCGCCGGCTAATAGGCTTGAAAAGCTCGAGAAAGATAGAAAAGAACAATATAGTATTCGTATCAATGATCAATTTAGAGTATGTTTTAGATGGGAAAATTCTGATGCATATGATGTAGAAATTGTAGATTATCATTAATTAATATTAGGAGCTAATAAATATGAAAAAAATATCAAATATACATCCGGGTGAAATATTAAAAGAGGAATTCTTAATTCCCTTTAATATTTCGGCGTATAAGCTTGCTAAAGAAACCAAAACCCCACCGACAAGAATATCACAAATTTTAAAAGGCCGTAGAAGTATTACTGCCGATACGGCCTTAAGATTTTCTAAATTTTTTGGGACAACACCTGATTTCTGGCTTGGGTTACAAATTGAATATGATCTTCGAGAAGAAATCAGTCATAAATTAAAAGAAATAAATTCTATAAAAACTTTAGAATCTATTCAGCATGCAAATTGATATGCGCTCGCTTTTCGCCCATCCGTGGGCTCAAAGCGCATAAGCCGTTACAGTATTTGCGGTCACTTCGACCAACAAAGCGTGAGCCGCTTCGCTCCCTTCGGTCGCTTTGGGCTCGCGCTTATCCCGCCGACTGCGGCGTGAATTTGGGGAGGTTAGAGCGCGCCCTTGTCGGCGGGGCGCTCGGAAAACCGCCCTCCGGGCGGCTTCGGCTACGTTTGGGCGGTGTGCGAAATTTTGGTCGGGAAAAAATGTCCCTTTTGTATTATCTGCCTAAATATTTATTGACAATATTGGCCATATTTGGTACTATATTTAGACCATATATTATCGAGGTAAACTCATGAAGATCAAAGAAGACATTAGGCCCATCTCATATATAAAAGCCCATACTGCCGATATACTAAATCAAGTTAATAAAACACATCGACCAATTTTCGTTACGCAAAATGGCGAAGCAAAGGCGGTATTGCTTGATTCCGAAAGTTATGAAAATATGACAAATGCACTAGGTCTGCTCAAGCTTATAACCCAAGGTGAGAAGGATATACTGAATGGAAATATTTCTGAACAAAATGAAGTTTTTTCGAGAATTGAAAGCAATTTAAAAAAAATTAAGAAATAAGAATAATGCCAACCTATTCTGTTTCTTGGGCCAATATAGCACAGAAAGACTTAGAAGATATTATTAATTATATTGCCCAGGAAAGTGTCGATAACGCCTTAAATATTTTATATAAAATAAAAGAAAAGACAGCTACCCTTTATAATTTTCCAGAACGCGGAAGAATAGTCCCTGAATTAAAATACAATAATATTGAAAATTATAGGGAAATTATCCATTATCCATGGAGAATTATTTATAGAATAGATAATAAAAATGTTTATGTACTGGCCATTTTTGACGGGAGAAGAAATATAGAAGATATATTATTAAGTAGGTTATTAAAGCAGAAACTATAACGCGCCCGGCCAAAAAATAGCTCAACAAAGCATAGCCGCTGCGCGATCGGCGGCTACGCTTGAGACGTTGCGCGCAAGTGTGCCGCGCAAAATTCTTAATATAACTGGAGTTATAATCAATGCCTAAACATATAGGAATTGTTGCATGTAGTTACGAAGGGGCAGCTCTTTGCTATCAGACAATTTGCAATGAAGGATCGAAATACTTAGGAGAACATGCTCATCCAGAGATAAGTCTTCATAATCATCCATTAAGTGAATATATGAAATTTATAGTACCTGGCGATTGGGAAGGGGTAGCTGCGTTGATGCTATCATCTTCTGAAAAATTACATAAAATTGGTGCTGATTTTTTAATAACCCCGGATAATACAATCCATCAATCATTTTCTTTTGTTATTAAAAAGTCACCTATTCCCTGGCTACATATTGGCGATGAAGTAGCAAAAATTGCACAGAAAAATAATTCTAAAAAAATAGGAATTCTTGGTACAAAATTTTTAATGGAGGGTCCTGTTTATCCTGAAATATTAAAAAAAAGAAACATTGATCATTGCATACCTATTGAAGAGCAAAGATTTAAAATAAATGATATTATTTTTAACGAATTAGTATATGGAATTATAAATGAAAAATCTAAAAAATATTTTTTGGATGTTATTGATGAATTAAAAATAAAAGGATGTGATTCCGTTGTTCTTGGATGTACTGAAATACCTTTAATAGTATTTCCAAAAGATTCTTCATTGCCAACATTAGATTCGACAAGAATATTAGCGAGAGCAGCTTTAAAATATTCAATTGGAAATAATACTGAGAAACTCGGCACAACGGCGTACAACAGGCCCCTGACGAATAAATAGTTGGGTACAAACTGTTCATCTTCTGATAGAGAGAAAACTACAGGGGATGGCAGGCAGCGGGTGAAGGTTGGCTATGCTTATAGACAATTTCATGAGTCTCAACAACAGAATAATCTAGAGCCCTCATCCTGTGGAATCTGAAAGGAAATATGATGGTACTGTTGATTTTATTGAATACCCCAGAAACTTTTTTATGATACATACTTAATTAATTAGAAATAACTATGAGTAATTCTAGTAACAATAAAGTTGAAATTAATGGGACTTTAATGGATATTGATTTTTTCAATGAAAATTCAAAAGCCAGAGAACTAGATATCACTTAATTCCATACATTTGGTAAAAACTGACCGGTTTACCTAAAAAGGGTTTAGCTCTATTTGAAGTTGGCAAAAGTAAAGGTTCTTGACTTGAGATAAACGAGAATAAAAGAAATTAAGATAGGAATTTGATCAAGAAAATGATTGCAGCAAATCGAAATCTATAGCTTGCCAAAGCAACAAAACTGCCCAAAACCATTTGACGAGGTTCAGTTGATAATATTCTTGACCGAATTTTTATTCGATATTAGATTGGTTCTATTGTGAGTGGCCATTGGGCCTTGATAGGGAAGAACGGTTAAAATCCGTCGCGGACCCGCCGCCGTAACCGGGAACGAAAGCCGTAATTAAACCACTGTCGAAGAGATGGGAAGGCACGGCGATTAGACTGATCCGGAAGCCGGAAGACCTGCTTGCAATCTGTTTGTGGCGCACCCTTCGTCGTTGGGGGTGATGAAGTTTTATATCGTGGGATTAAAAACGGAATCCCCGGATCAGATGCACTGGTCCGGGGATTTTCTTTTATATATAACTGAATGCATGCCTTTCAATCAACGGGCATAAAATACTATCACCTATCGAACATACAGAATGGAGAAATGAAATGAATAACAAAAAAGATATAAGATTCACTGTCCAACCTCAGGACCTGATATGGCGGGGAAAAGCAAAAGAACGGCTCGACCAGCTTACCATGCCCCATTGGGCGTTGGGGAGACTCATGGACCTGGCAATTGATCTTGCCGGTATTACCCGGTCCTTGAAACCTGAAACGCGCCGTAAAGCGGTTATTGTAATGGCAGCCGACCATGGCGTTGTATCCGAAGGGGTAAGCAATTATCCACAAGAGGTTACGGTACAGATGGTGGCCAATTTTGTGAACAGGGGCGCCGGCATCAATGCCCTGGCGGGACAGGCCGGCGCCGAAGTGCGTGTCGTTGACATGGGAGTCGCCGGTGAACTTTCCGGCATAATGGGCCGGGGAGCAATCGTTTCGATGCCGGTTGGTCGCGGTACGGCAAATATTGCCGCCGGTCCGGCGATGACGAGAGAACAGGCTTTGCAATCCATAGAGAACGGCATCTCTGTCGCCAGGGGAATGATCGAAGGAGAAGGGTTCGATCTCATAGCCGTCGGTGAAATGGGTTTTGGCAACACCACGGCGAGCTCCGCCATAATTTCCGCAATTACGGGAAAGCCCGCGGCGGATGTTACCGGCCGGGGCACGGGTATTTCCGACGAGCAGGTGCACCGTAAAATCGCCGTCATCGAGAGGGCGCTGCAGGTGAACAGACCGGTACCGGGTGACGGTATTGACGTGTTGGCCAAAGTGGGAGGTTTCGAGATCGGTGGTATCGCCGGAGTTATCATCGGCGCGGCCATGCTGCGCAGGCCGGTCATCATCGACGGATTGATAACCACTGCCGGTGCTCTGATTGCCTGGCTGCTCGCTCCTGAATCAGCCGATTACATGATCGCATCCCATCGCAGCGTCGAAAAGGGGCACGCAATCGCTCTCCGGCATCTTGGCAAGGAGCCGCTCCTGGACCTTAATCTCCGGCTGGGAGAGGGGACCGGCGCCGCACTGGCAATGAATCTCGTGGAAGCGGCAGCCCGTATTCTGACTGAAGTGAAAACCTTCGCTGAAGCCCATGTTTCGGAGGCCGTCGAATGATAATGGTGTGCTATGCTTAAACCCGATACCTTGACATCCGGCCATGGCGGTTGTGTCCGTGAACTGGCGGCCCAGGCGGGTTGTGCCGTAGATGAACTCCTCGATTTCAGTGCAAATATCAATCCACTCGGCCCGCCCGATTGCCTGCGCCGCGTCATTGCGAGCAACATCGGTCTGTTGGTACATTATCCGGACCCGGAATGTCTTGCCTTCCGTGAAGCCATCGGTTCTCTGCATTCAATACCGGTCGAACGGGTCATTGCCGGTAACGGATCCACGGAGATCCTCCATGTGATCCCGCGTGTGCTCGGTCTTGCGCGCGCCGTAATCCCACAGCCGGGTTATATCGATTATTCGGCGGCTGCGGTCAAAGTCGGGCTATCAATCGAGCATGTTATTCTTGATGCCGACAGCGGGTTTTCTGTGGACTGGCAGCGAGTCGAGGACAGATTGCATGATGATGCCCTGGTGCTGGTAGGCCAGCCGGGAAACCCGTCCGGAGTTATGCTTGATCATGATGAATTATTAGCCGTTGCGGACCGGCATCCATTCTCCCTATTTATCGTGGATGAGGCTTTTGCCGATTTCATCGAAGGATATCGCAGCCTGGCATGTGCCGTATTGCCGAATATCATCATTCTCCGATCCATGACGAAATTCTACGCGATTCCCGGCTTGCGTCTGGGATATGCGGTTGCTCCCGAACATATCGCGCGTCTCGTCCGTGATGCCATGCCCCCCTGGTCGGTAGGGGCACTGGCCCAATCGGCCGGCATTGCCGCACTCGGTGATAGCGACTATGGCAACATGACGCGTGTTGAAGTAGCAAATTACAAGGAGTCATTGCAGCGCGGGCTTGAGCAATTTGATTGCCTGCACGTGTTTCCGTCAGCGGCAAATTATCTCTTGGTTCGTATTGACGGTGCGGCGTTTAACGCGCCGGAACTTGCCCGTAATCTTCTCAAGCGTCGGATAGCTATCCGGGTGTGCGACAATTATGTCGGACTCGACCGCCGGTATTTCCGGATAGCGGTACGGACCCCGCATGAGAACGAACGATTCCTTGATTCCATCAGCCATGAACTCGGTTCCCATCGCAGTCGCCCGATACTGAAGCCTGCGCGGCGCCGGGTTCCCGCTGTCATGTTTCAGGGAACGTCATCAAACGCCGGCAAGAGCGTGCTCACCGCCGCTTTTTGCCGCATACTCTTGCAAGATGGGTACCGGGTTGCGCCGTTTAAATCTCAAAATATGTCACTCAATTCCCAGGTAACGCGCGATGGCGGCGAGATAGGAAGGGCCCAGGCTGTACAGGCCCATGCATGCCGGCTCGATCCGGACGTTCGCATGAATCCGATACTTCTCAAGCCGAGCTCTGACACGGGCTCGCAGGTGATCGTCCTCGGAAAGCCGGTGGGCACCATGGATGTCGACGAGTATATCCGGTACAAACCGCGGGCGTTCGAAACCGCGAAGCAAGCCTATGATTCTTTGGCATCGGAAGTCGACGTCGTCGTCGTGGAAGGGGCGGGCAGTCCCGCTGAGGTCAACCTGCGGCGTCATGATATCGCGAATATGGCGGTCGCCGATCATGCAAACGCGACGGTTCTTATTGTGGGTGATATCGACCGGGGCGGCGTGTTCGCGTCATTCGTGGGCACCATGGAGCTGTTATCCGAGCGGGAGCGTCGCATGGTCGGCGGATTTGTCATCAACCGCTTTCGGGGTAAAAAGGATTTGCTCGACGACGCCATCGGATATGTCCAAATCCATACCGGGCTGCCCACCCTTGGTGTCGTTCCGTATATCCATGATTTGGGCATCCCGGAGGAGGATTCGGTCGGTTTCAGGGACGGCAGCCGGTATGACCGGCATCCGCCGGGAAACGACCATGTGGAAATTGCCGTCATCGATTTGCCCCATATCTCGAACTTCACGGATCTGGATCCTCTCCTGCTCGAGCCGGATGTCCGTCTCAGGATAGTCCGTACGTCCGGCGATATCGGGTCGCCCGATGCGGTTATCATTCCCGGCAGCAAGAATGTGCCTCACGACCTTCGGTACCTGCACGAAAGCGGCTTGGCGCGAAGCATCGTCGATCTGGCGACGATGAAGAGCGTCATGATAATCGGCATATGCGGCGGGTTTCAAATGCTCGGTGATGACCTGGGGGACCCCCATGGGATAGAGTCGGATCATGGCGTCTACAAAGGGCTGTCGCTTATGCCCCTGAACACCGTTCTTGAAAAAGAAAAAACACTCACCCTGGTGAGGGCCAGGCACATGGCATCGGGCCTGGCACTCAAGGGCTACGAGATACATCATGGTCGAACGACCGGCAGCGGGCTTTCGCCGGCGATCGTGCGCGACGACGGGGTCCCGATCGGCTACGGCACGGATGACGGACGGATCCTCGGTACCTACCTTCACGGACTCTTCGACGGGGACGCATTCCGGCGCTGGTTCGTCGACCGTCTGAGGATACGGCGCGGCCTCGCGCCGGTCGGTGCCGTGGTGCGCACCTACGACATCGAGCCCGCACTGGATCGCCTTGCAGATATCGTTCGGTCAAACATTGACGTACGGCGGATATACCGGGGGATGGGATTACCGTGAACGGTCTAGTGGTATATATATGGGCCGCCCTTGTCCTTGATTTGCTCATCGGCGATCCCCGGTTCTCATGGCATCCGGTACGCATCATCGGCAGGACGGCCATGGCACTGGAAGGCCCGGCGCGCACGCTATTGCGCTCTCCGAGGCTTGCGGGAATTGTGGTCGCGCTTCTGGTGATCGGAGGTACGGGCCTGGCCACCGCGGGGATACTCAATGTCGCGGCCCGGGTTTCGCCCATCCTCGAGGGCATATTGTCCGTTGTCATGCTCTACACGGCGTTCGCCGCCCGGGACCTCGCCGACCATAGCAACGCCGTGCTGGCGGCGTTGGAAACCGGGGACATCGACAGCGCCAGGCAAAGGGTCGCGCGGATTGTCGGCAGGGATACGGAAGGGCTCGACGAACCGGCCATCGTGAGAGCGACGGTGGAAAGTGTGGCGGAGAACACGGTGGACGGCATAATAGCGCCCCTCTCGTTCGCGTTCCTTTTCGGTCCCGTCGGCGCCATGGTATACAAGGCCGTCAGCACATTGGATTCCACATTTGGCTATAAAAATGAGAAGTACCGGTACTTCGGATGGGCTTCCGCGCGGATTGATGACATCGCCGCGTATCTGCCGGCCCGGATCAGTGCGGTGTTCCTTGCCGGCGCAGCCATCCTACTGAGGGAACGGCCCTTCGGCGCGGTGCATTCAATGCTGCGCGACAGCGGCAAGCACGAGAGTCCCAATGCCGGCATTCCGGAATCGGGATTCGCAGGCGCCCTGGGTGTCCAGCTGGGCGGACCGGTGAGCAGGCGCGGCCGAATCGACGCCATGCCCTTATTCGGTGATCCCCTGTTTCCCCTGGGGCGTGAACATATCAGGAAAGCCAACAGGTTGATGTATGGTTCAGCGTTTATTGCTGCGGCGACATACACGCTTGTGCGCATTTGTATCGTGAGAGGCCTCAATTGACGGCCGTGTCAACGAAAGCGCGAATATTGCTCTTCACCGGCGACGGCAAAGGCAAAACAACCGCTGCCCTCGGAATGGTGCTCCGTTCTGTTGGACACGGCATGCGTGCGGTTATCGTGCAATTCATTAAGAACGACGCTTGCACGGGTGAAATCGAGGCACTCAGGCAAGTACAAGGGGTTACGATCATTCAGGTCGGTCGTGGCTTCATTCCCCCAAAAGATTCCCGGGCTTACCAGTTGCATAGAAGCGCAGCCGAGGATGGCCTTAAACAGGCGGAAGCAGTACTTTCGTCCGGAAGCGCAGATCTCCTTGTTCTTGATGAGATTGCGGTCGCCATTGCCCACGGGCTCATCGATGAGCATTCTGTAATTGAACTCGTCGCCAAGGCGGGCCCGGGAATTATCGTGGTGATGACGGGCCGCTCCGCGTCTCCCGCGCTTATGGATATCGCCGATACGGTGACCGAAATGCGGGCATTTAAGCATGGCTACGATAGCGGAGTAGCCGCCCAGAAGGGAGTTGAATACTAGCCATGATTCCACGAATTCTCATAGCCGGAACAGAAAGCGGCAGCGGCAAGACTTCTCTTGCCATGGCCATCGTATCGGCATTGGTACGGCGCGGTCTCACGGTTCAAACGTTTAAGATCGGTCCCGATTTTCTCGACCCGACCTACCTTGCCGCCGCATCGGGCAGGCCCTGCTATAACCTCGACGGATGGATGTGCGGCCGCGAGTATGTAGAGCGTCTCTTCGCCCGGTCAATTGCCGGCGCGGATTGCGCCGTCATCGAGGGGGTCATGGGGCTTTTCGACGGCGCCGACCCGTCCGGCCCGGCCGGGTGCTCGGCCGAGATTGCGGCGTGGCTCCGGGCGCCCGTCATCCTCGTGGCCAACGCGCACGGCATGGCCCGCAGTTTCGCCGCCCTTGTCTCCGGCTTCACGTTCTTCGACAAAACTGCAACGGTTATCGGCGCGATCGCGAATCACTGTGGGTCGCCCCGCCATGCCGCGATACTCGATACGGCATTGAAGACGGCGGGTCTCCCGCCGCTCATGGGCGCCGTTCCCCGCGATGGGCTTCCCGCTGTTGAGAGCCGTCATCTGGGGCTCGTGACCGCCGACCCGCTGACGAATTGCGGTCCATCCGTCCTCAATGCATTCGCGGAGAGCGCCGAGCAGCACCTGTCCATCGATACCCTCATTCGCGCCATGAAGGAGGCCCCGGATCTCGATGTTCATTCAAAGGATTGCGATAATTCCCCGATGGAGAGCATTCGTCTCGGCGTTGCAAGAGACGCGGCTTTCCATTTCTACTACCCGGACCTCTTCGATGAACTGCGCCGGCGCGGTTGCGAGATCGCATGGTTTTCTCCGCTTCGGGACGAAGAACTGCCGCAGGGGATCGATGGCCTGTACATCGGCGGCGGCTATCCCGAAGTATTTGCGGAAGCGCTTTCGACAAACCAAGCGATGATCGGCGCCATCCGCCGATACGTTGAAACCGGCCGCCCCGTATACGCTGAATGCGGCGGTCTCATGTATCTCTCGAGGGGGGTCACGCTTCTTGACGGTTCGCACCGCCCCCTGTGCGGCATTGTGCCTGCTGAGACGCGAATGCTCGGCAGGTTGAGCCGTCTCGGCTATACCGAGATAACACTTGTTGATGACTCATTGTGGGGAAAGGCAGGCGACGTCGTGCGGGGCCACGAGTTCCATTATTCAGAGCTGGTCTCCGATCCCGCGGGATCGGACGGATGGTCGGCCGTCTACAGCCGGGCCGGACGTTCTGACACAATCGCGGGCCCGGAGGGATTCCAACGGGGCCGCGTCCTTGCAAGTTATATACATATGCACCTGGCGAGTCATCCAAAATCAATTATTAGATTTATTTCGCAGTGCATCCAGGCCCGGTCAGAAGCCATGGTGTAATGTTCAAGGAGGAGAAAAAGTGACACGGAAACCCAGAATTATTGAATTGTTAGCCGACCATCAAGAAGGCTCCGACATCGAAGCCCGATCCTTCGCGACTATTGACAGGGAGGCCCCGCCGCACGCATTTACTCCCGATCAATGGGAGGTGGTGAGGCGTATCATACATACGACGGCCGATCTATCCCTTATCGAATCAGTCCGATTCTCCGACGGCGCTGTCGCCGCGGGAATTGAGGCGCTGGCAACCGGACGCGTTATCTATGTCGACTCGAATATGATCCGGGCGGGACTTTCCCTCGCGCGTCTTCAGACAGTCAATACGGATTACGCACCCGACCGGATCCATTGCCATATCGCTGACGACGAGGTGGCCCGTGCAGCGGGCCGGGAGCGTCTGCCTCGTTCCGTTCTCGCGATCAGAAAAGCGCGGCATATGCTTGATGGAGCGATAGCCGTGTTCGGTAACGCCCCCACGGCGCTGCTCGAGCTCAACCGCATGATTATCGAGGAGGGGCTGCGTCCGGCCCTCGTCATAGCCGCTCCGGTCGGATTCGTCCACGTACAGGAATCCAAAGACGAACTCATGGATCTCGGCGTCCCGTACATAGCCCTGGCCGGACGCCGCGGCGGCAGCCCAATCGGTGTCAGCATCATCCACGCCCTGTGCACACTGGCGGCGCGCAGTAATGCGGCGCGAAGGAACCCCGAGAAAACGACACGGGGATACGACACCCTGATTTTACTCGGCCATGGCAGCCGGGTCCCCGACGCGGGCAACTCGATGATCCAGGTAGCCGATGCGCTTCGGGAAAAAGGGGATTTTAACATGGTCCAGTCCTGCAACATGTCCCGGCTGGGACCGCATTTCGACGAGATCTTCGACCGATGCGTGATGAACGGGGCGCGCGACGTTCTGGTTTTGCCCTATTTTCTGCATAATGGCCTCCATGTAAAACTTGATGTCCCTGCTATGATGCAGCAGGCGGCGATACGACACCCCCATGTGCGCCTGGTGTTTGGGAAAACCCTGGGTTTCGACCCCCTCGTCGTTCAACTTGTAGAAAAGCGAATCGCGGAATCAGATGCGCTTGACGATGTCAGGCATATGTCCCTGCCCAGTGAGCGGGAGTTTCCCGTTCCGCCCGGTCAATGTGAGTTTGTGGCAATGGACCCGGAGGAGGCGGACAGATGGAAGGCGGAACGGTTTGAATAGGGCGGCCGGCGATGTTAAATAAAGAGGAGAATAACATGAAGCCATCCAAATCGATTCACCGGCTAATAGTTGCGGTGATATTCTGTACAGGCGCGACACCGGCGGCGGCGATGCATATATCGGAGGGCATACTTACCGCGCCCTGGGCCGGCCTCTGGTTTATCGCGGCAGTACCATTCCTGTACTGGGGCATCAGGGAGATCAAGAAAAGAAGCGCGGTTGCGCCACAGTTTAAAACCTACATCGCCCTGATGGGGGCTGCCGTATTCATTATATCCTGCATGCCTATTCCCGTGCCCGTAGCCGGGACCTGTTCGCATCCCTGCGGGACCGGATTGGCCGCTATTCTCGTCGGGCCGGCGCCTACGGCGGTCTTGGCAAGCATCGCCCTCACATTGCAAGCGCTCTTCCTCGCCCATGGGGGGGTGACAACTCTGGGTGCCAACATTTTCTCAATGGGTGTTGTCGGGGCATTTTCAGGATACGCGGTATATGTCGTTGCACGGCGTGTCGGGGTGAACGCTCTTGTGGCGGCCTTTCTGGCGGGTCTTGTATCCGATTGGATGACCTATGCGAGCACGTCCTTCATCTTGTCCAGTGCGCTCCATGGCGAGGGATCACTGTGGCGGATGTTCTTGACGATTGTTGTTGCCTTTGTACCAACCCAGGTCCCTCTGGGGATACTGGAAGGTATTCTCTCCATGGGGGCCGTTCGTTTCATTTACACTCGCATTCCTGAGATCATAAAAGGGGGCGCGCGATGAATGGTGTCAGGATACAATCCTTCGCATTGGCCGCACTCCTGTGGGTCGCGGCAATACTGGCATCCGGGACCCTGGCCGCTGGTGAGTGGGAGGGCGTGGATAAGTCAGTGGTGGAAAAGATCGCGATGGATGCCGGCCGTCCTCCCCGGGCGCCGTATGTCGATACGGACCGGGGTGATTTGCTCCTATTTATGTTTCTTCTCGCCGGCGCGTGCGGCGGGTTCATTGCAGGATATTCCTATCGAAAGCTAATGCACGAAAATAAAAAACGAGCCTAGATCATGAAGTTTGCAATTGAACGATCCACTGATTTTTACATCAAGGAAGACCATCCATTTCGGCTCCTGGACGCCCGCATAAAAATGGGTGTATCTGCTGCGCTGCTCCTGGCGATTCTGGCCTCGTCGCAACCGGTGATGCCGGTCGTCGTTATCGTTGTGTCAATTGCGGTACTCCTCGCAGCGGGGATACCGGCGCGAGTGATCATGGCCCGTTTCGTTCCGCCGCTCGCATCGGTCCTCGTGCTCGTTGCCGTTCAATCCGTGCTGATCGGCGAAACGCCGCTTCATACCCTTTCCGTGGCCGGTATTTCGGTAACGTTGAAATGCGAAGGCGTCGCCCGGGGAATGCACATCGGTCTCCGTGTTTTTGGGGCGGTCAGTATTCTGCTCCTTTTGAGCTTCCTTACCTCAGCTCATGATATATTTCGCGCCCTTCGCTGGTGCAGGGTTTCGGCGATGTGGATCGAGATTGCGCTCCTCATGTACCGGTACCTGTTCGTGTTTCTTGAAGAGGCCTCAGCCATGGCGGCCGCCCAGAGGGTCCGACTTGGATATACCGGGGTACGAAATTCGCTTAGATCTATGGGCGATCTGATGGGAGCGGTAATCGTGCGCTCAATGGAACAGGGAAGGATCACCCATGAGTCGATGACGGCCCGAGGGTGCGCCGATGGAATTCCGATCGCTCCTCTCCCCCCGATGACATGGATTGCAAGGTCGGGATTGGCCGGGGCCGTAGCGGGAATCGGGCTGGCGTATGTTCTGATAGAATGGGGGATCCGGTGAATCCGGGGCGAAATGACGCATCACTTGCGTGCCGATCCGTCCGATTCAACTACCCGGACGGCACCATAGGGCTCGCCGATGTCGATCTCGAGGTTTCGGCGGGCGAGCTCATGGCCCTCCTGGCCTCAAACGGATCGGGGAAGACCACGCTTATTAAGGTGCTGGGCGGTTTACTCAAACCCCAGAGCGGATCAGTAACGATCGGCGGCATGGATATCAATCGGTTATCAAACGGGCTATTGTACCGGCGCTTGGGGCTCCTCATGCAAAACCCCAAGGACCAGCTATTCGGCGTAACCGTGGACGAAGACGTTTCCTGCGGCCCGCGCAATCTCGGTCTCGGGGATGTGGAAGTCGAACGGCGTGTTGTTGAGGCGCTGGCGTCAGTGGAAGGGTCGCATCTCCTGGGCCGTCCGATTCATCACCTGAGTTTTGGCGAACAGAAGCGTATAGCATTGGCCGGTGTGCTGGCGATGAAACCGTCTATTATGCTGCTTGACGAGCCCACGGCAGGCCTGGATCCCGCCGGCGAAATGCACATGGTGAGCCTCCTGCAGCAGTTGAACCGGGAGATGGGCATTACCATGGTGTTCGCCACACATGCGGTTGACCTGCTGCCTTTATTCGCCGACAGGATCTGCGTACTCGAACGGGGGCGTGTGGTGGAATGCGGATTAACCCGTGAAGTGTTAAATGGAAAAGACATGCTGGGTCGCGCCGGTCTGCGCCTCCCGTATATAGCGTCCCTGTTCCATGAGATGAAGCAGTATGACGGAATATATTTCGATAGAATGCCCCTTACAGTAGGGGAAGCGCGGCGGGAGATTTTATCCCTGCTGGTAGGGAACGGCTGTATCCATTATGGTGGGGGTATGGACCATGAATAATGGACGAACAGGGTATACGACAGGCGCCTGTGCGGCAGCAGCAGCCAAGGCGGCAATGCTACATCTCCTGGGTCGTGAAACATGCGCGCGTGTAGTCATTCCGTTTCCCGACGGTGAGCGCCGCTCGCTGCCCGTCACATGGATCCGCCCGATGGGAAACGGCATCGAAGCTGCCGTCGTCAAGGACGCCGGCGATGATCCGGACGTTACCGACGGTGCTATGGTGTCCGCCCTTGTTGAATTGATTCAGTCGGGGGACATTGTATTTGCCGCCGGAACCGGTGTCGGCACGGTAACGAAGCGGGGGCTGTCATTGCCGCCTGGCGAGCCGGCCATAAACCCGGGACCGCGGAATATGATTCGTGAGGCGCTCAGAGAAGTCACCGATAGACCGGTCCGGGTGACCGTATCCATCTCCGGCGGACAAGAGCTGGCGCGGAAAACATACAATCCCCGTCTTGGTATAGAAAATGGGCTTTCCGTTCTCGGGACCTCGGGTATCGTACGGCCCTTCAGTATCGATGCCTGTCGTTGCTCGCTGGCCCTTGCGCTCTCTGTAGCGCGGGCCCACGGTGTGACCGAACCGGTACTCGTTCCCGGCCGTATCGGGGAACGGTCAGCACGGATGATTCTGGCTCCGGTACCTGAACGGATCATCGAAGTCGGAAATGAATGGGGTTTTGTGCTTGGTAACCTCGGCCGGTACGGCATGCGACGGGTCCTTCTCTGGGGGCACGCGGGCAAGCTCGTCAAACTGATTGCAGGGCATAAAGACACCCATTCATCGAGATCCGGGAGTCCCGTGAAAATCGTCGCACGTTTCGCCTGTTCGGTTCTTCACCGGGAAATGCCGGACGTATCGACGACGGAGGGTATTTTGAGCGCTCTGGATCCCTTTGAACGGAAGAAACTGGCGGATAGCCTGGCATCGGCGGTGGCGCAAGCCTCCGATACCATGGCCGGGGGCGGCCTGGACGTGTCGGTAGTGCTCGTGAATATGGCAGGCGACATCGTCGGTACTCATGGGGGATTGAACCCATGGTTATAACTGATCGTCGAAATATTGTTATCATCGGGTGCGGACCGGGCTCACGGGAGCATTTGACCGAAGCCGCGCGGCAGGCGATGCTCAATGCTGATGTTTTGATCGGCGCCGGTCATCTTATCGATTCTCTCGCGCCGCCAAATAAAGAATGTATCAGGTTCGGAACGGATGTTGACGAGGCTCTGCAAAACATCTCGGATCGACTAACGCATGGGCGGGTGGCGGTGCTCGTATCGGGAGATCCCGGTATCTCCAGTCTTGCTGCATCGGTCATTCGCCGTTTCGGACGTGAGAATTGCGAAGTCGTGCCGGGGATCAGCTCCATACAAATGGCATTCGCACGAATCGGCATCGATTGGCTGGATGCCCGTATCCTGGACGCCCACGGATCGATACCGGGAACATCATTCAATGAGCTGATCGGTTGCGGCAAGCTCGCGATCCTGGCGGGGCATCGGGATTCGGCAGCATGGATCGCCGAACTCGGTCTGGCCCTCGGTGAAGGATATACCGCGTTTATATGCGAAGACCTGGCTCTCCCGTCAGAGCGGATTCGACGCCTGAAGTCATGTAATATGCGGGACGCGGGTGTCACGGGCAAGGCCGTTATTCTCTATATCAGGGAGGATTTATTGCAATGACTCAGGGAACACTCTATGGCATCGGCATCGGTCCCGGCGACCCGGATCTTATCACCCTTCGGGGCAGCCGTTTGTTATCCGGATGCTCTCACCTCCTGGTGCCGAAAGCGAGGGATTCGGCCGATAGCCTCGCATTGAGCATCATCAGCAAACACTTGAATCCCAACGCCGAGATCCACGAGGCCGTGTTTCCCATGACGTCAGATCAGGATGAAATCGACAGAAGGTGGCTCGATGCGGCGCTATACGTAGCTGAAATCCTTGAACGCGGAGATGACGTCTGTTACCCGACGCTGGGCGACGCATACTTCTATTCAACCTATATCTACCTGGTCCGCACGCTGAGAAACATTCTGCCCGGGGTCCGCATAGTCACGGTCCCCGGTGTTACGGCCTTTAGTGCCGTAGCAGCACTCACCGGTTTTCCCGTCGGGGAAGGCAAACGATCCGTGACAGTCATACCGGCCGCCGACGATCTGTCGGAACTGGAACGGGTGCTCAGGAAATGCGGGACCGTCATTATAATGAAAATAGGCGCCCGTCTTGAAGCGGTCCTTGACCTGATCGAAAAATATAATGCAATGGACGGGGGCGTATTCGTGTCACATGCGGGTATGCCGAACGAGAAGATCGAAACCGATCTCCGTAAGTTACGGGGGGGCGATGCAAGGGCAGGATATCTCTCAATCATCATGATACACTCGAACGGCAAGGAGGGGGAATGAAAGTCTACTTTGTAGGAGCCGGTCCCGGTGATCCTGATCTGTTGACCAGGAAAGCCGAGCGCTTGCTGCGGCGCGCGCGCTTTTGCATCTACGCGGGGTCACTCGTCAGTCCCATGGTGCTCGACCTCCTGCCGGTCGATGCGGAACGGCATGATTCGGCATCGCTATCCATGTCGGGGGTCATGTCCCTCATTCTTGATGCCCGGTCAAAGAACCTTGACGTCATACGGCTTCATACGGGGGATCCGTCGATGTACAGCGCGATAGGCGAGCAAATGGACGAGCTGAACCGGCATGGCATCGACTATGAGGTCGTACCCGGCGTGAGTTCGTTCCAGGCGGCGGCTGCCGTCTTGTCGTGGGAATTGACAATACCGGAAGCCGCGCAGTCCGTCGTCCTGACCCGCACTCCCGGCAGGACCCCCATGCCCGAATCTGAAGATCTTGCGCACTATGCACGGACCGGTGCGACCCTATGCCTTTTCCTTTCGGTTCATGCGATCGAGAAGATCGCTCATGAACTTGCATTGCACTATGGGGAAGATTGCCCGGTGGCGGTCGTGTACCGCGTCTCCTGGCCCGATGAGAGGGTTGTCCGCGGAACGCTGGGCGATATTGCGGAGAAAACTAAACTGGCAGGTTTATCAAAGACGGCCCTCGTCATAGTCCGCCGGGAACCACCCGTCGGCGTCCGGTCCCGCCTCTATGATGGTTCGTTCAGTCACGGGTACCGCAAGGGTGACAGCGTATGACGGCCCTGATAACCTTTTCAGAAGCAGGGGCCTCTGTCGGACGGATGTTGGCGGATGAAATGCCCGGCGCCGTGCTCTACATCCATGAGTCGGCGCCTCCCCGCGCGGGCGAAATCCCGTTTCAGCGAATAGCTTTGCTTATAAAGGAGCTCTTTCCGACAACAGATGGTATCGTCCTGATCGGGCCCTGCGGCGTCGCAATCCGGGCCATTGCGCCCCATATTCATAGCAAGCACACCGATCCGCCGGTGGTCGTCGTCGATGCGGGCGGACGATACGCCGTTAGCCTGATTGGCGGTCATGAAGGTGGCGCCAACAATCTCGCCTTTACAGTGGGAAACATCATAGGCGCGGAGCCGGTAATTACCACAACGACCGAGGCGGTGAAGGTATACATTATCGGAATCGGCTGCCGGAAGGGCGTCAATGCCGATACGATCATCGAGGCCGTGAATTTTTCTCTACAAAAAGCAGGCGTACAACTGAAGCAGGTGAGAGTTCTATCGACAGCGGACATCAAAAAGCATGAAAAGGGACTCATCGAGGCGGCGTATTTACTCGGGACCCCGATTCGGTTCATTCCATCGGATGAGATACGGGCATGCACCAGGAACTTCAGCATGTCTTGCATAGCACAGAAACAGGTAAACCTGCCGGCGGTCGCCGAGCCGGCTGCCCTTTTGGCAGGAAGGAGGACATCATTAATACAGGGGAAAACAGTTCACCGGGGCGTGACCGTGGCAATCGCCAGGGAAAATTGTATATAGTGGGCATAGGGCCGGGCGGCGCCGGCGACCGAACGCGCCGTGCAGAAGAGGCCATCGCGCAGAGCCAGGTCGTAATTGGTTACACCAGATACATGCGGCTCATTGAAGACCTCACGCCGGGGAAAGAGACAATATCCACGGGAATGACCCAGGAAATCGGGCGGTGTAGAATCGCATTGCAGCGCGCCCTTGCGGGAGCGACAGTTGCCCTGGTGTCTTCAGGTGATCCGGGCGTGTATGGAATGGCCGGCCTCGCTCTTGAGTTGTCTATGGACTGCGATCCCAAGCCTGCCGTGGAGATCGTACCCGGCGTTACTGCCGCCCATGCCGCAGCCGCGCGTATGGGGGCCCCTTTGATGCTTGATTACGCAGTGATAAGCCTCAGCGATCTCCTGGTGCCATGGGATATGATCGTGCGACGGCTCGAGGCCGTGGCCGGCGCCGACCTGGTTACGGCGCTCTATAATCCCCGTTCGAAAAACCGTGTCCATCAGCTTGAAGAGGCGGTTTCAATTTTTCGTCGATATCGCGCATCAGAAACACCCGCCGGTATAGGAACTGCATTGGGAACGGAGCAGGAAAGCATTGTAATTGCGGATCTCGGTAATATACTCTCATACCCGGTTGATATGAGGAGCGTCGTATTGATCGGAAATTCGAGTTCGAAGCTGATGAATAACTGGTTCCTGACGCCGCGCGGATATTCTTTATGATTCTGCTTCTCGGTGGTACGGCGGAAACCGTACCGATTTCCCGGGCCTTAGTGGATGCCGGATTCAGCGTTCTTCTGTCGATGGAAACCTCCATGATGTTGCGGGAATCTCTGCCGCAAATAGTGAAACGGAGGAGCGGGCCTCTCGATGCCCAAGGCATGGCCTCGGTAATCACTGAAAATAAAATCATTGCCGTTGTGGATGCAACCCATCCATATGCGGCTTTGGCCAGTCATAACGCCTGGCACGCATCAAGGATGACCGGTGTTCCCTATTTCGCCTACGAGCGCCTGCCTTCCATAACGGACGCTCCTGATATTTGCCGTGCCGTCGATCATGACCATGCCGCCCGCATTGCCTGCTCTTTCGGTACGCCCATTCTGCTCACTATCGGAAGCCGGCATCTTGCTCCGTATGTTGGCCGGGCACGGTCAAACTCGATTCCTGTCATTGCACGAGTGTCCCGGAACCCTCAGTCCATCAAGCTGTGCCGGGAAGCCGGACTGGGCCCGAGCCAAATCCTGACGGCAGACGGGCCCTTTTCAGTATCGGAAAATAGTGCGACCATAAAGCTAAACCGGATCGGCGTCCTTGTCACCAAAGATAGCGGCGATGCCGGGGGAGTTCCGGCAAAGATTTCGGCGGCACGGGACGCCGGGTGCCGCATCGTGGTTGTATCGCGTCCGGCCCGTCCATGCAGCGGATTCGGCTCGATATCGGAACTTCTTCGCGCCCTGCGTTTTTCGCTTGAATCGAATGTTAGCGAACGCTTTCAGAGGCTCACACCTTAAAGCCCAGTGAAGGGCAAACCTCGAAAGCTTCCCCCTTATGAGGTCAAGCTGGGCGCACCGGATCAATATATCGGAAAATATCCGGGTGATTTCATTTTGCATCCATGACACAAATGCCGCCGTACCAACCTTCACCGGTATAATTTTTTATTGAATATTCCGTTCGGGTGTGGTTAAATAGCAATTAATAAATGAAATTCGACAGGCTCAACAAAACATGGCCGCATCGCTCCCTGGCGGTCGCCCGGCCTCCGCGTCAAGGGAGGAAGACGGCGCTCCGGCACATGGCCCTGCGGGCCACCTCGCCCATGTTTAAGACGTTGTGCGGAACAGTTGCGCTCTTAAAGGCTTGAAAATTAAATTATACCAAGTAGATGCCTTCACAAATGAAATCTTTAAAGGAAACCCGGCTGGTGTTTGTATTTTGCCTGGTCAAACCAATATAGATAATAAATTGCTGCAAAATATTGCAATGGAAATGAATTTATCAGAAACCGCTTTTTTGATAAAAGAAAAAAATGAATATAATCTACGATTGAGGGGCCTCGTACAGACACTGAAGGAGAAGCGATACCGGGCGCAACTGGTACGAAGTGTGCATATCCCCAAGGGATTCTTTGACACCATCGATCATGAGTAGATGATACGGATGCTGGAACAAAGAATCGAGTATAAAGCGTTCTTGAGATTGATACGGAAATGGCTGAATCGGCGGAGTCAGCGGAAGAGTTTTAGCTTCAACACCTTTAGAGAAAT
>MIBJ01000044.1 GCA_001829495.1 Spirochaetes bacterium RBG_16_49_21 | reverse complement strand
GGGCATTGAATTCTACAAAAATCAGGCTGGCATACTATTACAACGGGTGGGATGCCTAATCATGTTTAGGTCAAGTAAAACGAACGCGACCAAAATATTTCTTGACCTGCTGATCGGTTTTATCGGACAATTTTAGTAAGAATTTCGTTTTTAGCCGGCCACATCTGCAAATGAATAATTTGTCTCCAGCAAACAACACCGTTCCCGCCCGCGTTCTGGAAATCCTTGAATGGCCGGCGATCCAGGAAGAGCTCCGTAAAAGGTGCAAAACGCAAGTCGGACAAAAGGTTGTATCCGACCTGATCCCGCTTGACGCCGTCCAGTCCAGAGCCAGGCTTAAAAAAATCACGCATCTCAAAGAAATAATCGGCCAGGACGCTCCGCCCGACCTGTCCGGAATCGAGGATATCGAACCGCTTCTGGCGCTTGCTGAAAAAGACGGGATGCTGAAACTCGAAGAGCTCGTATTGATAAAAAGCTTTACAGCCGCCTCAGCCAGGATCATGCGCTTCCTGAAAAAACAGAAGGACGCGCATCCGAGCCTCGAGGAGGAATATGCGAAACTCGACCGGCTCACCCAGATCACCGGCGTGCTCGCGGACTCAATCACCGGCGCCGGTGAATTAAACGATGAGGCCTACCCGGAGCTGCGAAGAATCAAAAGCGAGCTCTATTCGGCCAGGCGGGAGATCGAGAAAAGAATAGCCGGGATAATTCATTCGCCGTCAGCGGCCCCGGCACTGCAGGAAAAAATCTTCACCACCCGCAACGGCAGGTTCGTGATTCTCGTCAAATCGGCCATGAAGGACCGGATCAAAGGCGCGGTGCAGGATATATCATCCAGCGGAGCAACCTACTACATCGAGCCTTCCGAGGTCACGCCCCTGAACAACCGGGCCATTTTGCTGGAGAAGGAGGAACAGGTCGAGACGGCGAGGATACTGCGTCTCCTTTCACAGAGCGTGTCCCGGCATGCGGAGCCGCTCCTGCGCAATCTGCGGATCCTCGGCTATATCGATTTCCTCTGCGCCGCGGCTCTCTACAGCGCGGACATACGGGGGTCGGAGCCGGAGATCGCGGATCAAAGTGAGATTAAACTCCTCGGCGCGCGGCATCCGATCCTGTACCGGTTGTCGCCGGACGCCGTAGTGCCGAACGACATCGAGCTGGGGATAAGCTACCGTTGCCTCATCATATCAGGGACGAACACCGGCGGAAAGACCGTTATCTTGAAAACCATAGGCTTGTGCGCCCTGCTTGCGATGCACGGCCTTCACCTTCCGGTGAGTCCCGACTCCCGGATCGGGATCTTTTCGAGCCTGCTCGCGGACATCGGAGACGACCAGAGCCTGTCGGAGTCCCTGTCGACCTTCTCCGGCCAGATCGTCGTCATAAACCGGATGCTCGCCGAGGCGGACGAGAAAACGCTCGTGATCATCGATGAGATCATCGTGGGAACGAATCCCCGTCAGGGCGCGGCGCTCGCCCGGGCCATACTGGAATCGCTCATTGAGACCGGGAGCAGGATCGCCGTAACCACGCACTATTCGGAGCTGAAACAGCTCGCCGCTGCCGACACGAGGTTCCGGAACGCTTCGGTATCGTTCGACCGGGACACGCTCAGGCCGACCTACCGGCTTATGACCGGACTGCCCGGGGTGAGCTATGCGGTGGAGATAGCGAGAAACTACGGCCTGCCCGAGCGCATCATATCGCGCGCGCATGCCCTGCTGGAGAGCGGTGAAGCGGGTATGGACACGCTCGTTGAAATGATACAGAAACAGGAGCAGGAGATCGCAGAGGAGAAGCTCGGGCTGGCCGGCCTTTTCAGGGATCTTGACCTTGAAAAAAAAGAGTATGACGAACGCCTGAAAATCCTTGAGCGGCGCGCCGAGGAGATCAAGCAGAAGGAGGGGATCAAATTCTTAAACGAGCTGGCGGATTACCGGCGGCTCGTTGCAGAGAGGACAGCAGGCCTCCAGCAGATGAGCCTTAAGCAGGCGGGCTCCGTGCAGAACACGCTCCGTGAAGTCGAAGATTCCATCCGCTCAAAGCTCGATGAGGACAGGGATAAGCTGTATGCGGATCACTATGCGCCCGCAGCGCCGGAAAGCCTCAAGCCGGGATCCAGGGTGTTCATACCCTCCCTGGAAAAAGAGGGAACGGTTGAGCGGATCGACCATGCGAAGAAAAGCGCTACGGTTCTCCTCGGAGGCTTTCTCAAGTCAACCTTTCGCTTTGAAGACCTCCGCCTGGCCGCAGGGTCGGACGCTGTGCCTTCGCTGCCGCAAAAAAGGGATGCGCCAAGGCCGGAGCAGGGCCGGGATGACGCAGGGGGCATACCGCCGGTCATCCAGACAAGCTATAACACCGTCGACCTCCGGGGAAAAAGGGTCGAGGAGGGAATCCGGATCATGGACCAGGGCTTTGACCGGATGCTTCGGCAGGGCGTCGATATTGCCGTGGTCATCCACGGCCACGGCACCGGCGCCATGAAGGAAGCGGTAAGGGAAAATCTCAGGCACAGCCTGTATGCAGCGGACTTTCGCGCAGGCGACCGGGGCGAAGGGGGCGACGGGGTCACCATTGTGAGGCTCCGTACCTGACGCGGTTCAAGAGCCGGGAACATGTTCCGCCTGAACAGGACGCAATCAGATGCATCACTTCAGAACAAATACAATTTTTGATTTCCTTGCTTCCCAGAGCAAACCGGTTATGGAGATCGAGCTTTTACGCTTCATCACCGGCAGGCGCCGTATGCCGCAAAACAGGGAGCGGTTGTTCGCGCTCCACTTTTCCCTCTACCACGCCCTGTACCGGCTCAAGCTTGAAGCGGGAAGAAGCGGCTATTACCTCAACCTTGATCCGCTGAGAATCAGGCTCATTCAACTGCCCGGTCCCGGCTCATGCCATTATTATTTCGCCGACAGCGGATCATTCTGCGGTATGGCCGCAAACGGCGGCGGCCGGTGTCCGTTCCATGTCGAGGATGCCGACAGCCTCGGAAAGCCCTCTTTCGATCCGCTCTATGAGTTCTACACCAATGAGGAGAACCGGACATTCGGTAAAAGCGACATCCTCGATAAGCTGATGAAGGGCGCGGTTATATACGCGCTCAAGAAAGGGGAGATACAAAAGGCTCTTGACTTCTTCGGATTATCGCGGCCGAACCTGAAGACGATCAAAAAAAGATATTGGGAGCTCGCCAAATTGCACCACCCCGACCTCCATGAGGGAGATGACGCGATGATGAAGGAGCTCAATTACTCGTACCGGATACTGCTGGAGGTTTTCGTGATATGAAAATTCTGAATTGGCTTCTATCGCTTCAGGAGCGCATCGATGCAAAGGAGATATCAACCTTCGCCGAATGGAGGGATATTTTTCTCCATTCGGCTTCGGTCTGGAGCGATCCGATAGAGCGGGCGATCGCCGGCGGATTTTTGTCGGACCGCGCCGGATACGCATTCGCGGCAGGATACGAGTCAGCCTTGACAAGACTCGTCCCCTCCCTGCCCCCGGAGCGGATCGTATCCTTCTGCGTTACTGAGGAAAAGGGCGGCCACCCGGCCGCCATTAGATCCGTTCTCCAAAAGGCTCAGGAGGAAAAAACGTGGCTCCTCAACGGAAGCAAAAAATTCGCAACCCTGGCTCCGGAGGCCGGGCTCTTCCTCGTCGCCGCGTCTGCCGGGACGTCGCCGGATAAAAAGAATATCATACGCATGGTACTGGTGGACCGGAGCGCGCCGGGGATAGGGATCGTTCCAATGGCTGATCTTCCCTTTGTCCCGGAAATACCCCACGGAGCCCTGACCTTTCAGGACGTTCCGGTTCATGAGCAGGACATTCTGCCGGATGACGGATACGTCGCTTACATTAAGCCCTTCCGCACCATAGAAGACCTGCACGTACAGGCCGCGGTCATGGGCTTTATCTTCCGCGTCGCCTGCGCGTACCGATGGCCGCAGAGTATCAAAGAGCTGGTGATAAGCCTTCTCGTATGCATGCACGCGCTTGCCGGCGAAGACCCCCGGGCTCCATGGGTGCACATCGCGCTCGGGGGCCTGAACCGCCACGTGTCCTCGCTCTATGAATCCGCAGCCCCGTACTGGGACAGGAGCGATGATGCGACCAGGATGCGCTGGAACAGAGACAAGCCGCTTTTAGCGGTTGCGGAAAAATCGAGGGCCCGGCGGCTGGAAAAGGCATGGCTGCACTATTGATGCGGGAGACGGTCGTCCGGCGCTTATTCCTTGGCGTTGCCGTCCATGTTAAGACTCCGGTACTCCTGGATGATATCTTTTTCATTAGAGGCGTTTCGAGACACGATGTTTCTCAGGTGTACGAATGAATCAAGATCAAGCTCGGTAAACTTTATCGCTATCCCCTGATCCGTTTTTCGCATCACCCTGCCCGACATATTCAGGGTCAGATTCGAGCTCGAGCCGTACAGGTGTATTGTTATGTCCACGCCTTCGTGCAGCGGGATCTGTTCCGCTGTTTTAAACAGCATTCCCCCGGTGCTCAGATTCTGCACCTCGCCTTCAATGATATCATCCTTATATTTAACAACCGAGCGCACATGAAAGTGTACTCTGATGTTGCTCCTCTTTTCCATAGCCAACGCTTCTCCGGTCGATGTTTCGGAACAGGACGGACAATGAGCCAGAAAACGGAACGTATATTTTTACTATCCGGTCTTTTACCGAAAATGTCAAATAAAAAATTCATCTAAATTATTAGTATTAATTTCTCATAATTCTTATTGTGTAGAAATTTATTTTTTATATAATTTTCTCCTCCGGTTTTGCCGGCAGGGAAAATTACTATTATTTCTTATACGATAAATTAAAGACTTAACTCTGTTAATTTATCATTGAAATAATTTAATTCAATACCTATCTTGGTAATAAGAACGCTTGCTCTTCAGGGGTTGCTTTTTCCAAGCTCAGAATAACGAAATATGCGGTTTAAACCTTTCCTGACAACAAGATGCTGACCGGGAGTATAATCGATTGTTAAAAAAACAGGCACACAAAAGCGTCAAAGGCCCCGCTTCCCATGAAAAAGAAAAGGATTACTGGATCCTTGAGGCGATTGAAGACGGGTACTGGGAGGCTGATCTTAAAGGAAATCTCGCCTATTGCACC
This sequence comes from Spirochaetes bacterium RBG_16_49_21, assembly GCA_001829495.1. GTDB lineage: Bacteria > Spirochaetota > UBA4802 > UBA4802 > UBA5550 > RBG-16-49-21. Next base: position 7,901 of record MIBJ01000044.1, on the reverse strand, counting down.
AATACCTATGCCCGTATTCTCGGTTATAAACAAAAAGAATTAATCGGGATAAATTACCACAAATTGATGGATGCAATCACCGCCAGAGAGGTGTACAAGCATTTCAACAGGGTATTTCGCACCGGCAAGCCTTCGAAGACCGTTGCATTTGAACATATACGCAAGGACGAGTCCCGGTTGCCCGTGGAGCTGTCGGTATCCTTGATCCTAGACTCCTCAGGAAAATCCACGGGATTCCGCGGTATTATGCGCGACATTACGGATCGGCAGCACGCACGGGAGCTGCAGGAAAGCTTCAACCTGATGCGCAAAATGCTCGGCCAGACGATTCACGCCCTGTCGGTTGCTTTTGAGCTCCGTGATCCGTTCACCGCCGGCCACCACCGCCGCGTATCGGACCTGTCGCGCTCGATCGCAACGCAGCTCGGATTATCCGCGGATGTGATTGACGGGATACGGATATCGGGATCAATACATGATATCGGAAAAATATCGATCCCGTCGGAAATCCTGAATAAACCGGGGAAGCTGACTGAAATCGAATTCAAGCTGGTTAAGACCCATTCCGACATGGGCTATGATATCCTCAAAAACATCGATTTCCCCTGGCCGGTGGCAAAGACCGTACACCAGCATCATGAGCGGATCAACGGCTCCGGATATCCGCTGGGACTGACCGGCAAAGACATCATCATAGAGGCCAGGATACTGGCTGTTGCGGACGTGGTTGAGGCTATGGCGTCGCATAGGCCGTACCGCAGGGCTATCGGGATCCCCGCGGCCCTGGAGGAGATAAAAAGAAACAATGGAATTCTATACGACCCGTATGTGGTTGATGCCTGCCTGACCCTCGTCCAAACCAAGGGTTATCTGCTCAAAGAGTAGTGCCGGGCTCACCTGCTCGTGATGTTCAGCGTATCCCACAGCTCGTTCGGTCCCTGGCCGATACGCCAGAAAGCCACCCGTTGGATTCCGTATGACTTGTAAAGCCTCAGTTTGGCGTGTATGGAATTGACGTTCTCGTAGAACACCTTGACCGTGACCTGCTGGGTGTATTCCATGTAGGGTCCCTTTTCGCCGAATTGCTTATGTTTTATCCCGGATCTCTTCAGCTTCTCATTAATCTGGCTGTATTTCATCGCGCGGTTTAAGTCCGCCGCCGGCCAGGCGCGGCCGTACAGCGGCAGTCCCATCACCAGCTTGTCGGGAGGGACGGTGTCCGTGGCGTAGTCTGCCACGGTGTCGCACCATGACAGCGCCGCAACAGGCCCGGGCCTGCTCGTCCTCCAGTGCTGGTCATAGGCCATCACCACGATCTTATCAACGATGCCCGACAGAGCGCTGTAATCGTACGCGTCGTTTTCAGACTTCTTGAGACGTGCCGGCACCGCAACGCTTAAAAGCTTGTCCGGAATCTTTTTGCGAAGGTCGGACATAAAATCCAGGAATGCCAGGCCGTCATCCGGCTTCAGCGACTCAAAATCGATCTGGATTCCGTCAAACCGGGCTGAGCAGGCGGCGATATCATCAATAAGAACGGCCCGTATCGGCTGCTTCTTGTTGAGGCAGAAGTGCAGGAACGAGGGATCGGACTGCTTGTACACCACCAGGTGCACGCGCGGCTTTACCGTAAACGAAGGGAGGGCAGGCCGCGTGCATGAGCCGACAATTCTTCCCGACATGTTTACCGTCACGCCGAAATAGAGAAGGTCGGTCAGCGGCTCGCGCCCGGTAATCGCCTTTTCCTCACCCTTCATCAAATATCCCCAAACCTCATTAAAAAAAAACCGGTGCGCCCCGCCCCGCCTCTGCGCTGCCTCCCATGAACAGTGCAGAGAGAGGGAGATGAGCAGCGCGGCATAGAGTAGTATCAACGGTCTGGTTATTGCTATCTTCATGATCGGCGACCCTTCAATAATGTTCGATTGGGAGAGGCTGCATGAAGGCGGGGTTGCGCAACCCCGCCTTCATGCAGCAACCCCGCCTTCATGCAGCCTCTCCCTCTATTTTTTATCGGCACCGGAAAGGTATTCTTGACCGTTAAATTCCTTATTGAATTGACAATTCGGCAGATGGCGGTGCGAATGCTCATTGTCCCGGCTTCCCGCCGGCAAACCTGAGCTTTATATGCACCACCTCCGGGATGGTCCCGACCCGCGACGGCGGCCCCCAGGTGCCGAACCCGCTTGATACATACACGTGCGTGCCGCCGATCCGCGCAAGTCCCCGGCTCACCTCATAGATCATGCCGATGATAATGCTGCCGGGCCAGAGCTGGCCGTTATGCGTATGGCCGGAAACCTGCAGGTCGATGCCCTGGCCCACGGCGTCGGACAGGCGGAAGGGCTGGTGGTCCATCAGGATGAGCGGCAGGCTCCGGTCAACGCCCTTCATTATCTCTTCAAGCGGCTTTCGGTCCGCGCCGGTGAACTGCTTCTTGCTCCGGTCTTCCCTGCCGATAAGGCAGAGGCCGCCAATCCGCACCGCCTTGTCCCGGAGCATGGTCACGCCGTTGGCCGACAGGTAGGCGCACGCCGCCTCGACTCCTCCGATATACTCGTGATTGCCGGTCACCGCGTAGGTGCCGTAGCGCGACCTGAGGCTGGAGAGGAGCCCGCCCAGGTTGCCTTGTATGACCGGGGCCAGGTCCTCGTCCACGATATCCCCGGCCAGGAGGACGATGTCGGGCCGGATGACGTTGACCATGTCCACCATTTTCTGAAGCCGGGAATTGCTGATGATGATGCCCAGATGGATGTCGGTCACCAGCGCGATGTCCAGGCAGGAGCGGCTCCCTGCTTTCTTCGGAATGTCCACAACCACTCGGTTGAGGCGCGGGTACAGGGTATTGACGTATCCTCCCAGCACAACGAACGCGGCTGCTGCGACAACGACAATCGCCGTTAACTGCTTTAAGTGATCATACCGGGCGGACGGCACCGGTATGACATGGGCCATCCAGTTGGCGAGGCGCAGCAGATCGCCGGCGACTACGGCCAGAAGCAGATAGAGCATTAAGCCGAGCCAGAACGAGCCGGTCCAGATCAATAGATCGCTCGCAAAACAGACGGAGTATCGTTCCAGGAGCCTGCCCGCGATATATGAGAATGAGACGATAATGAAAAAAATTACATAAGGGATTCTGATGATCGCATCCCTGGGTATCGCCTGCAGGCCCCGAATACAAATATAAAAATTAACCGCGCTTATAATACCGATGACGATGGTGAGAAATATGACCAGATTAATAGTCTTCATGACCGCTCAAAATCCTTCCCCTAAGAATTCCGTTGATGCCCGCCTGCACGAGGATTCTTTAAAATTCCGCCCTGATCCGTTTTGCGGCGGAGCCCGATTCACGCTCCGGTAAATTCAGGACATGCACGCTTCTCTATGCACGTAAAGGACGAGCGCGATTTAAACAAGCATTTTTTGTCAAGATAAAATCTGCTTTACAATCATTCGCGTTATAGTCGAACATGCCCATAGGCCGCGGGGCTGTTTTTAAAAAATCCCCCGACCCCCGGTCGCCCTTTTGAGGGATTTAGGGGGTTAATAGACAACCTTGCGTGGATTGAAATAAGCCTAATACATTATCCGGAGGACACCCATGAGCATAACCGTATTGCCGGTGGCAAAACTCAAGGAACATATCGGCGAGGAAAAAAAGAGCGACTGGATCGATATCACTCAGGAGCGGATCAACCGGTTCGCCGACTGCACCGAGGATCACCAGTTCATTCACGTCGACCCGGAAAAGGCGAAAACAGGCCCCTTCGGCAGGACCATAGCCCACGGGTTCCTCACTCTATCCCTTTTACCGCGATTTTCATCCATAGGCGCCTGGGTGCCTGAGGGAATAAAAGCGGTGATAAATTACGGGCTCAACAAGGTGCGGTTCGTGGATCCGGTGCCATCGGGATCAAAGATACAGGACACCATGAAGCTCGCGTCCGTGGAGGAAAAGGGGAACGGCAGGATTCTGGTAACGGTCACGCATACGGTGAACGTGGAAGGCTCTGAAAAGCCGGCCATGGTCGCGGAATCGCTCGCGATGTTTGTGGTGTAGGCGCAGGGGCAGGTTTGAAACCTGCCCCTACAAAAACCTGCCCTTACCTGGAAATATTCACTGCGCCTGATTCTCTCCGGCGCCGGCGAGCAGGAATTTCTTCACCGATGCGAGCTGCTTGGGGGTCGCTTCAAGGGTCAGCGGATTATCGCCGACGTAGAACCGTATCATATACTTAGTGGCGTTGACAATAGCGGACTGGATCTCAGGGGTCAACCGTAATTTCGCGGTCAGAATGCGCCGGGATTCAGGCCTTATTACTACACTCGGAGAGTACGGGTAATAGTAGGGGTAGTACGAGTAGCCATAGTATGGATAGTGATAGTACGGATAGCGCTGATAGTAATAAAAACGGGGAGCCACCGTGATATAATCATACGTGACCGATTCGCGCCGCTGTGCCAGTTTTTTCGTTTCAATAAGATTTACCTTAAAAGTTGTATCGTCGACTACAACGTATGCCTCAGGCTTAAGGCTCTCGTCGTTGTAATTATAATAATACGGATCTATGACTGCCACGAACACGAAGGTGACCGTCGGATCGGAAGCCGCGCCGTTTTTGATCTCCTTCCGGTACAATGCCCTTAAATTATCAATTCCGCTGTCGACGACCGTATGCCACATATCCGCCGTTACAATGGTCTCGCCCTTAAACTGATCCCGGTCGACAACCACCGGAAAACTGACGCACGCGGTAAGGAGCAGGAACGGGATGACTATGGTAAGAAATTTTCTCACGCTTTTTAACCCATCTGCTTAAATTTACCTATAATCATGAAAAACCGTTAAATCCGCCGGTTGTAGCCACAGCATATAGTTCTTTTGAGTAAGAGCGCATCTTAGAACCTGGGGTGCACTCTAACTATAGAGACATACCGGGCGGACAAATGTTATGAAAAATATTCTCACAATGCCCGTCAATCGGCAAATAACATGTCCCGCGATCCTCGTTTCTACCCCATGCACGGATTTCCCGGTGAAGCGCGAGTTCATCAGCGCAAAGGCGATCTTAGAGGGATTGTTGTTGACATAGTCATAAAGTCTTCTTGATCCATAACAACCGCTGCAGGTGACGGCCCTCTGATAGTTTTCGCCCCGGTCGAGGGCGATCGTACCTGCCTCGATGAGATCGATTATCCAGTCCGAGACAATATGCGAATAAATCCGCAGGCCCTTCTTGGTCTTCAGATGGCAGGCAATCGCATCAAAGAACGGCCCGAAGTGCAAAGAAACGGTCGAATCGTCTTCGATCAGGTTGGCGATGTGCCATCCGATTTTATCCGTGTTTTTATCCTTGATCTCGCAGGTGGGCTTATTCTTGCTTTCAATCAGCGGCACCTTGCTTTCTATGGTATAATCTATCTGGTCTATATAAATTGAGGTTTCACCGCGGGTCACCGGCACATTGGGGTTTATTTCCGCGATCACCAGCGGCGCTTTTTTGATAACAATATCTGCTACAACGGTGATAATGCCGAGATTCAGGAATCCGCTCTCATCAGGGGGCGACGTCTGGATTATCGCAATATCCACGCCTATGGCCTCCGAGGAAAAAAGATACGGGATCTCGTAAATATTTGAAGGCACGAAATCGACATTGCCCGCATTTATATCCTTGCTTATCGCCTCTCCGACAATGAAGGTTTTTAAGCGGAATTTTGATTTTACGGAATTATGCTGTGAAAAATAATCCCCTAACGTGATTAAATGAATAAACTCCAGATCAACCAGATTGGGGTGCCTGGATTTTAATATCTCTGAAACCGTCTGAAGCGGTATTCCGGCGCCGCTGCTCAAAAAAATCCTGCTGCCGGGATTAATTATATCGAACAACTCGTCGTAGTTTATCCGTATGCCTTTTTTATGCTTGTTTTTCATTTCAATAATACCCGGCGGATGATAGTAGCTCAACAAACAGACGAAAATTGGCTAGCTCTTCATTAACCCCATTCAATGGCGTTTATCTACGTAATGGGCCATGTATTTGATCCCATATATTCGATCTATTACACATAAGCAGATAGGTTTGTCAATCAACAAAGAACGGGTGTGGTGAAGCGTGACGCACGCGGGAAAAATTGGCGATATATTGACTCTATCACGCGAACAGCAGCCGGGCTCATTGAACGCTGGCCGCAAATTGCCCCTTCGGAGCAACTTCGGCTGCCTTATAAATTAGACAACAGGGTTCTGCTCCAACATGTTACTTTAAAAAAATGAATCTTTGAAAGCAGTCTCAAATTATGTGGGTCATTCATCCACTTCAATCACTGCGGATATATATGTTCACGATCAATTGGTGGTGAAGGATGTGATTTGAATGAGCTGCGGTTTTTTTGAAGAGGCAAACCAATTCCAATTTTTAAACCACTTCTAACATTCATGATATCATCAGGTGCATACCATTAACGTTCATCTCGTTTTATCGACATCAAAATTATTCTTATTAAAAAAATATTTTACACCTAAATGCTCTTTAATTTTATTTTCAATATTATAAGCTTCTTGAGTCCCAATAATTTTAGAACTATTGTATGATGTAATAATATAACCATTATTATATGATTCAATTTGATGCGCTGATAAATTATTAAATTTCTCTTTCCCCAATTTTTTTATTGCCCAAGAATTAAAATAAGTTACCCAGTAAATACCAGGTAAAATTTCTTCCTTCTCAAAAATATCAATGCCAATATACTTTTCAACAATTCCAATATTAGTTTCATAAGAAATAAAGTGCTTTTCCTTATTATCATCATATGTGGTTAATAATCCGAAGCCTGGGTTAAAATGACGAATTAAGAAACGAAACAATTCGTTGGCCAAATTGTCACCTGCAGCATAATTTAGCCAAACAGATGTCTTCCATGGAAACAGCCTTTCATCTAAACCTTTTTCAGAACGCCAATTAATATCGACAATATATTTTGGTTTATTTTTACGTCGAAGCATAAGAGGCTTTTTTTTCGAGAGCCATAAATTAATTGCTGAATCAATACCTTCTTTTTCGAAACTTCTATTAATTGGCTCACTAAGATTAAAATATTCTGGTTTCAAAGATTGATTTAAATTATTAAACAAATCTTGAAAAAATGATTTCACAAACTGCTCATTACAAAGATTTATATCAGTTAATACTTCGATTAAATAATCACTCATAATTTGAATATACTTTTATATACTAATTTTAAGGTCCCAAATCAGGTCTACGTATAATATTACTGCCACTTCTTTCAACAGGCTTGGATACCTTTGTTCTATTGCCTGTGTAAATATTATGATCTTTTCCAGATACTTTTGCTGCTTCTCTTTGTATTCTTAACTGTCTCGTATTTGAGACAGTTTTTGTATCTTTTATTTCACCAACTTGTTTATCATCCAATATATCTGGTATAGAATTACCCTCATCTGAAGATACTTTTACTTTATTTTTGGTTTTGCCAATATCTTTCAATACTTTTTCTTCTGATTTTCTACCTCTCTCCTGCGGACTAACTTTATCTGCTTTATCACTTTTTTCTTTTGATGAATCCTTTGCATTTAATATAGTATCTTTTATTTTCTCTTTTGCAGCATCAATTAAATTTGAAGCAGCTTCTTTGATAGCTTCTCTGTTTTCATATATTGCGACAGCTGTTGCAAATCCAAGAACAACGACTCCAGCAATTTGAGCCACATAATAAGGACTTGGCGTACTCATTAATTGAGTACCCTGCCGTGCTAATTCAGCTGCAGCTTGATGCCCTGTGGGATCCTTATACCGTATCGGGTTATTGTGAACGTATGAGAACCTATTCCACCCCTGCGTCGAGTTCTCCCCATCAATCACCGT
>MIBJ01000043.1:3568-7718 GCA_001829495.1 Spirochaetes bacterium RBG_16_49_21 | reverse complement strand
GAGAAAAAATATTGACTATCAACCACAAAAATAATAATAGTTTCTCAAAGCGGAAGCTGAATTTATGTATATTGAAATCGATAGAACCATAGATGAAGCCAAAAAAGAATCGCTTTTATCTTCTATTAAGAAATATCATCTTGAAATATATACCGGTCTGAATGACGAAATCGGCGAATTAGCTGGAGATGATTTATGAAAAATGACTATGAAAAATATATAAAAGAAGTATGGGACATGAAAGAAAAGGTATATAAAGACTATCTGAAGAGCGGTTTTAAAAACTACACTGATTTTTTAAAAAGCGAGACTGAAAAAATATCAAGCCACTATCATCTAAAAACCGCGTTCAGGAAGACGGCCAAATGAATTTTGACGCGTGTCCATAACACGAAGATACTGAAAACGCGCTTTGCTCAAGCAAAAAACCAAAAGCCTGTTCAGAACCATAAAAATTACTTGCTTTATTCGATGAATCGTTGCCGGGTATATCCCATAATCGTTCCATGAGATCAACAGGTATATGCTTGTATGGCTATAAAAATTACCGGCGGCCGGCGCTCCTTCGACACCTCCCTCATCAAAAAGATCCACGCTGAAAACGCGGCGTCCCGCGAAGAGCGGCGCAAGAAAAAGCTTCAAGAGGTGCGGCTACTTTTAAGCAAATATTTCTCCGATAAAAACGTAAAAAGGGTCTACATCACGGGCTCGCTCGCGCAGGAGGGGATGTTCACGATACGTTCGGACATTGATATAGCGGTCGAGGGTCTCGACCACAAGCGGTATTTTGAGGTTTTTGGCGAGCTGGAAGAACTCCTGGGCACGGAGAATATCGATCTGATAGAATTGGAGCGATGCTCCTTCAGAGAACTGATTGAAAAGCATGGAGAGCGGGTGTTATGAGGGAGCGATTCGCGCTGCTTTTATCTTCCATTGAGAAGGAATGGGAGACGATCGCAAAAATAGCGAAAAAAATTATTTCCAGGGAAGTCGCGCTGAAAAAAGGAGATGCGCAGCCGTCCCCGGAGGAAACGGTTTTCATAGCCTACCAGATGCACAATCTCTACGGAGCGCTTGAGGAAATATTCAAACAGATCGCTCGGACTTTTGAAAACAGCCTGGAGGATTCCGCCAGGTTCCACGCCGGCCTCTTAAAAAAGATGGCCACCGATATCTATAAGATGCGGCCCCGCTTCCTTTCAGACGAGACGTTCAGGGTACTGGACGAGGCAAGGAAATTCAGGCATCTGTTCCGGCATGCGTACGAATATGAGCTCGATTCCGGCAAAGTAACCGAACTCGCCGCACTGCTGGCCAAAAACTGGACAAACGTCGAAGAGGATAAAAAAAAATTTATGGAATTTCTGATCGAGCAAATCGATCGGAAATAATCACGCCGACAACCCCGCCAGCCAGGTGCCGGCGGACACCACGTCGATCCCATCCTCGTGCCGCTCGCGTATGATGTTGTGCACCAGCTGCAGCGCCCTGGCCGGGGCCGCCTTCTTATAAAAAAATTTGAGCGCGGGCGATATGTTTTCATCGAACTGTTTGACTTCAATAATATATTCAAGCCGTTTTTCCGACGCCAGAGCGAAATCCACCTCCCTGCCGTCTTTGGTTCTGATATAAAAAAGATCAACATCGGATCCCTTTGTATCCTGTAGAAATTGGACGTGCTTCAGAAGTGAAAAAGCACAGGTATTCTCAAGTCGAATTCCATCGTCCCCTTTAACGTATCCGCTGTCGTAAAAGTACACCTTGGGCTCTTTCAAAACGGCGCGGGCAATATTGGCATGAAAGGGCCTTACCAGAAATACGATATACAGGCTCTCAAGGATATGGATGTACTTGCGCACCGTGTTGGGAGATACCTGCAGGTCCCCGGCTACGGACGCAAATGAAAGCGGACTCCCCACCCTTTCGCGGAGCATTTCCAGAAGGAGGCGGATCGTCCTGATCTCCTGAATTCTGCTGAACTCAAGGATGTCCTCGCGCACGATATCGGTGTAATACTGGCGCCGCCACCGGGCTGCCTCCTCCTCGGAGCCGGAAAGAAACGGCTCGGGGAAACCGCCCAGTTTGTTGAGAAGCTCCAGCGCATCGTATGGCCGCAGATCACCGGCTTCTTTCACGGTGATGGGGTTGAGCCGGTAATGGAAGTACCTTCCGGCCAGAGATTCGCCGCTCTGGCGGAACGTATCCAGACGGGAGCTTCCGGTAACCAGAATGGATTGACCCGGCGGCTTGGTATCATACATGCCTTTCAAATAAAGCTTCCATCCTTTCATTTTGTGAATCTCATCAAAGGCAAGAAGGCCCGAATTAATAGGCCATGACCGGCCGGCTATTATTTTCAAATCATCCACGCTGTCATAATTTAAATATTGAGGATTTTTGAATTCAGATAAAATCTGCTTGCACAGATAGGTCTTCCCCACCTGCCGGGGGCCGGTGATGATAACCATTTTCTTTTTTAGATCGTTTAAAATTGCATCATATATATATCTTTTCATGCGACTATTATTCACAATTTTGCATAATGGTCAAAACTTTTACGCAAAATTATGCGTTTTGGTCGAAATTGGGCAAAAAGGATTCCGCCTATCGTGGGCAACCACCATTGACAGCCGAATCGGCGAAAAAGATCGATACAGCCTACACGGAACTCGGATTACCCTGGAATATAATTTAGAAATTCTTTAAGTTTATCAAGCTGATGCCGCGTCACCCGTAGCTTTATAGGATAATTACCGAAAAACAGAGAATATTCAATTTTTTCCGACATGAAAATTTTCTGCTCAACTTCCTGAGGAATAATAATTCTTCCGCGTAATACTTTACTGCTGTCGGACACGCCGAATACACCGACCAGACCGACGTCTCTTGTTTCCGTATAGCTATAAATATCCGCAACGGTAAGCTCATAACTTATATTATCAACGGTGATTATCGCCTGCCCTTTTAAATCGGGATAATCCTGTTGTGCTTTAAAAAATAACGTGATTTCAGCCTGCTGCTTCTTTCCGTGCACTATTTTTCTTTGATATTGCATTGTGGAAATAAGCAGATCGCCGGCAGCTGCTTTATGCCCTAACTCTAAAATTATGACCTTCGTATTGTCCCGCGGATAATCCAAAATTTCAATTTCCAATGAGCCGCATCCGGACAGCAGGAACAAAAATAAGGCATGCCATCTTCGCATAAATTAGCCTATGAGTATTAGATTAATAATCCCAACGGAGCTTGTCTGTCCGAAGCTCCTTTTTCCAATCATGGTTCCGGGACTCGTGAGGTCCGTCGCCTAACTCAAACAAATCATCTTCATATATATCTATATAAAAAATCAAGAAAAATTACAAAAGCAAGACCCTCCAGCCCCATCATCATCTACTCGTTAATGCTTGGTAAAAGGCTCTGTGCACAATTGAGGTAATGACGAATTATCCTATAGATCTATTTACAGCGCGGAATAAAGAATGATCGATTCGCGGTCGAATTCATTAATGAACCGGCGCCCCTCTCTTCGAAACCGGGCTAATTCCGATCCGGTGTACACCGACATATCGACCGGAACGCCGCAATCCGGCAGCGTAAACTCCAGGCTCCTTCGGTCAAAAGGCTTGGCCGATGCGCTCACCTCGATCAAAATATCAAGGTCGCTCCCGAAACCCCACCGGTCGCCGGTTATGGAGCCGTAGCAGTAAATGCCGGTGACCGACTCGTTCCCGCGTCCGGCCGATTCAGCCCATAAACGGGCCTTTTTCAAAACAGCTTCCCGGTCAGGCCATCTGAGAACCGCAGAATTCAATGATTTCACGGGCATAGGTTATCGCCTCATCGCTCTGGAGTTTACCGTAATGTTCAGGCCCATTCATGCCGTCCCGCATTCTGCGAATCGACGGCCTGCTCAAGGTCCCTTTTCGACTGTGCAAACCAGTCTTTGTATCTGTTCGGCATGGATAACTCCCGCTCATTTGATGAGCTCATTATTATATTGCTCATCGCGAAAGCAAGAATTATTTTACGGCTATCCCAGGTGCCGAGGAAGCAACGCAAATCAATGATTTGGGGATTCCCCGAAAATCACCCTTGGCCGCGGTACCGATATGTCTAAGCCCCTGCTGTTTTTGCCACGTCATTAAAAATG
>MIBJ01000043.1:0-3527 GCA_001829495.1 Spirochaetes bacterium RBG_16_49_21 | reverse complement strand
TAAACCAGTATAAGAGCGCCACATCGAATGAAGTTAAAACCAGAAATTTGTTTTTCTTTATTGCTTCTATTATTAAAAAGGCCACCCTTCCCGGCGTTACCGCGCGCTTGCCGAACCGATCCAGCAGCTTTTTGAAATCCTCATGATCCTGATTAATACCGATAACCTGAACCGTGTGTTTCAGGGGGGTATCGACCCCTCCCGGGCAAACGAGGGTTACGCCGATATTATGCTTCATAAGATCATAGCGCAACACTTCGGATACGCCGTTTAGCCCTCCTTTGCTTCCGCTGTACGCGGCATGCCACGGATAACCGAACAGTCCGGCCGTAGAAGAAACATTTACCAGATGCCCTCCCTTGCCGGCGTTAACCATCCGGGGCATAAAGCTTTCGATGATATGAATCGGCCCCATAAGATTTACATTAATCACTTTTTCCCAGTGTTCATGCGAAAACCGTTCAACGGTTCCCCATCTCGCAATACCGGCGATATTCATCACTATATCCATTGGTCCAAATTCTTTATGGATTTTTTCTGAGAATTTTTTCACTTTTTTATAGACAGCTATATCAAATGCACTCCAATAGGAAACGGTTCCGCCGCTTTTCTTGATCAGAGAGACAACCTCTTCCAACTGTTTTTTACTGATGTCCGTTAAAAACAGGTGAGCCCCGAGATTTGCCATGGCAATAGCCGTAGATCGTCCTATGCCGCTTGCGGCCCCGGTTATCAGACATTTTTTGTTCTTGAAATCTTTAATTTTCATAGGAATACCCTCTTTCAAAAATTCAACCAACGCGGATTTTTTAAGATGAGGCCTGCTCCAACGGCTTATAATCCTTGCACACCTTCTCACCGAAATCGGTCAGGATCCGCGCGGTGAGGCCCCAGATCTCATAACCCCTGTAATGATAAAAATAAACCCGGTAATCGACCCCCCTGAAATTTCCCTTCTCGCACCGGTCGTACTCCCGGTTTACGAACATGGACAGGGGAGCCTCGAAGTGGCTCTCGATCTCGCTTCGATTCAGGTCATAGTCATACGGATATCCGACCGCACCGATGAAGCAGGTTACATGGAAGCCCTCAATGGAGAGATAGTCGTCAAATCTGCCGATATACTCGATCCGGTCGCGGCGTATACCCACCTCTTCCTCGGTCTCCCGAAACGCGGCAAAGAGAAGATCTTCATCCCCGTCGTCCATACCGCCGCCGGGAAAAGCGACATGGCCCTTGTGCGTGGGCATGCTCGTCGTCCGCCGGGTGAGGAGAACATGCGGGGCATTGTCCTTGTTCATCAAAAGCATCATCACCGCCGCGTGTTTCAGCTCATGGTCTTCAATAGCCCTAACCTGCCGGCCGGCGAGCCTCCTCCTGAGCTCGTCCTTGAATGCGGAAAAATCATCGTCGGTGTCGAAATGCATCTTCATAATGTCGGCCGCGCCTTGTCTCAATTGCCCCTGATCCTAGTCTCCCGCATCTAATCCCGTACGCTCCTCTCAATTACCGATCATTCAGATACATTGCCCCGAATGACAGCCCGACAAACGGAATGACGGACGCGACAATGTTCATGATCATATCCCGGCTAGGCGGTTTCTCCATAAAATAAAAATTTTTAATGACACCTGTCAAATATATTATTATATTGTTATAATTATTAAAAAATCAAAATAAAATTTCTTAATCACCGACGGCGGAAACACATTATTAAACGTAATATAAAAGTTCAATAATTGTGCGCACGCAGAATTAAATTTGACATCGAATATTTTCTGCGTATTTATTCACAAAATTTTAGTTTTAGGAGAATGCTTATGAAAAAGACGACTGTTTTCACAATGCTCATGCTTGCTTCATCATTATTGCTGTTTTCATGCGCCACTGAAGTTGAAAAAACCCCTGCGGTGACCACGGAAGCTTTTTCACTGCCGGCGTCCAACGGCCAGCTCGCAAGATATCCGGTGTCCGGATTCGACTACAAAAGCTCGGAGATTCCCGACCAACCCTGGGAGCGGTGGGCAAAAACCGCCCAGCCGATAGTTAAGGGAATCATCGACAAAATCCCGGACGGATACGTGCTTGAGGTGCGCGGACACACGGACGCGCGCGGTCCCGAGTACCCGGAAGGAGACAAACCCGGCAATAATAAAATCTCCACGGACAGGGCAAAAGCCGTGTATGATGCCCTTGATAAAGCCGGGGCTAAATCGAGTAAAATGACCTACAAAGGCGTCGGGTCAACGCAGCCGATCCCGGGCGTGGATACGAAAAGCGGACAGCAGCGCAGGGTTACCTTCGCCATCGTTGCCAAATAGGACGGGGGGATCAGCAGTTTGCGGATATCATTAAGATATCCGCAAACTTTCAGATGAGATCTCCGTATGCGAATATTCCTCAATTATGCGGTCTTCATAGCTGTTCTTCTGTCATACTACAGCCCGGTCCCCTCATCAGCGGGCGGGAAGAGAGAATCATTTTCCCTATTATGCGTGGGTGATATCTTTCCGGTAAACGAAGCCGAGCAATATATTCTGTCAAAGGGGACCGCGTATCCTTTTCAAAGAATTAAGGATGAATTCCGGAAATACGATTTCATATTCGGCAATCTGGAGACACCGGTGACGAGCAGGGGCAAGCCCTTTGCGGATAAGGCCTATTCATTCAGGATAAGGCCGGAGCTGGCGCTTTGCCTCAGGGATCTAAAGATGGACGCGGTCTCGATCGCGAACAACCATCTTATGGATTATGACGTGGAGGGGATGGAGGATACCCTGTCCTACCTTGAGGCTTTGAATATCCGGCATGCGGGCGGTGGTAAAAATCTCATTGACGCCAGACGGCCCGCGGTTCTGAAATTCCGCGGCACGGATATTTATATCCTCGCCTATTGCAACAGGCCGCCGGAGGAATATTACGCCGGCGACAAGCGCCCCGGCATCGCTCCGATCAACATCGAAATAATTAAAGACGATATCGCCACCTATAAAGCGGGAGATAATCTCGTCCTCATCTCGCTCCACTGGGGCATAGAACAGACCAGCCATCCGCAGTCCGGTCAAATACGAATCGCCCATGAGATCATCAATTCCGGCGCCGACGCCGTAATCGGCCATCATCCCCACTGGCCCCAGGGAATCGAAATCTACAACAGTAAACCTATCATCTATTCGCTGGGGAACTTCATAAACGGCTACTATAATCATATAGAGATGGATAACATGGCAGTCGCGCTCTATTACAGCGGAAGCAGCCTGGAACAGGTCAAGATACTGCCGATAGCGGGACAAAACAAAGCGATCCAATTTCAGCCGTACCTGCTCCAGGGTAATTCCGCCGAGAAGCTCTTGGAAAGGATCCGGAGTCTTTCAAAGAAGCTGAAGACCGAGCTGGAGATCAGAGACGGTTTGGGATTTATTCCCGTCAATCAGAACAATATCACAATCGGCGAAAAGGACGAACGCTTGCCCGAATCAAGTCATGATTAATTTGAGTAGGCAAAAATTGCCTTACCCCCTCCCCCT
>MIBJ01000042.1:4671-6630 GCA_001829495.1 Spirochaetes bacterium RBG_16_49_21 | reverse complement strand
ATCCCGGAGCCGCCGCGCCGCGTCCTCGAGGCGCAGTTGATTGACGTATTCGCCGATGCGCATGCCGTTGATCCGGTTAAACATCCGGCTCAGATGGTCGGGACTCATTTCCACCGCCGCGGCGAGACCCTCGCGCGAGATGTCGGCGGTGTAGTTGTCCCTGATGAAGGACATGATCCATCTCACCTTCTGCTCAGCCAGGGCGGTTGTGGTCCCGGGGCGGGCCGTGGATTTTTCTTCAAGCTTTTCGTTCGCCCTTTCAAGCTCCCTTATCGTTGCCTGAACGATTTCCTCCAAATCAATATGCAGTTTTTTTAGATCGTCTTTTAAGGCATTCACCTTACCGACAAAACCAAAAGAGAAAAGAACAATGCAAATTATAGCCCCGAACGGGAAGCTACACAGGGTAAAATAATTATTCGGTAAAACTCCAAATCTGCTAAGGGATCCTATCACGGCTCCGAACATAAGGAATGAAAAAGCAAGTGAATAAAACCTTGCTTGTCGTTGTCTTTTTATCGCGTATGCGGCAATAAGAATTAATAGTTTTGTCATGGTCAGTTTTTGCCGAGTGACGCGGGTCGTGTAAAATTGGGAAAGTGATAAAGTGTGAAAGTAACACCTTCGCACTTTATCACTTTTTAACCTTCACATATTTTTACTCAAACCTCGACCCATGAACCTCGCCCCCTCGGCCCGTCTTCAGTTTATAAAAAGACAAAAATATCCACGCTCACCGCAAAAAGCCTTCTGCGGAAAAAAATTTTTACTCCTCAGCTTTTCAAATACGCTGATTCAAAAAATCTTAAGATGCGGTTTGGTCACACAACGGGTCTTGTAAGGTTGGCTGATGAAACTAATCTTAAAAAAGTATGCATAAAGACCCTCCAAAATCTTCAAAACCGCACGATAAAACGTAAAAAATTAATTTGTATGTTTTTAAAAACTTGCACTGCTTTTTTAACGAAATGAGACTTGGGATATCGTCTTTTCGTTAAAATTTTTTCTTCTCGCTTTTTTGAATATTATAGGCGAATATTTATATTTTTTTTAACTATTCAGCAAAAATAAAGCAAAGAAAAAAATTTTGCTATTAATTTTCAGTGAATTAACCATAAACCATTGAAAAAATTTTTGTCAATTATTTTTAAATTTTTTTGCTCTTTAGGGAATGAACGCTACTTTTCAGGGAATGAACGCTACAAAATAGGGAATAAACGATATAATTATTTTCGTTGACTTTTACGAGTTTTTCCTTAAACTGTTGAGGAAAGATAAAAAAGGCACGTCCATGAATTTCGACTACTTCATCCCGACAAAGATCCTATTCGGCGCAGGGAAGCTTGACCGGCTCGCGAAAACCAGGCTTCCGGGCAGAAGGGCGCTCATCGTTATCTCAAGCGGCGTCTCCATGAAGAAGAACGGGTATCTGGACCGGGTCCTTTCATTGCTTAAAGAAAACGGCGTGGAGAGCGTGGTGTTTGACAAGATTCTCCCCAATCCGGTGAAGAGACATGTCATGGAAGGAGGGGAGCTGGCCAAAAGGGAGCGGTGCGATTTCGTGATAGGACTCGGGGGCGGGAGCAGCATCGATTCAGCCAAAAGTATAGCGATCATGGCCGGAAACCCGGGTGATTACTGGGACTATGTTTTCGGCGGGACCGGGAAAGGGATGCAGGTCAAAAACGGGGTCCTGCCGGTGATAGCCATCCCGACCACCGCCGGAACCGGAACCGAGGCTGATCCGTGGACCGTGATAACGAATGAAGAGACGAAGGAAAAGATCGGGATCGGCACGGCGGCGACGTTCCCCGCGCTTTCGATCGTGGACCCGGAGCTCATGGTTTCGGTTCCTCCGAAGCTTACCGCCTTTCAGGGATTCGACGCCCTGTTCCACGCCACTGAAGGGTATATCTCGAAAGGGGCGACCCCGGTCAGCGATATCTTTGCGTTGAAGAG
>MIBJ01000042.1:946-4581 GCA_001829495.1 Spirochaetes bacterium RBG_16_49_21 | reverse complement strand
TTCCGGGATTGTCGAGTCCTCCTCGGCTTTAACGTCAAAACACTCAATGGAGCATTCGCTCAGCGCCTTTCATCCGGATCTGCCGCATGGCGCCGGGCTCATCATGCTCTCCGAGGCGTACTACGCTTTTTTTGCGGACAAGGCTCCCGATCGTTTCGCAGACATGGCCAAAGCCATGGGAGAAACGGTTGACGGGATACCCGGACCGGACAGAGCCGAAGCATTTATAACGGCTTTGCGGAAGGTGCTCAAAGGCTGTAATGTAGACAATCTAAAAATGTCCGATTACGGCATAAAAAAAGAGGAGATGTCCGGGCTGGCACAACACGCAATGGATACCATGGGCCGGCTTTTCAATATGGACAGATACAAGCTTTCTCCGGATGAAGCGGCAAAAATCATGGAGAATGCTTTTCACTAAACGCGTCAAAAAATAACCCAATAGGAGGGAACTATGGCAGAATCAATTTTCGATTTTACAAAATTCATTCAGGACTCACGGCAGACTTTGCAATCGCCGAAAGAGTTTTTTTCTTCAATGCCGAAAAAAGGCGGGTTTGTGGAGCCGATCATCAAGGCTGCGGTATACGGCTTAATTGCCGGAATAATACTTTTTATATGGTCGCTCCTGCACCTGAGCGCCGGAAGAGGCATGATGGGCGGTTACATGGGCGGATCGGGAATTATGATCATCATCTCCTCTCTGATCGCGGCGATCATCGGCCTGTTTATCGGCGGGATAATAGTATTGATAGTATCCGCGATATGCGGCGGAACCACTGATTTTGAGGCCAACGTGAGGGTGGTGGCTGCGCTTATGGTATTATCTCCGGTTAACGCCCTGTTGAGCTTCACCATGGGCCTGAATCTGTATCTCGGCTCTATTATAAGCGTTTTAGTAGCCCTGTACGGAATATGGCTCCTCTATAGTGCGCTCACTTCCGCCCTGTCCGCAAAGGAGGGTTCGGCTAAAATTGTTTCAATAGTCCTTGCCGCAATACCCGTGCTATTTTTCCTGAGCACATTGTTATGTTTTAAGGCGGCGTCTTCGACATACAGAGGCATGGAAAAATTACAGGAAGGGATAAGCGACGAGCAGAAAAAAGCCATTGAAGACTGGAAAACCAAGCTGGAGGAGATGAAAAAATAGTCTGATTATATTTTAATACAATGCCCCTCTTGAAGGCGGGGATGCTCATCCCCGCCTTCAAGAGGGGCATTGTATTATTTAATTGCATACTTCATGCCATAAAATGTATGAAATTCCGCAATATAAAAAATTAATTTAAAAAAAATGAAATTTTTTATATAAAATTTAAACTTTTCCCTCAATTTATCAAGACATAATCCCATAAAACCGATAATTAATTTGTAATACAAGGGCCCTGCGGGGGGCTTTTAAGGGGTTGTGGCTGAGCGATACGATGTTTCAACAATGCCGGTCTTATACCCCCAAATGAGATTTATTGCAAAATTGTAATATTTGAAATTTTTCCCCCCTTCTGAGGGGAGAAATTTCAAATATTATTTAGTTATGCGATAACTCTAATATAACATACCTGGTGAATTTTTTTCAAATTAATGTAGGAGTGGAAAAAAAATAACCACTCAGGAGACCGGAAGTGAAAGAAGTTCAGGCGATTAATAGGTTCAAGAGGTTTTTGGAGGTTGAAAAGGGGCTTTCACCGAATTCAATTTATTCCTATACCTACGATTTAAAAAAATTCAGCGACTTTTTATCTTCGTATAACAAGGATATTCTGTCCGCCACGCAGGACGACATCCAGCAATTTCTGAATTTTGAAAAAAATAAAAAGAAAAATTCATCGAGGACCATGGCCCGGTCGCTTGCCGCCATACGGCAGTTCTATAATTTTGTTTCAGACAAAATGGAGGAGATAGACAATCCGACGGCAAAAATCGAATCGCCCCATGTTGAGAAAACGCTGCCCGATTTTCTCTCGATCCAGGAAGTGAACCTGCTGTTCAGCTCGATTTCCGAAAACGACATATACGAGCTGCGCGACAAAACGATATTCGAGCTCCTTTACTCATGCGGCCTGCGCATAACCGAGGCGATCGAGATAGTGTACAATAATGTCGATTTCGAAAACTCCCTCATCAGGGTCATCGGCAAGGGGAATAGAGAGCGCCTTGCGCCGATCGGGGAGGAAGCAAAACGCCTTCTCGGAAAATACCTGAATGAGTCCCGCTCCGCGATCAGCGGAAAGAGGGAATCCGAATATCTGTTCATCAGCAAAAAGGGCTCGAAATTGAACCGCAAGTCGGCGTGGCGGCTGCTCAAAAATTATGTTGCCAGAACGAAAATCAGGAAAAATATCACCCCCCATACCCTGCGGCATTCCTTTGCAACGCATCTCATTGAAAACGGAGCGGATCTAAGGGCGGTGCAGGAGCTGCTGGGCCACATGGACATCTCCACCACCCAGATATATACGCATCTGGCGAAGAAAAAGCTACAGGAGATCCACAAAAAGCATCATCCCCGGGGGTAGGCAGCCTGGAAATTTTTGCTGGACATGGAATCCGGATATCTTCTTAAATCTCTCCAGCATGCAAAAGTCACCATATACCCTCGAAGATTTCGACTTCGACCTTCCCGATGATTTAATCGCTCAATACCCCGCGGAAAAAAGGGATGCGGCGCGATTGTTCGTGCTGGAAAGAAAAACCGGACGGCATATTCACGCGCGTTTTTCCGAGGCGTTCAAATTTCTGAACCCGGGCGACCTGCTCGTATTCAACGACGCAAAGGTAATGCATGCCCGGATACTATGCGCACGAACCAGCGGCGGGATCGTTGAGATACTGCTTACCCGGCGCCTTGATGACCGGCGCTGGCTCGCGATCAGCAACAGAATGAAACGGCTGAACCCGGGCGAAATTCTCATTCCGGTCAAAAACAGCTCAATCCGGCTGAAGGTCAAAAAACGGGACAGGGATCAGCTGGAGATCGATTCGGACACCGCGCTGACTGAAGCCGTCCTATCCCTTACCGGCGACATCGCGCTCCCGCCGTACATCAGAAGGGAAGCCTCCGCTCTTGATGAAGAGCGCTACCAGACGGTTTACGCCGGACGGGGATGGGCCGCCGCCGCACCGACCGCCGGCCTTCATTTCACCGAAGAGCTTTTGGAAAAAATCAGGAGCGCGGGAGCGGACACGGCATTCGTCACCCTGGACGTGTCATGGAGTACGTTCCAGCCGGTACGGGTCCACAACATTGAAAGCCATGCGATGCACAGCGAACGGTATACCGTGAGCAAGCAGGCGGCCCGGAGCATCAACAGCGCGCGGGGCAGGGGAGGCAGGATAATCGCCGTCGGCACGACCGCGCTCAGGGTACTGGAGAGCACTTTCACGGGCCACATCAACCTGCCCGGAGCCGGCGAGACCGATATCTTCCTGTATCCTCCCAAACCGGTCAAATCGGCGGATTCGCTCATAACCAATTTCCATACGCCCCGTTCCACCGTGCTGATGCTGGCTGCGGCCTTCGCCGGTTATGACGCCATCATGAAGGCGTACCGGGAGGCTGTTAGAGAGCGGTACCGCTTTTTTTCTTACGGCGATGCCATGTTCATCATATAATTATCTCTCGCAAAAACTGACCT
>MIBJ01000042.1:0-924 GCA_001829495.1 Spirochaetes bacterium RBG_16_49_21 | reverse complement strand
TGGAGAGGGGGGAGCAGGATGAGGCTGATTCAGCGGAAACCGTCTCCCCCTTGAAGGCGGGGATGCGCATCCCCGCCTTCAAGGGGGAGAGGGTGCGCGGAGCGCGGGTGAGGTCAGTCTTTTTTCCCGACCATTTAACCGACTGCTTGACAAAATAACGTGTTGATAACACTATACGGCCATGCTGATAAAATTCATGAATTCGATTCCGGCGCCAGTGCACCTATGAACAACGACATAAAAATTATGACCGAGCTTCAGGGATACTGGCATGCAGTCCTGTCGTCAAAAAATAAAATCGAGCAATGCGAAGATATCATCCGGAAATTCAAAGATGAGAGCTCTGACAAAAGGAAAAATCTCGCATCCCTCGCGGCCGCGATCAAGGAGCTGAAAAGCTCGATCAGGCAGCATGAGCTCGACCTGAACGACAAGGACGGCAGGATCAAGAAACTCGATGAACGAAAAAAGATCATTCACACGACCAAAGAGCTGCACGCCCTGGAAAAAGAAACCGATGTGCTGAAATTCGACATCGGCGCCCTTGAAGAAAAAATCCTCGCGCTGATCGACCGGCTCGATGAAAAAGAGAAAGATCATGCGGAACTTGAACAATCGCTCCAGGCAAAAGAAAACCAATTCTCGGAAAAGCAGCACAAGCTGATCGGGGAAATATCGATCCAGGAGCAAAAGATCAAGACGAATGAGGAAAAATTCAACGGATTAATAGACCGGCTTTCCGCCGCGTACCGCTCGAAATTCAGAAAAATGCTGAACGTCAAGGAGGGAACGGCGATTGCAAAAGTCGAGGGAGAGATATGCGGATACTGCAATTTCACGATCCCGGCCTTCCTGGTCATAGAGATATCGACCAACGACGTCGTGGGCAATTGCACCAACTGCGGCAGGTTTATTTATAAGTTA
>MIBJ01000041.1 GCA_001829495.1 Spirochaetes bacterium RBG_16_49_21 | reverse complement strand
TCTTCTCCTCGTAATATTGCCAGACCCGCTCCGGGTCACCCGCCCCGCCCCGGCTCGGGGCACAAACCCCTGTCCCTTTTATACAAAAAATTTATATTTACAATCATTTTGTACTATTGTATGATTGTATGAAACAGGATATTGATTTAATTTATAAATTATCCACACGATAAAATATGAGCATCAAAATAGAAGTACCGTATGATAAATTAACTGACTTCTGCAGCAAAAACCGAATAAAACGCCTTTCATTTTTTGGTTCGGTGCTCCGGGATGACTTCGGTCCGGAAAGCGACGTTGATGTGCTGGTGGAATTCGAACCGGGCGCGAAGGTCGGTTTGCGCTTTTTCGGGATGGAAATCGAGCTGTCGGAAATTATCGGCCGAAAGGTGGACCTCAATACGCTGGGATTTTTGAGCCCCTATTTCAGAGACAGAGTGCTTGCGGAAGCCGAGGTGGCGTATGCTGCCTGAAAAGGACCGCATTCGCTTGCTGGATATGCTCAATCATGCCCGTGAAGCCCTGCAGTTTATAAATGGCCGGACTCGTCCTGATCTTGACAAGTTAAGATGGCTGAACCTGTCGCCCGTACGGCTCCTTGAAATCATAGGCGAGGCAGCCGCACGAGCATCAGATTCTACAAAATCTTATTTTCCTGAAATTAAATGGCAACAGATTGTTGGATTACGCAATCGCCTCATACACGGGTACAACCAGGTAGATTTCGACATCATATGGGACATTCTTCAGGAAGACCTGCCGCAACTGGTCAATCAGGTAGAAAAAGCCCTCGAGACGGATAAAGCATAATTCAAATCCTGAATTCCAATTTTGTTGACATTTCTACAAAACTCTTTTGTAATTAACGGGAAATTATGGAATTTCGGTATAATAATTGTTAGGCATCACAAGGAGAAAACCATGCATAACACAAAACGTCTGATTGTTGCAACATTGTCAGGCCTCATTTTCGGCTTCGTCTGTTTAGGCCTGGCATCCAGCGGTCCGGTTTCGCCCCCGTGGCCGGTTGCGGCCCAGATCGTCATTAGCCGGTCGCTCATTGGGGTGGCCATTGGTATCAGCTCGATTGCCCTGGGCCACTGGTCAATCCACGGGCTTGTCATGGGTATGCTGTTCAGCCTACCGCTGGCGTTCAGCGGACTGATGGCCCCGGACAACCCGGAATTCAGCAAGAGCGCCATGTTCGTCTGGATAGTGGTTCTGGGTATGATCTACGGGTTGCTTATCGAGCTCATTGCAACCGTGTTATTTAAGGCCAAGCAGCATCCCTGACAATATCTGCCAACAGCCGGCTATAGAGCCAACGCGCGAAAACGGCGCGCGCGGCAGCTGCTGATCCGCTGGCAACCCATCGCTCGAAAATATATTTTACGGCAGACTGAAGCCGATATTCGGGAAATGGATCCCTGAAGCGCTTGCTGTTAGTGGATTCAGCCGTGAAGAAACACTTGCCTGAATGGCTGTTATGATTGTATTGTATGAAAAGATATAAAAAATTATTGCACGGAGAAAGCATCTTAATTAAATTTTAGCTAATAAAAGCATTGAGACGGATTTCAACTCGCCACTAAGCGGCAAGTTGAAACCGCTCATGCCAGCGATGGCTCGGATGCTTCGCACCGATGGCGTGCGGAAGGGGAAGAATATGGACGAAGTACAGGAATTTTATCGCAAGGTCGGGGATGAAGAGAACCGATTCGACATCGACTTTTGGCAATCCCAAGGAGAGCAGGCTATCTTCACAGCTGCTTTAGACATGATACAAGATTATTTAATTATAAGGTACGGACATGCTGACAAGCCCAGACTTCAAAGAGCTGTTGAATACTATGGAAAAGCATAGAGTACGCTATCTCGTAGTAGGCGGTTATGCGGTGATGAAATACACCGAACCGCGTTTTACGAAAGACCTCGATCTTTGGATATCAACCGATGAGGAGAATTCAAAGGCAGTGTATTCAGCGCTGAAGGAATTCGGGGCGCCTTTGAAAGGTTTGACCCCCCATGATTTCACTGAGAAGGGATATTTCTACCAGATGGGAAAACCTCCATTTCGGCTGGATATCATGATGTCCATACCTGGAGTCGAGTTTGAAACTGCATGGGAACATCGTGGTGAGGTGATACTGGAAGGATTGGCCATCCCATTTATATCGAGAGCGGACTTGATAAAGGCTAAAGAGGCCAGCGGAAGAACACAAGATCTGTTAGATGTTGAAAGGCTGCGAAAGCCCGAACTGGAGCGTGAACCGGACATTTGAGAGCATCGGTTACGCGCGGCGTTAGGCGATGATGTTTATACAAATAATGTCGGATATTTGAACAAATAAAGCCGGATATTCAGTAGATTCGGTCCACTCGCTGCTGAGAAATGTGTTATTTTAATCTATTTTCTCTTATAACTGATCATTATCCCCGCCCCGCTCTTCCGGTCAATGGTCGTTGTGTAATCCGGCCTCGTTTGCACATAACGCAGGTATTCCTTGTCAGTCAGGCCGTCGATTACATTGTGCGTTGTAAAACATCCCCCCACTTTGAGCTTCGGATCGATGTCAATGAAGTATTGTTGGTACCATTCTTTGTCCGCGTCGGAAAAAACAAAGTCGAAGGGGCCGGGCAGTTTCCTCACCAGATCATGAGCGTCGCCGAGGCGCGCGTCCACAAAAGCGGATAATCCGGCCTCCGCTATATTTTTGAGCGCCTTCCGGTGCCGTGTCTCATCAATTTCGATGGTGACGACTTTGCCGCCGGTTTTGCTCATCGCCCAAGCGATCCAGATAGTCGAATGGCCCGTGGAGGTTCCTATCTCAAGCGCCGAGGTATAGCGGTTTTTAATAATTATATCGTGTAAGGTTTGTCCGTCAACATATGCCACATTATAGTCATGCCAGATGCTCCGGTGCTTTTTCAGCCAGGATTCAACTCTGTCATCCAGGCTATTGTCCGTCCGAGAATATACGTTTATCATGGCTATCGGTATTATGCTTAACAGAAGGATACAAGCCTTGCATTTCATTTTCATGACAATCGGTTATGTTGCCTTCAAGCCTCCGGGGCTTTATGTGCGAAACCGCGAAAGCCCTCTTTCTGCCATTAAAGATATAAACTGAAAAGGATGATTGCAAGAATGGATTATGAATTTTCCGACCCGTCCGGAATTCCAACAAACTAAAATATTTTAAATTTCTTTCAACTCTATTGACTTTTCTTCTATTTATTACTATATTCTTTTAATTTTAATAAAAAAGCAATGATATTAAGAGAGAGGGAGATATAATAAATATCATGGCAAGTGATGAAGATTTGAAGCTAATAACTCAATAAGGAGATCAAAGATGAAAGGTAAAATTATAGCATTTCTGATTGTAGCGTCGTCGGTAGCCGCGTTTGCTTCCTGTACCACTGTGCCGGGTAAAATGATTGGGCGAGACCTAGGGATACCGGCGCCCAATGCCACCTGCGATTTGCCTGAAAACAACCTTGCTTATCAATGTAACGTAGGAGGATTCTAAGAGAGGAAGATAATACGCGAGAAGATTTTTTATTTGTAACCAGTGAGTTTCAGATGCCGGCAATACGGCATCTGAAACTTTTTTTATTTTTAAGTATTTTCTTCCATCCTCTCGATAAATTCCTCGTTTAATTATGGAATACATCATATTTTTCCCCGCTTTGGCTTTACATCATGGGTCTTTAAAAGAATTCGTATTATCCCTCACCCCATTCCAGCAAACTAAAATAGTTTAACTTTCTTTCCACCTCATTGACTTTTTCTCTATTTATTATTATATTATTCTAATTTTGTAACTGTTCAGCATGTTTACATTATTTTATTGAATGTTTAAATTATAAAATTTCCTGAATAGTTACCTAATTTTAATAAAAAAGCAATGATGATATTAAAAGAGAGGAAGATATAAAATATCGTGGCAAGTGAAAACTTCAAAAAGGAGACTAAAAATGAAGGGTAAAATTATAGCATTTGTTATCGCAGCGTCAGCGGTATTCACGTTTGCATACTGTACGAGCGCACCGAGTAAAATGGGCGAGAGGTTAAATATATCGGTGCCCAATGCCTCTTGTGATTTACCTGAAAACACTGTCGCTTATCACTGTAACGTAGGGGGACTCTAAGCAGAGCTAGATAATGAGCAAAAATCGAGGAGAGCGTCTCATTTTCTGATTGAAAAACTTCATTAGTGCTGTTGATGATGACCTTTATCATGCCCCTTTTTTCAGTCATCATCCCGGCGCATAATCGCTGCTGTTTCGTCAGGCAGGCCGTCGCCTCCGTGCTCACCCAGACTTTCAAAGACTTCGAGCTCATCCTCGTGGACGACGGCTCAACCGACGAAACTCCCCTGATAGAAAAAGAATACCGCGGCCGGATCGCATATATCAGACAGAACAACGCGGGCGTCAGCGCGGCGCGGAACGCCGGGATATGCGCCTCCGCATCCCCCTATATCGCCTTCCTCGATTCAGACGACCGGTGGCTCCCGACAAAGCTTGAGCGCCACGCCGATTATATCCGGGCGCATCCGGAGGTGAAAATCCATCAGACGAACGAAACATGGATCAGGAAAAACAGACGGGTAAACCCGAAGCTTAGGCATCTAAAAAAGGAGGGATATATCTTCACCGATTCCCTTGATCTCTGCCTTATAAGCCCCTCGGCGGTTGTCATGGCGGCCGAGCTGTTTGATACATACGGGGCCTTTGACACTGCCCTGCCCGTTTGCGAGGACTATGACCTGTGGCTCAAGGTCACGCTCGAGGAATGGGTCGGGCTTATACCGGAGAAGCTCACGGTTAAATACGGCGGCCATGCAGACCAGCTATCATCACAATACTGGGGCATGGACCGGTTCAGGATCTATTCGATCCTGAACCTGCTCAAATGCCGCGGCGCGAGCATGAAGCCGGAATACCGCGAACAGGCGATACGAGCTGTCTTTGCCAAGATACAAATTCTTGTTCAAGGTGCTCTGAAGAGGCAAAAATTTGAATTCGCTGAGCAACTCGGAAAAATAATTCAGATTATGGATGAGGGAGATTATGGCTCAGGTAAGGATTATCGATTTCTCCTGAAAGACTGACTTCCGTTAAGCTTTCCCCAGTCCCCCTCCGGGATTTAGGGGGCAAAAGGGCTAGCGTGTGAGATGTGGATAGAAGTTAGCATGCACACAGGGCGTCATTCACATCTCCGCCCGGTGGAGGCTGTAGCAGAACAGATTGTTCGAGCCTCTCGCGAACACGAGATTTCCCCTTATCACGGCATCAAGGAATGATTCGGACGGAAACTCCTTTGAAAAAATGACGGCTCCATCCTCTCTGAATATGACCAGCCGGGATGAGCCGTTCTGCATGGTATAGGATGCTGCGTAAACACCGTGCCGGTAGCTTATGTCCGATGTTCCCGGCCGCTTGCGGGGTATGGATATGCCGTACTTGACCGCGGCTCCGGGCGTAATATGAAGAATCCTGTCGACATCGATAACCGTGCAATATCCGGCATCGGTCATATGCAGGGATGTTTTAACCGTATGAACATGATTCAGCTCAATATCGTCGTAATCGCCGGAATCTATATCGATCACGCGGGCGAAGTCCTTCCCGTTGTTGCCGTAATGGACGCACGCGTATTCCCCGTTTCCGCTTTCGACAATTCCCTTCACCAGGGTTCTCCTCGGGGTCATGCCCCGGTTGATCACCGTACCCCTCGCATTTAAGATGTAATATGAGCCGTCCAGGAACCCGATGCCTCCGAAATCGCCGTGGTCGGAGAATGATAGGGCGGTGCAGGTTCTGCCCGACACGCTCCTGACGCCGATTTCGTTTCCGTTGTAGTCGATAATCCTTACCGATGTATGGTCGCCGTTTAAAAGGAATATGAGCTTCCCGTTTTGCGAGAGATACGGATACTCCATGGATTCCAGCTTCCAAAACCTTTCGCCGCGCCAGTCGTAAAGCTCGATATCGGCGCCCACCTTCCGGTATCTCACATGGTAGAGGCCGCTGCCGCTGAACGCAGCCAGGCTGTCGGCCACCGAGCCGGAAACGGCGATCCCGCCGTTTCCTTTCAGGATATAATACTCCCGGTCGTCTCTTACGAAAAACCGGATCCCTTCAGACTGCTCGAAAGGGGATTTCTCCAGATCGGAGACTGCATTTACGGCTGAGTACCACTCAGGGTATATCTCGATTCCCGGCACCGGAGTAAAAACGAAGAAGCTCGCCGCAGCTCCGGCGATAAATCCAAGGATAAAAAATCTCATTGGTCAGTCCTGCAAAAAACTCTTCAACCGCTGGCTTCGCGAGGGATGACGGAGGCGGCGGATCGCTTTCTTTTCTATTTGCCTGATTCTCTCTTTCGAGAGCTTGAACTCATCCCCGATCTGCTGAAGCGACATCGGCTCGTATCCGTCAAGGCCGAAGCGCATTTTGATTATCTGCCGTTCCGATTCAGTGAGCGTCCGTAATACGTCGTTTAACGCGGAGCTCAAAGACTCGTCCAGCACCTTCTTGTCGGGCGAGTCAATGCGCTGATCCACGATCATGCTGAGGATAGTCGTGTCCTCGGAATCGCCGTAGGATGAGTCAAGGGAGATGTAATCCTGAGTGATATTGCGCAGGTGGTTGATCTCCTCGTCGTCCATATCCAGATCCTCGGCTATCTCGCTGGGGCTCGGCTCCCTGCCAAGCCTGTTCTCGAGCTTCTTGTGAACCTTTTCGATTTTCTGTATGTCCGCGGTCCGATTCAACGGAAGCCTGATAAGGGACGCCTTCTGGGAAATGGCCAGTATGATCGCCTGCCGTATCCACCATACCGCATAGGATATGAAATGAAATCCGCGGTCTGGATCGAATTTTTCAGCCGCCTTGATGAGGCCCATATTCCCTTCATTGATCAGGTCAAGGAGGGAAATGCCGCTCGTCTGATATTTTTTCGCTATGGACACGACAAAGCGCAGATTGGCCTTGATGAGCTTATTTTTCGCAGTCTGATCGCCGGCCCGGGCGCCCCGGGCAAGGCTATCCTCCTCCTCTCTCGTGAGGAGGGAGATCTTGTTTATCTGGTCCAGATACCACGAGATGGAGGAGTCGGAATAACTGCCGGAATCCTTTTTCTTAATGTTCGCCCGCGGTTTTTTAATCTCAAGATCGTCTGAATCCATGAAATCCAGATCGGATACATCTTCCGCGGCATCGGAATCCTGCATCATAAGGTCGGGATCGAAATTCTCGTCCTTATTATTATCATATTTTTTTTTGCCCATTTTTTTCCTATCGCCTGTTTGGAGCTGCTGACAATCTATTACATAAGACACACATGGTTTATAAATGTTGCTCTTGATTCAGCACCTTCGCCGCATAACTGAAAAGAAAAACAGCGGCGCGGATACCCGTCATGAAAGATAATGGTGAAGCATCCTTATTTCAGTCAAGTCAAATTCGGGGGAACCGAGGAGCTGTCTAAGAAGATACTCTCGCCGGGACGCACCCTCACCCCCCGGCCCCCTCTCCCATTAAGAAATGAAAAAAGGAGAGGGGGAGTCTGAAGGATGAAACCTTATAATTCGCACACCCTCTCCTCTGTAGAGACGCAATGCATTGCGTCTCTACAGAGGAGAGGGTGTGCGGAGCGCGGGTGAGGGCAAAGAAGTGTTTATCCTCGCTACTTTTTCAATTTAGGGACTTTCAGGACCCACCCGGGATATATGAGATCCGGGTTCTTTATCTTGTCCCTGTTGAATTCATATATTTTCTTCCACAGTCGCGGGTTCCGATAATACTTCATCGCTATGTACCAGAGACAATCCTTGTACGTGCGCCGGTACACGACGGTATATAATTCATAATCCTTCTCTTCGGTAATCTTCTGCTCCTGGTCGGCGGATTTCCCTTCCTCTTTCTCTCCGCTTTCCGCGGACACGATCTCCGTCCCTTCAGTCTTTTTATTCATCGCACTCAGGGCCAGCCGTATCGCTTCCTCGGACGCGGCAATAGACTCCTTATATTTTGAATCATCAAGCGCCGCTTTCGCGTTATCCAGCGACTCCGTGGCTGCGTTCATCTCGTCTTTTTTCTGCGCCGCTGAAGCAGAATTCCGGGCCTGCTCCACCGTCTTTTCCGCCGAAGCAAGCCGGTCGCGGGCGCTCGCCGTAAGCGCCGTCAGCAGCGCGTCGTCGGCATTGAGCTTCGCCACCTCAACGGCGGAAAAGCCCCTTTTGAGCTCAAGCGAATCATACGATTTTTCCGCGATCGCGACGCTTTCGTTCGCCAGGTTGAATTTATCGGGCGCATATTTCTTGGCCCCGTACCTTTCCGCCTCTTCCAGGATCCGCTTCACCTCAACGATAGAATCCCGCAGTATATCCTTTTTACCGATCGCGGAGTTCCGGGCTTCTTTAGCCTTTTCATCAGCCTTCAGGGCCGCCATATACGATTCAGGGTATTTTTTATTCTGGAAAAGATCGTTTGCCTCATTGAGCTTCTCCTGAGCCTCGCGGTACTCCTCCGGAGCCAGCCGATCCGCGCTGATTTCTCCCGCTTCACTGAAGCTCTTCTCCGCAACGGCAATGGCGTCCCTGGCCAGGAGGGGCACTGCCCGATTATAAGCGGCGAGGGCCAAATTCGCGGATTCCTCAGCCGATTTCTTTGCCCCGTCCGCATCCTTTTTTGCGAGCCTGTCCTGGCTGTCAAAAAGTTTTTTTACCGCTGATTCCAGCTCATCGCCGGCATATTTATCCGCTTTCGCCTTCTGGGCGTCCGCTATCCCTTTCTTAGCATCGGTCATCTCCCGGATGGGAACACTCATCCGGCAACTCATAAATATAATGACCGGCAGGGCTGCGATGAGAGGAATACGATATCTTCTATTTTTCACCATTGGAGCTCCTCCATCAGGAGAAAGAATTAATAGCTTCTTCTTCAGAGCTGAATATCTCAAAAAATGAGGTAAGCTTGGTCAGCTCAAAAACTTTTCTAACCGAAGCGAACACATTGATGATTTTTAATCCGCCCTGATATTTCTTGAGATTTGACAGGCTGGAGATAAGGGCCCCGATTCCCGAAGAGTCGATATATGATACCTTTTCCAGATTAATGACGACGTTATATTTTCTTTCTTCTATCAACTTATTGATGATATCCTTGATCTCAGGAGCGTTGTAGAGATCTATCTCTCCGGAGATATCTAAAATAACGACATCCCCTTTTGATCTGCTCATTATGTCCATTGTGCCGCATCCCCCTCATCAGAATGGGTACTTAAATCCAATCCGCAACACTATAATTGTATATATTTTTGATGTCAAGATAATTTATTTGTTCCCTGTGCCTGCCGGTGATCCGAATTGCCGTCATTCCGATATAAGCGCTCCCATTTATCATATAATTCCGGAAACCCGCCGCTCGTTATGCTTTTTCTTATATCAGCCATGAAAGAATTCATAAAGAATAAATTATGATAGGTATTGTAAATCAGGGCCGTTATCTCGCCGGCCTTATACAAATGGCGCAGATACGAGCGGGTAAAGCTCCTGCACACATAGCAGCCGCACCGGTCATCAAGGGGAGCAAAATCGGATTCATAAACCGCTGATTTTATATTCACCCTCCCGCTTGAGGTGAAGATCGTACCGTTCCGTGCTATCCGCGTCGGCATGACCGAATCAAACATATCGGTGCCGTGTTTGACCGCCCAGAGGATCTCAAGCGGGCTCCCCACGCCCATCATATACCGCGGCCGGTCAGGAGGAAGCAGGCCGAGGGTATATTCGGTTATTTCCCGATATGCGTCCTTCGGCTCACCGACCGAAAGCCCACCGACGGCATACCCGGAAAAACCATATTCGACCAGGCGCTCCGCGCACTCCCTCCGCAGATCCTTATACACGCTTCCCTGTACCACGGCAAACAAGGCTTGTTTCTCCGCATCAAACGAAGAACGCCAGTAGTTCCGGGAGAGCCGGGCCCAGTCTACCGTCCTGTCTACGGCATTGCGGGCCGTCTCTTCCGGAACCGGATAGCCGGCGCACTGGTCAAGCACCATCATGATGTCGGAGCCGAGCACCCTCTGTATATCCAGAACGGACTCAGGAGAAAAAAAATGGAGAGAGCCGTCGCGCAGGGACCTGAATTCAACGCCGCTTTCCAAAACACGGCAGAAATCCGACAGGGAAAAAACCTGGAATCCTCCGGAATCGGTGAGAATGGGCCCCTGGAAGCTCATGAAATTATGGAGGCCGTGCGCCTGCGCCAGTACCTCAATGCCGGGCTGGAGGTAAAGGTGATACGTGTTTGACAGTATTATGTCGAATCCGAGCTCTTCAATATCCCGGAGCGATAACGCCCGCACCGTACCCCGGGTGGCCACCGGCATGAACGCGGGAGTTTGTATGAGGCCGCGACAGGTAACGATCTCGCCGGCACGGGCGGCTGAATCAGGGGAGCGTGCGATTATCCTGAAAATCATGACGATATTCGAGCAGCCTCTTGCCCGGTGTCAATTAGGATTTCATGCAGCGATAAGCGATAAAGGAAACAAATTCGCACTCGGCGGCAACCGAACTGCTTCAAAAAAACTCTTGCAAAAATCTGCTGCTCCCTTCTTCAATGTGGCTGAGTTCTGCCAAGAAATGTATAAGAAACAGGGCATGAAGAGAATTATTACTGGCCTGCCCTCACCCGCGCTACCGCGCGGGTGAGGGGAAAATAACGAAGGTACCTAATCGTGCAAATCACATCCGGCATATTTCAGGTGGGCGGACCGTACGAATCCGATTCAGCGGATGCCGCGGTTTACCTCATCATATCCGGCGGCGACGCGGCACTGGTGGATGCGGGAACCGGGTCCGGCACCAAACGAATATTGAAAAACATACGCGATACCGGAACCGATCCCCGAACGGTACGGTATCTGTTTCTCACCCACTGCCACTACGATCACGCCGGCGGCGCGAACAGAATGCGGAGCGAGACCGGATGCAGGATAGTGGCGCACGAGCTTGACGCCGAATTTCTCGAATCGGGGGACTCGGAGGTTACCGCCGCGGCATGGTACCGCGCATTCATGGAGCCGACGAAGGTGGATATAAAGGTCGCCGGCTCCGAGGCGGTTTTTACCGTCGGCTCGCTGAATATTCATTTCTACCATGCTCCGGGACATTCCCCCGGCTCATCGGTTCTTACGCTCCGCTCCGACGGCAGGCTCGTGCTCTTCGGCCAGGACGTGCACGGTCCTCTTAACGACGCCCTCAGATCCGAGAGGAAGGATTACGTGAAATCCCTGGGATTCATGCTTTCCCTCGAGCCGGATATACTGTGCGAGGGTCACTTCGGGGTATATATCGGCAAGGACAAGGTCAAAGAATTCATCGAGTCTTTTCTCTGATGAAACCGGACGCAGTAATAAAAACGCAGAAAATTGAGGCGAAAAATCCATTCACGGCATTTCTCCTCTCCCTTGTCTGTACCGGCCTCGGGCAGGCGTATAACGCGGATATGGCCAAGGGGGCGGCCTTCGCTATCATGCGGTGTCTGGCGTTTTTTCTGATCCCCTTTTTCAGCCTTAAGCAGGAAGCAGATTCAATTATCCATATCTTCATTGCTCTGACCCTCATCTGCGTTGTCATCTCCCTGGCATCTTCCATCGAGTCCCTCTTTTACGCGGCCAGGAACAGGAAGCTGCCGCTGAAGGCATATAACTCTATGCCCGGGTACGGGCTGTTCGCCTCGGTCAATCTTATTCTGACCGGGCTGGCGGTTGCGATACTCTGCTTGTTTTTTTCAATCGACGGCATATCCGATAAACGGGCGGGTCCCCTGATCGAGCCCGGCGATTATGTTTTGATAAAACGATATTCCACCCGGGGCAGCGCACGCGGCGACCTGGTCCTTCTCGATGACGGCTCAGCAGTGCGGATTATGGCGGTTGAAGGGGACAGCGTTGGATACGCCGGCAACATGTTCTCCATCAACGGCAGGGACCTGCCCCTCGGATTTCTTCCCGACGATCTGATACAGACCTTCACCCCGGACAGGGGCGATATAGTATCCGAAACAAACGGCGGGAAAAAATATCCGGTACGATTCAAGAGATCCACGGCGATCTCGCTGCAAAACCTTGCTTCTCCGGTTGCACGGGGTTATATGCTTGTCGCCGCCGACCAAAGGCTTGAGAAGAATTTCGCCCGCATCATCCCCGCCGGCGGCATCCGGGGACGTATTGAGGGGATTTTGTTTTCATCGAACATGCGGAAGATCGGAATGGATTTCTGCGCGGATTTGCGGCGATCGAAAAAGAAGGCGGGAAATTGATGATTGGGGATTCTATTTTTCTCGATAATATACCCATGAAAGGCAACATCATTCATAAATCCGAAGCCGTCCTGTTGACGCTGGTATCATCACTTTTCATTAGCTGCGTCACCGGAACGAATATTAATTTTTTGCTTGAACAGGGCGGAAAAAGCTTCAGCGACGCGCGGCTTGAGAATGCCGATATGTCCGGGAAGAGCCTGACCGGAAAAAATTTCAGCCGGGCCGATCTACGAAACGCCAATCTATCCGGAGCCGATCTGACCGGCGCCGTCCTCACGGGTGCGGATCTCCGGGGCGCGAATTTACACAAGGCGGTGCTCATAAAAGCCGATCTCAGCAGCGCGCGGATCTACAGGGCGGATCTGAGCGAGTCGAACCTCGCCGGTGCCAACCTGGATCGCGCCGACCTTATGATGGCCAAACTGACGGACGCTAATTGCGAAAATGCAATTTTCTCAAACGCCGACATGAGCGGCGCGGAAATGCCCCGCGCAAACCTCGCGGGTGCGAATTTCAGCGGCTCGCTCTTTTTCGGAACCAATATGAGCGGGGCGAATCTGGCGCGGATAAATCTTAACAACGCCAGGATCCATTTTTCCGAGCTCAGGGCTTGTGACTTTACGGACGCGCAGCTCTACAGAGCCGATCTGCGCCACGTCAATTTAAGCGGGGCCAATCTCCAAAACTCAAGGCTCAGCAGCACGCTCCTGGCAGGCGCGGATTTCACCGGTGCCGATCTGCGTAACGCCGATCTGAGCAATACGGACTTAAGCGGCGTTGAGTTTAATACGGCGAATCTTGCCGGCGCCGATTTAAGCGGCGCGGACCTCTCACAAGCCAGCCTTCAGAGAATCAAGCTCTCCGGCGCCAACCTAAGCCGTGCCCGCATCCACAGAAAATATCATCCCCTGCTCCTCAGACAGAACCTCGACCTGTCCGGGATCGTATGGATTCACTAAAATCTTGACAAACTGCCGGTGGGCGAGTGTGGTATTCCCATGCGCCGTAAGACAGGACTCCTTCTCATAATAGCCGCATGCATTCTCCCCTTCGCCTGCGCAGGGGAGAGAATCGACCTGAACGGTATCACCCTGTTCATGGCTGACGGAGCGGAGATCTCCGGCGACTCCTTCGGGGACGGCGGGAGGCATTCTCTTGTTATAAAAACGCTGAGTAGCCTTCCGGACGCGGATTCAATTGAAATCGTGAATGTCGTCCCCCTGGCCGGGGACCATCTCCTGGTGATTACGAGAAAGCACGGCCTTTACAAGGTGTCGGTAAAGGCAAACGCATGCGCGAGGATCGATAAAGGCCTGCCTCCCGAGGTGATCTATCCTTTTACCGGAAAGGGAATCACCAAGCCGATCATAGATCATTCACTATCCCGTGACAAGAGAAGAATCATGGTCGTGGTGCCCTCAGCCGTGTATCTCTCCACTGACGGCGGTTTTGCTTTCCGTCCGCTTCCGCTTATCGGGGTGAAGCGCTATACCGAGCTCCTGTCCGGTGCGCTGCACCCGACTGATGAGCGGCTCATCATCATCGGCACCTCGTCCAACGGTATTTATTATTCACGGGACGGAGGCGTAACCCTCGGACGGATCAGGGCCGGCATACCGGGCGAGCCGGTGCGCTCACCCAACTTTCTGGAGGAGATACGCGCCCTCTGCTTCGGCGAGGGCGATGACGAGTTTTACGCCGGTTTCGGCAACGGCAACGGCGTGTACCGCGGCAGTCTCTCCCGGGGCGTTCTTGAAAAGGTCGATGATCCCGGCCTTTTCACCTATCCTGACGGCGATTTTTACCGCGTCACGAGCCTGAACTATCTCAAGGGGAATCTTTTTATCCGCACGAA
Source organism: Spirochaetes bacterium RBG_16_49_21 (assembly GCA_001829495.1). Taxonomy (GTDB): domain Bacteria; phylum Spirochaetota; class UBA4802; order UBA4802; family UBA5550; genus RBG-16-49-21. Next base: position 57,148 of record MIBJ01000041.1, on the reverse strand, counting down.
CAGAGGCCGGCATAAAATCATCGCGGCGGCTTCCAAAAAAAGAAATGGAACGCTGAACCGGCATATTCGCGATTATTTCCTGAAATCAAAAAACATCGTTTCAGTTTACGACAGCGGCACGCACCTGTCGTTTCCCGGATCGTATCAGCCGAAGAGGAGCTTCGAGCCGGAGCGGCGGGCTTTGGGCAGGCGGGCGCTGTACATCAGCTATTCATTCACCCAAAGGGATAACTACGCACGATTAATCAAGCTTCTCCGCTACCTTAAGCTGAACGCCGTGGTCATCAATTTCAAAGACGATTACGGATCGATACGCGTGCCCGTGTCCGATCCCCTCATCACGCAGGTTCCTGATTCGGTCCATCCGTACGTGAACGTGATCAATACCCTCAGGCGTCTCCGGAGTGACGGAATCTACGTCATCGCACGGCAGGTCTGCTTCAAGGACGAGAAGGTATATGACTTCCATGACCACCGATATGCCGTGAAAAACGCGGCCGGAATGCCCTTCCGCAAGGGCCCGGAGAAGTGGGTCGACGCGTACAGCGAATTCGTATGGGATTACAATATCGCCGTAGCCCGGGAGCTGGAAAAGGCTGGAGCGGACGAAATCCAGTTCGATTATATCCGCTTTCCCGATGTAAAGGGCGAAAATGACTTCCGGCGCTTTGACTTCAAGAGAAGGGATCAGAGCATGCGGGAGGCATTGGCTTCGTTTCTCGTAAAGGCGCGGGAATCCGTCCGTATACCGCTCGCCATCGACCTCTTCGGCTATACCGCGATCTACCAGTGGGGAGAGTGGATCGGCCAGGATGTGAGCGAGCTTTCGCGGTATGTTGACGTCGTAAGCCCCATGTTTTATCCCTCCCATTATACCGGCGGTTATGCGGCAAGCTATGGATCAAAGCGGATATACTATACGATATATTTGAGCTCCAAGCGCGCCCGGGAGCTCGCCGGGGGCGCACTTCTCCGGCCCTATCTCCAGGCCTTTTACTACAAGGATAATTCCGACAACTATTGCGCCGATTATATCGGCTGGGAGCTGGACGGGATAAAGAACAGCGGCATGAGCGATTACATATTCTGGAACGACCTTTCCGAATACACGATCCTGATCCGCGGCCTGCGCAGGCACCGGGGCATGGGAGACGGGCCGGTGCCAATGAATATCAAGGCAATCATTCCGAAGAAGCTCCCTTTTGATGCCATGATTGAAAAATAGGCCGTCCACCGAAGGCGAGAACGTTGCCACGAAGGCGAGGATGGCATCCTCGCCTTCGGAGCGAGCTTATTTTTCTTGACGAATTAGCCATCCGGAAGATGGTGTGTTTTGAAGAATCCGACAGCAGAGACTAATATTTGGAGCGCCCGTATGATCCTTGTTACCGGCTCGAACAGCCTAGTGGGGGGAAAGCTCGTGAAGATCCTGACAGACAGCGGCGAAAAAGTCCGTTGCCTTGATTTTGAAAAACCGAAAAATATACCGCACGGCGCTGAATTCATTCAGGGCGTCAACCTTGATGCAAAGACCTTTGAAAATTCATGCCGGGATGCCGCCGCTGTTTTTCACCTGCTTGATGTAAAGAGCCAGAAGCACGGCGGCAGACGGTTCATGAAAAAAATTAATGCGGAGTATACTCGGAGTCTGCTTCAGGCCGCGCGTGCAGCGGGCGTGAAGAAATTCATTTTTCAATCGTCATACGAGGTGTACGGAAGGATCGATGACATCCCCAGCGATGAAAGCGCGCCCCTGACGCCGTCTACGCGGTACGGCAGGGACAAGCTTAAGGCGGAAAAATTTTTCCGGCAATTCATCGAAGACGGCGGCATGGACGTGATAATCTTCCGGCCTTCGCCGGTGGTAGGGCCGGGCACCAGAAATCCGATCGCGCTCATCACCCTGCTCATGGCGCTCGGTATGGAAGAGGCAAACAGGATATATGTGGCGGGGAACGGGGAAAACCGGTTCCAGCTTCTGCATCCTGATGACGCGGCTTCGGCCTTTATGCTCGCTTATAGATCCGGCTCGTCAAAGGGAAAAATTTACAACCTGGGCTCGGATAATGTTCCCGTACAGATCGACCAGGTCCTTGAAATAAAGGAAACGGCGAAGCTTGACTGCGTCGTAAAACATCTTTCTCCATCATACGCCAAATTCCTTTCAGTTTTCCTGAGGCCCTTTAAAATCGATTACCTCACCAAAGGCCATCTGATCTACCTTTTGTCCAACCTGGTACTGGACTGCGGGGCGGTGAAACGCGACCTGGGCTGGCGGCCGAGATACGGGAACGTGGATATCATTCTGGAAACGATCAGGTGGTATAGGGAAGAGAGGCTTTAGCGGGAAAATATTCTCTTAATCCACTCAATAAGCTTAATGAACAGAAGAAGGAGCATCTGGCCGCGGGCTCCCGCGCCGGCGCTCATGGTCAATATGAGATCGGCTTTTTTCATTTCGTCAATCGTAAGCCGCCTGCCTTCGAATTTCATCTGCTTGAGCATCTTTTTAGCCTGTGCCCTGGCCAGCTTCATCGTGCTCCGGTCGTCCGACAGCTCCTTTTTTTCGGCGAACAGATAGACCATGTCGGGATTGCTGAGCATGTTCCGCTTGATCATCCCCAGTGTCATGATCGCTTCAGAAAGCAACGGATTATCGGCATTGCCGTTTTCCATGAGCATCTGGATATACTGGTAAAAGAACTGCACCTGGCGGAAGAGCTTTTTCTTATCGAACATCGTGAGCTCCTTCAGGTCTATTACGCTGAAGCGATCCAGAGTGAACCGGACATGTTCAAGCCTCTCCTGGTCAAGATGAAAAAGCGTGTCGGTGCTGAGATCGCCGATCTCGATATACTTGTTGGAAATCTCTTTCAGATCCTTGAACATCTGTTCAGAAGCGCCCAGAATTTTACCGAACGCCTGTTCCTCACCGCGGGTGAGGCTGCTTCCCTCCACGTTATTTTCAAAATCCTCGACCTTTTTTTTTATGCTCCGGATGTCGATCGTGTCGGCGTATATCCGCACATTTTCCTTTCTTAAATGATACTCTATTTCGGACAGTTCCGGCATGGGAATATCATTCCCGATTTTCAAAACGTTCAGCTTTATATCCCCCAGCTTGACGCGCAATTCATTCTTTTCGATTTTACTGAATCCATCGGTGACCAGCAGGATTTCCGATTTCGTCATCTCCTTATCGTAGCTGATGTCGCTTACGGCCTGTAAAACGGCATTATGTATGTTGGTGCTTTTCCCGCCGGTCGTGGTGTAAAGTATCTCCTCAACAAGGCGGGGAAAATCCTCCGGCTTCTCCACCCGTATAAGATCACCCGTCTTTGAATCAAAAGGCCGGTAGAATATTTTCGCCTTCGTATTGTATTTCCGGCGCAGCAATTCGGCGATGATGCACTTTGAATAGAAGCTCCTCATTCTTGTTTCCATGGACTTGGAGCGGTCGAGGAGAATATAGAATTTCTGCTCAAACCGGGAGGCTTCGCTCCCCTTTTTGGTCTGCGAGGTCGATATAGGCTTGAACCGGTCGGCCTCGGTTTCGTAGTGCTGTTGAATGAGGAGAGTCTTGGTGTAGAGCTTTATGTCAAAGACCTCCGGGTCCTGAGCCAGCTCGCGGGGCAATGCCTTTTTAAGATCGATGATATTCCGGAAGGGATTGATCTCCATTCGGTCGCTGAGCGGCACCGTTCGTTCGAGACGGTTTACCTGAATGCTCTCTTTCCGGTCCGGCTTATGCACTATCTCATCGCGCGATATCTCCTCGATGGCGCTGAAAGCGTCGTTCAGCAGTTCATTGGAATAGATGACCCTGGCGATTTCAAAAAGTATGAAGAAATTCTCCGGGAGTATTGCACGTGAATATTCAAAAAAGCCGAGAGATTCCCAGTATTCGAAGAAATCGACATCCTCGTATTCACGGGCCCCTATATGCGCAGTGTACTCCGCCACGTTCCGCCTCGGTTAATACAGATCGCGATAGTCGAGCATGATCCCGCTTTTAAGCTCCTGCACCTCTTCAACCACGGGGTTCAGATCGAGGATATTTTTCTTGAGCGACTCGATGGAGAGCTTCTGTTCTTCCTCGATTCGCCGCGCGGGGAACATCTTTTTAATGAATTCAAGAAGGCTCTGGAGCAGGCTTTTCCGGGCGAGAATCGCGTCCCGCTTTTCAGGGTTCTGGCGAATCTCCTGGAATATCTGCCTGATGCCGAGAAGGAGCTCGATCTGCTGAATGGCGCCGGTCGCCGTGTAGTGCGCCATGGTCTGGCTGAAGGTGTCGCGGTAGATATCGATTTCCGACTTGTCCTTCGCCTTCACCGACACGTAGCTGTTAAGGGTGCAGAGGCAGATGTACATTTCCTTGAGATCGTCGGTATTGACCTGGAGCCGGTTGTTCGTCAGGGCGGACGCGCGCAGGAAATCGCCGACCTTGGCGATCTTCCGGGGCGAGGAAAAGTAGTTGTAGTCTATCTTCCGCATCTCGCTCATGAATTTATCGATCAGGACGTTCTTCATGAAGTAGATGACGTCCGGAGTCTCGATTTTAATGCTCCGGTTCCTGTTCTTTATGATGTCGTACAGATACAATATCTGGTTGAAGTATATCTTCTTTTCCGGCTCCACCGGCTTTCCGCCGCTCATGGCATAGGTGTGATCGATAAGGAGCTGGTTGTACACATTGGTGTTCTCGGGGATGATGGACTTGTAGGTAAATCGATCGAGCACCGCCTCGGTCACCTCGTTCATGCGCATGTAGTTCGCCGTGGCGATGGCGGTGTGAACGGCCGTATCGATCTGCTCGGAACCGTTGATGAATTTCCGCTCGTTCAAAATAGTGAGGAGAGACCTGAGCACGACGTCGCTCGCGTCGAAGAGCTCGTCCAGAAAGACCAGATTCGCCTCGATGACGGATCCCTTGATATTGTGCCGGATCCTCCCCTTTTTAAACTCCTCGATGTTGTAGGGCCCGAAATAGTTGTCCGGCGTTTGATCCTTGCTCGCCTGCGCGGAAAAAACCCGCGCCCCCTCAAAGGTATTGAATATGTACTGGGTGAGAAACGATTTCGCCATTCCGGTCCGCGACAGGAGGAGCATATGCTCGCCGGTCAGTATCGCGAAGAACGCCTGCCGGATGATCTCCCGGCGGCCGATGACGTTTTCATTGATGCGCTCCATGTGCCAGTTCAGGTTCCCCGCGATGGTGGGGATGTCGAATTCATCCGGCCTGACGGACGCAAGATCGCTCCTTTTGTCCGGGACCTTTTCCGCCAGTATTGTCTTCTTCTGCTGTTCGGCCTCCCTCTTCCTGTTGATCAGGCTCAGATAATCCTGCGCCCGTTCCAATTCCTGAAGCCGGCCCGCTTCTATGTTCCGGTCGGTGAGCACGCTCTGGCTCATGATCCGGTAGCCGTCATTCTCGAATATGGTTCGTATATCATTCAGTCTGTTCATGGCTGTTCCCTTCACGATGCTTTTTCAACGATGGGAAGAACGATCCGGAATGATGTTCCCTCTCCCGGGGTGCTTTTGAGCCCGATGCTCCCGCCGAGATTCTGCACGATAGCCGAGGTTATCATAAGGCCGAGCCCGGTGGCCTGCTTCCCCTTCGTGGTGAAGAAAGGCTGGAATATTTTCTGAAAATTTTCCTCGGGAATGCCTATGCCGGTGTCGGTTATCGTTACAACGGCGAATTTCCCTTCTCCCGCCTGTTTTTTTTCCACCGAAACCGTGATCTTTCCCTTATTAGGCATAGCCTCCTCGGCGTTCTCAATAAACTGGATCAAAAGCTGCTGGAGCTGATTCTGATTCGCCCTCACCCACACGGATTCCTTTGGCGGTGAAATAATAATCTCGAAACCCTCGTTCTTGAGCCGGTTGAGCATCAACTCAAACGGATGGCTTGTTAAAATTTTGTTGAGGTCGCACAAATCCCTCTCCTCATCGTCCGTGATTGAAAGGGATGAAAGCTGTTCGGTAATGTTCTTTATCCTTCCCAGTTCCTGATGCAGGGAAACGATATATTCAGCAGTCGGGTTCCCCTCGTCCAGGTTGTTGTCCACGAAGTTCAGGTCCATCACCATCTTGTTGATGTAGTTCTTAAGCTCGGACGCGACTCCTGAAGCGAGTATCCCCAGTGCTGAAAGCTTTTCCGTCTCATATATCCTGTTTGTAATGGCCGCCTGCTGGGTGTGGTCTTCTATCATGAAGATCATTTTTTCGATTGATCCGGCCGCATCGAGCACCGGAACGACCGTTGCATTGATGATGAGCTCGCAGCCTCCTGCCGGGGTCCGGTAGGGAATATTGAAGGCACGGCCGGTTTTTTTATCGTTCCTACAACTCTCATACAGCCTGCCCAGTCCGCCCTCAAAAAACCCGGACTCATTAAACAGGCTGGTGCCCACCAGGGTATCGCTTGCGTTGTGGCCCATGATCTGCTTGAGCGCCGGATTCTCGGACAGGATTATTCCCGAGGGATCCATCACGAAGATGCCGACGGGCGCGTGATTTATTATATCCTCATTGAAATCGCGCAGACCCTTGAGCTCCTGCGCCTGCGTGAGCTGTTCCTTCACCTTGATCTCGAGGATGCGGCTGTATTCCTTTGCTCTTTTTTCGGCGATGAATTTTTCGGTGATATTCTTCATGATGCCGATCAGGCCGATGATTTCGCCGTCCTCGGATTTTATAGGAGAAAGGCTCATCGTCATGTACATCTTCTCGCCCCGGTCGTTGTACGTTCTGAAGAGCTCATTTTCGAATATCTTCCCCCTGTGAATAACCTCCTCGAACACAAAGGCCCCCCGCTCCTTTTCCGAGGCCGGTACGATCTTGGTGTAATGATCGCCCAGCATCTGTTCCGACCAGGACGGAAAAAATGCCTTGGAAGCCGCGTTGATGTATATGAGGGTGCCGTCGCTGTCGATGACGAATATAATGTCGGAAGTGGCTTCCAGCAATATGCGGTAATCCAGCTTCCCGGTCAGGATTTTATCGGAACAGATAAAATATTTTTTCTGATAATCCTGGATCAACTGGATCAGTTCTTTTTTGGAGAGGTTGTTGAGGTCCTTTGCATCCATGTTCGTATCCGGCGGCTGTTACATTATCCGCTTCCTGATGCGGATTTCAACCGCGATTTATTTTTCCGTATGAATCTGTTTGCGGTAACTAAAAACCAAACCTCGACAAACAGGCTCAGGAGGGTTCCCGCCAGGAATGATATGCCGAAATAGAACGTATCAATTTTCAGAATGAGCAGCCCGCCGAAGGCTACTGCCGCCAGAAAAATTATTTTAACCGGAAAGGAAGCCAGGGATACCGTGAACAAGACCATTATATTTGAAACAAGCACCCTGCGGGTGATAACCATCCATAATAAGGAAAAAAACATACCCAGTAAGGTTCCGACAAAGTAACCCGCGAACTGCCGCAGACTTGCATTGTGAAAACAGTACACGCTGATGGCTAAATTAAGAATTATAGGCAAACAGGCGAGTATGACTGCTTTTCGGTATATCCTTTCCATTTAATATCTACCGATAGAAGTTTATTCTCAAACAAACTCTACTGCACGAAACGGCACCGGGGAATTGCGCCTCAAGCGTTGCAGGATTCTTGCATGACGTCAAGCCAAATAAGCCGCTTCGGATTACGGCAGTCAGCCGAGCTCCTTCATCAGCTGATTGCCCACCTCTTTCACGCCCGGCTTGCCGTCCAGTTCGATGATCCGGGGTTCTCCCTTGTTATTCCTTGACAGCTTTTTAAAGTAATCCACTGCTGCGAGGGTGCCGCTGTTCTTGTCGTAATAGATGTCGTGCCGTTTGTTAATAGCGGCTTCATCCTGGTCATCGGAGCGTGCCGAGAGTGCGCCCCCGCATACGCGGCATACCGTCCCCCCTCCCTTTTCAGCGGGCTTGATGGCATCAATGAAAATATTGTTCGGGTGGTTGTTGTCGTTCACACACAGCTTCCTTCCCATTATCCGGTTCTTCGCAATATTCCGGTCCAGAACTATTTCAATAACGTAGTCGAGCTTCATTCCCGCGCCCTTCAAGGCAGCGTCCAGCGCCGTTGCCTGGTCCGGGTTGCGGGGGAATCCGTCCAGGAGCCAGCCTTTTTTACAATCGTCTTTTTTCAGCCGGTCCAGGATCATGGGAATGGTGATATTGTCCGGAACCAGGTCGCCCCGGTCGATGTACTCTTTCGCCTTTTTCCCCAGGTCGGTGCCGCCTTTGATATTTTCCCTGAATATGACTCCTGATTCGATATGGGTGACATCATACTTCTTCTGGACTACCGCGCCCTGAGTTCCCTTGCCGCTTCCATTGGGCCCGAATATAAGAACGTTCATAAATAGACCTCGCACGATTTTCTGACAGGATGAAAACCAGGGGGTTAAAAGTAAAGAAAGTTTTTGCTGATAGAGGCATTTAATTTTAATTACTTGAAAAAATGCTTGCCGGCAAGAAAATAAAGAATTTAGAGTTGTTGGTTCTATACTGGAGGAGCTTCATGAAAATACTCGGCGTTATGGGGAGTCCGCGGATAGGAGGGAACAGCGATATCCTCCTGGAACGGGCGCTTGCCGGCGGCAAGGACGCAGGTGCGGAAACGGAAAAGATCGTCTTGTGCCGGAAAAAAATTTCCGGGTGCTTGAATTGCGAGAGGTGCAATGCCACCGGGGTTTGCGCAATCAAGGACGACATGCCGGAAATTCACGAAAAGATACTGGGGGCGGACGCCGTCATCCACAGTTGCCCCGTATATTTCTGGGCCATGACCGCACAGATGAAGGCATACCTTGATCGCTGGTGCGCCTTCTTTGACGCGGAGTGGCGCTGGCATGAAGCATATTATCCTAAAATGAAAGGGAAGCACATCGGTCTGATCACGGTCTGCGGTGACCCGAATGTTTCCACCGCCGACCCCATCGTGCACAGCTTCAAAACGACGGCGGAATTTACCAATCTGTGCTGGATCGGCGCAGTCATGGCTTCAGCCACGGCCAAGGGAGAGATCGCCGGCAATAATAAGGCCAAACAGGAGGCGTATGAACTGGGCAGGAAAGCGGCTACTCAGGGATAATAATGGAACCGCAGATGGACGCTGCCTCGACTCCGCTCGGTTAACTCTGATTTATATAGGAGATACCTTATGGATTACAACGAATTAATAAAAAACCGCCGTTCAATCCGGGATTACAAAGACCAACCGGTATCAATTGATATTTTAAAAGAGATAGTAAAAGAAAGCACGCTCGCGCCCACCTCCGGAAACGGCCAGCCGTGGGAATTCGTCATTGTCAACAACCGGGACATGATCAAGCGTATCTCGGACGAGAGCAAGAAAAACCTCGTCGCACGGATCGAGGCGGATCCCACGGATTACATCAAAAAATATGAAGGCGGGCTGCGGAGCGATAAATTCAATGTCTTCTACAACGCTCCCGCCCTGATAATTATCGGCGGACCGCAAAATCACAAGATGCTGTTGGTCGATTGTGCGCTGTTTGCCGCCTACGTGATGAACGCGGCAGCGGTCCGCGGACTCGGAACCTGCTGGATCAACCTCGGATCCGACGTCAGGGACCCCGCACTCCGTAAAGAGCTGGGGATGAGCCCGGACTATAAAATTGTTGCTCCGATAATTATCGGTTATCCGAAAGGTATTATACCGCCGGCACCCAAACGGGAGGAACCGGTGATACTGAAGATTGTCACTTAGATCAAATGATTTCAAGCTAATAAAACGCTTGCAATTTTCTTTACGCTGTAATAAAAAGACAAAAAAATTTTATATCTGATCTTTTCTCCGCCTGAGTGGGCTGGAGAAATTCACTGCTGCCTGATGCAACCGGGCGATCCAGCTCAGTTGTTTGATATACATAGAATATGGCCGTTATCGACACCTATAACAGGATACAGGAGGAGCTTGCCGCGATCGCCCTGTCGCAGGGAAGGCCGCCCGGCGCGATCCGTATAGTTGCGGTGAGCAAAAATATCGATCCCGTAGTTATGCAGGAGTCCATTGACTCGGGGATACGGCTTTTCGGCGAGAACAGGGTACAGGAGGCGAAGCGGAAAATTCCTGCATTGAGCGGGGATTTTACCGTACACATGATCGGGCATCTGCAGTCAAACAAGGCGCGCGACGCGGTGGAGCTGTTCGACTGCATCCATTCCATAGATACATTCGGCACCGCGCAGAAGGTTGACCTTGAGGCGGGACGGAGCGGCAAGAGGCAGAAAATCCTGATTCAGGTGAACACCTCGGGCGAGCAGACCAAGAGCGGAGCAGCGCCTGAAGCAGCCGCGGAGCTTGCACGGCAGGTGCTCGGGCTTGAGCACCTGGAGCTCATCGGCCTTATGACCATGGCGCCCTTTACCGATGACGAGGAGCTCATACGGAGATGCTTCAGAACCGCGAAAAAATTGAAAGATGAGATAAACAGAAGGCTGAATTGCGAGCTTCGCGAGCTTTCAATGGGAATGTCCGCGGATTACCGCATGGCGGCAGAGGAAGGCTCGACCATGGTGCGGATCGGGACGGCGATATTCGGGCAGAGGGGCTGAAATTTGGCGGAAATTAAAAAGACCATCGGCTGCATCGGAGCAGGGAACATCGGCTCCGCCATACTGGCGCGGCTGTCAAAGGGCTATGATCCAAAGCTCATCCAGGCATACGACATCGATGCGGGGAAAAGCGATGTCCTGCTGCGGGAATGCGGCATAAGCATAGCCCGCTCGCCGGAAGAGCTGGCCCAGCACTGCGCAATCATCATTATAGCGGTGAAGCCCGACAGCGTTCCTTCCGTGCTTGAGTCCATAAAGAAAAAACTGGCTCCCGGTAAAGTCGTGGTTTCCATAGCCGCAGGCGTCACCATTTCATCAATGGAAAAGATACTCGGCCGGGCCGCGAAGATCGTACGCGTCATGCCCAATACGCCGGTCCTGGTCGGAGAGGGGATGTCCGTGCTCTCGCCGAACGGAAATGTCGAGGACGATTTATTAAAAGAGGTGGAGCAGGTATTTTCAAAAATCGGCAGGGTGCTGGTTCTGCCGGAGAAGCTCATTGATGCGGTAACCGGGCTATCGGGCAGCGGGCCGGCGTACGTATTCACCTTTATACAGGCCCTTGCGGACGGCGGGGTCAAGCTCGGCATTCCGCGTAAAGCCTCACTCCTGCTGGCCGCGCAGACCGTGCTCGGCTCCGCCAGATACGTGCTGGAGACCTCCGGGGATCCTATTACCCTGAGGGGCACGGTGGCCTCGCCCGGAGGAGCCACGATAGAGGGGATACATGTCCTTGAGAGGAGCGGATTCGCGGGCATTGTCATGGATGCGGTGGAGAAGGCTGCGGCCAAATCCCGGAAGCTTGGAGAACAATGATGCTGGGCTGGATGCCGATAACCAGATATCAAATGCGCCAGATCAAGGGCTATTCGGCCATTGTATCGGCCGCGCTCGCCCTGATATTATTACTGGGGAACGCGATCACGGCCCTGGTGAGGGACAGCGTCACCGTGGAAAAAGGCGCGTACGTTTTAAAGGAAGGATTCCCCCTGTTCACCGATGGAACAGAATATATCCGCGTGGTGAAAACCTACCCCTATGACCCGGGGGTTCGCATCACTATCCACCGGCTGGCCAGCGGCGAATCCTACTGGGACGTGGCCTATCAATATAAGATAACCATTGATACCCTCATAGCCGCAAATCCCTTCATTCCGTCGCTCACCCCCAGGGACGGGCTTGAAATCGTCGTGCCTTCCGAGGACGGGGTGCTTACTGCCTTTGATGATATTTTCGATGTTTTAAGGATGAAAAATCTTCTGAATTTTTCCGAGGAGGTGCGGGGAAGCTACCTGCCCGCGCCCTTTAAGATCATATCCACGGACGACATCCGGTTCGTCTTTTTTAAAGGAGCGAAGCCGGTTGTCGTAAACAGCGCGATCGAGAAGCTCTATAAAATAAAGAACATCTTTCAATCGCCGGCGCCGGGGAACTTCACCTCATTGTTCGGCGACCGGGTTCACCCCTTCATTCAGGACGGCACCGCAAAGTACCATAACGGCGTTGACATCATGTCGAATTTCGACACGCCCCTGTATCCGGCGCGGGAAGGCATGGTCATATTCACCGGCTGGCGCGGAGGGTTCGGCAAGACCGCCATGATACAGCATGATGAGGGCTACACCACCCTTTACGGACACCTCAATTCAATAAATGTCAAATGCGGCGACTGGGTTACCAAGAAGGACATCATCGGCCGCGTCGGGTCAACCGGCTGGTCGACCGGGCCGCACCTCCACTTCACCATCATGAGGCACGGCCGCGACCTGAATCCGCTCTATTTCATCTGGTAATGTTATCTTATTGAATGCTTAAATTACGAAATTTACTGAATAGTTACAAAATTAGAAATATTTGTTAATCTCTTTTTTAACTTGAGCGATAAAATTAATAGCATTATTAAGTACCATTAACGCCCGGTCTTTCGAGATTGAAAACATTTCCGTATAATCCGCCCTTTGTCGCAAGTCGAAAGCTTCATGGAGCCATTTTGACAACTCTTGTTCAAATATTCCTTTTTTCACAAACTCGCGATCAAAAATGGTTATAACACCTGAATGTTTTGAAACTTGATGTTCGCCAATTGCGAGAAGCGACAATACGGCATAAAACATAGCATACTATGATCGATTCACAGATGGACGAAATTTATTGTTGTCTAACAGAATGCGAGCGGATTCAAGTGATTCATCGGTTTGTTCTAATCGATATAATATAAGTTCTTTTAATTCATCTTTCAAGCGGCGATACCATGCTTAATTATGGATTTTACAAAACTGCCGGCAGAAACCGGACCGCTTTCGAAATCTTTTCTTGCATAGGTTACTGTTGAAATCAGAATATCATTATTAAAACCGACATTCCATGCGATATCCATGATTGTTTTATCAATGGTGTCATTCATCTCGTTTACTACGATACAAACATCCAGATCGGAATCTTTGATAGAATTATTATTAACACAGGATCCGAATGCCCAGATTTTCGCTTCCGGAAATTTCAGTCGTATGGTATGCGCTAATTCCTTAAATATTTTATAGTCAGTTTTATTCATTTTTGACGCAACCATGCAGTCCTTAATTTATTCAAAAACATTTTCCCGATAATTATTTCTGCACCAGATTAATGCATACTGTCAATAATTTTTCTGAGTTTCTGGAGGCGCCACGCTAAGTCGGTAATGCCAAACTTCGGCTGCCTGCGAAAAAATAAAAAGGCTGACGGCGCCCGCGGGCGGGGATGCGCATCCCCGCCTTCGGGCGCGTCTGTTTTATGGCTTATCGGCCGCCGTATGAGTCACCGCCTACACGGAACATGGCGGCAATAGTGGCATAGATTTCGTAACCGCTGAGGGTAAGCCTTTCTCTTTCATTATTTAAATTCAGAGGCAGAAAGTGGATATACATAATTGGACCATCAAGAAGACTAATATATATTTCTCGCTTTTGGAATCCCCAATTGAGAGCATACTTGAATCCGAACTCAGGTCCGATAGTCACATACTCGCCGATGTTTATGTTTAATCCGAGTGCAAGACCAACATCAATGCCGCCATACTGGATTTTTGTAATTTTGTCTCTTAGAATAGGATATTGTAATATTGATGGACTGTAAAATCCCAAAGTTATTATTTGCAAAACAGGGTCTACCGGCGAAATTCCTGCATAATCTCTAAAATCAGTACGATTCCCCGATGAGTAACTTATTCCTATCCGCGGGCCTAACCATAAGCGAACAACTTTGGTGCGCACTATGCCGAAGCCGAACAGATGATTCATGTGCAGCCGGGTAAGCTTCATCTCAGCTTCCCGGTCAACTTTAAGCTGTTCGCCGCCTATCTTCATCCGCCAATTAAACACTCGATCATAAGCCAGATTCGAGTCCATTATGAGGCCGCCCCCGATTGCAAAGTCGCTTGATTCTTTCATTTGACCTGCTGCAAAATATTCATATTTGCCGTAATCATGGGATGTGCTGCCTCCGCCGAGCGTCATGTACCCGCCGATGCCGAATGCCATGGCGCCGGTTGCCAGAAGAACGACCAAACCCCCAAAACAAACCGAAAAAATCAGTTTTTTAAACATAAACTCCCTCCTTTTATATTTTATGGTCGTTTGAGATCTATAGAACGCAATCGGATAATCCTGGTATCCAGAATGCATCCCAGAACTTGAAGATGCAATCTGAGCGATAGTGGATACACCCATGTCCTAAAACCAAAGGGGCGTGAATTTGGGGACGCGCTCTTAGAAAAATGATATTATAATGATTTTCTATATTTATTGGAATTATATTGCTCCAAGGCTAATATGACTCGAAGCATACAAGATATTTTCAAATATAAGTTATGATTTTGCAAGAATTATTAATATATTTTTCATTTATATAAAGCGTTATCCCCACATACTAAGCCTATATATAAACGTTTGAGGAATGTTTTCTAAAAAAAAATTACCAAATAATACGATTTTTTTTCTTCACAAGCAAAAAAAGTGTTCGCAAACCTTATAAAATGCTACCTGATTGTACAAAATCATGAAATTATACTAAAAAATAGGATATGATCGAAATAACATGAAATGCGTTTTGGTCTTCAGCCTGATCTTTACAACCGCACTTGCTCTCGATAACGATTCCCGGTCCCAGGAAGACCGGAAGATAGAATTGAGCGCGCAGGGAATCCTTGCCCGGGTGGACCGGATATTAAAGTATCCCCGCGGCCTTGCGCGGGGGGCACTGAAACACATACGGCCGGACGGGAGCTCTGCTTTCACGAGCTTTAAGGGGTTCATTGCCGGCGATGACTGCCTGTTTACCTTCACCAGCAGCGAGCGCGGCGATCAGCTTAAAGTTCTGTACAGCCTCGGGGGTGAGGATATATGGGTCTACGACATCCTTGCGCTGAAGCTATTTCACAAGCTGGGGATCGATAAGTACGATGAGATACTGTCGACGAACTTTTCATACATAGACCTTGCTCATGCCGATTTCCAGAGCAACTACACGGCGGCGATACAGGGCCCGGCGTTTGTCAAGGGAACCGACGCCTATAAGCTCGTGCTCAATCCCATAGCAAAGGGCGGCGAATACGGCGGCCTGACCATGTATGTGTCCCGCGACCGGTACATTCCGCTGCGCATAGACTTCCTTGACCGGGACAAGGCAATTTTCAAGTTCATGACCGTTGTAAAGGTAATGGAGAACGACCGGCGGATCATCCCGGTCAGGTACGACATGATGAATATCAGGCAGGGGACCCTCACCATCATGAGCTTCACCGAATTCGATGAGACTGCCTCTTTTGACAAGGAAATCTTCAGATCTGAAAAGCTGGGCGAATAGCAGAGCTTTTTTCAAAGAGGAGCGGATGCCTCAATTTTTCGTAACATCATCGGATATCGTAAACGACCTATGCAGGATCGAGGGCGAGGATTTCAGGCATCTTGCCCTGGTCCGCCGCGTCAGGCGCGGGGATATTCTACACCTCAGGACTGAAACGGGCGAGAGGCTGCGTGCCCGCGTATCGAGAATAACCGATACCGGCATCGAGGCGGAGGTGGTTGAAAAGAGCAGACACGCGCCAATCCCGGTCGAGATCACCCTGTACATGAGCCTGCTCAAGGGAAAAAGCTTCGACGCGGTCATAGAGAAGGCGGTTGAGGTCGGCGTGTCGCGGATAGTTCCGGTTGCATCCGAACGGTCGGTCCCGCGCCTCGCCGATGAGCAGGAAAAGTCGAAACGGTGGAACCGCAAGGCGCTTGAGGCTGCGAAACAAAGCATGCGCGATTCGGTGCCGGAAGTCGAGCATATCTATTCATTCAAAAATGCGATAGCCGCAGGCAACAGCGGGACGCGCATTATCGCGCATCCCGGTGCGGGCGCATCCCTGAAAGATACTTTGCGCTCCGGCATATCCGGGCCGGTGAGCCTCCTTGTGGGTCCGGAAGGAGGCTTTACCCCGGAAGAGGTGTACCAGGCGGTCAGCGGCGGATGGGCGTCGGTCAATTTCGGGTGTTCGCAGCTCCGGGCAGGCACCGCCGCAATCGTGCTATGCGGGATTATTGTTTATGAATTCGGAGAGAAAATTAAGGATCGAGGATCGAGTGACGAGGGTCGCGGTAGTGGCATTAGCCGCGATCCCCGATCCACGACCCGCGATCCTCGATCCCCAACTCCCGTCACACTACTGGAAAGCCATGAATGAAGAAGATATACTGGCCGGGATTGCAGCCCTGAGAAGCGGGTGGCGGGATTCACGCGACCGCAGGCTTTTCTGCAAGCGGGAGCTCGCGGCTCAAGGAAAAGACGCGGCAGGGGTACGGCATGACGGAGAATATAAAAGGCTGAAAAAAACGCAGCGTCATTATACAAAGCTCATCCGCAGACTGGAGCGGATATTGAACAGGAAAAGGGCGCGGCATGAAAAGAAGGATTAAGGATATCCGCCTCGCCTATGCAGACGGGTCGGGCGCCGTGTGGGATTTCCCCGGGATTGAGCCCGCGTTTCGGACCGGGAACCGGTTTGTGAGGGTCGACCCTGACGAGTTGATTGAGCTTCCCTATGGGAGCGTGCTCTTTTCCCTGCCGAAGCGACACCCGGTGTTTTATAACCCGCGCAACAACGACTTCAACCACATTGAGGTCTCTCCCGATGGAGATGAGATAGCGGCCGTATCCGCCTTTCCCGCATCCGCGTATCTGCGGACATATCTCCCCGCCTTTATAAGAAGGGACGATGCGCCGGTGCTGCCGCTGTGGGCTTATACCGGCGTGATCGTAATGGACGGAGGGTTCCGCATCCCGGCGCTCCGGATCGACGACGATGTGCGTTCGGACCCTGCCCTGCATGAGAACGACGCGGAGCTTGAGAAGGGAATAGCAACGCTTACGGATGCGTATCCTGAAAACGGGCTGGTGAAACAGCTTGAAAAATGCTCCACCGTGTACCGGTGCCTGTGCGCCCGGAACTTCTTCCGGGGAAGATTTGAGGCCCCGATTCCCACGACACCCGCCTGCAATGCCGCGTGCGCCGGCTGCCTCTCCTTTCAGAAGAGCGACGCGTCGTTCGCCGCCTCCCAGGACAGGCTTGATTTCAATCCCTCCGTTCGGGAGATATCCGCGGTGATCCTGCACCACCTTACAACAGCCGACAACGCTGTGGCGAGCTTCGGTCAGGGGTGCGAGGGAGAGCCGCTTTTGCGCGCCCGGGATCTTGCCGCAGCAATCAGCCTGGTCCGTGAGACGACCGATTCCGGCACCATCAACCTGAATACCAACGGCTCCCTTCCCGAAGGGATAAAGGCGCTTATACGCGCCGGGCTCGACTCCGTAAGAATAAGCCTCAACTCCCCCACCCGGGAGTACTATGACCGTTATTACCGGCCTCTCGGCTACCGGTTCGACGACGTCCTGCATTCAATCGACGCTGCCCTGAGCGCCGGCATATTCGTATCCATAAACCTTTTCTTCCTTCCCGGCTTTACCGACATGGAGACTGAAGTTGAGGAGCTGGTGCGCTTTTTGCAAAGGTTTCCCGTGAGCATGATTCAGACGCGCAACCTGAACATTGATCCTGATTTTTATTTTGACCGGATCGGGTTTCGGGAATCCGAGCCGATCGGGGTGCTGAACCTCGTGAAATTGCTTAAAAAGGAGTTCCCCGCCATGAGGCTGGGCTATTATAATCCTCCGGTTAAGGAAAAGAAATGATCTTGGCTATTACCGGAGGGTCCGAACCGGTTATTTCTTCCAGATTTTTCTATAAAAAGCCATAAATCCCTCGCGCTCATGCGCGAGGGAAGCCTCCAGTGTGGCCTTGTTCCGGTGCTCGATCAGCTCCTTCATTGTCCGCAGCACGACCGGGTCCAGCTGGGCGATGTAACCGGCAAGCTCCCTGGCCCGCGGTATAAGCAGTTCCGGGGCCACCACCTCGTTCACCAGCCCGGCCCGCAAGGCCTCCTGAGCAGATATAAACCGGCAGGTAAGAGACATCTGCTTCGCCATGCGCTGTCCCACTGCTTCTTGAAGGAGCTGGCTCATGCCCCAGCCGGGATGTATGCCCATTTTCACGTGCGTATCGGCGAAGGAAGCCTGCTCGGATGCGATGAGAAAATCGCAGTTCAGCGCCAGCTCGAACCCCCCGGTCATGGCCGGGCCGTTGACTGCCGCGATAATCGGTTTTTTGCAGGCGCCGATGACATCAGGCATGTCCCTTCCGTCGCCGCGGGGATCCATGACATTGTCGGTGGCCAGGGCCTTCAGGTCCAGGCCGGAACAAAACGCCGTGCCGGCGCCCGTAATGACGGCGGCCCTGACGTCATCGTCGGCGGCCGCCTCGTCGAGATAATTGTACAGGCTCGCCAGGAGTTCCTGGTTCATCGCGTTGCGCCGCTCCGGACGGTTCAGGGTTATGAGCGCGACGCCGTTTTCCTTTTCGAATAAGACTGTCTTTTCCATGTCGGGTTCCTTTATATTATAAGCTCATCAGCGGGAAAATGAAATTTATTCCTTTCCGAGAGCTTCTATGTCTGCAAGATCCTTTTGTCTTCCTATTGCTCTTTTATTCTTAATGAATTCATTAAGGCCGATAAAAAAAACAGGGGTATCTCCATACTTTCCTTCAACACGTCCCCCATATGCGTCTTCCCATGAAACGCCGGAAATAGATGTGATAATATCGATGCGTACCGGAGGGACGCCCAACTGGACAACCTTATTAGGATGTGTAAAGTCGGATTTTCCCAATCCAATAGAGCCAAATCCAAATTCATCCAATGCATCGAGCACTCTTTGAGCATTTTCTTCGTTAGGTTTAATAAAGACGTCAATATCGCCGGTATAGCGCGGCGCGCCATAAAAGGCCAGGGCATAGCCGCCCACGATCATATATTCAACTCTATGAACGTTCAATGACTCTAACAACTCTTTGAAGTCTTGCTGTAGTTCCATGGTATTGCCTTCTTAAGTATTCAACAGTCGAGATTCTCTCCTCAGCGGATTTGCCGAGCCAATACTCTAAATCATCCAGAATCGAACTATTTTTATCCAAATCCTTTATCTTTATAACCTTTTTCATCATTAGAGATTCCTTCAATTGGGAATTTAATTTTACCCGATGCTAAAATCCCGCTGTAACCATTTAGCATGATGTAAAATATAATTAAAAATGCTTTAAATATGCCGTGCGGTGGCGCCTGCAGCGCCCCCGCACGGCATATTTTGTATATTTTTTCGATTAAGTCAAGTAAGTTTATAACCCATCAGCGCTGAGATGAAATAATCTTGACTAAAAACAGACTTGTTGCAAAACTCAATGATTAATAATTTTTATTTTTCCCCCGCCGCCCAAGGCGGCGGGGGAAAAAAGGAAATCAATCATATGACAGAGACTCATTCGATTGAAAACCCGCTCGAATACGCGGCCGAAATAGTGGGGCGGGACCCCTTCGCCACCTATCTCGGAATCGAGGTTGAAGAGGTGCGGGAGGGATACGCCCGATGTTCCATCACGGTCAGGCCCGAACACCTGAACGCGGTAGAGCGGGCTCACGGCGCGTTCATACACGCCGTTGCCGACCAGGCGTTTGCGGTGGCCTGCAACAGCACCGGGGTCATGGCGATCGCCGTGAATTTCACCATAAATTACCACGCCTCCGCCGTTGACGGGGAAAAGATCTTCGCCGAGGCCACGCCGGTCAGCATCGGCAGAAAAATAAGCGTCTGGAATATCGCGGTCAGGGGCGGCCAGGACAGGCTCGTCGCCACCGGATACGGAACCGCATATCACAAATGATCCTGTTTTATTGTTGACAATGAAATTGTTCGTAGACTACTACTGAACCCAGTCACAGCATAATGAGGTTGGTGAAGTCTTGATACGGTTGATGATTCCGATTGTATTCCTGTTTCCGCTGCTCGCCTGCTCGGTCCTGATGACCAGGTCCGAGGAGGCCCTGCTGAGAGAAAAAGAGAAAAATATCTATATTCTGAAAAAGGATATCGATATTAACGATAAAAAGCTGAAGAAGGGGGGCGAGGTCAGGATCGTTATAGCCACGGGCAGGGAATGGGTCAAGGTCTACGCGTATCCGGTGCGGTTCGACTCATTAAAGGCTGAGCGATATCTGATACTCTATTTATTTGAAGATGAATTCATGAATAAAAAATTCGCCGCCGATTTATTTGATGAAAAGCTGAGCGCGGTGGTTGAAGAAAAGAACAGCGCAGAGCATGAGAAGCGGAGACAATTGAAAAAAAAATAACCTGGATACGGCAATGTTTGAGGGAGTACACACGGCGTTGATAACGCCGTTCAAAAACGGCACGATTGACTATTCGGCAGTAGAAAAGCTGGTTGCGATGCAGGTCGAAAACAAGATCGACGGGATCGTTCCCCTGGGGACCACCGGCGAGTCGCCCACGCTTTCCTTTGACGAGCACCGGGAATATATCAAGCGGATCGTCGGCCTGGTGGGCGGCAGGGTAAAGGTCATAGCCGGAACCGGCGCCAACGCGACCGAAGAGGCGATATGGCTGTCACGGGAAGCCGAGGATGCCGGTGTCGACGCGGTTTTACAGGTGAACCCCTATTACAACAAGCCGACCCAGCGCGGACTCATCGCGCATTTCGAGGCTGTTGCGAAATCGATCCGGATACCGGTTATCCTCTATAATATCCCCAGCCGCACCGGCGTTAATTTCCTGCCGGCCAGCATCAAGGAGCTTTTGAACCGGGTTGATAATGTGGTGGCTATGAAGGAGGCTTCGGGCGATATCGTGCAGATGATGGAATTGTACGAGCTCTGCAACGACCGGCTCACCCTGTTATCCGGCGACGACAATATTCTGCTCCCCTTTATGGCGATCGGCGGCAAGGGGATCATCAGCGTCCTGTCGAACCTCCTGCCGTCCGATGTTAAAAAGGTGGTGGCGTTTTACGGCCAGGGCAAGATCGGCGACGCGAAAAACCAGTTCTACCGGCTGCTCCCCCTGTGCCGGGCCATGTTTCTGGAGACGAACCCGATCCCCATAAAGGCCGCCATGGAGATGGCGGGCTACTGTTCCGCGGAGCTGAGGCTTCCGCTGGTGCCCCTGTCGGATGAGAACCGTGCGAAGCTTCGCGCGGCCATGCTTGAATACGGGGTGAAGCTCGCATGAAGCTCTGCATCTGCGGCATCTGCGGAAGAATGGGGGTCGCGGTGCTCAAGGCGGCCCTGGAACGGGGCCATACCCTTTCCGGCGCATTTGACGCAGAAGATGCTTACGGCTTCGGAAGCGACGCCGGTTCGCTTATTCACGTTGAAAACCTGAACGTAACAGTCTCAACGATCAATGAAGATGATATCGGCCGGTCTGACGGAATAATCGACTTTTCCTCTCCGGCGGCGACCATGAAGCTCGCTTCCGCCGCCCGCGTGAGGAAAAAGCCCCTGGTGATCGGCACAACCGGATTTTCCCCTGACGAAAAAAAAGGGATCGAAGGCGCCGGCCGGGAGATCCCCGTTCTTTTGTCCCCCAACATGTCGCTGGGAGTGAACCTCCTGTTCAAGCTCACGGAGATAGCGGCCGGCGCGCTTTCCGCAGATTACGACGTGGAGATATTCGAGGCCCATCACCGCTTCAAAAAAGATGCGCCGTCGGGAACCGCCAAAAGGCTTGTGGAAATAGTCAAGGCCGGCATGAAGTCTCTGAGCTCCGCCGAAGAGGTCTTCGGCCGCCGGGGGCTCACCGGCGAGCGGAAGCAAAATGAGATCGGAGTGCTGGCGATGCGGGGCGGCGATATCGTGGGCGAGCACACGGTGTTCTTCACCGGCATCGGCGAGCGGATCGAGCTTACGCACCGGGCCTCAAGCAGGGATACCTATGCCAAGGGAGCGGTTGCGGCAATCGAGTTTCTTGACGGAAGGCCTGCCGGCCTGTACTCGATGTATGATGTTCTGGGGTTCCAATGAAAGAGATAAAAAGCCACCCCGCGGATCAGGAGCGCTCCTTTGAAGAGAACCCGTATGCTCCCGGCAACAGGCGTCCGGAGGATATCGTCCGCATCTTTTACGCCAACAACGTCCCGATAATCCCGGTGGTTTCGAAGCGCGGCGCCCTCATCGGCATTTTGCACAAGGATGATGTCGTATCCGAGCTCTCGGACATCGCGCGCGCCCAAAGCCTCCGGACGGACGATTTTGTCACCAGGCTCGCCCGGAAGATGACCTTCGACGAGCTCCTCCCCTACGGCGGCGTCAAGGAGTTCATCGTCATAAACATATTCGGAGAGACTCAAGGGAACTGGTCGAGGCTCGAGCTCTTTACCGCCGTGGAGATGCCGGAGCGTGCGCGCTCCGCTTCTGAAAAGGAGGTGACGCAGCAGAAGGAGGATCAGGTACTGGAATGGATGATATTCCTGATTCTCGAGCATATACCGCGTCCGCTCTACGCGGTGAACTCTTCCGGCAAGACCATCTTTTACAACGGCCATTTCGAGGAGGCCTTTCGGAAGCAGTTCAAAAAGGACGTGGATGTCGAGTTTGTGGAGCAGGCGATACGCGACGTCGACAAAAACGAGCCTCTTTCAGATAAAAGAAGCGACGGGCTCATATTCTACAACCGGGATCTGAAGATTCATTATGAGAAGATACCCTTGATGAGCAAGCGCAAAAAGGTGGGATTTCTCCTGTACTGCAGCAGTGAATCGGATGAAAAAGGCGGATCGCTCATCCCCGGGGTGGACATCCGCTCCAAATCCCTGGAAGAGATCATGGCCGCGGTCGAGCGCCTGGTACTCGTGGACCTTCTTAAAGATAAAAAGGATCCGGCGGCTGCGGCGCAATCGCTCAAGATAGGCCGCAAGTCCCTCACCCAAAAAATGAAGAAGCACGGGATACAGATTTAACAATAGAATTGTTGCATAAACCAATTATAATTGAAATTTACCCCGCCGCCTACGGCGGCGGGGTAAATTTCAGTGATCATTGAGATTAGCAACAGGTCTAATGGGTTAAAAAAATTTAAAAAAAACTTGAAAGGACATAATTTTTTTATTATATTCACTTAAGTTTCAATCGATAATTTTCTTGACGTGAATCCGTCAGTTCGTACATTGTCCGTGGCTGAGTTAACTCAGCACCTCCATGTCATCTTAGGTATTTTTCCCTGTATTCAGGTTTTAAGCATTTAGAGGCATTAGATAATCCTGCAATAACATACATGACTAATATCTCGTTTTTTTGTAATCAAATTAATTTAAATTTCAAATAAGGATAAATTATGGCACGAATGACTGAATCTGCGAAGTCCAATAACAGATCAGAGAATAATCTGAACAGCGGGACTGAAACGAACGAAGCCAGTTCAACGGGAAACAATTCCGGCCAGCAAGCCGCGGTCGCGAATGGAAACGGCAAAACAACCTCGGAGACGTGGCTTGATCTTGCCGAGCTTAAATCCAAAAAAATCAATGAATTGGTAAGCCTGGCAAAGGATATGGGACTTGAGCGGGTCTACGGGCTGAAAAAACAGGATCTGATCCTGGAAATACTCAAATCGCAAACCGAGCAGAAGGGGCTCATATTTTCAAGCGGCGTTCTTGAAATACTCTCCGACGGATACGGGTTCTTACGATCGCCGAACTACAACTATCTGCCCGGCCCCGACGATATATACGTGTCCCCGTCGCAGATCCGACTTTTCGGCCTGAAAACCGGCGACACGATAGCGGGCCAGATCCGGCCGCCCAAGGACAATGAGCGGTTTTTCGCCCTGCTTCGGATCGAGGCGGTGAACTTCGAGAATCCGGAGAATCTCCAAAAGCGGGTTTTCTTCGACAACCTCACTCCCCTGTATCCCATGGAGCGGATCAATCTGGAGACGCTTACCGAGAATATTGACATGCGCATCGTGAATCTCATGACGCCCATCGGCAAAGGGCAGCGCGCGCTCATCGTCGCGCCGCCGAGGACCGGAAAGACGATCCTCTTGCAGAAGATAGCCAACTCAATAACCACCAACCATCCGGAGATATACCTGATCGTGCTTCTGATCGACGAGAGGCCGGAAGAGGTGACGGATATGCAGCGCTCGGTCAAGGGTGAGGTAATATCCTCCACCTTTGATGAGCCCGCAAGCCGCCATGTCCAGGTCGTTGAGATGGTGCTCGAGAAGGCGAAGCGCCTCGTAGAGCATAAGATGGATGTGGTCATACTCCTTGATTCAATCACCCGCCTTGCCCGCGCCTACAACCAGGTTGTTCCCACCAGCGGCAAGATCCTCTCCGGCGGCGTTGACTCCAACGCCCTGCACCGGCCGAAACGGTTCTTCGGCGCAGCCCGGAATATCGAGGAGGGAGGAAGCCTCACGATACTGGCCACCGCGCTCATCGACACCGGCTCGCGGATGGACGAAGTCATCTTCGAGGAGTTCAAGGGAACCGGCAACAGCGAGCTGCTTCTCGACCGCAAGCTGGTGGACCGGCGAATATTCCCCGCGATGGACATAAACAAATCCGGAACCAGAAAAGAGGAATTATTGCTTGACGAAGAAGAGCTGAATAAATTATGGGTCTTAAGAAAAGCGCTCTCATCCATGAGCGCCACCGAGGCCATGGAGCTTCTCGTGGAGAAAATGAAATCCACCAAGAACAACAAGGCGTTTTTCAAAGCCATGAATTCGTAAGATTGAGGAGTCTTCAATGAAACCGAACATACATCCGGAATACGTGGACGCGGTCATCAAGTGCGCCTGCGGCAACGAGATCAAGACCAAATCCACGGCCAGGAACCTTCATGTAGAGATCTGTTCAAACTGCCATCCGTTCTACACCAAGAAGCAGAAGATCATCGATACCGCCGGCCGGGTGGAAAAATTCAAGAAGAAATACAATATTAAATAACGCGAGGGCGTGGATGCGCATCCTCGCCTTCGTGTTATAAATTCGCAAATCCAACCTCTTTTTTTATCTAAAATCCCGCTTACGCCGATCAGCGATATGATGATAAGAAGTGCGCCGGCTAGGATGCTCGGCGTCAGCGGGTCCGCAAAAATGCGGCGATGAAAATCCGGGAAGTGTCTTTAATCATCGACGATTGTAATCAATGGCGATACCCGTAAACAGCTAGGCGGCTTTGTGCGGCCTCCTCTCCACCATGAACCAACCAAGGGCGCCGGTAAGGATGAAGAGCACGGCCACGATCTGGGCCTGCGTGAGTCCGAAGAGCTCCTTCGGATTCAGCCTTATGAACTCAATCAGGAAGCGCGCGGTCCCGTTCAGGATAAGATAGATAAAAAAAATCTTCCCCGTCGGCATCTCCCTTTTCCGCAGCTTCATCAGAAAGGCGAAAAAAAGGAGAGAGACGAATGATTCGAACAGGGGGGCCGGATAGACGGCAGCGCTCGTGGGCACGATCCCGTTCGGATATGCAGTCCCCAGAAAGGAAGATGTCGGGATGCCGTAACATCCGTCGCCCGAAACATGACACCCTATCCTGCCGATGCCGTATCCCAGCGCCATGGCCGGCGCGGTGAGATCGAATATCTCAAGGATGTTTTCCCTGTTCTTTTTTATAAGGATCATTGTCAGAAGAAAGGCGAGAATAAAGCCGCCGTATACGGACAGGCCGGCGCCGGAGAATATCATGGCTTTGGGATCCCGCATGAATTCACTCCAGTTCTCAAAAATATGGAAGATCTTTGCGCCCACGATCGCGCTCGGGATGATGACGAGAAGGAGCTTGTATGCAAGCTCCGGATCTTTGCCCCTAAGCTTCAATTCCCGCTCAGTGAGTAAAAAAGCCAGATAAAAGGCCAGGCCGAGCATAAGGCCGTATGTGCCGATGTTGATGAATTTATAGCTGAAGATTATCGGATACATCGTTGTCCCCTGTTATTCAAGAATCTAATTTAAAATTAAGAATATTTGTCAACTGTTTTTGGCGGGCTTCCGTCCGCCAGGCGGAATCAGCCGACAACAGATGAGACATATTTCTCTTGACTTTATTATCAAACTGTAGGCGTATGATACGGATCGACACCCTGAATAACGACATGAGACCCCGACCGTATATGAAACCTTCGCGCAAACCGGTGGCGATTGCCGCCATCCTGGCGCTCATCACCACCGGGATACTTTTCACCAGCGCCGGCCAGAGCAACAACGCCATATCCTATAATAAAGAAGGGTGGAATCACCTGGGCAGGGAAAATTACCGCACGGCTATCTCCAGCTTCAAGAACGCCCTTGCCGTCAACCCGAAGTTCAAGGAAGCTCTCATAGGGCTCGGCAAGGCATATCTGGAAGTGGAAGCCTTCGAACAGGCGTACGATCTTTTCACCGCAGCCCTTGCCATTGATAAAAAATCGGTGGAATCCTTCGTCGGCCTGGGAAAGGTCCTGACCGCCATGGGCAACTATACCGGCGCCCTGAAATATTTCGACCGGGCCCAAAAGCTGTCGGAACAAAACCTCGAAGCGCGCTACGGAAGAGCGTATGTGTACTACAGTCTCGGCAAAAAAATATGGGCACAGAGAGCTCTCGAGACAATCCTCAGAATTAATCCATACCATTATGGCTCGCTCCTTCTTCTGGCTGAGATCAAGAGCAGCGAAAACCGGCTTAAACAGGCGCGCGCCTACATTGAAAAGGCCATAGATTCCAACAGCGAATCGTCACGGGGATACACCGTCTACGGCGAGGTTCTTCTCCGCGATTTCATGATTACCGAAGACCGGGACCTGCTGGATGAGGCAAAGGAGGCGCTCGCCAACGCGATTTCAATCCAGCCGGAGAGCTACCGCGCCAACAGGGCCATGGGATACATTTCCCTGATGGAAAAAAAATACGACAGCGCCGCCGATTATTTCAAAACCGCCCCCACGGGAATGGAGAACGGCACGCTCCTCTACAGCCTCGCCGTGGCGCACGATCAGGCCGGCAACCGGGAGGACGCGCTGGCCGAATACGAAAGAGCCCTGGGCAAAGACCCTGCCGACTCCATCACGAGGATCAGGCTTGAGGATTTTCTGGTATTCCGGGACTTTAAGATCGGAAACCCCGAGCGGGTGAGGCTCAGCAAGGATAATTACGGCATGGCTGCAAGCAGGATGAAGAAGGACTTTCCCGACCAGGCGATCATGTATCTACGAAGAACCCTCCTCCTGAATCCCTTGAACACCGGGGCACGGGAGCTCCTTATGGACTACTACAACAGCCAGGGCTTCAACAGGTTCTTCATGGAAGAATTGAAAGAAATCGTACGGCTCAATCCAGACAAGACCTTTCAGGAGCGGCTCAGCGTGGCCATAATGAGGCGGCGGGATCAGCTGTATCACCGCGAAGGCTACTCAAGCGAGGAGCCGCAGCGGGACGTGCCGAGGATCCTGGTCCTTAACTTCGATCCTTCCGGCGGCATAAGCCCCCACCCTGACGCGGGCGAGGTCGCCGCAAACCACGTGACCTTTGTCCTCGGCCAGTTCGGCAGGATGCGCCCGGTGGGCGCACGAGCCAGATCCTCTGTTAAATGCGGCTTGACCTGCGGCGGCGGGCATCTGGATGATACCCTTGAAGCCATTGCATCAAAAATCAAGACGGGGGAGCTGGAGCCGATTGATCATATCCTGTACGGCACCTATTACGAAACCGCCGGCTATATCTCTCTTGATTGCCGCCTTATGGATTATAACAAGGGATTCATCATCGGGCAATTTACGGTCGACGAATCGGGAAAGGAGAGCCTGCCTAACCTTAGCCTGCGCACTGCCAAACGGGTGTTTGACATGATCCCCTTCAAAGGAAGGGTGCTCAAAACGAGCGAGTCCGGCATTATAACAAACCTCGGGCTCTTCGACGGCATAGGCGCCGGCGAAAAGCTCGTGATATATAAATTCAGAAGCAATGCCGGGCCGGGGAATAAACTCCGCACAAAGATCATATTCACGGTCAAAGAGGCCAATACGCTCATAGCATATGCGGAACCGCAGAGGATGGCTGACCTTGAATCGGTCGATCCGAACGATACCGTTTATCCTCTGAAAAAACGGAGAGCAAAGCGGATCGAATGAATCATGAAAAAGATACTGTTTACCGGCATGTTTGCTTTTGCGGTCACCGCATCATACCTATACGGACTTGCGTCGCATAAGTACCTCCTCCAGCCTTTCCCCCTGCTCCTGAATCTCAAAAATCATCTCTTCCCCGGATCGATCGGCTATTCGGATATGTCTTCGCGAGTGCCGCTCCCCTGTGCCGGTATTAAATCCCGCCGAATGATGGTGGCGCTGGCCTTTGGACAGTCCAACTCAGGAAATCATGGTGAAACCCTGTATAGGCCGAAATATCCGGTCTTTAATTTTTTTAACGGCCGCTGCTACAGGGCGGAAGACCCGCTCCTGGGGGCGACCGGCGACCGGGGAAGCGTGTGGTCCAGGCTGGGCGACCTGCTCATACAGCGCGGCCTGTACGACAAGGTTATGATCATTCCCATCGGCGTGGGATCAACGACCATTGAACAGTGGACGGCGAGAGGGTACCTTCATTCCCGGATCGTCGACGCGGTCAGGGAAGCGCAGTCAAACGGCTTCACGATCACCCACCTGTTCTGGGTTCAGGGCGGGTCGGAAAAAAATACAAGCGGAAATGAAGAGAATAAAAAAAATTATAAAAAAAACTTTCTGGAAATGCTCGGCAGCATCCGGAGCCTCGGGGTCGACGCCCCGATATACGTGGCGGTCTCAACATATAACGGCGCAGGCTTTAACCGGGATATCCAGGAAGCCCAGCGCGAGCTGGCTGGTCCGAAGAACAGGATTTACGCAGGCCCGGATAACGACCGCCTGTACCGGGATAAAACAAATGAGTGGGAGCAGGTCCATCTGTCGAACAAGGGGCTTGAAAGGTGCACCCGATCATGGCTCGAGGCAATACGAAGGGTTGAAGGGAAATAACGGCATGCACGAATTGAAGTATCTCGAAGGCGAGGATGCCATCCTCGCCTTCGAGATACAGGAGTTTTTTTATAATTGACAATTTAGTCATATATATTATTCGTGTAACGTTTCAAAGTGGTCAGGTAGCTCAGTCGGTAGAGCAGCGGACTGAAAATCCGCGTGTCGACGGTTCGATTCCGCCCCTGACCAGATTTTTTTATATGATAGATCCCAAATTCATCAAAGAAGATATCGAGGGCCTGAAGCTGCTCCTCAAAAAAAGAAACATGGAAACAGCCGTCGATCTGGATCGCCTTAAGGCAATCGACGAGGAGCGCCGCACCTTGCTTCAGAAATCCGACGAGCTGCGGGAGAAACGGAACCGGCTCTCCAAAGAAATCGGGCAAAGCAAATCAAAGGGCCTTGATGCCAACGAACTTATGAAGCAGGTTCAAGGCTTGTCGGAGGAAATTAAGCAGTACAGCGAGAAACTGGCCTCTCTTGAGCAGGAATACACCGACCTCCACCTATCCGTACCGAACATCCTTCATGAATCAGTGCCGGAAGGCACCGATGAGAAAGATAACCGGATTGTGCGGACGTGGGGCGAAAAGCCGCATTTTTCCTTCAAACCGAAGCCCCACTATGATCTGGGCGTTGACCGGGGAATCCTCGACTTCGAGCGGGGCGTTAAAATCGCCGGCGCCCGGTTTTACCTTTACCGCGGCCTGGCCGCTCGATTAGAGCGGGCTATCATAAACTTCATGCTCGACCTTCACACCAGGGAGCACGGCTACACCGAGATATTCGGCCCCTTTATGGTAAACGACGAGAGCATGACCGGCACCGGCCAGTACCCCAAGTTCCGCGACGAATACTATCGCATCGAGCGGGACGGCCTCTCGCTCATACCCACTGCCGAGGTGACGCTCACCAACATCTACCGGGACGAGATACTGGAATCTTCTAGCCTCCCCGTCAGGGTGACCATGCAGTCTGCCTGTTTCCGGCGCGAGGCCGGGGCCGCAGGCAAAGACACGCGGGGGCTCGTGCGGGTTCACCAATTCCAGAAGGTTGAGCTGGTGAAGTTCGTGCGTCCTGAAACATCGTTTGACGAGCTGGAAAAGCTCACCGGAGACGCGGAAGAGGTTTTGAAGCGCCTCAATCTCCACTACCGGGTGGTACTTCTCTGCAGCGGCGATACCTCGGCCTCGTCGTCGAAAACCTATGACATCGAGGTGTGGATGCCGGGCATGGACCGGTATCTGGAGATATCCTCATGCTCGAATTTCATGGATTACCAGGCGCGCAGGGCCAAAATCCGCTACCGGAAAGAACAGGGCCGGAAGCCGGAATATCTGCACACCTTAAACGGCTCCGGCCTCGCTGCAGGCAGGACGCTTGCGGCTGTCATGGAGAACTATCAAACTGAAAAAGGGGACATCATCATCCCCGAGGCATTAAAGCGTTACCTGGAATAGTGATCCGACGGTCATGGGAGCCGCTCGACGCAACAGCGGCTTTTTCATCTAATTAAATCTCACTTTATAATCGGGGGGAATTATTCGGTCAGTCCGGTACAGATGGAAATAAAAACCGAGGACTTTTCTCTCCCCTTCCAACCGCTTTTCATCAAGATCAATCTTCACATCGAAGATTGACCCGCTTCCCCGCTCGTAATACTGTCTTCCGGAAAAAATGGGAAGCCCGATAAAGGGGTTGGGCAGATCAAGATTCATCATGTCCAGAAGCGTGGGCACGATATCCAGATTCAGGCAGGCCGTGTCATTGCTTTTGCCGGCCCACGCGCCGCCGGGAAAGTAAACAAAACAGGGGATGAGGTCAAAAAAAGGCTTAAAATAGCTCCGGTATTTATTGGCGAAGGCTATATAATCCTTGTTGTTTCCCATGGCGTGATCAGCGGTGACAATCACCAGGGTATTGTTCCGTAATTTTGATTTTTTGAAATAACTCCAGAATCTTCCGAATGCCTTGTCGGTCGAGTAAAGGCTGTTCAGTAAATCATTGTCACCGGCATCGGGATTCCGGTCGGTGATCTTGAACGGGGGGTGCATGTTGATGGTCGAGACAGTGAGCAGAAACGGCTTGTTTGAAGAATAATCTTCAAGCCAGTCGACAACATAGTTAAACAGCGCCGTGTCGTCAACCCCGAATCCCTCAGCCAGGTGTCCTATATTCTTCAGCGCGAGGCTTTCGCTTCCATAAAAATTATCGTAACCCTCCCTTTCGGTGAAAAAGGTCTTCATACCGATGAACCGCTCGCTCCCTGCCTGGATATGGGTGGTAGTATAATCCAATGACTTCAAGATACTGGAGAGAAACAGGAACCGGCATGGTATCCGTATCCTGGTTCCGCCGATGTTTTCATCCAGCAGATAGCTGCTCGATCCGAGCGCAGCGATAAGGCCCTTGACGGTCGGGAATGCCGCATTATACATATTGGAAAAGGAATAAGAGTGTTGCTGCATGTCCTTGATATTGGGCGTGAGTCCCTTGATCCCGTACACGTCATCCCTGAGGAAAAATTTCGACAGGGATTCAAAAAAAATAATGATGACGTTGGTGCCGACCCTGACTTCGGGTTTGTTGCGGGTTTTATGCCTCGGCTCCAGGTATATGCTTTTTTTCATGAAAGGATATCTTTTATCCATTGAATAGAGGAGTATACCCTGATTCCTGAATTTATTGACGATTTCGTCATCCAAAACAACTTCATCGCCGCCTGCGTTATTCAACAGGAAGAAATAGGAGATGAAGGATTTAAGAAACTCGGCTTCCGGGATCTTTAAATAAACCAGGGAATCGGCTGCGGTTATCTTACGGTATTTCTCCTTAAGGGATTCAAGCGCGGATTCAAACTTTTTTCTGTCTCCCAGAATCCCTTTATCGAGGTGAATGCCGGCGGCCTTATCTCCCCTCGCGGCTTGGGCCGCAAGGTTGTTCCTGGTCTTTATATCCCGCCTCCATTCTCCCAGCGAGATTGAAGCACGAAAAAAACCCCAAAGGGAAAGCGCCGCTGTGCAGTTGATGATAAGGATAATTACAACCAGCTTTGCTTTCACAACCGCCCTTCATGATTCGTCAAAGATGATAATTGCTTAAGTATAAAGTAGATAGCCCCGAAAAAAAGCCCGGCTGCGGCGTAGAGCACGAGCGCCTGTTTGGTTACCAAGTAGACGAGCCCGTCAGCATAAAAAGCATGGGCCCAGAAGTTGCCGTCTATATGATTCCCGCCGAAGTAGAGAGCCCCCCAGTCGAAAATCCGGATTATTTCCGATCCGGAAAATAGTATCATCACGGCGCCGATAAAAATCTTCCTCATAATCCGTTTTTTTAGAATCATCAGAACCGCGCATATGAGGCTTGAAATTATGACGCTGAGAGAAAGATACCAGAATACTCTGGCCATGAATTGAGCTGAAACATCGATTACCGAATAAGAGCCGTTGAAGACAAGGCTGGTGTAATGCCAGCCGATGAAGTAGAGAGCAAGAATAAGGGTCAGGGATACCGCCCGAACTGCGAGTTTCCGGTTGCTCATCATCAATGTCTTATAATCACTCAAAAACATAATTTTCCATACAGGGTGCCGATTCGACAACAGGGCCTTTCCCGCCGCATCCATGCATAAATCGGCATGAAGGAATCACGAACTGAATTTGCGAACTATCTCGGTGAAGACATAAACTTGTCAAGTTTAAATTATTAAAAAGAAACCATCCGAATAGTGAATTCATTCTTTTTCACTTGACGCTGCTTTATGAGGACATCACTATGCAACAAGCCTAATATTTTTTCTGTTCTATAGACGCGTTGTATGATACCGTCGCAAATCAATTCATAGAGCGCGCACCGGTAATCGCCGAGTATTTTAATCCATATTATGGAATCACAATCCTCTGACAAAAAAAGAGCCTTATTGATCACGGCACACACGGGCATTATCCCTCCGGTCAAATCCGTGATCGGCAAATACGGCATGACCATTCACACGGAGTATGAGAGCCTGCATTCAATCAAGGTAATTAAAAAAGCAATAGCCGAGACCAGAAACACCGTTTTTATCAGAAAAGCCTTCAACCGCCTTATAAATGACTGGGGGCCTCCAGCCCTTATTCTGCTCGATTACCGTGTTGATCTCGGTTCAGACTCGCTCCCGGATCCTGACAAGAGAAAACTGGTGAGGACATTTTTCATATCATACATAATACTGTCGCGCAAGGCTGAATTTGATAATTTGTCCGCGAATTTTATCTTCCTGGCGGATACCGAAGATCTGCCGGAGGTGCGAAAATTGGAAAACGATCCGGTGAAGATTCTGGATATTCTGGAAACCACAAATGAAGATATCAACAATATGATGTTGAGCATCCGAAGGGATTCAGACCAATTCAAACGGATTTTCAATCTGAAAGTTCTTCCGGTCGAGCGTGTACATCAAGAGCTGGATAAAACAGTGGCGGATCTTTTACGTCAGAGCGCGGGTTTACGGCAAGTACGGACATCCAACCAGAATAATGATGTGAAGTCTCCAACTCAATTAAAATCAGAATCACCGGACAGCGCCCAGCCGGCGGCCATGGTTATATTCCCGGTTGATGATAAAAAAGCATATGTCAATAACAAGCCGGTGAACATTGAAAAAAACAAATCCCTCATGAACCTTTCGTCAAAACAATTTTACATAATCGGAAGATGCGAAAGCAAGAACCAGAGTGAGGTGGCGAAAATAATCCGACACGCCATACGGAACGGCTTTGAAAATATTACTTTTTCCACAGGGGATGAGATCGTGATCAACATGAGCAATAACTGCACGATCGATTCGACGACGATCTCGTTGCTGGTGGATTTACTCACCCACGACCTGGCCGGATTCAAGAATAAGACGATTAATGTGAGCTTCAAAAACGCCTGCATTCTCGAAAAGTCGACCGGCTATTTCATGATAAAAAAATATATTCATCACGAGTATTAAGTCTCATAGATGAAAATCACCGCGGCTTCAGACGGTATAAAATATCTTCTTTATGTCTTGACAAATGAGCCTCAATTCCATAGCGTTTCACGGAATTTGTTCCATAAAACCTGGTTTAAATAAAATCATCCCCATATCTCTTCAAGCCCCGTATCTCCTTATCTTACACAGGGAGGTGCGGGCAGAAGTTAGCTGGCGGGGAAAAGGGAAGGCCGGTTGGAAATAGCAGTACAACTGATCGATATAATCCTCCATATCGACAAATATCTGAACATCATCATACAGGACTTCGGAGCCTGGTCATATCTGATTCTTTTTGTGATTGTCTTCTGCGAAACCGGCTTTGTAGTCACTCCCTTTCTCCCCGGCGATTCGCTCCTCTTTGCAGCAGGAGCCCTGGCAGCCGTCGGCTCCTTCGATGTACAGCTGGTGATCGTCACCTTCGCGACAGCGGCAATCGTCGGCGATAATGTCAATTACTGGATAGGTCACCGGGTGGGCCCGAAAATCTTCCACAAGGAGAGCGTGCGGCTGTTCAATAAAAAGCACCTTGAGCGCACGCATGAGTTTTACGAAAAACACGGCGGTAAGACGGTCGTTCTGGCGCGTTTCGTCCCTATCATCCGAACCTTCATGCCTTTCGTGGCAGGCATCGGCAGGATGCGGTATCTCCATTTTATCGCCTATGATATATTCGGCGGTATTATCTGGCCGTGCATTTTTGTTCTCTCCGGCTTTTTTTTCGGGAATCTCCCTTTCGTAAAAAAATACTTCTTTTTGGTTGTCATTGCTATCATTATCATCTCGGTCGTGCCGATTCTATACGGCATCGTCAGAATGAGTTCGAACGCTTCGAAATCATCATCCGGCATATAATAACTCAAGGATTCCCTCTATGAAACAGGCGCTGCTCTGGATCGGATTTATCATTTTTATCATCGCTATGCTTGTTCTGGACATGATGGTGCTCCAGAAGAAAAACCGTGAGATAAGCATCAAGGAGGCCCTTCTCTGGACCCTGTTCTGGATTGTCCTGTCTTTGATCTTCAATGTCGGCATATATTTCCACATGGGCTTCAATTACGCCCTTGAATTCCTCACCGGCTACCTGATTGAAAAGTCATTAAGCGTCGACAACATATTTGTATTCATCATTATATTCTCGTTTTTCAAAATTCCAGCCAAATACCAGCACAAGATTCTTTTCTGGGGGATCCTGGGCGCTATTGTCATGCGTGCAGCCTTCATTTTCGCCGGCGTCGCCTTAATACAGGAGCTTCACTGGGCCATTTACCTGCTGGGCGCTTTTCTCGTGTACATTGGCATAAGGATGGCCTTCAAGAAAGAACCAGAACCTAAGCCAGAGAAAAATCCAGTGCTCCGAATTTTTAAAAAATTTTTCCCTGTGGAAACCAAATATAAGGGGGAAAAATTCTTTATAAAAAAAGCCGGAAGGATCGCGGCGACCCCGCTGCTCATAGCGCTTATAGTCATTGAAACTACGGATATCGTTTTCGCGCTGGACTCCATACCCGCGATTTTGTCCATCACGGTCCATCCATTCATTGTTTTTACCTCTAATGTGTTCGCCATCTTGGGGCTCAGAGCACTTTATTTTGCCGTATCAGGGATCATGCGCCTTTTCGCCTACCTGAATTACGGCCTTTCCGCCATCCTGGTCTTTGTCGGGGTTAAGATGCTCATTACCGATTTCTATAAAATTCCCGTGTCTATTGCGCTTCCGGTGGTCGGCGGTATTTTGGCCGTATCTATTATACTGTCCCTGCTCGTGCCGCCGAAAAAAGAAGGCTAGTTTACTCTTGGCAAGAATAATGTTTTTAACCTAAACAACAGACATGGATTCCGATATTGACATTCTTGCCAGGCGTGAAAAGCGAACGGCTGCACTCTCATCGGTAATTGCCGCGGTCGGTCTTACTGCCTTCAAGATCATTGTGGGCGTATCCACCGGAAGCCTCGGCATATTGGCGGAAGCGGCCCATTCCGCGCTTGACCTCATCGCGGCGATAATCACCTTTTTCGCCATACGCATATCCGTAATTCCGGCAGACAGCAGTCATCTGTATGGACACGGTAAAGTGGAAAACATCTCAGCGCTGTTTGAGACGCTGCTCCTGCTGGTCACCTGCGTCTGGATCATCTACGAGGCGATCCAACGGCTCTTCTTTAAGACCGTTGCCGTTGAGGCAACGGCATGGTCATTTATCGTAATGGCCGTTTCCATAGCAGTTGACTATTCGCGATCCAGGGTGTTATATCGGGCCGCCCGGAAACACCGGAGCCAGGCCCTTGAGGCGGACGCACTCCACTTCAGCACGGATATCTGGAGCTCGGGCGTGGTTATCTTCGGCCTTATCTGTGTGAAAATCGCCGAATTGAACCCGGGACTGTTCGCGCTTGAAAAGGCCGACGCCCTCGCTGCCCTGATCGTTGCAGTAATCGTAATATACGTGAGCATACGGCTCGGAGCCCGTACCGTTCAGGCGCTCGTAGACGCCGCCCCGCGCGGTCTGTATCGAAAGATCAAAAAAATAGTGGAGGCCCAACCAGGCGTGATCAACTGCCATAATATCCGGGTCCGGTATTCAGGACCCCAGATTTTTATCGATGTCCATATCCTCACCGACGGGGGACAGACCCTCAAGAGAGCGCATGAACTCACCATGAAAATCGAGAAAGCCGTACAGGAGATGATCCCTAACGCGGATATCATGGTCCATCCGGAACCGGTAAATGAGGAATAGCAAGTTTGCGGTGTAGGGAAAAAACCGATAACGAGGATCAAATACAATTTATGCTGAAAAAGATCATCACCTATTACATGGAAGGCATACCGTCGCGGAAAAACCTGATGCCGGAGGCTTCCGGACCGATCCAATACCTGCGCATCCTCTTCATGGATATGCCGGTGGGGCTGGTGCGCCTCATGCAGCTCCAGCCCCTGTTTGCGCTCGTCACAAGCCTCCTCTGTATCTTCATGCTGAAGCGGGGATTTGAATACGTTCCGGTGGTCATCGTTTCATTGATCTTCGCCTTTTTTTATATTACCTTCCGTCTCTATCTGATGAAAAACTCAAAAAAAATATTAAGCAGATTCTGGGACGCAGCCCTCCTCTTCCTTTTGAACAATATGCTCCTGTTCGTGCTCCCTTTCTACATTGAATCTATGACCGTGCCGTCCAGAAACATGCTCTTCGCGCCGATAATTATCGGTCTCACCGTGATCTCCGGCTGGTTCTCGCTGTATCAGCGCTGGATCATGAAGCACTCCTTGCGGAGTTCACTGTTCTACGCCCTCACCTTCTTCTGCGTGCTCAATTTTCTCTTCCCCGTGCTTTTTGGCATGCGGAATATATGGAGCCTGCTCATATCCGGCAGCATCTCAAGTCTTGCCGTCGTGCTGTTCGTATACCCGCATATATATCTGCTCAAGAATAAAAAGAATACGCTCATTTTTCTCCTGAGCACCGGCCTTCTGTTTGCATTGCTCTGGTTCGGAAGGAGTATTATCCCGCCATCGCCGCTGAAACTGACCCACTCGGCCGCCTGCCTGGAGATTGCAGATTTCAGAGCGCAGTATCCTTTTACGACTATCAATACAGATGTGGCTCATGAAGTATATTTCTACACGTCGATATTCGCTCCGCGGGGACTGTCGGAGAGGATAAATCACGTCTGGTACCATAATAGCAGGAAGCTCTTTACAGTATCATTAAAAGAAATCCATGGAGGGAGAAAGGAGGGTTTCGGCACCTGGTCACGCCACATCATCCGGGAGGGACCGGGGATATATTGTATCGAGGTGTGGACGGCAGGAGGGCAATTATTAGGCACGGGAGAGTTTGTGCTGAACTAAGCCTTTAATTCTTGACATCCGGCATATGATCCGTTCTGTGAAAGCATATTTTACGAGATGTTACCATGATTGATACAAGCCTACAACCGATCGGTGTATTTGACTCAGGTTACGGCGGTCTGACCATCCTGAAAGAATTCGTCAAAAAACTGCCGGACCGCGATTTTATCTACCTCGGCGACAACGCACGGACCCCCTATGGCGGCCGCTCCTATGAAACCGTGTATTCATACACGCTGGAGGCGGTTCTGAAGCTTTTCCAGATGGGCTGTCGCCTGGTCATCATAGCCTGCAATACCGCATCGTCAAAAGCGCTCAGAACGATCCAGCAAAAAAACCTGCCTGAAATCGATCCATGCCGGAGAGTTCTCGGCGTGATAAGGCCGACAGTTGAGATATTAGGATCGGTCACGAAAACAAAACATATTGGAATTCTCGGCACGGTGGGAACCGTATCATCAAACTCATATCTTCTGGAAATACACAAACTGTTTCATGATTTCGTAGTCGTTCAGGAAGCCTGCCCCTTGTGGGTCCCGCTGGTTGAGAATAACGAGACAAACAATCCGGGTACGGATTATTTTGTAAAAAAAAATATCCAACAGCTGCTCGCTGATGATCCGAAAATAGACGCCATCCTGCTGGGCTGTACGCATTACCCGCTGCTGATCGACACGATACGAAAATTCACTCCCCCGCAGGTGACCATAATCCCTCAGGATCAGATCGTAGCCGAAAGTCTTACCAACTATCTGTACCGTCATCCTGAAATTGATGCCGGATGCAGCAAAACCGGATCCGTCAGGTTTTTCACAACCGATTCCACTGATCTTTTTGACGAACGGGGCTCGATTTTCTTCCAGATGCCAATCGCCTCCGAGAAGATCGTTTTGTAAATACAGCGCCTCAGTGTCAGAGTAAAATTATTCGTTTTACTCTTCGCTTTACTCTGACCCTCTTTTATTTCCCGAATTTAGATTGACATTCATCGTTATCGAAGAATAAAAAATTCATGAACCATGCTGGGTTACCTCCACGCACAGAGCATGGTTCGTATATTTATATTAAAATAAACATATATCATGAAAAAAATATACCTCAAACAGAATAAAGAAAAGCCGGTGATCAGACGTCATCCCTGGATCTTTTCAGGGGCGATTCAGAAAAAAGATCGAGATATCGCCCCGGGTGAAATTGTATCTGTATGCGGCATCAACGGCATGCATCTCGGATACGGATACTATAACGCCAAAACCCCCATCGCAGTGCGACTTCTCTCATTCGGCAATCAAAAAGTCGACGCGGATTACCTTCGCGGGTTGATTCATGCTGCAGTTGAAAAACGTACCGGCAGCCTCTTGCTCCAAAATACTGACTCTTGCCGGCTTATATTCTCCGAAGGAGATTATCTCCCGGGTCTTATCGTCGACTCGTACGCCAGGCACCTGGTCATGCAGTCTGTCACCCGTGGGATTGAGAGAATGAAGAATACGCTTGTCACCATCCTGATCGATCTATTGCGGCCTGAGAGCATATACGAGCGAAGCGAGCATGAGGGGAGAGCCCTTGAAGGCATGAAGCCGGTCCAGAAACAGATTTACGGAACGACCCCTGCTGAGATCGTCATGCACGAAAATGATATGTCTTTTTTAGTAAACGTGCGTGAAGGCCAGAAAACCGGGTTCTACCTGGACCAGCGGGATAACCGCCAGCTGGTGAGGAGACTGGCCCGGGATGCGGATGTGCTGAACTTGTTTTCTTACACCGGCGGATTCAGCGTTGCCGCCGCGCTGGGCGGCGCGCGTAAGACGGTCTCGGTCGATGCATCAAGCGACGCCCTTGAGATGGCCCGCAAGAACATGGATCGGAATCATGCAAAAACTTCGGCCGGATTCATTAAGGCCGATGTGTTCGAATTTTTACGCAGCGGGCGTATCGACAGCAACCTCGTCATTATTGACCCGCCGGCGCTTGCCAAAACCCGGGCATCCATACAAAGCGCCTGCCGCGGTTATAAGGATCTCCATCTCCAGATTGCCGCAACATGCCCGAAAAATTCCCTCATACTGACCTGCTCCTGCTCCCGCTTCATAAACATGGATCTCTTCCAGATGCTGATCTTTGAGGCATTCGCCGATGCGGGTCGGGGCGCATCAATCATCGGAAAATATTATCAGCCATGCGATCATCCCACGAGCATATTCTGCCCCGAGACGGAGTACCTGAAAACAATTCTGCTTCGGCTTGACTGAAATGGCTGCACCAGTATTTTGTATTGAGCTTCTTATTTTAAGGAATGATGATCTCTGTTTTCTCGTACACTATCTTTTGGGGGATGACCGAATCCGGCACAGCATAAATCAACTTTCTTGATATGGTCTCATCCGGTGCGACCCGCGGCGATGGATTGGCGCTCATGGTTAGGGGAGAATCCATATCTATGATGCGGGGCTTGAACATCTTCTTACCGGCTACCAGCAAGATTCTCTCCAGATGCAACTGCTGTTCTGTTTGGAGCTTATTGTGAATGGAAATCGTGGCCCACGCAAATCTCCTGTTAGTCTTCGGCTCGCGGTACCCACCGGCTGTATTGTACTGATCAGGACCGAATGTGAGCATGGTGAGGGTTATATCATACGCGTCCTTTGAGACGGTTATCGGGCTCTTAATCAGTGCATTAATGCATCCCATAATTAAAATGGCGTATAATGGGCAGGCAATATAGAGATTTTTCGTACATCTCGATCTCATACTTATTGATTGTACCCCGTTGGGCTCGTATGATAATTTCGCGGGTTTCGATTTAATGAATATCTGATAGTGCCGCCGGGAAGACGGCACTATCAACTAAGATGCTGATTCTTATTTACCGGACAAAAGGCCTTTCTTCAAGCTCTCCTGCACCGGGCTGGGCCCGAGCCAGATAGCATAGAGGGCTTTTTTGAAATCAAGGCCCGCTATGGTTCCCAGGGTCTCGGTTTTATTGGACTCCGCGCCTTTTAATGTAGTGGCAACGGCACCACCTGCGTAGCTCATTGTGAGGATATCTCCCTTCTTTAACTCAATCTTTTTGAATTGATCAAGATATGCCTGCTTCTTGGCGGTAGCGTATCCAGCGGAAGCGGCTTTGTTGAATCCCTCGATTGTCGCTTCAAGGAACCGGTCCTTGGTAATGAGCTTGCTCTCAATGACTAAAACCATGGACATCGGGTCGTTAGACTCGATGATATCCTTGGCGCTCTTGCCCTGTAAATTCGCAGGAACGTACAGGGTCGCAACATACAGCGTGCCAAAGAGGAACCGTGACCTGTTCCCTGAGCCATTCTTCACCATCTCTTTTCCGCCAAGCATAAAGGAAAATCCATCAGACGCGAATAATGAGACCAATAACGCAAGCATTAATGCTAATAAACTTGTTCTTTTCACTGCTATTATCCTCCTGAAATTATTAAAATTTTTGTTATTATTCAGCATCTTGTAAAAAACGAACATTATAATATATTGTTAATATAAATTTCCCCCGCCAGCCGAAGGCGGCGGGGGAAATTATGTTAACATCATGTCATTGAATGTCCAAATTACGAAATTTGCTGAATAGTTACAAACTTATATTATTACTAGATCAAAATATCCGCATATGTCAATACAATTTCATA
The DNA here is from genome assembly GCA_001829495.1 of Spirochaetes bacterium RBG_16_49_21. GTDB lineage: Bacteria > Spirochaetota > UBA4802 > UBA4802 > UBA5550 > RBG-16-49-21. Next base: position 15,619 of record MIBJ01000041.1, on the reverse strand, counting down.
CAAAAAATTTTTTTAATCTCTCAAGGATTCCCGCAGCCGATTTTGATCCCCCCCGTTCCAAGGCTGCTGTGCAGCCTCACTTTTCCTTCATCATATCTTCAGAGATCTTCATCCACTTCCGGGCCTCGGGATAGTCCGGCTTGAGTTTCAACACCCCGGCATATGCATCACGCGCCTCACGGTAACGAGCCTGCAGGTAAAGGGCGCCCGCTAAAGTATAGATGGCGTCGGGGTAATCCGGCTTGCGTTTGATCGCCTCGTGCAATGCCTTTTCGGCATCGGCCCAACTCTTATTTCCGTAATAGGCCAGGCCCAGGGTGTAATAATGTTGCGGGGTATCAGGATCGCTCGCGACCGCCTTCAGCGCGTACTGTATGGTGCTGCGGTAATCCTTTTTATCATAATAGATCAGGGCGATATTATGAAGGCTCGGCGCATGCCGCTCGTTTATCTTTACTATTTTCTCATACTCGGTAAGGGCCTCGTCCTTCTTCCCCAGAATTGCAAGGGAATAGGCCAGCGACCATCGGGCGACAATCAACTCCGGATTTATGCTCAGGCATTGCATAATATATTTGTTGGATTCAGTGCCCGGATTTCCCATTTCCTTATAACCATAATTGGTTACCGTGGCCTTAACAAATAAAATCTCCGGATCCCTGTTATTGAGGGCGTATCCCTGCTCGATAGCGACGCGCGCCTTGTTGAAATCATCGTTGTTGGCGTACGCAAGGCTCAACGCCCGGTGCGTCTGATAGAGATTCCGCCCCAGCTCAACCGCCTTCAGCCCGTTTGTAATCGCCTGCTCAAGCATCGGCTTGTATGGTCCTCCCGCGTATTTTATCTGATACCCCCAGAGTGCGTTCACCTCGCACATGCCGGCCCATGCGAGGGCGAATCCCGGATCCTTAGCCAATGACTTTTTATACAAAGCAAGCGCCTGAGGATAATCTTTAACATTATACTTGAGGTGCTCCACGCGGGCCTGAATGTAATATTGATACGCCAGGTAATTGCTGGTCGAGTTTATGAATTCATTCATGTTCTCGGTTTGACGCTCGTTCAGGGTTCCGTTAATGGCGCCGGTAAGCTTCTTCGCCAGATCCTCCTGCAGTTCAAAAATCTTATCCGGATAAAAACCGTGGACTGATGCGGCTTTAATCACCGCGCCGGTTTCAACATTAAGAAACTTTGCATCAAGATTGATTTGATTCCCGATTTTATAGAAGCTCCCATAAACAAGATAGTCGCCTTCCAGCTTTTCCTGCGTCAGCTTGCGGAGCCGCTCGATATTCCTGTCTTCAATCACCCCTATCGCCTGGCTGAACTCGGCATTTTGGAGCAGATACTTCTTCACGCGATACGTATCTATAACGATGAAATTATTTATATTGGACAAGGCTCCGGACAGGGTTTCGCTGATGCCGATGGAGAGCGTCTCCAGCTCAAGATTCTTTTCCTTGTTGATCTTATCAAACGGAAGGACGACGATTCTATAATTCTTCGCTGCCAATAGAGCGGAAGGAATAAGCAAAGCCGGGATCATAAAACAGCGCACAAGCCATTTCATATAGATTCCTCTGATGCAATTCAATATGCTAATCAGATTTATCTGTCAAGAAAATAAGGAAACCTCTATAAATTACTTTTTAGGATGTTCCCGCAAAAAGCCTCGATTTCAGTCAAAATTTAATCACGCCTCCAGATTTGATTGACAAAATATATCATTGGATTATTATATTCCTCACTACCGTATTCGAGGTCCGGCAATGATTGAAAAAACCAAGCTTATAATGATACCCGTTTTTACGTTATGCTTCCTGTCCTACAGTGTTCTTATCGGAAAATTTTACGAAAAATTTCATGTAAGCCGGGAAATATGGATCGGCCTGTGCGGCCTGCTTTCCGCTGCGCTCGTCGTTGCCTTCATAATGGATTTATTTTTCGCCAAGCATGAGGGAAGCCGCGATGATAAACATGAATAGAGTAACAAATTTTATGGAATTAATGCTGAAAAATTGCTATATTTTTTTTAGAAATCTATTCATTTATTTATCATCTGAGCAGGTTGGTCAAAATGAGCATAAATAAAAAAAAATTTTTGAAGATTTTCATTATTACCTCATTATTATCATTTTCAGCATTTCTGTCCTGTGATTTCAGTGATATTTACGATGATAGCAGCTATCAAATTTTCATTATAATAAATTGCACCGGGGGCACCGGTACAAACCTGAACTTTAATTGGGACCTTATTGCTGACGATACCCCTGCGGCAGGGCTCGGCACCGGAAACTTAATTATCCCCTTTTTGGAAAATAAAAAATCAATATCTATGACGGTAACAAAAACCGTTAAGGAGTCCGCATTGGAGGTACTCATCCTGCAAGACCAGAAAATAGTACAGGTCGGCAATCTTGCCGCGAATTATCCAACTGTTGATAATCCAACGTATACCCTTACCGTACTATGGAAGCTGAACGAAGATGAAGATAAATCCGAGGAGAATTCCTCAACAAACAGCTCTAATACAAATTCTAGTTCTAGTTCTAGCTCAGGATCTTAATAATCACCCCAAGTTTCGGCTCCTAAGATCTAATACTGATACCGCGCGCATTCATCTATAATTAAAATAAACAGGCATGCCGTCATCACCGCTGTTCAGGCGCCTCTGTGCAGTCTCAACAAGCGCATATAAGAAATTCGGATCGTTGATTTTTCATAATGGCGTATTTCGCGCGCCTTCGGCGCGCGAAATACGCCATTACTATTATTATTCAAGATTAAAACTTATACGCAGCCCCGAAGGTGATGCCGCCGAAGTGGTCGACCTCGCCGGTGATCCACCCCTGCTTATAGCTCAGGTCAAGAACCGAGCCGTCGTCTCCGGCCGAGATGTGGGGCAGAACGATATAGCGGCCGCCGATCCAGACCTCGACATGTATGGGGCTGATAAGATAGGCGAATCTCAGGTTGTTGTCCAGGCCGATGCAGAAATAGCCTAAGTCATATTCATAGGGAAGCACGTATGGGAACAAATTCGGTGAAATGAGCTTCTTCTCAAGATAGTAGCTGCCCCACTGGACGATAGCTGACACGCCCAGGCTTATCGTGAAGTTTGTCACCGGCTCGATATGGAACCCGATCCCCAGGGAAGGACCGAGGTACCAGGCGTCGAACTCCTCTTTCTTCAAGTTAAAGCCTGCGGCGCCGATTCCCAAAGGATTTTCTATGAGCCTCAACTGTTGCTCGCTCTCCCCGTCATTATAATTGAACCTGACCCCGATCAACAGATTGAAATACTTGTGAATGGCCCGCTCGAAATTCAGGTCAATGTCGTACCGGCGCACCTTGGATGAGCCGATGTCGAGATAGCTGTCGAGAAGACCGGCACCGGTGACCAGGGTCCATACCGGTATATCAATCGCAATGGAAGTATGGTCGAACTGGTTCCTGCTTAAGCCGAATAAAGCGGTGAGTCCCATGCTCCAGTTGCCGGTGAGCTGCGCCCAGAAGGTTGGTCCCAGCATGAATGAGCCGTCGAGGCTGTCGCTTAAGTTCGTGGACAATATCTTTGCCGCGTTCTCCTGTTCCAGTTTCAAAAAAGCCGGTCCCCACCAGTCGTACATCATGGCGACGCCGAGTTTGGCCTCAACCGCCCGCGACTCGGACGGCTTTAACAGAAAGCCGAGTAAAAAAAGCACCGCGATTCCTAAAACCGTGATTTTTCTCATAACAATACCCCCTGTAATGTTATAAAATGATATCGAGTAATTTTATCCGGGTCAACAAAAACGATAAATTTTATTATGTCTAGTAAAATTTGAAATTATTTAAAAACAAATCCAGGGTGGCCCTGAATTCATGATTTTATAAAATGCTTAACCAGATGCTCGGCCGATTTCTCAAGGTCGTCCAGATTGAACACCTCAAGCAGCAGCGGGCACGAAAATTTTCTCTGAAACGTGACGATCTTGCTCATTTCCGCGTCTTTAAGCTCCGACACAGCCGCATGATCCTTGCCGTCGCGGAAGCCGTGCAGGTGGATCTGCCTGATCCGCCGGCCGAAAATTTTTATAAACCCTTCATAATCCTGATTGAAAAAAAACAGGTGACCCGCGTCCATGCATATCGGGAAGGGACGGTCCACTATGATATCCTTAAAATACGTGAGGTCATAGGTCGTGTTTTCAATATAAATATTACGCGCATCGCCCCCCAGCCGATCCGCAAGCATGTCAAGGGATGATTGAAAAACCCGGCATGCCGCACCGGTTAAGTCAACCCGGCCGAATCCATCCAGGAACCGGTCCAGATGGAGGATGTATCCCTGTATATCGAGAGGCCTGGTTTCGGCAATGATCCGCTCGATCACGCCGATAGATCCGCGGACGCGCTCCTCCTCCGGATTGAGCAGGTCCAGGTCGGCCGGGAGGTGCACCGTATAAAGCACGCCGCTTTTTCCGCGAGCCGCTTCCAGTTCCCTGATAATGGGCGGCGACATGACCTCATGGAGATAATCCCTCCCCATAAAAAGGAGCTGGATCATATCGAACCGCTCCATGACAAACCTGATATTCGCCATCAAATTATCCTCTTCTTCCGACAGGACATAAGAGGTGGCGCCTAATTTAAAAGGGAATTTATTTTTGAATGCTTCCATATCGATCCATAAAAACATATTATTCCAGAAATTTATTTTGACAAGAATTTTATTAATTTAATATTGAGATGCGCAATAGACCTGTTGTATAACCGCTCGTAATTATTCATTTTTGCTCCGCCGCCGAAGGCGGCGGAGCAAATTCAAATATTATTGCAGTTTTACAGCAAGTCCAATAATCAAGCTCATTGGATGTTTTCTATGACCCAGCCGGAACTGGCGACCATGGCCTATATCTTTTTCGCCCGTATTATCGACGTATCGATCGGCACCCTGCGCATCGCCATGATATCCCGCGGCCACCGGTACGTGGCTCCCATTTTCGGCTTTGTCGAGGTGATCATCTGGCTCACGGCGATAAGCAAGGCCCTTGCCACTATCGAAAGCGTGTACAGCTATGTCATATATGCAGCCGGATTCGCGGCCGGGAACTATGTCGGCATGCTCCTTGAAGAGAAGCTCCCCTTCGGATACAAGTCGCTGCGAGTCATCACCACCAAAGAGGTATCGGCCCTGCCGCTCATGCTCCGCGAAGAGGGGTTCGGCGTGACCATAAGCGACGGCATCGGTCTCAAGGGGCCGGTCAGCATAATCTATTCCCTCGTTCCGAAAAAAAGGATGCAGCATTTTCTGGAGATCGTGAACATTCTGGAGCCGAATGCCTTCATCACGATCGAGGAAGTCCGGCCGCACCGGGCCGGCTTCGTGACGCGGAAAACCTACTCCGGCATGTTGGGGAGAATAACGAAAAGGAAGTAATAACGGCCTCGTCCTATGGCGCAGACATCGGTAAGTGAAAAAATCAGCCTGCTGCAAAAAGTGGAGCTCTTCTCCCAACTGAGCCATGATGAGCTGGAAATCGTGGCCTTCAACAGCCAGGTGGTGCGCTTCAAGCGCGGAAGCCTCATCTTCACTGAAGAATCCCAGAGCAACGAGATGTACGTAATCAAAAGCGGCGAGGTGCTCATAACCAGGCTGCGGGACACCCAGGAGCTGGATATCGCCCGGTTCATAGCCGGTGAATCCTTCGGCGAATGGGATCTCGCGGGCAACACCCCCCGCAATGCCACGGCCATGGCCATGGCGGAAACGGTAGCGCTCGTGTTCCCCAAGGAGGGAATCACCCTGACCATGATTCTGCACAAGTATCCGAAGATGTCCGCGTGGATTCTCCGGAAGCTTCTCGCGATCATAGCACGGCGCATCAGGACGACCCATCAGCTCATCAACGAGAAGACGCCATGGATCCAGAATCTCAAGAAGCAGGTCATGGTGGACAAGCTCACCGGCCTGTACAATAAAAATTTTCTCCTGGATGATTTTGAGGCGATGCTGTCCGGGGACGGCCACACGAGCCTGCTCCTGATCAAGCCGGACAACTTCAAGGAGATCAACGACCGCTTCGGCCATAACGCCGGCGATCAGGCGCTCGTCCTCATGTCCATCTTCATCGTATCCGCGTTACGGGAATGCGATATCGCCGTCAGATACGGCGGGGATGAATTCGCCGCGGTTCTGCCCGGCGCATCGCGCGAGGAAGCGGTCAGGATCGCAAAAGAGGTGGGCTGGTCCGTATACGGCATGGATGTCCGCAGGATAACCGGCGATCCGGGCATCAGGATAGTACTCAGCATCGGCATCGCCACGTACCCCGATCACGGCCGCGACGCCAAAACACTCATGCAGACGAGCTACGATAAAATGCTCAGGGCGAGGAGCGCGGGCGGAAACAGGATTGTGGTCAAATAACGCCTGCCGGCAGCGGCTCGCGTTCCATGTGCAATTCATGCATGGTTTCCCGCTTTATCCGCTCATCCAATGCAAGAAGCTCTTCAATATCGGGATTCATGCACGGCTCATGACCGTCAAGTTTCTTTAGTACGAGCTCCGGGATATCCATGAACCCGATTTTGCCGGCAAGAAAAGCCCGCACCGCGACTTCGTTTGCCGCATTCAGGACACAGGGCATCGTCCCGCCGGTTCTGCCCGCTTGAATAGCATACCTGATGCAGGGAAATCGACCGGTGTCCGGAGGTGAAAAACTCAGGGTTTTGACTGCGGCCATATCCAGGGGCCTGCAGTCGCTTCCAACGCGAGCAGGATAGGTGAGCGCGTATTGAATCGGGAGGCGCATGTCCGGATTGCTCAATTGAGCGAGCACGGAACAATCGGCGAACTCCACGAGCGAGTGGATGATGCTCTGCGGATGGATGACCACCTCTATGTCGTCATAATCGATGCCGAACAGCATCTTCGCCTCAATAACCTCAAAGCCCTTGTTCATCAGGGTGGCGGAATCAACGGTGATTTTCGCCCCCATGTTCCAGCTCGGATGCTTCAGGGCATCCGCCGCAGTGACGCGGCGGAGATCTGCCGGCGCATGGTTTCTGAACGCTCCGCCCGAACAGGTTATTATCAGCCTTCGTACGCTTCCCTTATTTTCTCCGTTCAGGCATTGGAATATGGCCGAGTGCTCTGAATCAACCGGGAAAAGAACCGCACCGTGCTTCTTCGCCCTCTCCATCACCGGGACCCCCGCCGAGACCAGGGTCTCCTTATTTGCCAGGGCGACGTTTTTCCCCGCTTCGATTGCCGCCACCGTAGGCCTGATGCCTATGCTGCCGACCAGGGCGTTGAGAACCAGATCGGCCGAGTCGAGCTTCGCCAGCTCCACGATACCCTGAAGACCGGAAAGCACGCGAGCAGGCACCCTGGCGCGCAGCTCCTTCGCCTTCCGCTCATCAAAGACCGCCGCTGTTTTGACCTCGAACTCGCGTATCTGGCGCTCGAGGATATCAATATTCGAGCCGCAGCTCAGCGCTGCTACGGTAAAATCCTTTCTGTTCTTTCGTATGACGTCCAGGGTCTGCAGGCCTATGCTTCCGGTGCTTCCAAGAACTGTTACGCTTTTCATGAAACTCCTATTTTAAGGCGGGGTTTTTACACAGCCTCTCATTGCAATCATTGATTCCGGATTCACATCCGAGCGATATCTTGCTGACCGCTGCCTCAATATTGACTTCCGTGTCAACGCACCCGTCTTTGGTGAGGGGGATTATCACGATCGCCGGAGCCGGGCCGCTCTTCTTCTTGATCAGCTTCTGCACATTCTCCATTCCCTCTTCAAGCTCTTTTCGGCAGGCGACCGCCACGATTCCCAGCGGATTGTTCTCCTTGACGAATTTCAGGGCCAGCGATCCTCCGGGCGCAACACAGACCGCTTTATAACCGGAATCGAGCGCCGTTTTCTTCAATCGATTGACCTGGCATGACGGATTGCATCCCACGCAATCCACCCCCCACGGTTCAATTTTCGCCTTGCAGCCCTTGCTCGACCGGAGGCAGTGCGAGAGGAGCAGAACCCTCTGCGACGGATGAATGCGGGAAAACCGCTCCTCGTTGGTCGCGGATTTTCGTTTGAAGCGGGCGCGATCTTTAAAGATAGCTGCCGGAGACAGTCTCATGGCCGTATCATCCCTTTAAATTTTTTTGCACAATGCCCTGCTCTTCAATGAACGTATGTCCGGCGCCCCTACGGAGAACATTGCCGTCCTGAGCACCTGTATCATGACTGAAAGGGCCGTGATCACCGATTCGGATGATTCGCACGCCGCATTGAGAAGCGGAAGGGCTATGCCCGCGGCGTGCGCGCCGAGGGCTATTGCCTTGGCAACGTCGATGCCGCTCCTTATCCCGCCGCTCGCAATAACCGGCAGCTCCGGCGCCCCCCGCCGGGCCATCTGTATCGATTCGGCGGTTGGAATGCCCCAGGAGCTGAACGACTCCGCGATCCGGTAACGCAGATCCGATTCCGACCGGTATTTTTCAATCTCGCTCCAGCAGGTTCCGCCGGCGCCCGCCACGTCGATGCAGCGTGCGCCGGCATCGGCGAGCTTCCGGGCGACTGATTCGGATATCCCGAAGCAGACCTCCTTGACGATCACCGGGACGGTAAGCTTTCGGCATACGGATTCAATCTTGCCGAGGAGTCCGGAAAACCGCGTGTCCCCTTCCGGCTGGAGCGCCTCCTGAAGCGGGTTGAGGTGGAGGATAAGGGCATCGGCTTCGATCATCTCCACCGCCCTCCGGCATTCATCGATCCCGAACCCGTAGTTGAGCTGTACCGCGCCGAGATTTGCGCAGAGCATAATATCCGGCGCACTATCCCTTACCCGGAAGGTCGCTGCCGCAGCCGGATTTTCAATGGCGCATCTCTGGGAGCCCACTCCCATGGCCAGCCCCAAGAACTGGGCCGCCTCCGCCAGGTTCCGATTGATGCGCGAGGCTTCTTCCACACCCCCCACCATTGAAGAGATGAGGAGCGGTGCGGCCAGCGGTTTACCGAAAAAAGTTATCGAACAATCGACCTCATCCAGGTCGATCTCGGGCAAGGCCTCATGAATGAAATCATAATTCTCGAACCCCGCGGACACGCTTTTGAATTCCACGTCTTTGCGTAACGATATTTCAATATGCTCTGTTTTGCGTTTCTTAAGTCTGTTTGTTTCGGCTTTGTCTTTATTCATGGCTGCTCCTGCGAACCGTGTACGGGTGTTTCCCCGGTTTTGGGATACGCTCTAATAATCCCTGTCCGTCAAGAATTCAACGATCTGCTCAAAATTATCCATGCAGCGCTGCTCCATTCCTATGGCATGTATAAGGCGCTCCGATTTTTCACCATAATCCCGGACCATCTCCTGGACATGAGCGTATGCGTCCGCCTTAAACAAAAGGTCGAACACGGTCTTTGCGTCGTTTTCACCGATATTATCCTTCTGAAAAATCTCGACTATTGTATCCTTCACCCCGCCCGAGCCGCTTGACAACGCGTACACGATCGGCAGCGTTTTCTTCTTCCTCTTAATATCGCTCCCCTTCGGTTTTCCGGTCGCCTTCGCATCCCCCCAGATTCCGAGGATATCATCGCGTATCTGGAATGCGATGCCGAGGTTCTCCCCCAGCTCCCTGAACTGTTCTGTTTTGACGGGATCATCCGTGCCGATAAGCGCGCCGGTTTCCATGGAACAGGATATCAGCGCCGCCGTTTTCCCCCGAATCATGGTCAAATAATCATCTACATCGATGTCAAAGGTGCGCTCGTATTGTATATCGAGATATTGTCCTTCAATCAGCTTCAGCGTGGCTCTATTAAGAATAGTCAGGAGGCGCTCGTATTTTTCAAGATCAAGCCCGTCATCCCGTGCTCGGCTCAGCGAAAGGCCGGCCAGCACGCACATCGCGCTTCCCGCGTTAATGGCCTGCGGCTTGCCCCATACCTTCCATACCGTGGGACGGTGGCGGCGCTCCGCGTCGTCGTCCTGAATGTCGTCGTGTATAAGGGAGAAGTTATGAATCAATTCAACAGCGGCCGCGGCCGGCATCGCCGGCATATAGTCGCGGCCCGCCGCCTCGCATGACATGAGACAGAGCGTCGGCCGCAGGGCCTTTCCCGAGATTTCAGCCACCTCCTTCCCCCGCTCGTCGATCCAGCCGAGATGGTACCGCATCATGTCGTAGAGCGGAAGCCGGTACGGCGCCAGCAGCGATTTAAGCTCCGCGTCGATCGCCGACCGGTATTTATTCAATATATGGGGCGTCTGCATCAGCTTATATTCTCCATCTTCCGGTCGTATACATTCAGTATAAGCTCGGGGAATGACTGTTTGATCCGGCGGATGATCCCGCCTGCATCGAGATCAAGCATCGACCGGAGGTAATCCTGAGGTCCGTGTTCGATGAACCGGTCGGGAATCCCGATGCATTCGATTTTTATCGGATACAGGCTCTTTCGCGCCGCAAGCTCAGCGACCGCGCTCCCGAACCCCCCGGCGGCCGTGTTATCCTCGATCGTGACGATCCTCTCGGTCTTCTGCGCCGCTGCGATGATAAGCTCTTCGTCAAGGGGTTTGGCGTACCGTGCGTTCACCACCGTGCAGTCGACGCCGATCCCGGCAAGCTTGTCGGCGGCCGCAAGAGCCTGGTGTACCGTCGAGCCGAAGGCGAGCAGGGAGATATCGCCGCCTGACCGAAGGACCTCCCCCTTGCCGACCGGCAGCTCGGCGAAGTCCGGCTCAAGGGCAACGCCCGGCCCGCATCCGCGCGGATAGCGTACCGACACGGGCACGCCGGCGTTGACGGCGGTGTACAATAAATGCTGGAACTCGTTTTCATCCTTCGGGGCGGAAACGACCATGTGCGGGATGCTCCGCATATAGGAGACGTCTAAAGAGCCCTGATGAGTCTTTCCATCGTCGCCGACGATCCCCGCGCGATCGATCGCGAAGACCACGGGCAGCTGCTGAAGGCAGACATCGCTGACGATCTGGTCATACGATCTCTGTAAAAATGTGGAATAAATGGCGACTATCGGTATGAATCCCTGCGTTGCGAGACCAGCGGCAAGGGTGACCGCATGCTGTTCGCATATCCCGACGTCGATGACCCTGCCGGGAAATTTTAAAGCCGCTTCATTCAATCCGGTCCCGTCGAGCATGGCCGCGGTTATCGCCACAATCTTCGGATTTTCCTGCATCAAACGTACGACCGTCTTTGAGAATATCTGGCTGTAAGAGAGGGCGGCATTTTTTTTCTTTGGCGACACGCCGTGGAATCTTACTGCGTCAAGCTCTGCGGGCTCATACCCCTTCCCCTTTTTAGTAATGACATGGACTATGGCCGGCCGGGATTGATTATCGCGCGCCTTCTCTAGGACCGAGACGAGCTCGCGGATATTATGTCCGTCAACCGGACCGTAATAGGCAAAGCCGAGCTCGTCCCACACCAGATTGAGCGTCATCAATTTATTCAAGCGGTTTTTTATCCTGCTCCCGATGCCCCACATCAGGTTATCGAGGGAAAAGCCGGGCATTCGACGGCTGCATTCTTCATTGATCGCCGCAAACGCGCGACCGGACCGGATTTTGTTGAGGATGCGGCATATTGATCCCACACTTTTCGAGATCGACATGCCGTTGTCATTGAGAACGACCGTCATCCCGGTGCCCACATGGCCCGCGTGGTTGACGGCCTCAAGTGCCATGCCGGAGCCGAGCGAGCCGTCTCCGATTACGGCCACGACCCTATAACTCTTGCGGGCAAGGTCGCGCGCCATGGCCATCCCCAAGGCAGCGGAGATCGAATTCCCCGCATGCCCGGCCGAAAACGCGTCATGAGGGCTCTCAAAGGGATCGGGAAATCCGGAAATCCCATTGTAGAGGCGGAGGGTGTGGAAATCACCCCTTCGGCCGGTCAGGATCTTATGCGCATAGCTCTGATGGCCCACGTCCCAGACGATCTTGTCGCGCGGAGAGTCGAAAACCCGGTGCAGCGCAATGGTGAGCTCGACCGCGCCGAGGCTTGAGGCGAGATGGCCCCCGTTGCTCGAGACGGTATGTATCATCAAATCCCGGAGCTCGGAGCTCACGGCAAGCAGTTCGTCCAGCCTGAGATTTTTTAAATCAGCCGGTGAATTGATTCTGTTTAGTATGGCATCCCTGTGTTTAATCATTGTATAAAACTTAAGAGAAAAAAAACAACTGTCAACAATTATTTTAACATATTAACAATTTGTTTAATTGTTCAAATATATCCCAAGCGCCCATACCGGGAAATATCTGCGGTAGTTTTCGTAATTTATGAGCGCCGTTTTATTGAACACGCCCACGAGCGACTCCCGGGGCCAATCGCCGTTTTCCATCTGCCGGCGCAGTATGAAGCCGGCAGCCGCCTCCGCGGCGGCGGACTTCCCCATACCCGCCCGCACCAGGGTCATGAGCGCCCAGGAGGTATTAACGACCTGGCTGGAAGAATGGTATACCCATCTCCGCTCCGTGCAGCTGAGATAACTCTCTCCCCATCCTCCGTCCTCGTTTTGATGCTCGATTAAAAATTCACCGGCCTTCCGTATTTCGGGGGAATCCGGCGAAACGCCTGCATCCAGCAGGCCCCACACGCCGAACCAGGTCCCATAGGTAAAGCACACGGCCCAGGAGCCTTCAAAGCTGCCGTCCGGCCGCTGCATGCTTTTAATGAACCGCGCCCCCCGCTTAAGCGCCCGGTCGATTTTTTTTCTCAAGGCGCCGGAGAACTCCGCCTTGGCGGCCGCAAGAGCCTGGATGCAGGAAGAGGAGCATTCCACGTACGAATAATCAACCATGATCCCTCCGAACACGCTGGAGGGATTCAACAGCTCAAGCCACGTGCCGGCGCGCCGCTTCTCATACGTGGCCCATCCCCCGTCCCTGTTTTGTAATGAAAGGATGAGGCTCACGCTCTCATACCGCAGATACCTATCAATCGGATCCTTTACGGAAAAGGAGTCCCCGATGAGCCTTTCCGCCTTGTATCCCTCAGCCGTGCAATCGGAGATAGGCCAGCCGTGATCCCTGTCGCTGAAAGGCCAGCCTCCCCGCGACGTATGCCGGTAATACCTTTCATTATCCGGAACGTCTTCGATCACCTGATTATTCCTGATAAAATCATAGGCCTTGTTCAGGCACTGTTCATATCCAGCCTGAAGGCCGGCGGCAAAAATCGCCTGCACGGAAAAAGCGGTGTCCCACAGCGCGGTTGAATTATAGCCGTTCATTTTCGTGCCGTCGTGGCCTTCACACAGATAGAGCTTGAGCGCCGTGAAGCTCTTCCTGAAATCCTCTCCGGTCGCATCAATAAAATAGTGCACCAGGCTATTCAGTATGCTGTTGACCGGTCCGATGTCGATATAATTGGTCACCCGGTCCTCAAACAGTATATGATCCAGGACCGTGGCAAGCGAGCGCTTCCGGAACTTCTTCACATGATGTTTTTCACAAAACATCAATACCCTGTTTATTAATTTTAAGAGCATGCTGTACGGAACGTAATTATCGGTGCGTGCAACGGTATTCCTGTTTTTCGAAAAATCTATTGTGTTGTAATCCGCATCATAGATATCCCGCCGTATTTCGCGGATCAGCTTGTCTTCCGGGATCTGCGCCTTGATCCCGTAAAGGTACGCCATGGGAAGATACACCTGGCGCGCATGACACCAGAGCCTGCCGGGATGGAACGGCAGCCAATACGGCAAGCTCCAGAGCTCCGGCAGCAGAGGATTCAGACCCTCATAGGGGTGAAGGTTAAGGAGCGTCATGAAGAATTTTCCCCAGCTGGCCGCTCCCAAGGCTGTTCCGTTGAACGCGATCCATTCTCTCATCCTCTTCATCTTCGGATCGCCGCGGTTCACGCCGAGCATCCTGAGTGCGGCATAGCCGAGCACCGTTGTAAACATGCAGCCGGTATCTTCAGCGTGCAGGCCGATACTGCCGTCGCCGTTCTGCACGTTGAAAAAATATCTGACGAACCCCTCACTCTCCCGGCCGCTCATCTCCTGGCCGGTTATATAACAGGTTCCGACATACATCGGCAGCAAAAACATCGGCCCTCCGTAATCCCCCTTCCAGCATCCGCTTTCCTCCTGAATGGACGCCAGAAAGTCGGCTCCCTTTTTCATTGCCGCCGCGAGTTCCTTCCGGTCGGAGCCGGTGATCTGCTCTACCTGAACAGCGCTCATACCCTGACCCTGCATCTGAACATCGCCCCTATCAAGCATGTCGGACATGAGTTCATGATTTTTCTCCTAAGACATGGCCTTGAGGATTCTGGCAAAATGCTTGATATCGCTGAATATCTCACGCCCCTCGCCGTTCTTGTTCGACGCCATCTTTTTTATCGTGTCGAGATATCCTTCCCAGAACCCGCCGGAATAGATCTCGTCCAGAAGCTCATCGTATATCAGACCCATCTCCTGCCTCCAGGCCGGATCGATCTTCACGGCCTTCTTTGCCCACCGGTGGCAGTACCCGCACCGGTCGCAATCCTTGGACGCACAGCTGTTTTTCAGAAAATGATCAATGAATCCGTCCAGTTTTCTGTTGTCGATATAGACCGGATTGCTCCCCCGCAGGGGGAACAGGACGCTCCCCTTATCCCCGAATTTTACGACCTTTAAAAACTTGAGGAGGTTGACCGCTTTGGGCTTGATAAAATATTTAAGCATGCGCTTGCGCGAAAAAGCGTCTTTATCCCGCAGGGAAAATTTATCCAGGGGATACGCGTAATTCTGAAAAAGATAGAGGAGATTTCCGTCATATCTCCGGTCATGATACGCCTTGACCCGCTCGAGCAGAATCGCGGTCGGCGTATTCCGCTCGACGATCTTGAACCGGGTGTATCCGAGCTTTTCGTAGATGTGGATATCCTCGGGCCTGATCCAGTTGGCGCGAATATAATGTACCGGCTCGTCGAGCCGCATATGGTTGCAGTAGAGCGAGCAGAAATCAAGCGGAAACCCCTTTGATTTTTTTTGGGAGGCGACCGATAATCCGACCGCGTGATTCCCGGCAATAGCGCAGTCCTGCCTGCACCAGTTGTTGACGATAAGCTGGAGCTCCATGCCGTCGCCGGCGGCCTCTCTCATGGCCTCAAGGATTTTGAACTCGCGGTGGATGTTCACTTCGGATATGACGAGGCAGTCAGCTCCCGCATCCTTCCAGAATCGTATTTTCCGCGGATTGTCGGTATAGCGGTGAGAGCTCACGCGCACCTTGAAGCGCGGCCAGCGCTTTTTTATGAGCTTCAGAAAAAACACGTTCGCCACGGTCAGGGAATCGACATTGATTTCATTGAGCCACCCCAGGAGCCGGTTGATCTCTCTCTGCCCGTATGAAGTGTATTCCATGTTCCCCATGGAGGAGGCATTCAGCAGATAATTGAATTCTATTCCCTTCTGATGCGTCTTATTTACAAAATCCGCCAGCTCATGTTTCCCGACCGTCGGCAGATAGAACGACGGCCTTCCCCCGCCGAAATAATCCGATGTCAGTTTTCCGTACAGTTCATAAACCGGATAGGGAGCAAGCCCTTCAAGCAGGCTGTCATCAAAGCTGCACGCGACTGAAAATTGCATAGGATTACCTCCAT
>MIBJ01000040.1:6854-49724 GCA_001829495.1 Spirochaetes bacterium RBG_16_49_21 | reverse complement strand
ACAAGGCCGCTTCCGACGGCTTTCCCGTACGTTTTTCAATCGGAAATCAATACGACGGAGGTATTGAGATGGAGAAGGAACCAAAAAACGAAGAACTGCAAAGGGCGCTTGCGTCATTAAGAAATCAGAACAGACGAGAAACAGCCGATCAAATATTAGAGAAAATTTTAAAAGGCAAATCATTTATAGCCCTTGAGAAACGAGCCAAAGAAATCATTGAGACTGACAAATTAGTACGGGAATATATTTATCACTGCGCTTCATACTATCAAACTAATCATCCACGAAATGAAGTTCCGCTCACGACATGGCTGACTGACGAATCAGCAATCGAAGCAATAGAGGTAAAGAAAGCGTTAATACTAAAAAGGATAGAGACGGCGGGAGGTCATTACGATTACTTCAAGCAAAACAGAAGAAATTTTCTGTCAAGGTTCCCCTGTGGTGTACCGCCTAGTATAAAACAATTGGCATGGCTTATAAGGGGCCCTGATAATTTTAGCATTGAGGAGATTGATCTTAACGAAATTAATTCTGGAATCAATTCACCGGCAGATATACCGTTCACTATATGGATGTTCAATTCTATAATAGATAAAATCAATGAATTGGAGAGTAACCAAACCGCGGCAAAAAATCAAAGATCAAAAACAATATCGAAGAAAAATTTATATGATTTAAATTATGGCCTTACCCAAACACAAAAAACAACTATTAAAGGATTAACAGGAGAAAATATAATATCACTTAACAATATTGAAAATATAATCGCATTGTTAGATATATGGGATATACCGAAAGCCGGAGCTACGTCCGAACAGACAAAAAAAGCGCTACAACACAAATTTATAAGAAAAAATTTTAAATATTCTTATACAAAATACACTTTTAAAAATGCCCGCCGGAACTATAATGTTAATCCCGAACATTATAAAGAAATAATTCAAAAAGCATTAAACCATAAATAATATCCTCTGGAATCTTTCTGGAAGCTTCCACAACATTCCATACATTCAGCGCCATTCTGCTTTACACATTACGATTATTTATTATTTTATTTTCATGATACTTAAATCATGGAGGCCATAATGCAACAACAAATAATAAATGAACCCGCCCTCTGGCGATATTCCGATCTGGCAAGTTATCTTCGCGTATCGGAACACAAACTGCGACGGGATGTAATGAACCGCACGATCCCCTTTATCAAGTGCGGCCGCTCGGTACGCTTCGATCCCGAAAAAATCAAACAGTGGCTTAATGCCAATGCGACCGAAGTGATGCAATGAACAGCGAAAAATTATTACAGACCAACATCGCCTGGCTGCGCGATCAGATTTCCGGGATGCACTACGGCGAGGCGGGAATTCGAGTCATTATTCACGGTGGTGAAGTCAGGCGCGTCGAGCGAACGATTACGGAAAAAATTCAATCGGGAGACAATGGCGATGAATGAGGGCATAAGAAACCCCGCGGTGGGAACCAACGGGGCTATTTCAAATAGCTTAAATGATTTTGGAGATTGTAATAAAATTACTGATATTGAAACTCCCAGAAATTGTCAATCAAAAAAGTCGCATGGTTTTGATTTCCTCGAATGGACGGAAATTGAAAGCGATTCAATTTTAATAAAGCGCATTTATATTGATATTGCTGGCTCCCTCTCAGCCGGTGTGATGCTTTCGCAAATTATTTATTGGCATCTTCCCGCTAAAAACAGCGAATCGCGTCTTCGGATTAATAAAAATGGCCGCTTCTGGCTAGTGAAAAAAAATTCAGATTGGTGGGACGAATGTCGGATCAAACCGACAACGGCACGGCGGAATCTAGAAACGTTGCGGGATTTAAAAATTATCGACTTGGAACTCCATAAATTTCAAAGTTTCCCTACAGTGCATATCGCCCTAAATGTTGACAATTTGCAAATTTTGATCGAAAAACAAGTCCGTTTTTACCAAATTGGCGAAAACGGTTTTTACCAAATTGGCGAATTGGATTTTACCAAATTGGCGAATTCTTTAACAGAGACTACAGACAGAAACTATAAGTCAGAGATTACAAGAAAAAAACACCCCCTCCTACCCCCCATAAGGGGGAACGTCGGAAGCTCAGAAAATTCGCTTTCGACAGCCTTTGGAAACTCCAGTGATAATCTTTCTCAAAGATTTCAAAAAAAATTAGATCATTTAATAGGAACAGGAGCCGCCGGATGAAATTGATAAAATGCGACGGTGAAACGATGAAGCTGGCAGCGCGATTGCAAATTAACGGCCATTTAATCCGCACCTTCGCCATGAGCCACAACGCGGAACAGGATAAGCCGGGCAATCAATTTACGCACCGGTCTTGGATTCAAAACCTATCGGTTGACCCGGATGACGAGATTCGGGTAACAATCGATGACGACCGGGGAAGGATCGCCACCCTAAGATTGGAGCAGGAAGACCGAGACGACGGGAAGCAGGTCTTTACCGGCTCCATTGACCAGGGCGATACATACAGCTGGGCCACTTTGACGCGCGGTTATCAACAGACGATGGCGATTACTGCCGGCGTTTTATTCCGACGGACACGGCCCGCACCGGTTGAAATTCAGGGCACGCTTTTCGATACGTGTCCTGCGTGAGATTGAATGCAGAGGAGGTAATGGCGTATGATGAACGACAATGAAAAGCAAAAAGAAAAATGCCCCAAATTTGGAACGTGTAGTGCCCCTTTATGTCCAGAAAATTTAACGGATGATCGCTGGTTCCCCGATGAAGGAATCTGCACTCGGTACAATGATCTCTTTGTCCAAGTGCAACGAAAGATTGCAAAACGGGCTGACGACATGGAAAAGTATTTCACTCTTGAAATGTTGCGGCGTAATTGCATTATCGGGAAAAACATTAGCGGGATTGACCCCGATTGTCGAGACGAAGAAAAGGCGATTCATCAGTGGTTATCTAAACATAAACCGAAACGCAAATTGACCGAGGCAGAGCGGCAGGCACGACAGGAAGTACTGTTCAATGCGCGAAAAAATAAAGAAAAATCACAGCTTTTAACGATGACCTGTGATAAGGCCGGTTTTGAGCAAAAAAAACATCAATCCGTACAGGGAATTTAGGGATTTTTCGGGTCAAATTCAGATGGACGTTGAAACATACAGCCTGGCACAAGGGAGGGTCAAAAACATTGTACGGATTGGGGTTTTACGGCTTATATTTTTAGGATTTTAGGGCAGTGTGTGATCTCTATAGAACCAATCGGATAAGTTAACAAAAAAGGCTTGCAAATCGTTTTGTTTGAGTCAATTTTCTCATAGGAGAATGTCATGCAAGTAATACCGCAAGACCCCGGATACGCAACATTAACCGCGGCGCTCATAAAGCTCAGTGATTCAGAGCAAAGGGCCGCATTGATAAACAAGCAAATGCGGCTTGACCAATTGAATAAAATGATTGAGCTCCGCCGGCAGCTTGGAGATAAACCCGGACTTGAAGACCTTACCGGTAGAGAGCAGCTCATCCAGAATCAGCTTGCCGAGGCTGCGCCGGCGACGGCATTGGACGCGCTTTTAAAACAGAGTGTTCCGTCACAGCTTCCAAAAACCATTGAGGACCTCAAGGCAATGCAGGCGAAAGGACAGGGGAATATTCTGCAAAACCTGTCACAGCTCGCGAATTCACCGGGGGCAATCGGCGCCGAGCAGAATTTCGAGCAATGGGAAGAGACACCATACCGTAGTAAAAAATTTCTGGATTACCAAACAGCCGGGGATGCGATGCGGCAGACGATTGACAATTTCTATAAATCAATTAAGGGTAAAAGCCCTCTTGAAATTGCCGAGAATTATAATAAAACCGCGGCGCAGCTTACAGACATCGGCGAAACTTACCGGCGTCCTCTGACCGAAACGGAATTGCGGCGGCTTCTTTCCGGTGTCGGCGGTGGCGCAGGGAAGCCCATACACTATAAAGCGTACACCAACAAGGCGGATGCCGGTAAATCGTATGGGTTTATGTCTTCATCCCCGCCAGGCTCAGAAAGATACCTGAATGATATGCTTGCCGCAGGAAGAAGGGCAATACGGCCTGGTTTGACATTGTACGATCTTACTGATGAAAGTCACATGGGAACAGGACAGGCCCGGACGTTCAGCACGAAAGAACTTGAAGAATATCGCACGGATCAAGAACTTCAGGCTCAGAACGCATTTAAAAATATTTTCCAAATGGATATTCCGGAAGAGCAACGGCTTTCTTTGTATGAACAAGCCGCTCAAAGATTCCATGTCGCCATAAAAGTTAAAGAGGGTTTTGGCGGTAAATATGAGGTTGACGATCAAAAATTTGACACCAGAAACGCGGGTATACTATCGGCAGGAACTACCACGGCAAGAGATGTACAGAATTTTTTCCTTCGTTCCGTGGATAGAAATCAACGGAACATGGACGCCGCCGAAGAACGCCTTCGTCGAAAAATGAGGATGAACCGTTGATATGGCCGATAATATCCAGCAAATACTCAACGAGCCCGACTTCTCTGCAATGAGAAGTATCAAAACGGCGCCCAGGATAAGCAAAGATGCGGCCTCAAAAATACGACGAAAAAATGGAATTACGGCGGGTTCTCATGCCGCCGAAACTATGGAACGCTTTACAAGCGCAGGCACCGATCTTGTCCAGAGAAGCCGGCAGGAAAATCACCGTGTCTGATCTTATCCGGTACGGGGTTGAGGAATTATTAAAACGACTATTGGAACGTTGATTCCGGCTTCGTCTCTCATCAACCCTTATACCCCTTTATAAATTCTTTAATGATTATTAATCCATAGATGATCCCGGTAATTGAAATGAATAAGAGCGGCAAAGATACGATGATATCCAATGGCATAATCTCAAGCATACGATCGTAAATGTTCACATCGTGAGGATACGGCCAGTCGTTTATGCCGATGTCGAAAAATCCAAAGTCAAACCACATGGTTTTACCCTCAACACCAATATAAATATTTCAGGCACAAGTGCAAATATTATTTACCAAAATCATAATTAAAACGGTTCCCTTTTTGTAGGTGTTAATTCAAATTCAATTTAACTGCGCTTTCTGCCAATATTGAAAAGTCTAAACATAGCCCTGTTATAAGGTTATTCGGTTTCTAAAATATCCGGAAGTCTTAAAAAATGGGGAGGGGGGATGTTGTAGGGTTGTGAGGAGAGTGATGTAGAGACAATCTCTGTGAGCGGAGGTAGGGGGGGGCGGGGTGGTGTGAAGGCAGGAGCCTGAATTCTGGACATCAATGCTATGTTACTCACAATCCTAAAACCGCTCCACGGCGGCCCTGCCCTATTCTGCGCATTGACAGTTGTATTGATCCGGGCCGCCCCGATATAGGTAGTGAGCAGGATTAAGAGAGGAAGGAGATATAGTAGTAGAAAAGAACAATACATAACGGCAAAAAAAGAGCCGCTCGGAGGGTAAGTCTGTTCTGCATTTCAAGCCGGCTTTCCGGCATGGTGCCTATCGCTTCCCCGATCCACACGGCCATATCGGGCGTCAAGGCATAGCTGCCGATGACCAGTTCGGAAAGAGTTTTCCGGGATGGCCCATATACCCGGGCGGCCCGGGTCCAGTTTGCCGCTTACGCTGACCGCCCATATTCCCGCGCATAAGAATTCCGATTTATGAGTGTGACATAGAGTGTGACAAATTTTTAAGCACACCTACACACGAATTTACCCATAAATACCAATAAATCCTTGACTTTTATCACATAAATAAAGTAATCTACACACAGAGACACCAAACGTCCGTTAGGAAAGACCGCCTTACAAGCAGAGGGTCACTGGTTCAAGTCCAGTAGCGCCCACAGCCTAAGTCCCGATGTGATCCTTTCAACCCTTCCCGTGTCCTTCTTAATTATTACGGTGGATACGCTGAAATATCCGGCATCGGCGGCTTTTTTCCGCGCATTTTGCCGGTGCAATTATTTCTTGGAGTCTTTTACCGAGTCCTTCATTTTTTGACCGGCTTTTTCAATCTTCTGGCCGGCTTTGTCAACCGCCGTATTAATCTTCCGGCCTGCTCTGTCGACCGCCTGATCTATTTCCTTGCCGACGTCTTCGGCCGGTGTTCCCTGTTTCTTGCAGCCGGAAATTCCGACAATCAGGGCGCTCACCGCCAACGCTGCGATAACACTCTTGCTGATTTTTATCATTTGGTATCTCCTTTTTAATATTTTATATATACGGGTTTGCGCTTCCGCTGCAAGACAAATCCGTACGGCAAAGAAAAAGAAATTGTGACTACTCGTCTTTAAATCGTAGCCGGACTTTTGCCGCAATCTGGCGGTCCGTCATCTTGTCAACGGTTTCAATAACATCAACGTGCCCGGCAAAATTTTTTCTTCCGAGACGTTTTTCGAGCTCGCCCTTTGCCTCACCCGGACCAAATATCTGAACAGTTTCCGCATCATGAATATAGGCAACGACCTCATCGTAGTATCGGTTGAGATGGTTGGCATATTTTCTGTCGCGCTGGTCTTCGGCCGTGGCTTGCTGTCGTCCATCAGCGCTCACGGAATGAGAACCGCCGGAGAAGCGGACGCGTTTCTCGACATTTGATGTTATTTCTTTTGTTTCCTCTCCTTTGTCTGTGACAATTACAATGACCGCCTTTCTATGGTCGATCCACAATCCCGCTTCTTTTTTCATGGGCTCCTCCTCTGTCTTCTCGACGTATCCAAAACATTGGTATAAAAAGCATTGTGTGAAAAACCTCTGGATAACAGAAGGCCGCTTGAAGTTTGAACCTATGTCCGGCGGCATTTTCGAGAAATACAATTCCAACGCTCAAGGCTCCTATGGAAGAGTCGAGACCTATGACGGGCGCAACGGTTGAGAATTGAAATATATTTTTAATTGTTAGTTTTGTCAAATACATAATTGCGGATGGCTTGCCGGCAGTGGTACTTGTCCTTTTTTCAGGCCGCGCGCGAAAATTTGAGCCACTGTTTCCGGTGCTTAAAGCGGTACAAGCGTCTTTCTAAAACCGATATAGATACTTCGACGTGCTCCCTTCGACAAGCTCAGGACAAGCAGTACGAGTAAGCCGTATTATATCAAAGGACCGGTTCTGAATAGAGCGTATTTTCCTATGTGGTTAAGAGGAGGATGTGTTGGCAAGAGATAACTATTCATATCAAAAGAATCAGAAAAATAAATACTTGTATTTCCTCAATGAAATCCCCCAATGGTCAACGTATGATTACAAATTATTATTAAAACCAAAAAGGAGATACTATGGGATATCAACAAGGCGGTGATCGTGGATACGGCAGTGGCGGAGGATACGGCAGTGGACAGAAGGAGATGCACAAGGCGATTTGCGCAGACTGCAAGAAAGAATGCACTGTCCCGTTTAAGCCAAGCGGAGACCGTCCGGTTTACTGCAAGGAATGCTTCGCAAAGCGCAGAGATAGCGGGCGTTAACGAGCAGAGGTTGGCCTTTGTTCGGATAAATAATCAAGCTATACCGAACGCGATATAACATAATGTCAGCTTCAATGACTTGTCAGACATAACTCATTAGTCCGAAAGCTCATCTAAGCTGACATAATGTCCCTTTTTAATTTCATCCCGCGCTTTAGAAATCTTGCTGAAGAACTTCTCCATTTTACGATGGCGGCTATGGGGCATGAATAACATGCCTCCTTTAAGACCAAATCAAAACTATAAATTAATTACATTTGCACGATGCCCCTTTTCCACCCAACTTTCCTGCTTCATTTTCAGCATCAGATGAATAATCAAATTCCTTTATGAGACATACATCACTGCCCCGCGCTGATTTCATTTTTTCCAGGGAACGCATTTCCACTTCTATCTTCCCGTTCGCGCAGAATATGCTATACTTGGTTCCGCCATTCGCTACCGCGACAAAAATAGTCACTATAACTGAAAACGCCAGTACGCCCGCAATAATTTTCTTCATATGATCCCTCCTGTAATAATTTTAATCAAAAACGATAAAATTAATATTTTTAAAAGTCAATTTAAAAAATTTTAATACACCTTCATTTGGTTTTGTTTTTTAGAACTTCAATTAAAAAGCAGGGTTCCTCTGCTCACTATATTATTTTCTTGATAAATTTTGCTATATACTGTTTGTTAAACTTGAGAAAATAAGTCTCTTACTGACAGGAAAAACCATGGCATCTGAAAGAAAAATCCTCAGAAAGCTCCAACAGCACCTTGACAAACAGCCTGTCGGCTTTCCCAGGGCCCTGTTTGGCGCCGACATCCGCCTGCTCAAGCATCACTTTAACCGGGAAGAGGCTGAAGTAGCGCTTAAGTTGACTTACAGATATGAATCGTTGGAAACAATCCATACACGCGTAAAAGAGAGCGGCATCGCAGTCCCTAAGTTAAGGGATTTGTTGTATGCTCTGAGCGAAAAAGGAAGCATCGGGTACAGGAAAACCGGCGGGGTCGAGCATTTCTGTCTCGTGCCTCTGGTTGTGGGGATGTATGAAGGCAGGGTGTTTTCGCTGACAGAACCGTATCTTAAAGATGTCAAACGCTATCAGCACAGCCTGAGATACGGGGCAAGCCTGTTGGGCACCGGAATCCCCCAGATGCGGACGATTCCGGTAGAAAGGAGCATAAAGATCGAACAGGGGCTCACGGGTTATGATGATATCGTCAGAATCATAAACGATACGGACGGGCCCATCGTAGTTCTTGAATGCATATGCCGTAAGGCGGATATGATGAAGGGGAAACCCTGCGAGAAGACCAAGAGGCTTGAGACCTGTATGACCTTCCGCGATGTCGCCATTGCATTGGCGGCTTTCAAAAAAGGCCGGCGGATCGATAAAAAGGAAGCGCTGGAAATAATGCGGCAGAACCAGCAAGAGGGCCTGGTCCTGCAGGCGTTCAATTCAAGGGAGCCTGATGCAGTGTGCTCGTGCTGCGGGTGCTGCTGCGGCATGCTGGGCTTGCAGAAATTATTGCCCAAGCCGATTGATTTTTGGGCCAGTAATTTTCACGCGGCCGTCGATAATGCGCTATGCACGGGATGCGGGCTGTGCGAGAAACAATGCCAGGTTGCTGCGGTCCAATTTAATAAAAAAATGAAAAGGATCAATATTAATTTAAAGCGCTGCATCGGATGCGGGAATTGCGTCCCCAAATGCGTACCACAGGCGATCCGGCTGGTAAGAAAAGAAATGGAGGCGGTCCCGCCGAAAAACTACGAAGAGATGCAAGAGACGATCATGAAGCAAAAGAGCAAAAACTACACTGCGAAAGTAATAAACAGGATAGTGGCCGGCATCGCGGCCAGGCAATAAACAGCAGTGCATCGTTTTGATCATTTATTATCAAGGAAAATGTATCAGGGGAGCAACCGGGTGTCCGCTCCCTGGGCATCGAACAGCCGGTCCTTATCACGCCAGAGGGAATTGAGCCAGCTCCGGAACCTGATCTGGAAATCGGGGTCCGTTATGTAGTCGCCCGACAGGTTTCTTTTGATGGGAATTTTTTCAACCCATACCTTTATCTCATTGATCCTTCCACACAGAAAAGCCCAGAAGCTCGTTTCGCCTTGCGGGTAGATGATGGTGATATTCAGGATGCTGGTCAGCCGTTCACCCATGGCAGCGAGCACAAATCCGATACCGCCCGCCTTCGGCCTTAAAAGATGCCTGAAAGGGGAGTTCTGGCGGTCATGCTTTTCCTTCGTAAAACGGGTTCCTTCGACAAAGTTCATTATGGACACCGGGATGGTCTTGAATTTTTCGCATGCCTTCCGGGTGATTTCAATGTCCTTGCCCTTGAGGCGCGGATGCCTTTTTAAAAAGGCGGCGGAATATCGTTTCATAAAGGGGAAATCCAACGCCCACCAGGCAACGCCGAGCAGGGGCACCCAGATGAGCTCCTTCTTGAGAAAAAATTTAAGGAGCGGTATGCGGCGATTGAAAATTTTCTGCAGCACTACGATGTCCGCCCACGTCTGGTGGTTCGAGATGACAAGGTACCACCCCTTCAGCGAAAGGCCTTCAAGACCCTGTACGTCCCAGTTGATTTTTCTGGTAATCCCCATGTTGAAATTGTTGATGGATATCCATATCACGGCGATGCCGTTGGCTATTATGCTGCAAAGTTTTCTGAAGCCTTGGAAAGGAATCAGAAGTTTTATAAAGGCCGTAATGAGAAGCGGTCCGATACAGACCATTGTATTCGCCAGCAGCAGAAAGACGGCAAGGATACCGGTGAATTGGGATTTGAGAAAGCGGAACATGTGCCGACCTGAAGTTTCAAACATAGGGCAAACCGGATTATAAAAATTTTAGCAACTCATTGCAGACAATGAATATTCTGTCAAGGAGGATAACGATTTTTGATTTTCAATGCAGCGATGAGGGGGTTATTAGCGATTCCCCGGTCTCGTATCAGAGTATTATTTCCATGCCTTCATAAGCGATATCCACCCGCATGTCCCCGACACGGCCCGCGTTCATGCTCAAATATGTTTTGGCGTTAAAGAGGACGCTTTCAAGCTTTTCATCATTGTAATTCGGCTCGTGATGGAAAAGAATCAGCCGCTTAACGTTGAACATGCCCGCTATATCGATCGCCATAGATGCTGAAGAATGTCCGAACTCCAGCTTGTCGATTGATTCCTCGAAGGTATACTGCGTATCGAATACCACCACATCGGCGTCGGAAAAAAAATTCCGGTAATTCTCGATATGGTCGATCTCATTTATGTTGAATTCACAATCGCTCGTGTAAGCCAAAACCTTGCCGCCGTCCTCTATGCGATAGCCGTATGCGGCCCCCGGATGCGGCATCAGCTTGTTGACGACTTTCGTGTCATTGACATATAACTCCTCTTCCGCTTCTATGGTGAAAAATTCTTTTTTCGCCGGCAGAAAATCAAATGAAACCGGGAAATGCGTATACGCCTGCTGGTAATCGAGGCGCTTTTTCAGGTCCGGGAATGCGGAATAGAAGTTAAACCTGTTCCCCTTGACGTAAAAGGGGAGAAAAAAAGGGATGCCCTGAATATGATCCCAATGCGTATGAGAGAGGAGCACGGTGGCGGTCCCCCTTCCCTCGCCGAAATCCCCCTTCATGAGCTCATGGCCGAGCATCCGGATGCCGCTTCCGCAGTCGATGATAATCAAATCACCCGAGCCGGTAACCACCTGTATGGAGGTTGTGTTACCCCCGAAAGTACTCTGTACCGAAAAGGGAAGGGATCGTATAAAAGAATCAATCGATTCTTCCGATGATATATCGCCCGGCCGGGCCAGGCTCAGGGCCTTCCGGATCTTGGCCGCGATAGAATCGCCTGATACCGGCGTCGGGAGCGACCCTCTGACACCCCATAGTTTGATTCTCATACTCCCCCCCTCACCCGCGCTGCCGCGCGCCCTCTCCCATTAAAATTGGATGAAAGGAGAGGGCTTTCGTAACATTAAGTTTCACCCAATAAGTCTAATATAAATATATTTTTAGTCAATAGAATTTCAGAAAAGGAGTTTTTAGATGTGCCCATAAAAAAACTTGACACAATAGGCGCGTTCTTTATGAGATTGGTGAGCAAATGATTCATATTTGCCCCGCAGCCTTCGGCGGCGGGGCAAATATCATACTTATTGGTGATATTCATGAAATTTTCAGACAGGATTCTTCAGGTGAAGCCCTCCCCGACGCTCGAGGTGACCGCACTCGCCAATGCGCTCAAGGCGCAGGGCGTTGATGTCATAGGGTTCGGGTCCGGCGAGCCGGATTTCGATACCCCGGCGTTCATAAAGGAAGCAGCCATCCGGGCAATCGAAAGCGGAAAGACAAAATACACCCCGGTGGGAGGAATCCCTGAACTCAAAAAGGCGGTCATACAAAAATTTAAAAGGGACAACAGCCTTGATTACCGGCTGAACGAGGTGACGATCAACTGCGGCGGCAAGCATTCCTTTTATAACCTCATGCAGGTGATCCTGGATAAGGGGGATGAAGTGATCATTCCCGCTCCGTACTGGGTCTCATATCCGCCCATGGTATTGCTCGCGGACGGCATTCCGGTGATCGTGGAGACGGCGGAGGAAAACGGCTTTAAAATGCTACCCGGGAAATTACGTGAAGCGGTCACCGATAAAACAAGGGCCGTGGTAGTAAACTCGCCCTCCAATCCGACCGGGGCGGTCTATACAAGATCTGAAATCGAAGAGATCGCCCGCGTCGTCGAGGATCGCGACATCATTCTCATATCCGACGACATATATGAGGCGATCCGGTACGGCGGCGCCGATTTCTTTAACCTTGCCAATGTATCGGAAGAAATAAAAAAGAAATCCGTTGTTTTAAACGGCGTTTCAAAGACGTATGCCATGACCGGATGGAGAATCGGATACATGGCCGGTGATTCTTCCATCATTGAACAGGTCGAGACCCTGCAGAGCCAGTCAACATCAAATCCGGCCTCCATATCCCAATGGGCGGCTGTTGCGGCCATTTCCGGAGACCAGGGCGTAGTTGCTGAAATGGTGAGAGCATTTGAGCGGAGGAAGGATATCATAGTCGGCTGCTTGAACGAAGTGCCCGGCTTCAGCTGCATCGACCCGGACGGCGCCTTCTATGTCTTCCCCGGCGTGGAAAGGGTGTACGCGATGAAGGGTTGGCCGCGGATCGAAGAAAAGTACAGGAGCGAATTTAAGTCATCAAATCTCAGCTCCTATCTGCTGGAGCAGGCCAAGGTTGCGGTCGTACCCGGCATAGCATTCGGCTCCGACAATCATCTCCGGCTCTCTTTTGCAACATCCGACGAAAATATACTTAGCGGCATTAAGCGGATCAATGCGGCTGTTCAGAAGCTCATGTAGTCAGGCCATTATCCGGCGCTGTCTATAATAAGGCCCTCCCCCTTTTCCAGGCGGCTTATCAATTCGGCGAATTCCTGGTGAGTGATGTTTTTACGGATCACTTCTATTGCCTCGCCCCACTCGTCCAATTTGACAAGATGAATAAAGATCTCATCCATCTCGCGGTATAGGTAAAACCGGTATGGAGAATTTTTCTTTTCAAGCTCTGAGTTTATAAGATCAGCGCCGCTCTTCAGGCTTTCATAATGATCCCGGGCCTCATCCCCTCTTTCTCTGGTGTTGCCGCCGGATTCCCGTTTCTTTGTATCAGGCTCGACAACGGCGTCGCGGGAGCTCGTCTGATCGGATTTATTGACCTTTTCCCTGTTCGAGCTTCTGACCTTGTCGGATATAACGGTCTTATCATAAAAAGGAATCCAATCCATAAAGAGACCCCGCCTCCTCAGCCTTATTATCGGCATTTCAGACGTTAAAATTGAGAGGTCGGGCCGAGGCCATCTGAAAAGATGCCAGGATTATTTATCAGGATAATCTTTTTTGCATTTGTCGTCGCATTCGGTGTAGCCGGTATCGCACACCGCTTTCTTCACATCACTGATCTCTCCTTTTTCATCTTTAGCCTTTTCATAGCACTCATTCTTGGCAGTTTCGCAGGCAGTTTCGCAGGCCCGTTTTTTTAGATTGAGGCCGATGCCTGACGCCAGGCTTGCAGCCGCGACAACAACAAAAGACGCCATTATTATTTTTTTCATTTAAGCCTCCTTGATAATTTAATTAAATTCAAATAATTGACTCAATGGATATTTTGCCCCGAACCCGCGCCCCCACCTGGGACACGACTTTGGATGATACGAAGCTCCCTATCCGTCCGGAGCGTTCGGGATCGAGTCCGCGGGCTATGCCGTACAAAACCCCGGCTGCGTACATGTCCCCTGCCCCGTTGGTGTTAACCACCTGCGTCCTGACCGCCGGTATCCGGTAAACGGAGCCGCCGCTCTTTATGATGCTTCCCTCGGCACCGAGTTTGACCGCCGCGAAATCGCAGACGGCATACAGATCCTCCAGCGCCTCTTCCCTCTCATTTTTGGTAAAGGCGCGCGCTTCATCCTCATTGACAAAAACGATGTTTACAAATTCTCTCACTATCTGCCTGAAGGTTTTGTAAATCCTATCGATAAGGCCCGGATCAGAAAGGTCGACTGATATCAGGACATTGTTTCGTTTGGCGATCTCCAGGGCCCGCATACACGCCTCCCGGAGTCCGGGCGGCTCAAACAGGTATCCTTCGATATGGAGGATCTTGCTTTTTTTAATGTATTCCTCGCTGATGTCATCCCGATCGAATCGCAGGGAGGCCCCCAGGTGGGTCGCGAATGTCCGCTCTGAATCAGGGGTTATGAAGGTGATGGCATGGCCGGTCATGCTCCGGTCCCTGCCGATGAGGGCTTTCACGCCGGCGAGCTCCGTATCCTGAATATATCGGTCTCCGTTGGGATCAAATCCCACCTTACCGGAGAAAATCCCTTTGCCGCAAAGATTCGATATGCCGGCAAGCGTGTTGGCCGAGCTTCCGCCCGGGGTGATCTCCACCGGCCGTCCCTCAAGCCGCGACCGGATTTCCCTGCTCCGGGCTTCGTCGATCAGCTGCATCCCGCCCTTTTTGAGCCCGAATTCTTCAAGCTCGGCGTCATCCACCTTCACGGTAAAATCGAGGAGGGCGGAGCCCATCCCCAGCACATCGTATTCCGCATTTTTATTCAGAATTTCCATTTCCCGCCCCGGATCCGGTATCGTCATCGGCTCTTTGCGCTCCTCCTCAGATTCCTTTTTGTTATAACGTAATAGACTACCACATAATCCTCCCGGACGTCGAAGCGCTCCGCCTTGCCATCCTTGTCAGGGGCGATTGAGTCGTCAAAAATACTTTGGACAAAATAATACGCGTTCAGCAGAGCAGCCCGCTTTGAGGATTCAATCTTCTGAATGCCCTCCAGCCCCTGCAGGGGATAGCCCTTGCACACTATCCGGTAGGTGTTGTCATTGACAAATCCCCTGCTGATGAGCACATCATCGAATGCGACACCCGGGGCTCTGACCCCCTCCCGGTTCGAACAAACGGTAAGCCATAACAATGCGGTAAGAACGGCCCAAACTTTATACCTCATATGACACCTCTCCGATGACCCTAACTTCCAATGTATCTGTATCATCTCTTCTATCTTCTTATCCCCCTTTCTTATACATTTGTGGATAGAAGTCAGCCAATAACTATTGCTGCCGAATGCACTATATAAAAAATCGAGATAAGAGTCAAGTGAAACCTGAATTCAATTCCTCTTAATAATTCTCCCTATGAAATACCGTACCTCGCCGACCCCCATGGCATAGCAGGCTGCCAGATACGCTATTGCGCCGGAAGCCACCGCGGCAGCCAGGTATGCCAGCCGCTTCATAAATGCCGCTGTTTTCCAGTCGATTGACCCGGCCAGATACCAGATGACGGCGCCCATCACGCAGCCAGCCATGATATATTTCAGAACCGGCCTGCCTATTTCTCTGAAAGCGGCAGCGCCGATTTTCTTTCTGAGTGCCCAAATCAGAACCATCATCTGGACGGTAGAAGCTATGGATATCGACAGGGTCAGACCGGCATGCTCGAGGCTCGAGCGCATAAGAAACCACCCGCATACAGGATTAATGATCAATGATGCACATGCCGCGTAAAAAGGGGTCCGGGGATCATGCAGCGCATACAGAGCGGGAACGGTTATCCGGTTGACCGCAAAGCTTGCAATACCCATGCTCCCGTACAGGAGCGCCCGGTACGTCATTTCCGCATCAAAGGCCGTAAACCGGTTATGCATCAGGAGCACGGAGATGATCGGAAAGCCGATTATCATCAATGCAAGAGCAGCCGGAACGGCTATAAACAG
Organism: Spirochaetes bacterium RBG_16_49_21; assembly: GCA_001829495.1. Taxonomy (GTDB): domain Bacteria; phylum Spirochaetota; class UBA4802; order UBA4802; family UBA5550; genus RBG-16-49-21. The sequence goes on along the minus strand of MIBJ01000040.1, from coordinate 33,917 downwards.
CACCGATCTGATTGAAAAAAGACAGATGTCGGCCAGCTTCCGATAATTCCGTTCTACGGACAGGGACGACATCTCCGGCAAAACCGCGTTTCCTATCGATACCGCAACAATTCCCATAACCAGCTCACTGAGCCTGTCGGAAAAGAATATATAGGATATGCTCCCCGGGGCAAGGTACGATCCCAACATGGTGGCGATCAGAATATTGATCTGCTGGATTCCCATGCTGAAGGCGCCGGGGATCGCAAGCTTGATCACTCTCCGTAATCCCGGATGCTTCAAATCAATTGACATCCTCACTTTAAATCCGCTCCTGGCCATATACGGGATCTGGAGTAAAATCTGGAGAAGACCGCCGAAGAGAACCCCTGCGCACACGCCGTAAAGCGGCTCAGGGAAAAAACGGCTGAAAAAGAGAATTCCCGCAATAATCCCGACATTGAGCAGGGCCAGAGCGAAAGCAGGAGCAAAAAAATAATTGTGCGAATTGAGAACACCCATGCAAAAAGCCAGAGCCGCGAGCATTAAAAGATAGGGAAGCATGATTCTCATCATGACAACGGTGAGCCTCACCTGTGACGGATCGTCGAACCCCCTGACGATGATCCGGACGACCTCCGGCGCGAAAATCATGCAGGCGGCGACGAGGACGGCCGCACTGACGAGGAGAAGGGTGAGAATTTTCTGTGCAAGATCCAGTGCCCGTTTCCTCTCCGTATTAGCCAGGTATTCCATATATACCGGGATGAAGGAGATGGTAAGGACACCCTCGGAAACAAGACGGCGGAACAGATTAGGAATACGGAATGCCGCGTAAAAGGCGTCGGTTGCGGCGGTGGCGCTGAAAAGAGAGGCCATGAGCATGTCCCGTGCCAGTCCCAGAATCCTGCTTGCAATGGTCGACGCAGCCACAATGCCGGTGGAGCGGATAATTCTTCTCATTGAAACACCTTATACAAAAAATTAAAAAAAATTATATACACCTGAATTGTTATATCGTAAGGGGGTATTTCATCAACCAAAATTCGACAAAATCACGCCCTATGAAAATTCGTAACATTATCTTATCCGCATCCCTTGCGCTGATTTCCGCTTCCGCTCCCCTGTTCGCGGGATATTATGAGCAGGGAAGAAGCTACTACACGTATAAAAAATACGATAAGGCGAAAGAGATGTTCCTCAAGGCCGCAGAGACAAGCGACAGCGGAGACGCCTATTACTTCCTGGGGGAGATCGAAAAACTGCAGGGAAAATATCGTGAAGCTGAAGAATATTATAAGACCGCAATCGCCAAAAAAAACATATCCCGGCAATATTTAATCAACGCCTACTGGAACGCCGTCGTCCTCGCGGAGCAGCGTGAGGATTATGAGAGCGTCATAAAGCTGTGCAGGGAGATGTGGCAAAAGACCGGCGAGGGAGGAGCACGGCAGAAGATTGAATCCCTGATCAACAAGCTTCTTTGGACGGACAACAGCGACGCGATCGACAAATACAGGGAGGGAATCGAGCTTAAAAAAAACGGCAAAACCAACGAGTCATTGAGCAGGTTTTACGACTCATTGAGATTCGCTCCGTCCTTTTTAGCGCCGAAATTCGAAATCGGCATGATCGCCTACAAAAGCGGCGATCTTGATCTGACAGCCTCCTATCTGAGCGAGATCGCAGCCAGTATCCCCTTTTACACGGACGTCCGCGTGATCCTTGCGGAGATCTATTTTACGCGGCACCGATATCAGGCCGCTATAGACCACTACGGAAAAATTCTGGAATTCGGATTCATCGACAGCGCGGCCGAATACCGGATCAGGGTTAAGCTGGCCATCTGTTACTATAATACCAACGATTTTGAAGACTCCGAAAAGGAGATTGAAAAAGCCCTGCTCTTCCGCGGCAAATCGGTGGAGCTCCTTCTTCTCTTATCGGCGGTCAAGATCAAAACGGGAAAATACGACGAAGCCCTGAAGGCTCTCCATAAGGCCAAATCAGCCGACCCTGAAAATCCGGAGGTTCTGTACCAGCTTGGAAGCATATACTACAAAGAGAACGACGCCCGGTACGGGTCATATTTCGACAGGCTGTTCGACCTGGTCTCAGGAAAAAAAAGCCATCAGCCGAAATACACGAAAGTCTTCATTATACTTGCAAAAAATCATTTGGAAAATAAAAACTATTCCCGGGTCATCGGCATAATAAAGGCGTTGGATGAAAAATCCCAAAGCTACGAAACCAGCCTGCTTGCGGCAAAGGCCTTCTATCATTTGAAAAAATACGATGAGGCGATCGACTATTTCGAGAAGATATCCCTGGGAAACGAGGACAAGTATCTCCTTTGCAAAGCCTATGCCTTAAGCGGCAGAAGAGAGAAAGCGAAAAGTATATTACATGAGCTGTTCTATGCAGGCGAGTACCTCTCGAAAGCGAAACAGGATCCCGCCCTGGCCGGAATTGCGCAGGAAATCGAAAAAGATAAGCCGATCAAAGCGCCTGACACTGAAAAAAAGGCCGAGGAAAAGAACCTTGACGTCAAAGATAAACAGGAGAAGAGCCTTCCTGAAAAAAATCCGGAATCCGAAGATGAGAAAAAATAACCTCAAAGAGGATACAGGCGGATGATCGATATCAAGAATCTCTCCCTTACGATCAGCGGCAGGGTCATCCTCGATGATGTTGCCGTGTCCCTCGATGATGGAGAGATCATCGGCGTCATTGGACAAACAGGCTCAGGCAAGACCATGCTCCTGAAAACCATAGCCGGACTGATATCAGACCATGAGGGACTGGTAGCGATCAACGGCCGCCGCACCGATGCCAAACAGAGGAGAAAGGGCACCGATATATTCTATTATGGCGGAACAATGCCGCACAATCCTGACGAACGGTTGTACGATTTCATCCTCCTGTCCCGGATTCCTTTCAAAAAATTCATGAGGCCGTTCTCAGACGATGACCGCCGGATCGCCGATGAATACGCGGACCTGCTCGGCCTTGATTCACTCAAAGATGAACGATTGGGGATTCTCCCGAGCGGGATATTCAAGCGCGCCATGCTGGCGCATGCGCTCATAAAACAGCCGTACGCCCTTCTCCTCGATAATCCCACAAACGACCTTGACATTGCCTCCCTGAGGCTGCTTAAAAAAGCCTTGTCGCGGCATGTCATGAACGGCGACCGGATCGCTCTTGTCTGTTCGAACGACCTCAACTTTATTTCCCAGACCGCGGACAGGATCCTCGTCATGGACGGCGGGCGGCTCGTACGGATCGGGGATGCCGGCATGCTGACCGCGGACATGATCAAAAGATATTTCGGCATCGATGCGCTCATATCGCGGAACGTCTACACCGGAAAGCCGGAGGTGCATTTTTTCCCGGATGCCTGAATATCAGGTAAAATATCTGATTTTCATCTTTGCCTCATCCACGCTCTGGGCGAAAATAAGGCAGTTGTAAAAACCAAGAACCTCGGCCATGGCCATGAGCTCGTTCTCCGGCCAAAGAATAATAACCCGCTTATCATGATTCTTTGCAAAAAGAGAGACGTCAACCAGCGCGTTCAGCCCTGCGGAGGTTACCAGCGTCACATTTTCAAAATTAATGATGATATTTTCCCGCTCGGTAACCTGTTTTACGATTGAGGCGAAATTCTCGATTGTTTCCGCGGAAAGGCCGCCGCTCAAGGCAAGAATCTTAAGGCCCTCGATTTCGTTGATAGAGTAGTTCAGCACATCTCCACCATCACCTGTTTCAGCACATCAATCGGAATCCGCTGATTGATTCGGGGATTTCCCAATCCCGCCAGCAGCACGAAATTTATCGCATCGCCGAAATTTTTTTTATCATACTCCATGTGCCGGATGACCTGGTCAATATCCAGATCCGGGCCTTCCGGCATGAGCCCATACCGTTGGATCACCGTATTCACCCGTCCCGCTTCAGCCTCGGACAGAAGCCCCATTCGTCGGCATACTTCGACCTTTATCCGTATCCCCGCAGCCACCGCCTGCCCGTGTGAAATGCCCCGATACCCCATGGAGGATTCAATGGCGTGGCCTATGGTATGTCCGAAATTCAGTATTGAGCGGAGGCCGGCTTCCCGTTCGTCCCTTTCGACGATTGCGGACTTGAACCGGGCGGAGGCGGCCACGAGCTCTGAAATCACCTCGACCCGCCGCAGGGAATCCGGGCCGTTCCCCTCCAGCAGCTCCAGCGCGGCGTTATCACCGATAATGCCGTGCTTCAGGGATTCGGCCAGCCCGTTGGTGACCTCCCCTGCAGGCAGGCTCTCTAAAAAGTGCAGATCGCTGACCACCAGGAAAGGTTGATGGAACAGACCGATGATGTTCTTTCCTACCGTAAGATTGACGGCCGCCTTCCCGCCGATGCTCGAGTCGACCATGGCGAGCAACGTCGTCGGCACATGGATAACCGGTATTCCCCTCATGTAAACGCCGGAGCAGAATCCCGCGAAATCCCCGACAACGCCGCCGCCTATGCCGATTACGATCGCCCTCCGGTTCAGCTTTTCAGCAATAAACTTCTCCAGAAAGCGCTCCGCATGGGCGTAGCTCTTGTTCTCCTCCCGGTCATCCATGAGCAAAAGAACCGATCTGCCCCGGAGATCCCCTAAAGACCTTCGCACATACTCACCGTGCAGCTCATCGACCCGGGCGCTGACGATCACGGCGATCCTCTCAGCCGATGATACCTCAGGGCGGCGGAGCGCATCATGCAGAAAAGAATTCCCTATGAGTATCTCATATGAAGCGGACCCCGCGGACGCTTTTATCGTGTGCATTAAACCAGCCATAAGCTGCCCAGATACAATTCGCTCTTTTTGTTGTTGAGGATCGACACCAGCGTGCTGTTGATCGGGGGATATAATAGTTTATCGGGTATCTCCTCCTTCTTGAAAAAGCCGAAGTCGTAGAGCCTCCGGTCCCTCCCGAGGAGGTATTCCCCCTCCCGGTACGTGCAGCGGAACGTGACATTGAGGATATGCCGTCTTCCGCGAGGATCGATGGAATCACCGATGAACATGGGATCATGAACGTTGACGGTAACGCCGAGCTCCTCCCGGAACTCCCGCTCAAGCGCCCGGGTCATTGATTCCCCATAGTTCATCCCCCCGCCGGGCAGAAGCCAATAGACCTTTCCCCTTTTTTTATGCGCTATGAGGAGCAGAGCATCATGCTCGATAAGAAGGCCGGATACACGGACCCGAACCCGGCGTGATCCATGATTGATGAAAAAATCAAATAACAATATCTCCATCCTCGATTTTCTTCAAGGAAGCCCGGGCTGCATTCATCTCGGCCTTCCGTTTGCTTGGCCCTTCGCCGATCGAGATCTCCCTGCCATTAATAATGAGCTTAACCGTGAACTCCTTCTTATGATCGGGTCCCCGCTCCTCGATCACCTGATAAACGGGGCGCTCCTTGTATTTCTTCTGCACATACTCCTGAAGGCTCGTCTTGGGGTCTCGCAGGTAGGTAAGGTTGTTGATGCTTTCTATGTCGTCCCTGATCAGGGAAAGAACAAACTTGCGGCTCGACTTGAGCCCTGAATCCAAAAAAACCGCTCCGATGACCGCCTCCAGGGTGTTCGCCAGTATCGACAAACGCTCGCGTCCGCCGCTGTGCTCTTCCCCCTTCCCCATGAAAACAAAATTTCCCAGATCGATCCTCCGGGCGATTTTAGCGAGCGATGCCTCGGAGACGATCGCGGATTTAATTTTTGCAAGCTTCCCCTCGCGGTAATCTTCAAAATGCCTGAACAGATATTCATTCACGACCAGCGCGAGAACCGAATCCCCCAGGTATTCAAGCCGTTCGTTATCCTTGATGCTTTTCCCGGATTCGTTGACAAACGACCGGTGCGTGAGGGCCCTCAGAAGAAGGGTCTGATTCTTAAATTTAACGCGTATACTCTTTTGAAGCTTCTCAAGCTGCCTGTCCCTGAATTTTTTCTGCTTTCGGCCGTCTTCTGTATGTTGGATGATTTCCGGTGCCATGTATGCCTGATTATTCTGAATAGTAACATTGAGCCGCAAAATCCCGTTGTTTCAAATCCGCGATCCCAGATATCTCACGACATCGTCAACTTTCATAAACTGCTCGGCATCCTTCTCCGGTATATCAATTGTAAATTCAGCTTCAAAGGCCATCAGGAGCTCAACGGAATCGATTGAGTCCGCGCCGAGATCATCGACAAAAAGGGCATCCCCGGTTATCTGATCTTCGTCGATGTTAAGCTGCTTCATTATGATCTTTTTAACCCTCTCAAATACCGACGCCATGGGACTATTCCTTGATTTTTACTTTTTTCTCGACGATCACTTCTCCCTTATACGAGCCGCATTCAGGACAGACCCGGTGCGGCAGGACATATGCGCCGCATTTCGGGCATGGCCTGAGGTGCGGGACGCTGAGAGCGTCATGCGATCTCCTCATCCTTGACTTGGACTTCGATTTCCTTCTCTTTGGTAACGCCACGGCAGTTCTCCCTTAATTGATAGTTTTTATTTCGGGTGTCCGTGCTACCGGGCCCCGAGCATGAACAACCTCGCGCGCGCAGCAGCGGCGAAAGACGAATCGGGAAACGACGAGACGATCTTATTGTAGTATCTTCTGGCATTCACCATATCGTTGGTCTTGCCCGACACCCGCGCAAAATTAAAATATATCTGATCCGCGATTACGCTGTCCGCGTAATCATCTTCCAGCCTCCGGTAAATCCCCAGCGCGCTCTTCAGGTCATTCATCTCTTCGCAGGCTATGGCCGCTTTTAAGAGTGCGATCGCGGCCAATAGGGACGACGCATGCCGGTCGGCGTACCTGCGTAATAATTGCCTGGCCTTTTTGTAATCCTTCTCGTCAAAATATATGTTTCCCAGCACATAATATCCCATTGCATGCGGGAAACCGAAATAGGAGGTGTCTATGAACTGCTCCAGATCGCGGACGACCCTCTTCATGTTCTCCCGGTTTCCCGTGGAGGAATATTCAGCGTACTCGCGCATGATTTTTTCAAATCGCTTCTGATCGCGGTTCTCGATCGTATCGATGATGAAAAGAGCCGCTATGATTACGACGGCCAAAACGAGAAGCCCGAGAAATGAGTTGAGCACCAGCTTCCGGTTGTTTCTTACGAAAGACTTGGCCTGCATGAGAGACCGTTCAATGATGTTCCTCTCGATCTCAATCCGGTCTGATTCCGGCCTCTGCCGGCGCTTCCGTGCCATTATTTATTCTCCAGATTAATAGTTGCGATCTCCCCGAGGGTGACCCTGCTCGGTTTCGTTCCCTTCATGATGTTATCCAACTCCTCTTTCTCGGTCGCCATTTCATAGGCCTTAATGCTCAGCGACAGCCGCTTCTTATCAACATCGACATCAAGCACCATGGCGCCCACCGCATCCCCGATCCGGTAGTAATCCTCAAGCTTCTCTATTCTCTTTCGGGAAACCTCCGAAATATGGACGAGGCCTTCCACGTTATCGGCAAGCTTCACGAAAAGCCCGAACGGGGTGATGCCGGAGACCACGCCGTCGACTCTTGTCCGGGACGGATATTTTTCCTTGGTCTTCTCCCAGGGAGACTTGATGAGCTGCTTGACGCCGCATGCTATCTTCATTTCACTTTTATGAATTTCAAGTATCTTGAATTCGACTTCATCCCCGACGTGATACAGCTCGAATATCTTGCGGGAGGTATCCTCCCAGGCGATATCCGAGATATGAACGAGCCCGTCGATATCTTCATCGAGTTCGACAAACATGCCGAAATTCACGATCTTTTTGATTCTCTTCCGTAGGACCGAACCGACCGGAAACCGCTCCTCTACCGTGTCCCACGGATTCGGCTTGAGCTGCTTGTACCCCAGGGAAAGCTTTCTCTCCTCCTGCTTTATATCCAAAATCTGGAACTCGTAGGCTTCACCCCTGGTCAATGCATCCTTTGTTTTGATCCCGCTCTTTGACCAGGAGAGCTCGGAATTATGGACGAATCCTTCAACACCCTCGTCGATTTCGACAAACGCGCCGTGATTGGTAAGCGTGGCGACCCGGCCGGTAATCGTATCCCCGGCTCTATAGGTATTATGGATTGCAAGCCACGGATCCTCGGTCAACTGCTTGAGTCCGAGGGATATTTTCCGCTCCTTTCTGTTTATGTCAAGAATCACAAAATCATGCTGCCTGCCCAGCTTTAATATCTTGCGCTGCTTGAAGACCTTCTTCCATGACATGTCATTCCGGTGCAGCAGGGCATCGATCCCTTCAACACGCACGAATATCCCGAACTCGACGTACTTGATTCCCTCGCCCTTGACGATATCCCCAATCTTATATTGTGCGGTGAAATTATCCCATTTAGCTTCAAGCTCTTCGTCAAGGTAATCCCTGCGCGACACGACGATTGATCTTTTCTTTTGATCGATGCTCTTGATCTTGAAGGCGTATTCTTCCGGGGACTCTTTTATATTCTTGAGATCCCCGGTAAGGGAGAAAGGAAGAAAAGCGGTGATGCCGCCGCAGTCGATCAACTTGCCCTTATTAATAATGGAGCTCTTAATCCTCCCGGTTATCGCTCTGCTACCCGCATTGTAGTGGCCGATGAATTGTTCCCAGCGCACCTGCACTTCAGCTGAATTCTTCGAGAATTGATACATGCCGTCGATCATCCTCTTGTTCTGAAGCATCACCGGCACGATCTGGCCGATCCGGGGCGTTTCGTCAAACTCGCCTATTGGTATTCTTCCGTCGGTCTTGGTGCCGACGCTGACATACGCGTATTCAGCATCAACGGTGACAATCTCACCCTGCACGATGACGCCGGTTTGTATCTCCTCAATGGCCGAGTCAGCAACATGCTCCATGTCGATATTTTCATTTATTTCAGGGGTAGCGTTGTCCATACGGTCTCATCCTGCATAAACCCGAATCGATCGGCGATACGGTACGTTGTATAATCTCCTTCATCCGCTCGACCGCCTCTTCCCTGCTCAGAAGGGACGTGTCAACATAGACGGCATCATCCGAGCGGATAAGCGCTCCAAAAGGACGATTTCTGTCCTGTTCGTCGCGCTGTATAATCTCTTTTTTGACGACGTTTTCGTCAACATTTTTTCCCATTTCCCGGTATTCTTTCATCCTCCGCTGTGTCCGCGTTTCAATCGAGGCGTCGAGATATATTTTTACATCCGCGTGAGGAAAAACTACCGACGCGATGTCCCTTCCGTCCATGATCACCGACCCCTCCCGGGACCAACGCCGCAACAGACGGTTCACAAAATCCCGGACATCCCGGTTATCGGATAGTATGCCGATATTCTTTGTTATCGTCTCATCCCGTATAAAGTCGGAGACTTCGATTTTGTTGACAAACGTCTTGCAGCACCCGTCCCTGAGGAATTCCTGCTCGATGGTGAGCTCCGCGATGTCATTCGTGAACCTGAACTCGCCGTTCATCTTCTTGTCCCGCTGAAGCACGTACCAGGTTATCGAGCGGTACACGGCCCCCGAATCGATGTATCGCAGTCCCATTTCCAAGGCGGCCTGCCGGGACACGCTGCTCTTCCCGGTTCCCGCCGGCCCGTCAACGGCAACGATTATCCTTTTCATTCCAACATGTCCCTGATTTTCTTTGCTTCTATAAAGTAATCATGGAGAAAGCGGGTTCTTGATTCCGCATCCTGTATGGCGTTCCGCAGCTGCTCAAGCTTGTCGATCATCAGGGACACGGCATCGAGAATATTCATCTTGTTGAGCAATACGATGTCACGCCACATATCCGGAGAGCCGGACGAGATGCGGGTCGCATCCATGAAGCCCCTGCCGACAAACGGCCTCAAGTCTCTGGACGGGGCGCAGCCGCGCCTGAAATCGTCGAGAAGGGCGACCAGAGAGCTTGCTATTATATGCGGAAGGTGGCTGGTATAGGCAACGAAGGTATCATGCTCTTCGGGCGAAACGATGAAGGTCTTTGAGCCGAGCATTTCCCATAGCTTTCGTATTCTGGAGATATCGGCGTTTTGATTATACCGGTGCGGCGTAACAATAACCGAAGCCCCTTCAAACAGGGCGCCGTCACTGAATTCAAACCCTATCTTCTCCGAACCGGCCATGGGATGGCATCCGATAAACTGCCGCGCCCTTCCGCATTCCAGAATTGACGCTATTATCCTTTCCTTGACGCTGCCGACATCCGTGATGATCGCGCCGTCCTCCAATTCGCGGTGATCCAGTACCAGCCTGATGATTTCGATGGATACCTTTGCCGGCATCGCCACCACGGCCAGGTCTATGCCGGCAAGAGATAGGTCGCCATAGCTCCTCACCTCGTCCGCATAGTTATCGTGCAGAAGGGGATCAAGCTTTGCGACGTCCCTGCCGTATGCCGCTATATGAATCCCGGGATTTATCCTTTTCAAGCCTTTGCACAGGGACCCCCCCAGGAGGCCGAGACCGAATATGGCTACTCGTTTAAACATGTTTCCTGCATTAATTCCCGACAGGATATGATCCGAGAATCTTTAAGAAAATCGCTTCTTTCCTGATCTTCTCCAATGCCTTCTTCACGATGGCGTCATCCTGGTGGCCTATGAAATCAATGAAAAAATTGTACTCCCACATCTTTTTCTTGTCCGGCCTCGACTCTATCTTGGTCATGTTAATGCCCGCCGCGGCAAACGCTTTCAACAACCCGAGAAGGGCGCCCGGCTTGTCCCTGACGGCGCACACGATGGACGTCTTGTCATTTCCGGTCGGTTTGCTTCCGTCCCTGCCGATAAGGAAAAACCGCGTATAATTCTGCCGTGAATCCTCGATCATGGTGGCCAGTATATTGAGATGGTAAATGCCGGCTGCAATATCCGAGGCGATAGCGGCGGCATCGGGCTCCCGGGACGCCAATTCAGCCGCGCGCGATGTGGACTCGACGCTCACGATTTCGGCATCAGGCAGATTGTTCCTGATCCACGCCTTGCACTGACCCAGAGTCTGCGGATGCGTAAATATCTTTTGTACCGATGTAATATCCTTTAATCTGGACAGGAGGCTGTAGGTGACGCGAACATACTTTTCGGATATGATGTTAAGGCTGGTCTCGGTAAGCTCGTCAAGGGTGTAGGTAACAGAGCCCTCGGTGCTGTTCTCGACCGGAACCACGCCGTAGTGGGCCTTTCCCGATTCAACCTGCTGGAACACATCCTGTATGGTCCGCTGGGGCAGCGAAGCCGCTCCCTCGTTAAAAAACTCGTTGACCGGTATATTCGAGAAGGAACCTTCAGGACCAAGGAACGCGACCGTGACCGGCGCAATTATGGTCATGGAGCCCGTCACCATATCGGTGTAGATTCTTTTAAGAATCTGATCGGAGAGGGGCCCCGTGTTGGCCTCCTCAATAAGCTTGAAGAGCCGGTCACGGTACTCCGCCGAGAACAGGCCATCCCCCGCCAGCCTGCTTTTCAGCATCCGGATGTACAGATTCGACCTCTCTGAAATAAGCCTGATTATTTCCCGGTCGATGCTTTCCAGGTCATTGTCATTGCGGTCAGGTGCCATGCTATTCATCCCCGGTTATGGAAAACTCCTTTATCTCCGAGAGCTTGGGCAGATCGGACAGCTTGCCCAAACCGAAATGCCGCAAAAATTCATTGGTCGTGCCATAGGCAAGGGGGCGGCCGGGAAGCTCCTTGCGGCCGACCGGCTTGACAAGACCCCGTTCCATCAGCTTTACCACCATCATGCGGGAAGACACTCCGCGCAGCTCGTCAATCTCGGCGAGCACGACCGGCTGCTTGTATGCGATGATCGCCAGGGTCTCCAGCATCCCCCTGGACAGTCCCTCACGTTTTTTTACCCCGCTCACCCGCCGCAGCTGTTCCGCATAGCGGGTATTGGTTTCAAACTGATAACCCTTGGCGATTTCTTCAAGCCGTATGCCGCCGTCCCGGTCCGCGTATTCATCAATAAGGGAATCGAGCAGAATCTTGGCCTGGGTGGAATCAAGTGAAAAATTCTTAACGAAAAAAGACAGGGGCACGGGCTCATTGCTCAAAAACAGCACCGCTTCCATCAGACCCTTAATTGAAGAATCATCCGGCTCAGCATAAGATTCAACTGAATCATTCTTTTCGATAATGTCATTTTTCGTTTTTTCCATTAAAATTCACTATCCGTATTATGCCATAAACCGCATGCTGAATCACTTTGATAATCTTCATCCGGGCGAGTTCCAGAACGGCCAGAAATGAAACGACTATTTCCATGCGCGAAGGGCTGGCCGTGAAGATATCGACAAAATACAAGACATCCCTGTCGCGGGCCATTTTTTTTATATCCTCCATCCTGTCGCTCACGAGTATCTCGTCAAATACAATTTCCTTCTCTTCCACCTTCCTGACGGATTCCATAACCTCTGCAAAAGCCTTCAGTAAATCGAAGAGCGACAGCTCGCTGAAATCGTCAAGCCCTACAATGTCCTCAAGGCTGTTCTCCCGGGTGAATTTATTCGCGCTGGCCTCAAATTCCTCAAGCAACCGTCGGGACGCGCCTTGAAATTTCTTAAACTCCAGAAGCCGCTGGACCAGCTCCGGCGGCAGGGGAGGAACAAAATATTCATCCTCAATCTGCGCTGCCGGGAGCAGGGCGCGGCTCTTGTAAAACAGGAGCTCCGAAGCCATATGGATGAAATCCGCCGCTATGCTGACGTTCATCCTGTCCATAATCCGGAGAAAATCAAGGTACTGCTCGGTTATGCGGGATATGGAGACCTCGGTAATATCGATCTTCGATCTTTTTATCAGATCCCATAGCAAGCCAAGAGGCCCGTCAAAATTATCTATATGGATGATATAATTGCCGTTATCCTCTTTAATCTCTTTATTTTCCCGCGTTTCCGTCATAAATAGATTTCCCTTCTTGCTCGAATTAGGCGATTTTTAATTAAAGTATTCCCCTCCCTTGATGGGAGGGGTAAGGGGAGGGTGAGCTTGGTTCTTGGGCATGCAAAATCATCTGGTTTCTTAAATTCATCACCCCCACCCCAACCCTCCCCCATCAAGGGGGAGGGAGCAAGAGGCATCAAAATGAAACACCCCTCATGAATCATAAGGGGTGTTTACAATATAATACTGATTATAGTCAATTCGTTTATTTTAGGCGAGCGCCTTCTCCGCAGCCTTCTGGAGCCTCTCCGGAGGAAAAGGCTTAACAACAAAATCCTTCACACCCAGTTTAATAGCCCTCGTCAGCAGATTCTCCTGTCCGAGAGCCGTGACCATTATTATCCGTGCTCTCGGGTCCGTACGGAGTATTTCCTCAGCCGCCTCGATGCCGTCCTTTTCCCGCATGGTTATATCCATGGTTACCAGCTCCGGCTTCAATTTTTTATACAACTCAACAGCTTCGTTCCCATTCTCCGCCTCACCGATGATTTGATGACCTACCGGAACCAGTGCGTCCTTTACCAGAGTCCTCATAAATTTTGCGTCATCAACTATTAAAATGGTCGCCATGCACCTACCCCATTTTCTTCCTTGTCCGTTCAAGCGTGAGCATTTGAGTTGTTGCGAAACTCCCGTCTCGCGCTCGGGGAAGCCCCCTGCGGGGGGCTTTTTAAGAGGCTCCGCCCCTTAGACCCCGCTAAAAAATTCAGTTATTCAACAAGTCTATTAATAAATTCCTTCTGAGCAGCTATTAATATATCGTAATTATCCGGAATAATAATTAATTTTTTTACGAGTATACTCTTTTATTAAGCCAGCTCGTTACCAACTCGTTGTCAATATACCTGATAATGTTAAATATATTCAACAATTTTTTTAGGTATTTCGGATAATGACACGATATCGTCAACACTGCCCTTCTCAATAGCGACCCGGTTCATGCCGTAAACGACCGAGGTTTCCTCATTCTGAGCGATAGTGCGGCCGCCCGCTGTCTTTATCCTGACGATTCCCTCAGCGCCGTCCCTGCCCATTCCCGTCATAATCACTCCTATGGCATTTCTGCCCATGGTGTGGGCCAGTGAATTAAAAAGAACATCGATCGAAGGCCTATGCCCCGACACCTTTTCGCTCCGGGACACCCTTACATGGAGCTTTTTATTTTTTTCTTCGATGCTGATATGCTGGTCTCCCGGTGCTATGTAGCCGCAGCCGGGCAGTACGGGGTCGTTGTCCTCCGCTTCCTTCACTTTAAGGTATGACGTGCTGTCCAGCCGTTCGGCAAACGCCTTGGTGAAATTCTCCGGCATATGCTGTACCACCAGTATGGACGAGGGGAAATTTTTCGGTATGTTTGTGAATATCTCCATGAGGGCGGCAGGACCTCCGGTGGAGGTCCCGATCCCGATTATCTTTGAGCTGGAATCGGTTTTCTTGAATGCCCTTTCATCCTTTCCCGGGGCCTGCTGCTTTCGGGCGTCATCGGATGGGGCATGGGACGGCCGCGCAAACATATGCCCGCCCGCGAGGATGTTTGACTCATAAACCGATTTAATTTTGGTCCTGAGCTGTTCGCCTATCTCCTCCGCCCACGCCGACACGTTGGAAACGGGTTTGGGCACAAAATCCACGGCACCGTACTCAAGGGCCTTAAACGTCGCTTCAGCGCCGTGCCGGGTATATACTGAAAGCATAATGACCGGCTTGGGATTCTCGGCGATAATTCTTCGTAAAGCGGCAAGTCCGTCAAGCACCGGCATCTCGATATCCAAGGTTATGACGTCGGGATTAAGCGTGCGGTTCAGCTCAATCGCGGAATTTCCGTTTTCAGCAGTTCCGATAACCTTGATCCGGGGGTCGATTTCCAGTAAATCCGTTATTATCTTTCGTACGAGCGCCGAATCATCAACAACCAAAACATTAATTTGACCCGACATTTGACCTCATACGCTGGACGATGGTTTTTAAGGAATCCGCCTCGGGGATGAGCAGAAGGTTTCCGATGATCTTATCATCTTCAAAATAAAATGCGGTGTCCATGACGATAGCATAATCACTCACCATGTTATGGATCACGAGAATCGAGTCTATGACCGATTGCAGATAGTCATGCACCATGGAGGGCACGCCCGGCCGGATGACGAGCCCGGCCTTTTCTCCAAAGACATTGATGACCGATGAGCCGACGATATTCGTAAGCTCTTCAAGCGCCGAGGCGCCTTCCTCACTGAGCTCGCGGGTCTTCCGTAAAGCCATGCCGTATAAAAGATTAATGATCTCAAATCCTATATTCTCTTTGAAAATAAAAAGTATGGTGCCCCGCGTCTCGCCCAGTATGGGCATCATTATCCCCATATAGATGCTGTCGATATCGCCGATATACTTGGGAATCAACTCGATCGGTTTTATGGTTACCTCAGGGATAGACAGGTCAATCCGCTTGTCTAAAATCTTAGAGAGGGATTCAGCTGCCGTGGTAGCCCCCATATTGGCTATCAGCCGGAAGTCGTCGAGATCTCTGCCGGTGATGTCAAGGGATATCGCCATATGCTCGGAAGGTTCGCCTTCCTCAACGGTCGACTTGATGCTCTCGCGTAATTCTTTCCTGAATTCATCAAGGGTTTTATGCACCTGTTTTTTTATCTGATCCACGGGCCGGGCATCCTGCATGGCCGCGGCAGGCTCCGCTTCCCCGTCCTTTACGGCGCGCTTTGATTTTTCCGTATCCCTTCCGGCATACGGAGCCTGCTCCCTGCTCTCCTCAAAGGACTGGACCTCTTCGATTTGAACCGCTTCCGCATCCATGAGCCTCTTTCGGTCAAATTTAGAAAGCTTGTCCTGATCCGCTATGACCTTGTTTAACATTGACGAAATATCAAGGATAAGACATATACTCCCGTCCCCGAGGATGGACGCCCCGGCAAGGCCTTCCACGGTCTTGTAATTCTGCTCAAGCGACTTGATGACGATTTCCTGTTTTCCCTCCAGGCGGTCGACCATCAACCCCAGTTTTTTATTCCCAAAACCGACTACGACGACCGGTATTTTATCATCCGGCCCCAGTTCGCTCTTAAGATTGACAAAACGCGGCAAACGCAGCAGGGACAGAATCTCTCCCCGCAGATTTATCACTTCATGCCCTTCGATAATGGTGAAGTCGGACTGGGATATCTTGATCGTCTCTATAACGTCGGTCAGGGGTATCGCGTACATCTCATGCCGGACCTTCACCATAATGGCGGGAATAATGGCCAGGGTTATGGGGAAAGACAGGACAAAACGCGTACCCATGCCGTATTCGGTCTCTATACCCACGGAGCCGTTCAATTCATTTACGATTTCTTTCACCACGTTCATGCCCACGCCGCGGCCGGAAATATCGGTAACCCTGGCGGCGGTGGAGAAACCCGGAGTAAATATCAAATTATAAATATCCGAATCACTCATTGCCCCGATCATTTCCGGAGTGACAAAGCCTTTCTCGATCGCTTTCCGCTTGATCTGGTCGAGGTTGAGGCCCATTCCATCGTCGATCACCTCGATGAATATCTGATTGCCGCTCTGGTGGGCGTTCAGGGTGATATGCGCGGTTTCCGACTTGCCGAACCGCTTCCGCTCTTCAGGCTTCTCGATTCCATGATCGACGGCGTTGCGGATCAGATGCATGAGGGGCTCGCCGATGGAATCAATCACCTTCTTGTCCAGCTCCGTATCCTCTCCTTTGAGGATGAGCTCGACATCCTTGCCGAACTCTTTGGAAAGATCGCGCACGAGCCTCTTGAACCGGTTGAGCACCTGTCCGATCGGAACCATCCTGGTTTTCATGATTCCGCTCTGGAGATCTTTGGCGATCCGCGACATCTGTTCCATACGGCTCTTGAATTCGTTGATGATTGCCTTCTCTTCGCTGATCTTCCGCATCTCCTCATACAGCTTATAGAAGCCGGAGTTTGCAATAACCAGCTCCCCGACGTTATTGAGCAAAAGATCGAGTTTATCGATTGAGACCTTTACGGTCTTCAATACAATCACTTTTCTTCTATCCTGCTCCGGCCTTTCTCCTCCCCTGACAGCGGATTTCTCACCGTCGAGCCGCTCTTCTTCGTCCTCTTCCTCTTCTTCGTCTTCCCGCGTTCCTTCACTCACCTCAGGCTCCGGCAAAAAATCCCCGTCCGCCTTCTGGAAATCCTTTTCCTCCCTGATCTCGGCCGCCATCTGAGCGCCGGTCAAGGTCTTGCTCTCTCCGAATTTCAATACCAGCTTGTCGTCCTTCCGTGAAAGGCTGATCGTCCTCACGTCAATCCGGTACACCAGATCGATATTGGCTGCTTTCCGTATCGTATCAATCGATTCATTGGTAAGAACGATGACCTTGAATATCGAATTCATCTCGTCATCGGAAAGGTTTTCAACAGAAGGGAATGTGGTGACTATTTCCCCGATCCTTCCCACGTTGCTTAATAAGAGTTGCGCCTTGACCCACTTCATCTGCGCCGACTTTTCAATAAAAATGGTGACCTCGCAGCACTTGCGGCCGTCCTCAAGCCCTTCCTTGATTTGTTTTCGCAGCTCGGCATCGAGTACGGTTTTTGGTATGGAGTCTTGCTGGGAAAATTTCTTCCTCGCGGCAACGGGCTCCTTTCTTACCTGCTCTGTTTTCGCGGATTCCCTGCACACCTCTTGAATCTCCTCAATGAGCCATTGAAACTCTTGAACAGGCTTTTCACCGGAACCTATCGTGTCTATCACATTGCGGATTTCGTCGAAACATTTAAAAATAATATCGATTATCTCGGAGGTAATCTCCATACTCCCGTCGCGGATGCCCTGAAGAAGATTCTCCATCGTGTGCGCGAGGTCTGAAAGCTCATTTAAACCGACAAAAGCAGCCGAGCTTTTTAAGGAATGGGCGGCGCGGAAAATATTGTTGATGATCTCACTATTGTCCGGATTTTTTTCCAATTCAAGAAGATTTTGATTGAGCTCCTGAATCTGCTCGTCGGCTTCTTCCAAAAATATATCCTGATATTCACCAAGAGAAAAGGCCATAGTAAAACCCCGTTTTTTTCAGTTGCTGCTAATCTTCTTCCAGGAAAAGAATATTCGCCAAATTCAAGATGACGATCAACCGCTCCCGGAACCTGCCGATGCCCCAGATATATACTTCGGACACGCCCTCGATCAGCTCCGAAGGCGGCTCAATGCTGTTTTGTGAAATCCTCACTACCTGATGAACGTTATCAACCATAAGCCCGACCAGTTTATCGTTTGTTTCAATAACGATCACTCTGGTCAGGAGCGTAATGTCGGCTTTGGGGAATCCGAACCTCTTTCTCACGTCAACAACCGGAATGATATTTCCTCTCAGGTTGATAACCCCTTTTATGAAAGAAGGCGCGTTGGGCAGCCTCGCTATCTCAGGAAACCGCAATATCTCATGAACCGCAAGAATATCAATGCCGTATTCGACATCGTCCAGGACAAAGCTCACCAGCTGGATTACCGCCCCTTCGGCGAGCAGGGCCCCCTCCTCTTCAGACGACAACTCGACATCAACCTGTTCCTGATTGTTGATAAGCTCTTTCAAATCCATATCGGCATACCCGGGATAATTATAATCATGGAAATGCAATAATACAATTTATTGTAGAATAAAAGCCATACATTTCAAGCATTTTTTATTATTTCTTCTGTTTTAGGGAGTGAATTAAATTCCGGTTGAAGAGCCTCCCCCCTTACGAAGGGGGGACAGGAGGGGGGTCAAGAGCGTATAGAGGCCCGCACTGTTTCCGTAATAAGCCTGGGAAGAATTGTTTAATCTTTGACCATGGCGGCGGGTTGGGAGAAGCTATCTCCGATGAGGCCCTGATCGAGCATTGAAATAAGGGCGAGGGTCTTTCTTTCAACTTCGTTGTCCGTGCCTGACTTAAGTTTTTGTAATTGGAAGTACTCGTCCGTCACATTCAACGCCGCGAGGATTGCGACCTGAGTCGGATTGGTTACCGAACTGTTTGTCCGGACTTCTTCCATCTTATCATTAAGGTATTCGGCCAGCCGGAGAATATAATCCTTCGGCGCATCGCCGTCTATCGTATAGGTCTGGCCGAAAATCGTCACCGTTACTTTATTGCTATCCACGGCATTACCTCACCGGCGGATTACCGGTCATCTTCCTCGATGATCAAAAAGTCATCGTCTTTTTCTTTAGGCTTGCTTCGGCGCTTCGGCGGACTTTTGCGTGATTTTTCATCCTCATCGATTATAACTTTATCGTTCTCGACATCGTCAATGGTAATCTCCTCGTCCTTTTCCTCGAGCAAAATTATATCATCATCGCTCTCCGGCACGGTTTCCAGGGCGACGCCACCGCCGCTTTTCGCTGAAAGCTCGTCTTCATCGTCGATTATGATTATATCGTCGTCCTCGTCAAGATCGACGGCGTCCTTCGATTCAACGGTCTCCACCCTGACGTCTTCCTCATTAAAATCTTCGAGAACAACGGTATCATCATCGGATACCGGCGGTTTTTTCCTCATCCGGGCCGCACCCGCAGGCGGGGAGGGTTTTCTCCCGATTCTCTCGCCGCTGGGTATGCTTCCGCCGGCAGACAGGCCGTCAAGCTTACCGAGGAGCGCGATCACCTTTTTCTCCAGAACCTCCTCCTTGGCGTTCAAATCCTCGAGCTCCGCGGTCGCGGCGTCGAGTTCTTTTCGGATTCTCTCTATCTCCTGCTCTTTCTCTTCAAGGCTCAGCTTGGTTTCCTCCAGCTCGCCCTTTATCTCTTCATTTTCATTTTCAAGTTTTGAGTTTTCGGTCCGTAAATCGCTGATCAATTGTAGCGCCTTGACAACACGGTTTTCAAGCTCCTCAAGTTGCTGCATGGATATCATATCGCTCCCTCCGTTCTGTATACTCACCCGCTTTCGGTCTCACAGAATAAGCTCGATGAGTCTGGTATTATTTTCGGCTAATCAAATATTTTGCATTAATAATTAATAGATACCATAGATCAGACGGCAAGTCAAGTCATATTTGGGGTATCCCGGCAGCGATAGGGGTGAATTAAATTTCGGGCAAGCGTAGAGACGCGATGCATCGCGTCTCTACCACGGTGCGCAACCGCACCTTCAACACATCAGGCCGCCTTTTCCTTTACCTTTTCGACGATCTTTTTAAAGGTATCCATGTCCCTGGCGGCAAGCTCGGCAAGCATTTTCCTGTTGATCTCGATGCCCGACGCCTTGAGCCCGGCCATGAATTTGCTGTAGGATAGGCCGGACAACCGCGAAGCCGCGGCTATTCTCAATATCCACAGGACCCTGAAATCCCTCTTTTTTCTCCTGCGGTCCTTGAATGAATTCTGCAGCGCCCTTCTCCGGGCATCCTTGGCGGTACGGTACAGCGTGCTCCGGGCGCCGATATATCCTTTAACATCTTTTAAAATCTTTTTGCTTTTTTTGCGATGCACTCGACCTGTTGTAGCTCTCGGCATGATGATACTCTCCCTCGTATTAAAAATAATATACCCGGTGGCGGGGATGCGCATCCCCGCCTTCAGCCGTACGGAAGCATGCGTTTTATTCTCTTGAGCTCGGCCTCGTCCGTGAGCCCTGTCCCGCGGAGCCGCCTCTTCCTTCGCGCGGATTTTCCCTCGAGCAAGTGGCTCTTAAAGCCCTTGGCCCTCACCGCCTTTCCCTTTCTCGTCAGGCGAAACCTCTTTTTAGCCCCGCTATTGCTCTTCAACTTTGGCATGTTTGCTCTCCTCATTAAGACTTGTTGCGAAACTCCATCCTATTTGCTCTTACCGCTCCCCAGCTTGGCGGTAACAATCATGGTAATATTTCTTCCTTCCTGGGACGGTTCCTTCTCGATCTGAACGAAAGTCTCGAGCCGTTCCTTGATCTTCTGCATCACCTCAAATCCCAGTTCGGGATGGGCCATCTCCCTGCCCCTGAACATCAGCGTGAATTTGACCTTGTCCCCATTGTCTAAAAATTCCCTCGCATGCTTGACTTTATGGTCAAAATCATGCATATCGATGTTCGGGCGCATCTTTATCTCTTTAACATGAATGACCTTCTGTTTCTTCTTGGCCTCCTTCGCCTTCTTCATCTGCTCGAACTTGAACTTGCTGTAATCGATAATCTTGACTACCGGCGGATCCTGGTTCGGCGAAATCTCGACCAGATCAAGATCCTTCTCCCGCGCCAATCTCAGGGCCTCGCTTTTCGGAATCACCCTGGGCTCAACGCCGTCGCCGACAAGCCGTACCGTATCGGCCGTGATTCTATCATTAACATTGTATTTATCAAATTTGTCTAATGCAGATCTCCTTGTTTTTTCTGTCAAACGTTAAAAACCCCCTGCCACTTTTTTTGGTGCGGACTCTTACGGAGCCGGCACATACTATAATAACAGAATTAGCACACTCTTTGTCAAAAGCAACCAGTTTTCACTATATTCCGCGGTTTTTTATCGCCTCTCCGCAACGTCATCCCTCATCATCCTGATCAGGTCGTCGATCGTTATCGAGGTTGACTTGTTTTCGCCCAGCTTCCTCACCGAGACCGTCGAGTCCGAAATCTCCTTTTTGCCGATCACGCAGATATAGGGAATCTTTTTCGCTATCGCGTCCCGCACCCGGTAACCCATGGTTTCTTCACGGCGGTCGGTCTCCGGCCTGAAACCGAGACCGAGAAGCCTCTGTCTAAGATTCTCCGCCGCGTCTGCTTCGTCATCCGATACGTTGATGATAGCGAGCTGCACCGGCGCGAGCCAGACCGGGAACTTCCCGCCGTAGTGCTCGATAAGTACGCCGATAAAGCGCTCCAGCGATCCGAGAAGCGCGCGATGTATCATATAAGGACGGTGCTTTTTGCCGTCGGAATCGATATAGGTCATATCGAAACGCTCGGGAAGGTTAAAGTCGAACTGTATGGTCGAGCACTGCCATTCGCGGCCGAGCATATCTTTTATCTTGACATCAATTTTCGGCCCATAGAAAGCGCCGCCGCCCTCATCAACCTCGTATTCAATGCGGGCGCGTTTAACCGACTCCTCGAGCACCCGTATGGCGGCCTGCCACATCGAGTCTTCACCCACCGATCCTTCCGGAGGACGGGTCGCCAGGTATACCTTGAAATTGTTAAACCCGAACGCACGAAGCATGGAGAGACAGAACGCAAGCACGCGGTCGATCTCATCGGGCATCTGATCGGGACGGCAGAAGAGGTGCGCATCGTCCTGGGTAAATCCGCGCACCCTGAGCAATCCGTGGAGAACCCCGCTGCGCTCGTACCGGTATACCGTGCCCAATTCCGCCCACCGGAGCGGGAGCTCGCGGTACGACCACCCCTTGTTTTTATATATCATGATATGAAAAGGGCAGTTCATCGGCTTCGTATAGTATGCCTGCCCGTCGATATCCATGGGTGAATACATATTTTCGGTATAAAAATCGAGATGGCCGCTCGTTTGCCAGAGGCTCGACTTTCCGATATGCGGCGAGAACACCAGGTCATATCCATTTTTGTAATGCTCCGTGCGCCAGAAGTCTTCAATTATATTCCTCAGGCGGGCCCCTTTGGGATGCCACAAAACAAGGCCCGCGCCGGTCTCTTCATGAATTGAAAAGAGATCGAGCTCTTTGCCCAGGCGGCGGTGATCACGGTGCTTCGCCTCCTCAAGAAATTCGATATGGCTCTCCAGCTTTTTTTTATCGGGGAAGGCGATACCGTATATACGCTGGAGCATCTTGTTTTTTTCGCTGCCGCGCCAGTATGCCCCCGCTGTGGAAAGCAGCTTGAACGCCTTCAGGTACGATGTGCGGGGAACATGGGGGCCGCGGCAGAGATCGTAAAATTCGCCCTGCCGGTATATGGATACCGTATCCACTTCCATCTCCTCAAGCATCTCGACCTTGTATACCTCACCGGCTTCGGAATAGAGCCTGATGGCGTCCGGCCGCGCGAGCTCCTCGCGGCGTATTTCCAGGTCTTCGTCGACGATCTTCTGCATCATCTGCTCGATCCGGCTCAGGTCTTCCGGGGCAATTGCCCTGCTCAGATCGATATCGTAATAAAAACCGCCTTCAATAGCCGGGCCTATGGCGAGCTTTGCGTCCGGAAACAGGCGCCTAACCGCCTGGGCCATCAGGTGCGACGCCGAATGCCAGAATATCTCCGCACCGCCCCGGTCGAACGTGATGGCTTGAAGAGCCGCATCTCCGTCAACAGGAAAGGAAAGATCGACCGGAACGCCGTCTACTTTTGCGGCCAAAGCCGCCTTCTGCAAATCCGGGCTGATCTTCCCGATAATGCTGAATGCTGTTTCACCTTTCTGGGCTTTGACGGGGGACGAATCGGGCAATGTAACCGTAATTTGTCTGCTCAATAAAATACTCCGTAATCTGTGGGCGATACTGGAATCGAACCAGCGACCTCCTGCGTGTCGAGCAGGCGCTCTAACCAATCTGAGCTAATCGCCCGTTTCCTTATTTTAACGGTTCCCCTGCGGACGCGCGGACGCCACGTCCGGCTGGTAACTATTGCCCATGAGCGCCCTGAATCGTATTCCACGTCAATAATTTTTTTTATTTGTCTAGGATGCGGCCTTTTTGTCAAAAATCACAATAATCGATATCTGCTTATTGCTCTCGCTTATGCGATATATTTTTCCCTTCTTTTCGAGGCGGAAGGATATGCCGGAACTTTCCGAGATGAGGCGCACTGCCTGGCCTACGTTCGCGCTTGAAATATATTTTCTATAATCGTCCTGGACAAACAATGATGCTCCTCCTTCAGAGAGGTCGCGCAGTATGCCTAAAATCTCCTTGTCGATTAAGAGAAAACGCTTTAGAATTAATTTTACGGTAAAGCCCGGCTTTTTAGCAAATCTGATTCTGGGAGCATTCCTTCTGTCCATTAGATCCCATCACTTGCCGAGCTGGACGGCGCGCTCAATCTTCGCGGATTCTACATCTCTATTGTTATGCGTGTAAATCTCCAGGCTGTTGATCAGCGATAACAGATAGCTTGAATACTGCTCGATAACATCCCTGCGTGTTTGACCGGATTGAAGATCGGTGACCTTGTATGAGGCATTCACGCCGGTATTCGTCGAATAGCTGATCTGGAGGCCTGCCATGTCTTCGCTGTAGGGATTGGTATTGATCAGGGTCTTAACCTGGCGCATAAGATTGGTAAAACTGAACTGATAATACTCAAATACGATTTTGCTGATCGCGCCCTGATTCATATAGACCGTCGCCTTTTTACTATAGATCAGCTGCTGCCGGTCGATCGGGTCGAAATAGCCGCCAGACGAGATGTTTAAGGAGTACTTACCCTCTGCATCGGGCTTAAGGCGCATTTTCGCCAATGCATCGGCCAATCTCTTCGTCATGCCGGAAATTCCCTGTTGGGAAGCCCCTTTTTCTTTGGGTTTGGTTTTTGAAGTTTCATCCTGTGCAAAGGCCGAGCTATTTAGCCCGCAGAGCAGCACTGCCAGGAGGAACGGTAAGATATATCCGTAAAAATCTCTCTTTTTTATGCTATTCATTGTTGTGACCCTAACATGACATTTCTCAGTCATTATCGGAATTAAAGATAATCCCCTTCTCAATAAAAATAACCATGTATCCGGTATTTTTTCAATAAAAAATCTAATATGCATGTTGAAAATTGGTAGTGCCTCGATCATGGCCGCCGCTTTTTCGGCATCCTGCCGGCGGGGTGAACTCGCCCAGCTCCTTTTGAGTCTGGAAAATACGCTGCTAAGCCCTCTTCAAGATATTTCCGTAATTCTTTGAGAATCTGTTATATATTTTTTCTAAGTCAGATAATTGATGAAAAAGGATATAATCCTGTAAATCGGTATTTATAATCCATCAAGATTTTGAAGCAAGACTCTCGCCTTTATTCTTCCTCTGCGCCGAAGGCGTAAACCTAACATATGGTTAAGCGGCGAGCCACAGGTTTTCAACTATCACTATTGCGGAATAATTTTTTACTTTCATTACCAGCTGCGAGTCCGCTTGAACCAATTGTTCTACGTCTTTAAATTTGAGAAAATTATTTTGATTATATGATTTTTTTATGTTACTTGCTTGGTATTAATCTTATTTCCATAGTAATTTCAAACCACAAACCCTAAACTTATCAAATTCTGAGTCATTATTAATAAGAGTCATATTCCTTCTTATGCTTTGCCAGATTAACATTCTATCAAATGGATCTTTATGTGTATCTTCATCTAAATTGCCATAACTATTAGCTTCTTCTGAAGTTAAGTCAATTAACTGAAAATCCATCTCTTCCGCTAATGAAAGCAAATCTTCCATCGGCAAACCATCAAGATCAAGCTTTTTAAGCCTGGTTTTAATTGATATTTCCCAGAATGTAACTGCACTAACAAAGATTTCATTATTTGGATTCTTTATCGCTTGAATTACTTTTTCCGGTAACGCTTTGGACTGAGTAATCGTCCAAATGAAGGTATGGGTATCAAGTAGGTATTTCATTCGAGATTCAACAATTCTTCTTCAGTCATTTTGAAGTCATCAGCAAATTTAATTGCAACTTTACCATCTAAAAGTCCAATTTTTCTTTCTTTTTTCACTTCCTCTTCATGAAAAGGAACAATCATCGCCACAGGCTTTTTCCTTTTTCCATAAAGGATTCCGAATGATTCCCCATTTTTTACCTTCTCAAGAACCTCTGAGAATTGTTCTTTTAATTCACCAACTGCTAATGTTTTCATAATTCTATAATAATGATTATCTTTTTATTTGTCGAGTTGTCAAGAAAAGTTTTAACTTTTTCCTTTATAATAATTTAAGCGCCGAAGGCGTCCGTAGAACGCTCCGGTGGCGGCGGCGCGCAGCGCCGTCCGCTGCAACCGGTTGTTATGCTGCATGATCGAGCAACACCACGCAACGACGGTAGTGTTCATTTCTCAAGGAATGCCTCAAAGTCCATTGGGTTGTTTTTGATCTCTGCCCTCTTGAACTGTGTCTTCGTCGTCATTTCCTTGAATTGCTCTGTGAGGTATGCATGGGGCCTCAAGGTGTGCTTGAAAGTATACCTCATCATGACTGCTGCGAGCCCCTTCACTTTCATCTCGTTGGCAACAAAGGCACGAATTGCCTGATCAGACACGTCACGCCGCAAGTCACTGATCCATGCCTTTCCTCCGCTTTTCAGGACTCTGTGCATTTCCTGCAAGGACTTAACTGGATCGCTAAAGTTCTTGAAGGACGATGTGCACACAATGAGATCAAACGTGTCATTCTCAAAAGGCATAGCGGATGCATTTCCTTGTCGAAAATCAATCTCAACTCCTGCCTCTTGAGCATTTCGTCGAGCGATGTCAACGAACGTCTTGCTAATGTCAAGACCCCCTATCCTGCACTTCTTCAGCTTGGCGAGTTCAATAGCCAGATAGCCCGGGCCGGGGGCAATCTCGAGGACTTCTGCTCCCTCGTGGATTCGCTGTACCAATCGTTCGGCCCACTCGCGGTATAGTTGCATAGTATACCGTCGGGAATTCTTGTCATAGAAGCGCGCAATGAGACCCTCCATTCCCATGCCTTTCTTGTATCCTTTGGATTCGGTCATTCGTAACTCTCCACTTACCGAGTAATGATACTCATGACTCTTAGTCCTTTGGAGCGCTCAGCACCTTTGTGACCAACTCTGTGTCTAGGTACTCAGTCAGCTCCGTCAGCTTACCGCCTGACATGCGGCATACATAGCAGTAGCTGTTGTTGTAAGGCTGTCCGGATTTCGTCGTTACATTGCCGCGGCACTCTACTACGACAAAGTCATCTTCCGCGATGAACCGCGTGGCGTGATTTGTATATCGAGTTGCAAAGTTGGCGAACAGCGGTGCCATGAGCTCCCTCTGTACTGCTTCTTTGCCTTGGTATGTTCGAGACCAAGCCGTGTTTCCAGTGATGGTCCAGCTGAAGTCCGGTGCCCACAGCTCAACAAACGGCTTACCGTCGCCCCTCGCCAAAGCATCGAAGGCTACCTGCAGCATCTTCTTGTTCTCACTTGCCGACATGATGCCTCGCTCTCACTTGCGCTCCGGTTCAGCGGCGGGCCGCGCAGCGGA
>MIBJ01000040.1:3494-6822 GCA_001829495.1 Spirochaetes bacterium RBG_16_49_21 | reverse complement strand
CTGACGTCAAATTCGTAAAGCTCCTTCTTTGAGTTTCACTTTCGAATACGCGTGATACGCGCGTCCCTAAACTCTGCCTCTGTGAGCATGTCGGCAAATAGCCGCTCGACCGGAACGACTGTGTCATAGAACCGTGAATTACCAATGATGTAGTGAACGGTTCCGTCCATAGCCATGACATTACTCCGGGCGCAAAGTCACCAGCGTAGGCGGCACAAAGAGGTGTTGTCGCAGTCCCGGAAAACGGATCGAGAACTCGAATCCCTCGGTCCGAAACCGTCAAGATTTCGGAGACAAGCTTCAGCCGCCGGATATTGATGGTCGGCTGGAAAAAATTGTTGGCCGTTTATATTTACCGTTCACCGTCTCGGCTTACCTGCTATTACCTCTCATCATGATGTCATCGAGCCAGTCAAGAATACGCGCATTCGATATTAGAAGTGCTCCCATCTGACAGTGTTCTTCAGCCCCTTCCTCCTTTGTAAACAGCATAAAGTCTTTCCGATGAGACACTAGGGCATTATATAGCTTCAGTGCTTGCCCCGGCATATCCTTGTCCCCTTCAGAATCCACAATAAGGATGGGGCACGTAATCTTTGCTACAACATCTTTCATGGTATAAGGTCTTGTCATTTTGAGCCATTCACTTGGAGATTTGGCATGGAAGGTAAACATACCATTGGCCATGATCCATCTGAATGAGGGATTTGTTTTCATTCTGGCATATATTTCCTTGTCGATTTCTTCGGCCCCTTTCTGGGTATCAATGTACTTCTCTAAATCCTGCGTCAAGTGAGCGGTCATGTGAAAATCGTATACACCGCCATTGGCAATACACGCCTTGATCCTCTTTTCAAAAGCGGCGGCCCGGGGAGCCAGATAGCCACCGAAGCTGATACCCATTAGAGCAAGCTTCTCCTCATCAAACTCCTTTAGTGTAACGATATAATCGACGACTGGCGTTACGACCGTTTCCCAATTGGGTCGAAAAGGCAGCTTCTGAATCCGGATCACTTCTCCCTGACCTGGCCCTTCAAAGAGGAGAACATTATACCCGCGTTTGACTGCAAAGTAAGCAGTTTCAAAATAAAGTTCCTCTTTTGTGCCGTCAAAACCTGTCTGAATAATCAATAACGGCCTTTTGGCACCGGATGCGTCAACGAGGCACAGGTATCCCGGCAATGTCGTTCCCCCAAAGGGGATTGTGATAGGTATGATAGGGTGATCGGCCAGTTTCGCACCCTTCAGGAAGCTGTCACGACTTTTCTTCCAAACCGATACAATACGTGGATCTTCTGGATTGGTATGAAGGAAAAATTCGCTCGTTCGATAATAATTGGAGGCTTTGAAGAACTCCTGCTTCGCACTGATTGTTTTGCCCCGTGCAAGAAAACCATCCCCGGCCTTCTCTCGTTGTTCCGCAGTTTTCAACCATTCCCGATACCAACTTTCATCGTCTCCTTCCTTGATCGAGTAGGCCGTTTTTAGCACTTCATTTACATCTGCGCCTCCACTTACGGCGTAACCCAGTGTTCGGAGCGTCTGAAACGAATACTGGGCATCTTTGAAGATCAGCTCCACTGAAAATACATTCCCGGCCGTAAGCAGACTTATCGCAAACAGCCATGCCAAACAATTGATAAAATATAATCCCTTCTTCATTAGTAACTCCTTTCATTAACATATCCCCGGAATTCTGACGGCCTAACTACCAAATAAGAGGTGCGAACCGCGACGCCGACGTCCGAAAAAATTGAGCGCGATCTTGGGGACTCAGTAAAACTGCCGCCCGATTGCGGTTCGCATCCTACTTCATTTGATTGTTGGAAATTTCGTTTAAACATTTTCAAAATAATCGAAAATGATTATTGATGTCTTGTCAAGGTGAAAATATGCATTCTGTATTTTCCAATTTCATAGAGAATTTGAAGATTGATGTATTGAGCGCTATTGTTTAACGCACTCTAAGATTGAAACGCTTTCCTTTGTTTTAATAATTTTTTTAATAATGAATCCCGGCTCATTTAATAGTTCCCGAAATTCCGTCTCGGTTCGTTCTTTACCTCCGCCCATTACTAAAACTTCCAGATCAAGCAGGTTTGTAATCGAGAATTCGTTTCTTTTCGAGAGTATGGATTCAATAATAAGTAATTTACTCGACTTAGGCGAATTTCAGAAGAAAAAAGAAAAGGGGCAAAAAATAGTATTAATTTTTCACCCCATTGTGAATAGTCTCATAAAAACGAGACAAAACGATGGGTAAAAAACTAGCGGGAATTCAACATTTGACAAGTACTTTATGGGTGTGGGGCAGATATTTTCAAAGCCTCAAAAAAAATATTTTGAACGAATGACTGCCTCACTGATAGAAATTGATGGAAGGCATACAATCAGCCGTATCAATGCAAATCAGCTTGAAGGAACGGACGTAAGCAACGATATCAAGTTTATTCGCGATACGTCCTGGACGGCTGAAGATTTATTGGCGTCAAATCGTAAATATGTATTGAGAATGAGCCATGCGGCACAAACCGGTTTTCTTATCATCGATGATACGGTCATCGAGAAATCGGGAAGGCCGAAGAAGATGGAAGGTCTTGGCTGGCACTATTCACATAGTAAAGGGGGCGTCGTATATGGCTATTGCATGGTCAGCAGCCATTACCGGTGTGGTGACGTTTCAATACCGTATGATTTTCGCTCCTATTTGACTGAGAAGACGGCTACGGAATTCAAGACCAAGCAGGAATTGGCAGTCGAGCTCATTGACAGTTTTACACATGGCTCTACCGCAAAGAATTATCTGTTACTGGATACATGGTTTACATCGAAAAAGGTTATTTCTGCTGGGAAAACCGGCGGTTTTGAAATTATTGGAGCACTGAAACGCAATCGAACGTTTCAATTGCGGGAAGGGGGCATTGTTCATACGCTGAAAACGTATGAGAAGAATCTCCGAAACTCATCCTTTGAGGAAATTACCTTGAAGGGTGAAGCCTTCAGGGTACGACGGATAACCGCGTACTTGAAGGGTATTGGCTGGGTAGTGATACTCATATCCAAAAGGAAACGAGACCGGTCAAAAAAGTATATCCTGAGTACGGATATGACCTTGAGCAATGAACAGATTCTCCAGTATTACAGCTATCGCTGGGATGTTGAAGTCGGATATCTGTATTGCAAAGACCGTCTTGGATTAAGCCAGTACCAGATGAGAAAGTTGAAGGCAATTGAGAAATACTGTGCCCTTGTCTTCTCGGCATTTGGACTTCTGGAGGCGTTGCGGTTATCCAATAATGAAAAGAGCATCGGTCAATCAAGGCAGTAT
>MIBJ01000040.1:0-3467 GCA_001829495.1 Spirochaetes bacterium RBG_16_49_21 | reverse complement strand
ACAAAAATCAGGCTGGCATATTATTACAACGGGTGGGATGCCTAATCGTGTTCAGGTCAAGTAAAACGAACGCGACCAATTTATTATCTGTACGCATTGAATTATAACAGTTTTTTAATATAATGTTGCACTTGTCATCATCCCAGTCATGAAGAATATTTGACATAATATAATAATCTGCGCCTTCAGGGATTTTTTCAAAAGAATTACATTTTGTAAATACACACCGATCATTAAGATAATTAATTGTTATCCTTTTTTCTGCATTTTTCTTCACATATGGTAAGTCTGCAACAATACCTTTTATATGCGGATTTTTCAGCAATACTTGATATAATAATCCTCCATAACCACCTCCAATATCAATAATAGATTTCACTCCGGTAAAATCATAAGCATTTACGACTTCAGAATTACCCTTAATTGATTTTATTTCATTTGCCATATTAAATTCCTCTGCGGCTTCCGGATTTTTCTTAAGCCATTCAAAGCAGGATATTCCATGCGCAGAATTAAATGCAATGTCTCCGGTCTTTACGCTATGGTATAATTTATTCCAGGCTTTACTGTGCCATTCGGATAAAAACATTAAAACAATAGGTCTCATTTTTTTCTTCTGCAGAATTTCTCCCATTGGAGTAATACCAAACACACGATTTTCATCTTCATGGAAAAAGCCAATCGATGCTAAAGCTCTCATAATTCTGTAAAGATATGGCTCATAAGATCCAGTTATCTGAGATATATCGTTGATGTTTTTAGGTCCTTCGCCTAAAATGTCAGGTATTCCCAATTTAGTAATAACATAAAGTGGCTGGCTTATCCAGTTCGCAGTTAACAGCTGCATTACTTTTTCGGAAATCTCTTTTTCATGATTATTCATATTGCCTCCTGTTTGAGTTATGTAATTTTTTTATTATAGAATACTTTATAAATGGATTTAAATAACTGGTGAGTGTTGTGGTAGATTAGGTGGCAGGTATTTTATTGAGAATTTTTACCTAATTAATCGGAAATAGGATTAATAGTAGTATCACTTGTAGATAGATATTGTTTTGGAAAAATTTAAAGTTGTAGGAGATGAAAAAAAGAAGGATTCTTTGAATTGATAATACAATCATTATCAGTTCATTATTTATGTCATGAAAAAATCAGTATATTTTCGTTTTATGATAAAATTATTCTAACTGTTCAATCAGAGGTGCGAACCGCGATGCTGACGATCTAAAAATTAAAAACCAAAATTTCAATACGCAACTACGAACAAAAGCTGATAGCGGTTCGCATCCTACTGCATTGAATTGTTAGCTGAATTTAACGTAAATATGATCTGATGATCATTTTAAATAGCTCCTGACTATAGGTGACCTTTTTTTCTTTTTCTACAAATTGTTGGTCGAATTCTATTGCCTTCTCATGATCAAGGCAAAAAGCATCCGTTTGCTTTATCTTCCATTTTTTATTTCCAAAAAATCCCTGCTGTACTTCGAGAACAAGTAATCCTAGTGGGTACTCACCATCCATATTACTTACTTTATAGTCTATCCCATTTTTAAAACCATGTTTTGAGTAATTATGTGGATCCCCATAAATTATTATTGCAGGAATATTCATATCTTTTACTAAAGATTTTGTATGCTCAATTAACGCCGTCCCAACACCTTTTCTTTGATGATCTGGATGAACGCATAAAGGTCCAAAAGAAACTGCACGCACAGCCTCATTATCATCACTTAATAGAAATGATTCTGTATACATTATTGAAGCAATTATTGTGTTATTAAGTTCTACGACAAAATCTAGATCTTTAATAAAATCTTTGTGCTCCCGTAGAATATGACATAAATAATGTTCGTCACAACCAGGCGTATATAAATTCCAGAAAGCTTCTCTTGCAAGCTCTTCGACTTGCCTATAATCATCTTTTGTTTCAAGACGAATATTCATTTTCTCTCCTTTATTTGCGCACAGCGTCCAGCTAACTACAAAATCAGCGGTGCGAACCGGACACCGACTCCCGAAGCAAGATAAGAAAAAAAGTACGTAATCTCAAACAAAAGCAGATAGAGCGGTTCGCATCCGACTGCATTTTATTGTTAGGTATAATTTACTATTTTTGTAATAGTCAATAATATTTTAGTCGCGTATCAATAACCTGACCTGGGGGCTAAAAATAAGAGACTCCTGTGACGAAAATGAAGTGACAAAGCTTCACGTCCAGGAGTCCCTAATGAAAATTGAATTACATGTTAGTAAAATCATCGAGCTATCGAATCCGAAACTTGAGACAATAGTGGGCATTTTTCAAGTAATAACGCAAGAACTATTACCTCGACTGATCGATGGTATTGTGCTGAATTTTGCGGATGAGATGATTCAGAATGAGGACAAAGCCGTTCGGTGTGAGCGATGCGGTTCAAGCGGAACATTGCGCTGGAAGACAAGGCACGGCGAGATGACAAAAATTATAACGATATTTCAGCCCGTATTGATAAGTCAGTTGCAGGTGGAATGCGTGAATTGCAACCATCGTTATTACATTACGAGGCGTTTACTTGGGATAGCGCCTCGGAAGAACATCACCGATGAGACGAAACGGAAACTGGGTCTTATCGGAGCCTTGGCGAGTTTCCGGGTATCGGAAAAGATTACCAGTCTCTTCGGGTGGAGGCTCGACAAGATGATGATCTGGCGTTGTGTCCAGCAGACGGCTGAAGAGATCGAGTTCGACTTGGATCCGGAAGAAGAAGCGAACGGTGAAGCTGATGGCACCGGAATACCCATTCAGGGTATAAAAAAGCGGGGAAAAGAGCTGAAAGTGTTCGTACAAAACAAGAAAAATGGCGGGATTCGGATTGCCGGGCTGTCCATCGGTGATTATGACAAGGATTGGGGTGCCCTGTTTAGACCTCTGATACCGGCACTACAAAGATTCGTCCAGCCATTCCTCCTCGTCACGGACGGGGACACCGGCGCCTTTAAGGCTTTGCAGGGCAAAGTCAGAGTGCTTTTCCAGCGTTGTCTATGGCATATTCCGTATCAGATGAGTTATTTCTTATGGAAAGATGGAGTAAAGCGGAAAAGCGACGTGTGGTATGACTGCATGAGCCAACTGTTTGACGTTTGTTCCCTCCGTGAGCACATCGATGACGAGACGGTAATACAGAAACTGGTCTCGTTGAAAAAGCGGCGATTGAACAAACTCATAGGTTATTGTAGATCTTCCGGGCTTACAAGCTGTGCTTCATATTTGAGCAATGCTCGTCATGATCTATTCACGTCCCTTGAGAATAAACTTAAGGGTTATACGACCAGCCATGTTGAACGAGTCATGAGAACAGTGAACCTTCGAATAAACGTGGGCAAGTGGAGTCTGAAGGGGGCATTGAATTCTACAAAAATCAGGCTGGCATACTATTACAACGGGTGGGATGCCTAATCATGTTTAGGTCAAGTAAAACGAACGC
>MIBJ01000039.1 GCA_001829495.1 Spirochaetes bacterium RBG_16_49_21 | reverse complement strand
ATTCATAATTTCATCTTTCAGTGAAATGATGTATAACTACTTTCTCCGGCAGCCTGCCGATTGGAGGCTCAGCCCTGCTGTGAAATGTTGTATCGATATCATGCCGAGAAAAGTCATGGCTGATGACGATTTTTTTAAATCCGTTGAACCGGTGTTGAAGTCATTTTTATCCTTCGCGTCCGAATCCGGGGCAGTCCCTGACGGACATAAAATCGCCGAAGGACTTTCCGGTATCGGTACGGCGATTATGGAGAGGGCCGGGGACCCTGAAACATGGGGACCCGGTAAGGCGCTTCTCAAGGGAGCGGCTGAAAGCGGCGTGGATATATCCGACAAGAAGGAACTGGATAAATATATAAAGAAATACAATAAGGGCCTGGGGAAAAAACATGAAGCAGAAAAGCCAGGCAAGAAAAAAACGCCGGGCAGAAACGACCCGTGCCCCTGCGGGAGCGGGAAGAAATATAAGAAATGCTGCGGCGCGGAATGACTGCCTCCCGGCCCGCCCTGAGCCTGTCGAAGGGTATTATAAAAAAAACAAATAGACATATAGTAGAGGGTATGAATATATTAATTTAGGTTGCTACCATGACTGACGCCATAATCCGGGAAGCGGCACGCCGTATTGCCGAGAAATTCCATCCTGACAGGATCATCCTGTTCGGCTCGCAGGTGAAAGGCACGGCGGATGTTCAGCTATCGGAAAACATTGACCTTGAACCGGATGAAAATAACTCTGAGTTTTTTGGCATACTGATGAATTACCAGCTTGAAGGAAGGTATCCGGATTCTTATCCGCTGATACCTGATGAAATCAAAGTGAAACAATATCTCGCCAAAACAAAGGATATGCAACAATGGTTGATCAACAAGTTGTAACAATAGTAAAGGAATATCTGCGCTTATTGGCGGCCGAAGGAATAGATATCAAGAAAGCGATATTATTCGGCAGTTACGCGAAAGGTACGGCGAAAAAAGAGAGCGACATCGATCTGATGCTTGTTTCCTCCCTTTTCGATAAAAACAATGACGACTGTATAGGTCGTCTATGGCGTTTGACCAAAATATCAAACTATAAAATTGAGCCGATTGCAGTCGGTGAAAAAAGGTTTATAGAAGACGATATATCCCCGATTGTGGAGATAGCAAGAAGGGAAGGAATTGAAATAACGATATAAGTTATCAGATGCAAGCCTTCACCGAAGACCAACTCGAACAGGCAGCCCTTGAGTGGTTCAAAGACCTTGGATATGCTATAATCTTCGGCCCGGACATCGCCTTTGACGGCAAAAAGCCGGAACGAAAGGATTACGCCTCTCCCATCCTTGAGGATCGTCTTCGTGAAGCCCTTTCAAGAATCAACAAGAAGATACCTGCCGGAGCAATAGAAGAAGCCATTCGAAAAATAACCATATCGGAACATCCCTCGCTCATCGTGAATAACCGCACCTTCCAGAAAATGATCACGGACGGAGTGGATGTGCAGTACAAGCGGCCTGATGGAAGCATAAAGAACGACAAGGTATGGCTCTTTGACTATAATGATCCCGATAACAACAATTGGCTGGCAGCGCACCAGTTCACGCTCATAGAAAATAATCACAACCGGCGGCCTGATGTTGTCATATTCCTGAACGGTATTCCCCTGGCAGTGATCGAGCTTAAGAGCGCGGCAGAAGAGGAAACAACCGATGAAAAGGCATTTCGCCAGATGCAGACCTATATCAAGGAAATTCCCTCGCTCTTTGTGTACAACAGCTTTTGCGTAATCAGCGACGGCCTGCTTGCAAAGGCCGGGACCATCACCTCGAACTTCGAGCGCTTTATGTCATGGAGGGCGGATGAAGGCGGCCAGATACGTTCCCTTGCAGAGCCTCAGCTAGCGACCCTCATAAAGGGAATGTTTTCAAAGGAGCGTTTTCTCGATATAATAAAGCATTTTGTGCTGTTTCAGGACGATGGAAAAGAAATCGTTAAAATCCTTGCCGGATACCATCAGTATCACGCGGTGAACAAGGCGCTGGAGAATACGGACAGGGCGGTTTCATCAAAGGGAGACCGCCGCATCGGTGTGGTGTGGCATACGCAGGGGTCGGGCAAAAGCCTTACCATGGTATTTTACACCGGCAAGCTCGTGCTTTCCATGGACAACCCGACCATCGTTGTAATTACCGACCGCAATGACCTTGACGACCAGCTCTTTGGCACCTTTTGCAAATCAGCGGGAATACTCAGGCAGATACCAAAACAGGCTGAAACAAGGGCACAGCTCCGGGAGCTTTTGTCCGTGGAATCGGGCGGCATTATTTTCACTACAATTCAAAAATTTTCTCCCTTTGAAGAGGAGGATTCCTTTCCCCTGCTCACTGACCGGAAAAACGTCATAGTCATAGCGGACGAGGCGCACCGGAGCCAGTACGGGTTCAGCGCAGAGGTGAGGATCGCGAAGGGGAGGGGCTCCTCAGAGGTGAAGTTCGGATACGCGAAATACCTGCGCGACGCGCTTCCCAATGCCTCATTTATAGGATTTACCGGCACGCCCATTGACCTTGAGGACAAGAGCACCAGGGCGGTTTTCGGGGATTATATTGATATTTATGACATGACCCGTTCTGTTGAAGACAAGTCCACGGTGCGCATCTACTATGAAAGCAGGATAATCAAGCTGGGCCTCGACGAGAATGTCGAGTCTTTCCTTGACGATGAGTTCGAGGAGATAACCGAGTATCAGGAAGAAACGTATAAGGATAAGCTGAAAACCAAATGGGCGCGCATGGAAGCGGTGGTCGGCTCGGAAAACCGGATACGGGAGCTGGCCAATGATATCGTGAAACATTACGAGATACGCGAGAAAGACCATTTCGGCAAAGCCATGATCGTGGTCATGTCGCGCCGCATCGCGGTGGCCCTGTACGAAGAGATCGTAAAGCTTCGGCCCGGGTGGCACAGCGACGATGACGACAAGGGAAAAATAAAAGTGGTCATGACCGGTTCAGCCAGCGATCCCAAGCAGTACCAGCCCCATGCGCGCACAAAAAAGAAGCGGGAGGATATGGCCGGCCGCATGAAAAAAGTGGATGATGATCTCAAGATCGTCATTGTCCGCGACATGTGGCTCACCGGCTTTGACGTTCCATCTCTGGACACCATGTACCTTGACAAGCCCATGCGGGGCCACAGCCTCATGCAGGCAATCGCGCGGGTCAACCGGGTGTTCGAGGATAAAGAGGGCGGCCTTGTGGTCGATTACATTGGCATTGCCTATTTTTTGAAAGAAGCGCTTGCGCAATATACAGAATCGGACCGCGACACAGCAGGCATCGACACCTCGCGCGCAGTGGCAGTGATGCGCGAAAAATATGAGATCATAAAAGGGATACTCCATAAATTCGATTATTCCGGTTTCCTGAGCGGCAGCCCCTCGCAGCGAATGCAGGTGATCATTGATGCCGTGAATTTCGTAATGGGACTTGCAAAAGATCAGGAGCTTGCATTGCTCAAAACCGTTGCCGAGCTTGAAAAGGCGCATTCCCTGTGCGCCACGTCATCTGAGGCAACGGCAGTGGCGCTTGAAATCGGCTTTTTCAAGGCAGTGAAGGCCAGCGTTATCAAGATCCGCCAGGAGAATATCTTCAAGAAAACCGGAAAAACGCGTGAAGATATCGAGTTCGCGGTAAATCAGTTGGTGTCTAAATCCATTATCTCAGAGGAAGTCATTGACGTTTTTGAAGCCCTTCACATGGACCGGCCGGAGTTGTCCATCCTTTCAGAAAAGTTCCTTGAGGAGATCCGGGGGCTTAAGCAGAAGAACCTCGCTGCTGAACTGCTCAAAAGGCTCATCGAAGGAAAGATCAAATTCATGTCCCGGAAACAGCTGGTTGAATCAAAAAAGTTCTCAGATCGTTTGAAAGAAGCCCTGCAGAGGTACATAAATCAGGGAATCACCAATATTGAAATCATAGAAGAGCTTATTAAAATGGCGCAGGATATCGACGCGTCCACGCGCCGGGGCGAGGGGCTTGGCCTTTCAGAGGAAGAGCTCGCCTTTTATGATGCCCTGTGCGTGAGCGATGCGGCAGTGAAGATTATGGGCGACGATATACTCAAACAGATCGCCCACGATCTTGCCGAGGCCATA
Organism: Spirochaetes bacterium RBG_16_49_21; assembly: GCA_001829495.1. GTDB lineage: Bacteria > Spirochaetota > UBA4802 > UBA4802 > UBA5550 > RBG-16-49-21. The sequence continues at coordinate 14,178 of MIBJ01000039.1, read as the reverse complement.
CGAAAAAATATCACCATCGACTGGAACCTGAAAGAAAGCGTGCGCGCCAAGATGCGCACCGTCATACGTCGTTTACTGAAAAAATACGGATACCCGCCTGACCAGCAGCCCGCGGCCATCAAGACCGTCATGGAACAGGCCGAGCTTTTGTGCGATGAGGAGAGTATGGGCTATGGAGCGGACAGAGGTCTTTTGAAAGTAGCGGAGCCCGAAAAAAGTTATAGGTGATTTGGGTAGATTGATGTCGTGAAAAGCCGCCGCACACGATGTGCGGCGCGGCGAGGATACCCCAGGATGGTCTTTCCGCAGCCGATAGTGAAAGCCAACTGATTAAATAAGGCCCAGCCCCTCCGGCGCCTGAGGAGCGGGGTGAGGCCGCCGTTATTTCGACCTCCTGTCGACGGCGGGCCGAAGCCTTTTCGCACATCCTGTGCGGCTTCGGCATTCAAACATCCTGTTCAGCACATGCAACCATCCTGGTTGCTCGATGAGCACGAGGGAAAGAGAACAAGGAGCCCTCTTCTCCTCGTATACTTGCCCGACCCGCCTCCGGGTCACACACCCCGCCCTGCTCCAGGGCACAAAATCGTGTCATTACCGGAGCAGCTTGAAGAGTCCGAGGATGAAGCCACCCGCAAGGGTCTGCCGGATGCCTGTATATATGCAGAATATGGTTGGGAATCAATAAGTGACAAATCAAATAGTAATATTCAATCAATATCGCATATCGCGATATGCGATAAAAAATGCTTGTCTTTATGACAATAACAAGCCATATAGCCATTATGAAACCGCAGGATGTAATTGTGCTCCTTAAGCTCCACCTGTGGCGCGATTTGGAGTGGACCCAGCCGAAAGTAGCGCAGGCAATCGGTTTGAGCCAATCCGAAACCAGCGCTGCGATTAAACGCTGTGAGAAATCGGGACTCTACAGCCCGGTAACGAGAAAGCCGATACGCGCGGCGCTGGAAGAGTTTCTGATCCATGCGGTCAAGTACTGTTTCCCGGCGGAAATAGGCACGCCTGACCGTGGTATGCCCACGGCCCACTCTGCGGAGCCACTCGCGGGCATGCTGGCAGGCGGATTGCAGGATATATTCGTGTGGCCTTATGTAAAAGGCAAGGTTCGGGGTGTAAGCGTAGAACCACTCTATCGGTCCGTCCCAATGGCGGCCTCTGCAGACCCGGAACTGTACAAATATCTGGTATTGATAGATGCGATCCGTATCGGAAGGGCTCGGGAAAAGAGCTTGGCGGAGAAATTACTCATCGAGCAGATCCGTCGCAGGGATTCATGATGAGTGAAAAGTCACCCATAGAAATGATGGAGATTGTGGCCGGAGGTTTCGGGGATCTGTTGGAACGGGTGGTATTTGTCGGTGGGGCGACAACTCCCCTGTATTATGAAGATGTGGCGGCTACCAGAATCCGGCCTACAACGGATGTAGATTGCGTAGTGGAAATTGCAAGCCGGGGGCAGTACAATATTTTTGAGGATGAACTTCGCCGGATCAAGTTCAAGAATGACATGAAGCAGGGCGCCCCATTATGTCGATGGATTTATGAAGACATTACTGTGGATGTAATGCCCATCAATGAACAAATTCTCGGCTTTTCAAACCGATGGTATCCTGAGGGGATAAGGAACGCAACAATCGCGAGCCTTCCTTCCGGTCGGGGAATATCCATCCTCTCGCTACCGTATTTCGTGGCAACAAAGTTAGAGGCCTTCAAGAACCGCGGCGGAGGGGATTTCCGCATGAGTCATGACATTGAGGATATTGTCATTGTCCTTGACAGCCTGTTTGATTTTAACCGGATGCATAGTGCTCCTAATTCGGTGACGCAATACTTGCAGGAGGAATTCAAGATTATAATAAATGACGATCAGTTTATAGAATCCGTTTCAGGGTATATAGGATATTCACAGACTAGTACGGGACGGGCGATGCGTGTCGTGGATTTTATGAAGGAATACAGCTTGAAAAAATAAAAAACCTCGCTTAACCTACATCAATATCTGACGCATGACGTCAGGCTTCGATTAAGCAGGGTTATTATATTCTTAAAAGAAGATATTTCCAATATCGCAAGCATCGTCAAGAATATTTATAAAATAAAATGGCGTAATTTTTCATCTGAGCTAGCGAGGCATGAAGCGGCAGCAGGCAAACCTCCTGTTTGCTCCAGGCTGACATCGTGTCAGCTCGCGGACACCTATCGGGGTGGTAAAATAAAAGGGCCCGAAAGATAGCGAGGCACGGATGCCGAGCGCCATGCATGGGTGCGACGCGCACGGACGCGCTAGTGGCAAACGTATGACCGAATTGTAGGTTTTGATGTCGTTTTTGAAGGATTTAAAATCAAGGCCATAAATAAAGGACTGTATCTTTTCGATGGCTTCTTCGATGTCGGCGATATAAAGCTTATAATCCCTCAATCCATTCGACCTCGTTTAAAATATGGTCTTTTATCACCGGCCTGATGCCATCTACATCGATCAGGTCGACGTTTTTATTCATGAAACTCGTTATAGAATCAGCGAGATGGACGTAATCGAAGAGGGTTATGGTATCGGAAAAATCAACCAGCAGATCGATATCGCTTTTCTCATTCTGCATGCCGTTCACGAATGAGCCGAATATACCGATACGCCTTACATGGTACTGCTTTAAGAGAGGAGAATGTTCCCGCAATTTTTGTTTTATTTCATTCTTTGTTATCATGATAGTAAGGTATATGGTTGTACGTATTTGTCAATAATTTACTGGTGGTATACATCATAGTTCATAATTAATAACTGAAAGCAGGTTCCCATATAAGCACCTCATCACCATTATTTTTTTAAAAACTCATTTAGCCGCTACCGAGATAGCGGCTATTTAAGTCTTGTTAAAGCTCATGAACGGCATCCTTGCCCAAATGCAGGCTTAACCCCCCCGCAGTCGCCGACACCACCACCGACTCCAATCCCTTTACCGCATTTGCATACTCATCGTCCGCAAGCACTGCATACACGAAATACTCCGCGCAGGTGCATACGGATTCCGGCGGCTACATCGACCTCCTGGCGATAAATTCCGACGGCGAGCTGATCGTAATCGTGGCTGAATCGCTCGATGATTCGACCGAAAGAATCGTACAGCATCTCAACGAGGTGCATAAAGTCAACATCAACGCGGTGTTTTTCAACGTATTTACCAAAGACGGGAAGGAATTTATCGGGCGCTCGTGTGGATGTTGCCGATTAAAGGTCAAGGGAGGAAGGGTGGCGCCGCAATTTTACTACCAATAATAAAATCTGCTTTACGTTTCACACGTATCATCTGATAATTAAGTTCGCATAATCAATGAACCTTGGAGCGCCAGTATGACAACCAGCGCAATCATCGATATTCTTAAAAACAATAATGCCGTGTTGAAAAAGCACCACGTAAGTAAAATCGGCCTTTTCGGATCCTACGCCCGCGGCGAAGAGAAAAGCGGGAGCGATATCGACCTCCTGGTGGAATTCGATGAAAAGGCCTTCGGCGCCAATTATAAGGGTTATTTTGACACCGTAACCTCGCTCTCGGCCGAACTCTGCACGCTCCTGCATCAAAACGTCGATCTGGTTACCGTGGATATGCTGAGTCCCCATATCGCGCCTGATGTCATGAAAGAGGTCAAATTTATTGAAGAGTTATAAGCCGTACTTGCTGCATATCATCGCACTAATCCCATTCTGTCGGCTGTGGGAGAAAACAGGATTATTTAATATCTATTTGAATTCCCTGATCTTCTATAATTCTTGGGGCGGGCTTCGTCTACTTTTAATGTGCTCCCTTCAACATTATACCCATTCAATGAATTTTTCGCGTTTTCCGCTTCCGCCTGATTGGACATTTCTATGAAGCCAAACGCGTTGTGCCCGACGATTTTAATGTCAGTGATGCTGCCATACGCGGAAAACAATTCAATTAATGTCTCTTTACGAAGCGAATCGCTCAAATTGCCAATATACAGTGTTCTTCCTTGCATCCCGTGCTCCTATAATTGTATTTTGCCGAATAATATGTACCAATCAAACGCAGATGAAAAGGAAGTTGTTAATTAGTATGTTCTATATTATTAAACAATTAATGACACTAGTGAATAGAGCCCGAATTATATCAAGTTAATTAAAAAAGTTAACCCGTCAGGATGACGAATACGCGGCGCCTCCGGTAAGGGGCACAAACCTCTGCCCCGCTCCAGGTCAAAATATCAAAAATTAATTTTAACAATTTAATATACCTATTCGTAAATATATTTAGAAAAATATCTCGTCAAATTGCAGCTGGATATAAGGAATATATAATGTCTGAAATAACGCCACATGAAAGTATAATGAATAAAATATTTCTTATCCGGGACATGAAGGTCATGCTTGATAAGGATCTGGCAGAACTTTATGGTGTGGAGACAAAAGTATTGAAACAGGCGGTAAAAAGAAACATAAGCCGTTTTCCTGACGATTTTATGTTTCAATTGACTTCAGGTGAATTTGAAAACTTGAGGTCACAAATTGTGACCTCAAGTTGGGGCGGGTCTCGATATACACCGATGGGCCTGACCAGCTCCGGGTCGAGCACTCTGTCTCGGGTTGGAGCATAAACAACGATTATTAAAATAAGAACCTGGTAAAATTAGTAATAACTTCAGTAATTGATTGAATTTTTATAAAGTAAAGAGTATTATGCCATAAAAGATTATATGGGATAATAAATTAATATGAAAACCCAGAATATAAATAACGCCGTTGATGAGCTCATCGAAACACAGCAAGCACGTGGTTAATTACGCCTTCATGGAGAAAAAAAATATCCGGTTGGATAATACATGAAAAGAATTACCATGATAATACTTGTTTAAGGCGCACAGAATATATAATTTTTTTCATTGATTTATAATAATGCCCCTCATACTATCCCGCCTATGGACGCCCTTTCTCAACAACCCCGGATCTACACGGTTTCGGAGATAACGAGGAATATCAAGAAAACCCTGGAAGGAAAACCGGATTTCAACAGCATCTGGATCATCGGCGAAATCTCCAACCTTACCTTTCACTCGTCAGGCCATATATACTTCACCCTTAAAGATGATGACGCCGTAATCGCGGCGGTTTTTTTCCGGTATGCGAACAAGAATATCACCTTTAAATTGAAAGAGGGGATGAGCATACGGGTGTTCGGCAACATAACGGTATTTGAAAAACGCGGCAGCTACCAGATCAACGTGATCACGGCGAAGCCCGAAGGCGTCGGAGACTTGCAGAGAAGGATTGAAGAGCTGAAATTAAGGCTCATGCGGGAAGGCATATTCGATCCGCGGCATAAAAAAAAGCTTCCGATACTGCCGCGGCGCGTTGGGATCGTGACATCCCCCACCGGCGCGGCGGTGCAGGACATCATCAAGGTCGCCCTGCGGCGCTTCCCCAATATCGAAATTCTCATAGCCCCGGCGGTCGTGCAGGGCGATGATGCGGCAGTCTCGATCGTCCGCGGCATTGAAGAGCTGAACAAGCCGGAATACGGGATTGATTGCATCATCGCGGGCAGGGGAGGCGGTTCGTTCGAGGACCTCATGCCGTTCAACGAGGAGGCCGTGGTACGCGCCTTCTACAGCTCGCGCCTTCCCATCGTCTCCGCGGTCGGACATCAGATCGACCATCCCCTGTCGGACGACGCGGCCGATCTGGCGGCGCCGACGCCGTCCGCTGCCGCCGAATACGCCGTACCGGTTAAGAAAGACTTCATGGACGAGATCGATTACCTCCTGATACGGACGAACAATGCGATAGCGTCCCTGATCCGCGACCTGTCCGCGAGGATCGCCGCTATCGTAGAAAGGCGCATCTTCCGCGATCCGTACGAGATTGTCAGCCGCCGGGAAATAGGGCTGTCGGATTTGGAAAAACGGATCCGTGCATGCCTCAGGGAAGCGATACCAACGGGAAGAAACAGGCTCCTCGTGGTACCTGACATCACTATCCTGATAAAAAATATCATTAACAATAAGACCTATCGGTACGGCATGGCGCTCAATGCACTGGACCAGTTGTCGCCTCTCTCCGTGCTTAAGCGGGGATATTCGATCGCCATGGATGAGAGGGATGCGGTGCTGAAAAGCGTTGCCGGCACTGCGGTCGGCAGGCTTATAAAGCTTATAATGCACGATGGACTCTTGCGGTGCGCCGTGAATTCCATCGAAAAGGGGAAACACCATGGAGAAAAAAAATAAGGCAAAGAGCGGCGCTCAGAAATCGGAAAAAATTGATTTTGAAAGCGCTTTAAAAAAGCTGGAAGCAATAGCTTCAAAACTGGAAGAGGGCGAGCTTTCGCTTGATGAGTCGATTCGGCAATTTGAAACCGGGATGCAGCTTGCGAAATTCTGCAGAGAACGGCTTGATGAGGCTGAACAAAAGATAGAGATTCTGCAGAAAGGCGCTGCCGGAAAAACCGCGCGGAAGCGGGTCGAGATCGACCAAGATACCGGGGAAATCGTCGATGATGACCTCCAGGGATCGCTCCTCTGATATCTGATACGGCTGTTTTACCGGGCCGGCTGTTTGAATGTTAAGTATTTAAGAATTTTAACAACTTATTAAAAATCTATTGACAATCAGCCCCGGTTTTTCAAGATGTGTGCAAGAAATGGAAATTCAACTCATCCCCCCGGCCCCCTTCTCTTCGACGAAGAGAAGGGGGAGATATATTTAAAAAGCTCCTTGTAATGATTCCCCCCTCTTTACGAAGTAGAGAGGGGGCAGGGGGGTGAGTTGAATCAGAAAATTCTTGCCATAATAAAACTGAATGCTTATCATTAATAATAAGAGGTAAATTATGGACATCCAACAATCGATTGAATCCTTGAAAAATGAAATGGGCCGGATGCGCGATGAGCGTCAGAACAAGCTGGCCATGGTAGTGTTCAGCGGCGACCTGGACAAGCTCCTGGCCGCATTTATAATCGCAACCGGCGCGGCATCCATGGACATGGAGGTGGTCATGTTTTTCACCTTCTGGGCGACGCCGGTTCTCCGGGACGGGAAAAAGAAAGGAAAGGGAAAAGACCTGTTCGGCAAAATGTTCGGCTTCATGCTCCCCAGGGGAGCGCGGAAGGTCAAGCTCTCCAAAATGCACATGGCGGGAATGGGCACCTCCATGCTCAAAAGCCTCATGAAAAAGAAAAACGTGGCTTCGCTGGATGAGATGATCAGCCTCGCCCTTGAGATCGGGGTCAAGATTTATATCTGCGAGATGACCATGTCCCTCATGGGCTTCAAGCCTGAGGAAATGATCGACTATCCGGGCAGGGAATTCGTGGGAGTGGCGAAGTTCTTACAGGAGGCGGGAGACAGTAAAATCCAGCTATTTATATAATGGTTGCAAAAAATAACGTGCCTGTTTAGATTTATCAAATCATAAATTTTAAGGAGAGTAAGATGAGCGATGCCTTAAAGCCTGATGTTACCATGGACTTAAAAGGCCTGGCCTGCCCCTTGCCGGTGATAAAAGTCAACCAGCAGATCAAGAAGATGCAGGTCGGACAGATACTTGTCGCAGAGACAACGGATCCGGGCGCGCATGCCGATTTTCCCGCCTGGGCGAAAAGCACCGGCAACGAGATCGTCAATACCGAAAAAAAAGAAACGTCCACGATGTTTTATATCAAGAAATTGAAATAGCCTCCCGCGGCTGACGAGCGGCGGATGCGTCTCTTATTTTAATATTACGGAAAGGATAAAAATCATGGGCTGGAGCGACGTATACTATTTTATTATGGTGCCGATGGTATATGCGGCATTTGCAATCTTCATGGCCGGAATCGTCTTCAAGCTTATTGTTGTGTTCTTTTCAAAAAAATCGAAGGGAACATTTTCGACCTTTCCGAAGATCCTGCCCCGGCCGCTCGGCGTTTTGAAAGACGCGTTTCTCGTTCCCGTTGCGTGGAAAAGGGATAAAATTTTGTGGTTTTTCATTATCGCATATCACGCCGCTTTCGTTCTCCTGTTCATCGGCCACCTCGAGCTCATTAAAGAATTCGCGCTGCTGCAGATCATCCCCCATCAGGTGTTTCTGGGAGCGGGAATCGTGGGTATTGTCCTGATTATATCCGTGCTCTATTTTTTATTCCGGCGCTTCAAGTCGCCGTGGCGCGGCATATCGGTCCCCGAGGATTATCTGATCCTGCTCCTCATTTTCATGACCATGATCGTCGGCAGCCATTTGAATCTGGCGGCCAGATACAATGCAGCCGGCTTCGATATCCCGGTTGAAGACTATCGGACGTACCTGAGCAGCCTGTTCGCGTTTAACCCGACGATCCCGGCGGGCATAACCGGGTCCCCGCACTACGTGCTCGTGGCCCTGCACATCTTTTTTGCGAATCTGGTTCTCATGGTCATCCCCTTTTCAAAAATAATCCATATGGTATTCACATTTTTGTCATTGAACATTCAGAGGAAATAAACGATGGAAAAACAGAAGATAGCGGAACTGCGAAAAATCCTTACCTCCCGGCTGAACAGGCCGATGCGCTATTACAACGATACCTGCACGCGCTGCGGCCTCTGCTATGATACCTGCCACGCGTATCAGGGCATTCCTGAAAAGATATATTCCCCGGTCGGCCGCGCCGAGGTCGTGAGGAAGCTCTACAAGAAATACACGAGATTATCCGGCTATCTGTTTCCCTACTGGGGCGATTCCACATCGTTCAATGATCCGGTCATGGATGAGGCATACAAGGCAGTCTGGTCCTGCACCGGGTGCAGGCGCTGCGTGATGAATTGCCCTTTCGGCATCGACACGGCCCTGATGATGTCCGTCGGGAAGCACCTGTTGATACAGAACGGCACCGCGCCTGAGGAGCTGGTGATGCTCGCGGACGCTGCTGTGGAAAAGGGAAAAAGCATAGAGGAGTTCAAGGAGGGATACCGCCAGGTGATCCGCGACCTGGAAAAGGAGGTGCAGAAAAGGCTGGGCCTCGCCGAGCCGGACGGCCTCATCCCCATGGAAAAAAAGAACGCCGAAATCCTCTACGTCGGTCTGGCGGGAGCGCACACGATCGTTAATCCCGCGATCATTTTCAACGCGGCCAGGGAAAACTGGACCTTGAGCTTTTTCGAGGGCGTCAACTTCGGGTTCTTTGCCGGGGACCCGGAAAAGGCGGACTTCATAGCCAAAAGGATCATCAATGAAGCAACGGCCCTCAACGTTAAAGAGATAGTCATTGTGGAGTGCGGAACGGCGTTCAGGATCATGCGGTTTCTCATGGGCAAGCTCCCCTTCAAGGTCTCGAGCATCGTCGAAGTCATCCACCGCTACCTGGCCGCGGGAAGGATAAAGCTTAAAGACAAATCAGTCGCCGAGCCGGTCACCTACCACGACCCGTGCCAGATCGGGAGAAACGGGGGCATATACGACGAGCCGCGCGACATCATACACGCGGTTGCAGCAGATTACCGGGAGATGTCCCCGACCAGGGAACAGAACTGGTGCTGCGGAGGCGGCGGAGGGTTGGTGGCCCTGGACAACGAGGAATTCAGAATCAAGTCGGGAAAGCCCAAGAAGGAGCAGATCGTCAAAACCGGAGCGAAGATCGTGGTCACAGCCTGCGAAAACTGCGTCATGCAGCTTAAGACAATCGCAAACGGTTACGGGCTTGATGTGGAGATCAAATACCTTACGGAGTTCGTGTGTGAGAATTTAATTAGATAGCTGATAGTTTGTAACAAATTTTTTATAGGGAGAATGGCATGTCCATTGATTCCAAAATTTATGATGATTTCAAGGGGTATAACGCCTATCAGATCGGCGATGCTGAAAAGATCATACGTCATCGGCATTCAAAAAATTTCTCAAGCTTGATTGAAAAGATTGAAGGGTGTGAAGCAAAGGCCCGGGATCAGCGGCAGATCAAGATACTTGAAAGGATACTGTCCGTAAAAAACAGGATGGCCCGCATGAAGAAGGAGGTCGATGAAAGGGATGCGGTTTTTATGACCTTTCATCTAAAAGAAAGGCTCGCCCAGGTGGACGAAGAGAAGCTCAGGGAAATCGATTTTCACGTTGTTGATCTTATGTCGCACTGCGAACAGATACTGGATTCCCTCACCTGTTCGGAAACCGATATGCACATCATAGAAAAATTCTCCTCCATAAACGAATACCTGAGAGAAATGGAAGAGCACTGCCATGACCGGATGAAGGTCTTTAGAAAAGAAATCTTGGAACGGGATTAATCAATGAAAACGACCCTGTATCTTATGCTGATGTCGGCATTACTCATTGGATGCGCAAAAACCAAGGGGATAGTGTTCTGCGAGGGCATTTCCCCGGCCGGAGACGGGGTCAATTGCGGAAAAAAATTTGAGGACGGCGAGCTGACGGCCCTCATCGCCAGCGATAATCCCTTTGGCGTAAAAACGATCTCCGTTCGGATTTATGAAATAAAGAATAATAAAACTGAACAGATCGAAGCCATTCCCGTTGAAGTCAAGCCCGAAGCGCGGGCCGCTACAGTGAATCTCGCCTTTTATGCAGGCGGAAAATACGTCGTCCGGGCAATGACCGGCAACGTCCTTATCGGCGAGAATCAGCTTGAGATTGTGGAAAGGTAGTTTTGGAACAAGTCTGATTATCCCGATGCCTGCTTCTTCCGCTTATTCTCTTCCCGGTAAAATACGATAATAAGCAGCACGGCGCCGACCACGATGGAGGAATCCGCAACGTTAAAAGACGGCCACCGGTACACGCCGTCGACCCCTATTGAGATGAAATCGACCACGCCCGGTCTTCCGGGTATGACCCTGTCCACAATGTTGCCCAATGCGCCGGAGGTTATAAGCCCCATGGATATGCTGAAAAGGGACGATTTGTTTTTTTCAAACAGGTAATAAGTGATCATCAAGGTCAGGACGACTATGGATATGGCAAGGGCCACGTTCTTATATCCCTGGCCGAGGCCGAAGACAAAGCCGTCGTTATACACAAGCGCTATCCTCACCAGCCCGCCCAGGAAATCGATCCTGCCGCCCGGCCGGTCGTCGAAGCGCGCGACGATCATATATTTGGTCATGATATCGAGCGAAACGACCGCAACGATGATCAGAAGCGGCACGAGCACGGTTTTAATCTTGTCTTTCTTCATTATTCATGCTTCATGGTATGGATGATATCAGTGCACCGGCCGCACAATTCCGGATGGTGCGGGTCTGCCCCGATAGCGTCAAAATAGTTCCAGCAGCGCGCGCATTTCTTCCCCCGGGTTTTCTGTATCCTGACCGACGAATTTTCATAGTCGCGCATATCAGGTGTCTTCTCCGGTGCCAGGGCCACCTTCGCCACCTGAAGAAATCTGGTAATCTCGGAACCCATATCCTGTATTATATTTTTCGCCGATTTGTCCGGCACGTACAGCGTAATCTCGGCTTCGAGCGAAGACTTTATGATCTTATCCTTGCGGAGAAGCTCCAGCGCCTTTAAAACATCCTTCTTTATACCGACCAGCCGCTCGACCCGTGCTTCAATCTCGGGGTTATTGAACCTTCCGTCAAGCAAATAATAGTGTTCCCTATGGATCGAGCCGGGATTTTTATTAAATCGCCATATCTCCTCGGCCGTAAACGAAAGGATCGGTGCAACGAGCCGGGTCAGGGATTCCAGCATCTCGGCCAGCACCGTCTGATTTGCCCTTCGCTTTTTCGAGTCCGCCGGCTCGACGTAGAGGATATCCTTGGATACGTCAAAATACACGGATGAGAGCTCGACCGCGCAGAAATTAAGGATTTTCCGGTACACGAGATGGAACTCGAATTTTTCATAATGCTCGATAATCCGGGCTGAAAGGGCATACAGCTTATGGAGTATCCATTTGTCGATATCGGAGAGCTCCTCGTACGGACAGGCGTCGGCTTTGGTGAAATCATACAGATTTCCGATGATGAACTTGAAGGTATTGCGTATCTTCCGGTAAGAGTCGGCGATCTGCTTCATCATCTGCATGCCGATGCGCACGTCGTTCCGGTAATCCTCTGAGGAGACCCATAATCGTAAAATGTCCGCGCCGTACACCTTGATGATCTCATCAGGCGGGATCACGTTGCCCGTCAGCTTGCTCATCGCCTTCCCCTCTTCGTCGAGGACGAAACCGTGAGTGAGTACGGTCTTGTACGGCGGCCTTCCGCGAAGCGCCACGGCCGGCCAGAACGACGACTGGAACCACCCGCGGTGCTGGTCGCTCCCCTCAAGGTAGAGGTCGGACGGCCACCGGAGATCCTTCCAAACGTCGAGGACCGCGAAGTGCGATACCCCTGAATCGAACCATACGTCAAGGATGTCGTATTCCCTGACAAAGGAATCCCCGCCGCACCGGCACGCGGTGCCTTCGGGGATGAGGTCTTCGATCCGCCCGGTGTACCACGAGTCGATCCCTTTTTTCCGGGCCACCTGCGCGAAAAACTTCACGCTCTCGGCGCTCATCAGGTTTTCGCCGCATTGTGCGCACCGGAATGAGGGGATCGGCACCCCCCACGAGCGCTGGCGCGACAGGCACCAGTCCGGCCTGGTCTCCACCATGCCGAGAAAACGGGACCTGCCCCATGAGGGTATCCATTCGGTTGTATTGACGTTTTCAATCCCCCGCTTCCTGAGGTTGCTATGGTCAATGCTGAAAAACCATTGCTCGGTGGCTCGATAAATAAGCGGGTTCTTGCACCGCCAGCAATGGGGATACGAATGCTCGATCTTTTCTGAATGAATGAGGGCCTTTTTCTCTTTTAAAAGATCGACGATCTTGTCATTTGCGTCAAAGACGCTCACCCCCTTCATCTCTTTGAAGTCGTCGGTGAATCTTCCTCTTTCGTCCACCGGACAGAAGACGTCGAGCCCGTATTCCCGGCCCACGATGTAGTCCTCATGGCCGTGTCCGGGAGCAGTGTGCACGATCCCCGTGCCCTGCTCCAGGGTGACATGCTTCCCGAATATGACCTTGGATTCCCTCTTAATGAAAGGATGATGCACCGTAAACGCTTCAATATTCTGCCTGCTGAGTCCTATTTCGCCGTCCTTCCGCTTCCCTACCGCGGATTCGAGCTGGGGAATGAGGGCTTCCGCTGCAACGTAGTATTCCTCGCCGAAGCGCACGGCCGCGTAGCGGAAATCAGGATGAAAGCACACCGCCAGATTGGCCGGCAGGGTCCAGGGGGTCGTGGTCCAGATGACCACATAGAGATTATCGGCGTCAACGCCCGGTATCGCCGCACTTGAGGGCTCGACCCTGAATTTCACGTAAATCGAAGGCGAAGTATGATTGCCGTATTCGACCTCAGCCTCGGCGAGGGCGGTTACGTCGAACGGGCACCAGTAGATCGGCTTCTTGCTCCGGTAGACGTATCCCTCCCCCAGGATCTTCCCGAAGACCTCGACGATGGTCGCCTCATAGTTAAGGCTCATGGTTTTATAGGGATTTTCAAAATCCCCGAACACGCCGAGCCGCCTGAACTCTTCCATCTGTATTGTGACGAATTTTTCGGCATACTCCCTGCACCGTTTCCGGATCTCCTCCTTGGGCAACGATTCGGCTTTATTCCCCAGCTCGCGCGTTACGTTGTGCTCGATGGGAAGCCCGTGGCAGTCCCAACCCGGCACGTACGGGGCTTTGAAGCCCATCATGGTCTTGTGCTTCACGATGATGTCTTTTAGAGTCTTGTTCAGGGCATGGCCTAAATGGATATGGCCGTTGGCGTACGGCGGACCGTCGTGCAGGACGTACAGCTCCGCATCGCGCCGCGACTCAAGAATCTGTTGATATATCTTTTCCTTGTCCCACTGCTTTAACATGGCGGGTTCCCGCCGGGGGAGATCGGCCTTCATGGGAAAATCGGTTGCCGGAAGATTTACGGTCTTAGAATAATCCATCGCATCCTCGATGAGCATTTCTGCATTGTGCCTTTTACCGCACAGTGTTATACGTAAAATAATAATCAGAAGCATAAGGACGTGGGGGTTTTGTCAATGTTTTTTTAAGAACACACACCCCTAGCCCTCCCGTCCCCCCTTCGTAAGCTGATCTTTACCCATAACCTGCCGTACTGGACACGGGTATTTTTTCCTTTATAAAAGAGACCATTACTTTCCACATGGCAGTAAT
>MIBJ01000038.1:8731-9429 GCA_001829495.1 Spirochaetes bacterium RBG_16_49_21 | reverse complement strand
GCGACGTTAGCCTCAAGGTCTGTGATGGTGATTTTAAATACCTTTGTGTCCTCGTCTTCATAAACAAGATCGCTGCTCGGGTGGATGTTCGTCATGGCCTGGACAGCTTCCTCCGCAAACCGAATATTCAGACCCTCGCCCCACACGTCCTCCCATTGTCCGGTGGCCTCGTTCTTTTCCCGGCCGACAATGCGGTTCCACATTGCAGAATCCGCAAAGGTTGGATCTTGACACGCATCAAGGATTTTCTTTTCCGTCTTGTCGATGTTTCGGGGGCGGTTGATAGCTACAAGGTACGCCGCCTCAATTTGGGCCTTAGCCCGCGCTGCGCCAGCGATTGCTGCCATCTCTCCCGTTTTTGCCACAAGCGCAGAGCCGAGAGTTTCTTCTTGTCGTTGACCTGTTTCCATTTGATTCCTTCCTTAAAGCGCATGTTCGCACGGCCAGAAGCCGCAATATCGTTCGCAACATTTCCAGGTTTTGCGCCCGGTCGGATACCAGTTCCCAGCCTCGCGGACGCGAATCATGATTTCCAACCGCCGCAAGAGTCTTTCAAAGTGTCCCTTTGTTCGAGTGGTGTATTCCGTCACAGACTTTGGAGTTTTTGTCTTAATGAGATAATCAACTGCCAGTTCGGGAATCTTGCCCCCGAACTTTGGAATCTTCCATGCTGCCAAGGAATACACGGTTAGTTGGTT
>MIBJ01000038.1:0-8718 GCA_001829495.1 Spirochaetes bacterium RBG_16_49_21 | reverse complement strand
CAGCCGTAGGGGACTTTGCGCTTGTCTTCCTGTCCCGGAGGCGACCATTCTTTTCTTGCAAGTCGATCCGGCCTGCAAGATCAACCGGATATCCTTGCAACTCGAGAACCCAGGGCTCCTCGACGTGTAGGGGCTCAATCGTCGGCGCTAGTTGTTCGTGGTGAAGATCAGCCAAAGATATCGCTAACCCCACGGCCTCTGCTTTCATCTTGTCGTTGCCCTTTTCCTTTTCTTCAGCTACCAGCCTGCATCCTTCCTTTTCCCAACGATGAGTCACGGCATCCCTAGCAATGTCCATGATTTCTTCTCTCGTCAGCAACTCGCCCTTGTCTTTTTTGTTATTCATGTCAGCTTCGATTGGCTCATGTGTAGCGCCACCGACCACAAGGGCGAACCCTGGAGGTCTACGCAACCCCTCAAAATTCACGAGATAGTCAAGCCATTGGCACGATTCAAATGTGTCGATATGGGAACTATGAGTCTGCGGCTTCTGCTCAGTCATCGGTCGCCTTTCTTGTCTCTCTTCTTTCCCGTTCCTTCTCCCTGAAGACTTGGAACCGGGTTTTCTGTCGTTCGGATTGCTTCTCAGATTTCGCTTTTCTCGCTGCCTGTAATTTCGCTAACGTGGATGAAAACCTGGCCTCAATCTCCTCGGCCCGTTTCTTGTCCCTCGATGTGAAGCTCTTTTGGATTGCCGTTTCCTTGGCTCGCCGTTGCTCCTCTGCGATACGGTTGGTCTCGTCACGCTTTGCCTCTACCTCGGCCCTGTGAAAAGCCCGGATCTTCATGTCTTGTTGCTTGCTGGCTTCCGTGTGGCCTTCTTTGACGATCTTGCGGGTGTGGGGGTGATAGTGTTCGCAGTGTTGGCAGACGAGAAAATCAGCCCTTACGCTTTCTCCTTCATATTCATCCGTCTCATGAGTAAGTTTGATGAAATGCCTTCGGGATGCTTGCATGGCTTCACACGCTTTCAGCCTCATTAAGATTCCACGGGGGCAATGAATGAGATCCGGCTGCTTGAGAAGCCATAGGTGAGCGTTGAATTGCACGTTAGTCAGAGCTAGGATGTTGATCTGCGGTGGGCTTACGCTCATATCTTCCCCTTCTCGTGCTTCTTGATGAACTTCCAGGCTCGGCTCATGGATTCAATTCCTTTTTGAAATGGTCTCCAATCCTGAGTTTAGCTGAACGGCGTTCTGGCGTTACCACCACAGATCCATTCAAATTGCTTACGACGCGTTTCGGTTTATGAATCGTGGTCACAAACTTTCCGAATTCGGCAAGATGCACAGAATGACCGGCGATTAAATAGCCCTTGAGGTTAGCGATAAATTTGTTCACAAGGGGACGGATGACTTTGACCTCATTGATATCTGGGAATTCTTTGGCAAGGTCTTCCATGATGTCTATCCGGGTGATTTTCATAGGCGAAACTTTCCGAGTGTGAATCCCATAACCCTGAATAACTTGTAGAAAATAAACGGTGCCCCCTGTATCTCAAAAAAAAACGCCATTGTCAACTAAAAAATCGAGGCTTGCGGAGAAAAGACTTGCAATCCTACAAAAATGTAGTTTTATGGAACATGAAGCTACGGTTTTGTAGGTTCCTACATTTTAGTAGGAAACTGATTAAGGCTGGGTACTAGCAAGACAAAGGGTATGGCTCAATGGCATTTATGCAGAGTGGTATGGGGCCGCAAGGTGGACCTCCTGACCCCAGCGGCTCCTTGCCAACTCTGTTTCAGCCTCCAGGCTCAATGATGCCCCCGCCGCTTCCGGACCCCTCGTCCTGGGAATTGGCGTTACCGCCACCCGTCCCCAAAAAATTCCACAAAGAAATATTCGAGTTCGTTGCCGGGGAAATGACGGCGGGTGCGGAACTTGTTCGCAACAAGCTTTCCCGGTGGAGCCTCATACAGAAGCTCGTAGATGGCTCCTTGAAGCTCAGTCAGTGGAACGGGGTTATTGAGGCCCTGAAAGACTCCCCCGAAGTCATCGAGAACGAACGCTGGCAATCGGATTTCGTGGTTGGGGCTGCACCGGTAGTTCACAGCTACGTGGATCGCCTCCATGCAGACTTGTTTTCCACGCCCAAATACTACCAGGTGGAACAGGAGCCGGGCATTGCCGGTGGTTCCACGGAAGATCCGCTTTATCCCACATCTGCCAAATTCCAAGCCCTTCTCCTACACGACCTGAATTATTCGCAGTACAAAACCCGGACTTATGAAATCCTCGTGGATACGGTGAGCTTCGGGCAGGGCTTCGCAATCCCCTTTTACAATCGCAAAGAAATCATGAGGTGGCGTCGGCATCCTCTAACCGGGCAAGTGATCCCAATCCCGGAAGATCAGAACCGGCTCGTCCTGGAATCCATACCCCTGCATTCCATCGTTCCTGACGTTCACGCACGTCACGGGGACACTCAGCGATGGACGGGCGTAGGACGACGAATAAAGCTGCCTTACAGCACAATCCTCCAGAGATTTCGCCAGGGCATCTTCAACGTCAATGAAAAGGAATTCGCCAGGGAATACAAAGATGGCTTCCAGGGCTTACCTGAGACTTACGATATCGAACTGTGGCGAGACGCTGCACTTGATGCGGTGATGACCGGGCGTGTCAAAAATCAGTTCCTTACGGGCTGGGAGTGGCATGGCGAAGTCTCAGTAAGTAGCGGGCCTGCTCGGGAATTGATTGTTGTGGTCATTACGAACCGCCCGGAAGATGAGCCCAGCAGCGGCGTCATGGTCCGTTGCGATCATGGCCCAGCATTACCGACAGGGCACAGACCAATTTTGAGTTCCCCATTTACGCCCCTGGCAGGTGTCTTCTCCAGTGGGGCAGTCCAACCGAACCTGGACTTGATCTACTACATGAGCAGTATGATTAACGTGCTGATCGACAATGCCCGCTTGTCAACCAATGTTCAATACAAAGTGAAGCGCACGGGCAGCCTTGGACTCAGCCTGAAGAAACGCAAGAAGGGCAATAAGAGCTACCCCGGCAAGATATGGTTCGTTGACGATCCTGATGACATCACTCCGTTTGAGCCTTTGAACTTTCCCGCTGCCGCAATGGAAAACCTTGTTCAGTACTTCCAGCGAGAATTTTCAAAGCGGTCGAATGTCGATGATACCACGCTGGCGATGGCCGGTAGGGAGAAGACGGCTCACGAGGTTTTTTCGCTTGGGCAAAGTGCGGATATCCCGCTCAAGACCCGCCTGAACATTTATGTGGAGAACATCTTCGAGCCTGCGGGGAACATCTTCGTAGGCATGATGCAGACGAACATGAAGGGTTCCACGAGCGTCCCGGTTCAACAGGGCGCGGGGCTGGCAGAGCAAAAGATCATTTCAGCGGAAGAGATCCGTACGGGTTCGTATCGAGTCATCGCGGCATTCAATAAGACCGATCAGTTGAGCGTTGCCAAAGCTCAGGCCATGCAGCAGTTGACACCGATGGTCTTTTCTCCGGGCGTGCAACAGGCCCTTGCGATGGAGAGTAAGCAACTCAGCGCATGGCAGTGGATCATGAAGATTGCCCTGCTCCTTGGCGTGGACGGCCTGGAAGGGCTTTTCCCGAATGTCCCAGACCAGCAGGCCCAAGCCATGCAGATGTTGCAGTCACTACCGCCGGAGCAAATACAGCAGCTTCTACAGATTATCTCGGCGCAACAGCAACCTCCCAGCAATAAGGGCAACGGTAGTAGACAGCCATCCCAGCCCGAGAAGCAGCCGGGGACCAATGGGACGCCACTGGGGACGGATGACAACTCGAATCTTGGGAAGGCCATCATGGTTCTTTCCAATGCGTCACGTCAGGGCGGGCCGGGAGGTCTTATGCAATGACCGTACCAAGACACCCCGATCAGTTAATGCTTCTCGGAATAGAAGCGGCAGAAAAGGCTTTGCACGACATGCTCAGTCATAATCCTCAATTTGGCTGTGAATTTCTGGAGACGGTGATTTCCGTGCTGGATTGGAACCGTGTTTTGGAAACGCTCAAACTTGCTAGCGATAGCGAAAACGTAAAACCGACTGACTTTGCCCGGCTTGAGGGCAAGGCGGAACTTTCAACTTTCTTCGCGGAGCTACGCGATGAACTAAAGGAGGAGATGAAAGATGACTGAGGAAGTGACAAAACCCAATTTGGAAGTAGTCCCAGGAGGAGGCGGCACGCCTGATCTTGGCGACATGGGCAGTACACCACCCGGAAGCGTAACTCCACCGGAGACACCGAGCAAGCCCGCTACAAAGCCGACCCCCGATGAACGGCTCGTGATCCTGGATGGCACAGAGGTAAAGACGGCCGAAGATCTGACCAATATCTTTGAATTAGCCAGGTATGGCCGTGACAAATATCTGGCGGAAGTGGAAGCCAAGAAAGCCAAAGATCAAGGCACCGAACAGGATCATGCCGCAAAGACTGCGAAGGTTGATTTCTACGCCAAGTATGGGGACCGATTCCATAGGGCCAAGGATGGCACAATTAGCATCCCGCCTGATCTCATGATGGAAATCATTCAGGACACCAAGACGGATTCGGAAAGGATCGCAGACGAGCGGGTTAAAGCGGGCCTCGACAGAGAACGTGAAGAAGTTCACCAGCAACGTACAGCCAACGAGCGAGGGCGCAACATCTTCTGGAAGAAAGCTGAAAACCAAGATCTCAGGTCCGCTACTTACATGGGCGCTACGGGCAAGATGGTGAAGGCTGCGGACGAAATCGACGCTCTTGTCGAAGCGGGCGTGATGAAGCCCAGCGTGGCAGCTGCGGTGGTCAGAGACAAAATCCAGACGGCAAGGGCGAATCGCGAAATGGTTGAAAAGGAAGCCCGGCGCGTGAGTGCTCATTACGAGGGGAACAACTGGGAAGAGGACATGGACCCGGCAGACGTGCCCGCGCCGATAAGGGCAGTCAAACCCAGGCTGGACGATATCAAAAAGAAACCAGAAGGAGAACGAGGCTCCAGAAGCTTTTTTAGCTTATGGGACGAATAGACACAACTAACTAAAAGGGCTGGTTTCGGAACCAGCCGGTATCAAGGGGAGGGAGTCAGACAATGGCCTACAAAGGGACAGGATCGAGTTTTAATGAGTACTGGAATGCAACCACTCAGGGGAAACCCGATATTTTCATTGAAGAGTGGTTAAAACCCGCCATGACGGAGATTTTCCTAGAGGAAAGTCCGTTTGCCAAGGAACTTAACAAGGCCGGGACTGTAGCGAGCTTGGCCCCGTCCTGGCAAACCCGGCAGGGCTACCCGGAACGCCTCACCGCAACAATGGCAAGTGGGGACGGCTTGACCGGAACTGTGGTTTTCAGCGGGACCTTTAACGGTGCCGCAATAACTGCGGAACTGTTGGCACAGGTGCTCCGGAAAGGCTCGGTGTTGCAGAAGATAGAGAATGGGACAATCGTTCAGGCCAAGATAACTCAGGCTGCGCCCATTGCCTCCCTTACCGCAACCATCGCCAAGCACGGCGGCACAACCCTTACTGCGGATACGGCTGTCACGGAATACCTCATCATGTCGCCGTCCTGGGCTGACACGAGAGGGATTGAGCAGCCTACCAGCCTGCCCAGGAAACGTGAGCACACCTTTACCCAGATTTTCAGGGGTGAGGTCGAGGTGACAGATACCGACCAGAATCTTGATGAGAAGCTGGTCACAAATCCATTGCAGCAGCAAGTCGAAATGGTCTTGATGAGGATGGCTCGGGAGAAGGCTGCGGCATTTATCAACGGTCGTCCGGTAAGCGATGGCGCGGGCGGTTGGTACACAGGTTACGACACCAATGAGCCGTACATGGCTGGACTGCTTTGGTGGGCAGAGTACGCACAGACAAACGAGTCAAACCCACTGATCTATGTGGATTGTGACAACCAAGCACTTACCGCAGAGATGATTAAAGAGCTTGCTCATCAACTTTATCTGACCGAGTTGGCGAAGATCGAGCGGAGTAGGTATCAGGTCTGGGGCCATCCTACCACAATGCGGTACAAGGAACGCTTCCAAGAGGCTTTTCGACGGACTGACGCAAAGACCACTAAAGTTGGTTTTGATAACAATACGATTGACCTGGAAGGCGTAGAGGTTCCATTCAAGTCAGACAGGTTGATTCCTGAAACTTACGTGGTGTTAGCGCCGATGGCCGACCTTTCCTATGGTCCGTTCAAGAACGGCACGAAGAGGAAAAAGGTCGAAACCGACGACTTCTCGGAACAGTGGATGATAAAAGAGCACATTTACGGGCTGCTCCCGGAGAATCCGAGACACATCGGCGTGCTCTACAACGTTCGTCCATATAGCGACTAACCAACGGAAAGGAGGATCAGCAGATGGCTAAAGCACAGGGCGATCCTGGCCGTTGGATTCCAAAGGTTTTCAGCGCATCCACCTATTTGTCCACTGAGGACATCCGCGGCTTTGGATTATTGCAGATCGATACTGCCGGGGTGGGGCTGAGATTCCCGGCTCCGGCTGCGGACCTTGGAGACCAGGGGTGGGAAGGCAAGGTGGTCAATACGACCACGGGCCTTGCCTTCATGCTGCTCAAGGGCGGCTTCAATGGAGGCCGTGATTGTGTGGTGATTCCACCGGGCAGGCAGGTTCATTACGAGTATTACAGGCACCCGTCCACCGGCTATCAGTGCGACGTGGATTTTGTCACAGGGGAAGTAGCCGCTTCTTATTCGGCGGCTCTTGCCTGGACAACCGGAACGCCTACACTGGCTTCTGTGGCAGTTGATACAGCGTTAGTGGCCTGGCAACTGGAACAGGGGGTCTGCTTTATAGAAGCAGATATCGTGTGGGATGATGGCAACGGAGGCACAAACGTAACTTGCGGGATTCCTCTTGATGCACCGTGCATGAAGACGGATATGGATATCCCGCTCACTGGTTGGCAGATTGTCGATGGTGTGCAGTCGGAATGCTGGGCGTACATCGACGGGTCACAGGCTGCACTCGAAGACCGGATTATCAAGTTGCGGGCACCGACGACCTACACTAATGCCAAGGCCGGTGCGATCCATCTTAGGGGCTGGTATCCCGTGTCGGGGTTCTCTACGTTTGCCACGGATGCGGTGTGGGGCACTATCGACCCAACTGGCGCAACCGACGCGATGCTCTACAAGCTTATCGAGGGCGTAGGCGGGAGTATCAGTTGTTTTGGAATTGCACAATCCAGTGGTGCAGATGGAAATGCAAGTAGCTCTTGCACGTTTTCTTTGCCTGTTCCCCCGGTTGACAAGAACTTCTATGTCGAGGCGGTGGGGATTCAGTTGGTCAACGCAACCTACACCAACCCGTATCCTCTAGTAGATGAATCGACAGCGGCTGCGGCCTCGCGCTTGCTGGGATTTGAAAACTTCCAGACTCACACGGATGGAAACGCTCACAAGGAAAGTGTCGCTTTCTTCTATGAGGTGAGCGGGTGGCAATCAAGCCCACCGGTTCCTGACTGGAGTGGTGGGACAGCAGATCCCACAACGGTAGTGAACAAGGGCCGATTCACAGTGATTGGTTCACAATGCGTTGGCGCGGCCTATATCACGGCCACGGACGGAAACGGGACCACGAACTTGGAGTTTGCTCCACCCGTGCCGCCCAGGTATTCGACCTACATTGTGCCAGTCAACTACATGGAACTGAGCAATGCGGTGATGTCCGTGCCGTTCGGGTATTTGGATACGACACAGACCGACCCGTTTGACCGGGTGATAAAGGTCACGGACTTTACGACCATAGCCAATGCTCAAAACGGCGCGGTTACTGTCTCCTGGCACTACCGCATCAACTGAGAAGGGGGTCCAGAATGACCGTCATTAATGATGAACGGTGGCAAGCCTTTGACCTGGACCCCGAACAGAGAGAGGCTTTTCAGAAGGCGTTGTCTTCTGCTGGTTACAAGGTAGCACGCACATTAAACAGAGTGCCTCACGACGCGAAAGGCAACGCCATAGACGGCCCCAAGGTGAGAGAAATCCTGCGGGCCATAAAGGAGGGGCGGGTTGTACCTCCTTCCCGTCCCTCTCTAAAGAAGGCAGTCTCACCCGTCGAGGCCGCACCGGAGGCACCGGCCAAGCCTAAGCCTAAACCCGCCAAGAAGAAGGCCCCCAAGAAGGCCAAGAAAGGGGGTGCATGATGGCTGTTCCTACAACCAATTATACTCTTGGTGCTGCCGCCTTCGTGGATATCTGCTTCGGGGTAGATGTGGAGGCTTACAGCCTTATCGTCAATTCCGGTACGCTAACCATGCGGGGCATGAGCAAGGGTGCGAGGGTCTACCTTGATGCTGCGGCGGTTGTGGATGCTGGCGGCGGGATCGTGACACTTGCAGCGGCAGGCAACGGCTTGACCATAGGGGACACTATTTTCATCCCCAAGGGTGTGCTCACGAACTATGAGGGCGAATACGAGATTGAGGCCGGGTCGGATGCGGACAACCTCAACATCACTGCGACTTACGTGGCTGAGACTCCCGCAGCTACCGATTATGTGAATGGATACCGGGACGCCACGATACCGGCAGGAGCGACGATCACGGTTGAGGATAGAGTTGCGGCCGGTCAACCGCTGTTCCAGGGAAAGGGTGTGTGTGTGATATCTCTTGTGGGCGTGAGGTGAGTCATGGGTAAAAGTATTTCAATATCAGCAGGCCAGACCTCCGTCCTCCAGGAAGCCGCGCAGAATGCGATGTTCCCCTCGAA
>MIBJ01000037.1:36392-173186 GCA_001829495.1 Spirochaetes bacterium RBG_16_49_21 | reverse complement strand
TGACCTTACCCCCATCCCTTCTCAAAATTGTATGCAACAGCTTGTACATCCCTGTACGCTGGGGGCCGAAGCCTTTTCGCACCTCCTGTGCTGCTTCGGCATTCGATCATCCTGATCAGCACATACGTGACATCCTGTCGCTAAGGGGGGCGTATAGCAATAAGCTTTATGCACCCCCCTTCTCTTATTGAGGAGAAGGGGGGAAGGGGGGGATGAGGTCGGGTAGCCCTTCCGGGGGCATGAGACTATATTATTCTTGACAATCATAAGTCTCAATTAATAGTACCCTCAATATTTAATCGGGGCTGTGGCCCAAATGTGAGAGGTCGGAGGCAAAAGCCCTGATCAAGAGCGGGAGTGACCGGTGAAAAAGTACAATGTCGTTATCCTCGGCGCCACCGGCGCGGTGGGCATTGAATTCAGGAAGATCTTGCTGGAGAGGAAGTTCCCCATCGACAGGATACGGTTCCTCGGCTCGTCCACCGTGGGCAGGGTATTCGAGTTCGGCGGCAGGAACGTGGAGGTTGAGCCGGTCTCGGACGGGTGCTTCCGCGGATTCGATATCGGCCTGTTCTCCGCGGGCGGCGAGGTGAGCAAGAGGGTTGCGAAGCGGGCGGTGGATGAAGGCTGCCTGGTGATCGACAACAGCTCCGCCTGGCGCATGGACCCGGACGTACCCCTCGTCGTTCCGGAGGTGAACGCGGACGCGGCAGCCCGGCACCAGGGGATCATAGCGAACCCGAATTGCTCCACCATCCAGATGGTGGTGGCCCTGAAGCCGATCCATGACGCAGTCCGGATCAAGCGTATCGTGGTCAGCACCTATCAGGCGGTATCGGGAACCGGACTGAAGGCGATCGAGGAATGTATGATACAGACGCGGGACATCGTAAGCGGCAGGGAAATATCCCAGAGGAAGGTCTATCCCCATCAGATAGCGTTCAACGTCTTTCCGCAGATTGACGTGTTCGTGGAAAACGGTTATACCAGGGAAGAGATGAAGATGATGAATGAAACCCGGAAGATAATGAATGATGATTCAATCCGGGTCACCGCAACCACGGTCCGGGTTCCGGTGCTTTACGGCCATTCAGAATCCGTCAACATAGAGACCGGGAAAAAGATAACCCCGGACCAGGTGCGCGAGCTCTTGAAGAGGGCTCCCGGGGTCACGGTTCTGGATAATCCCGCCCGGAGTGAATACCCCCTTGCGATCTACGCGGCAGGAAAGGATGAAGTGTTCGTCGGCCGCATCAGGGAGGATGAGTCGATTCCCAACGGGATCAATATGTGGATTGTTTCAGACAATATCAGGAAAGGCGCAGCCCTCAACGCGATACAGATCGCCGAACTCCTGGTTGACAAGGGTCTTGTGTAAGGCTTAACAATATCAGTTATCTCTCGCAAACACGCCAAGTCGCAAAGAAAATATATCTCTGCAATCTCTTCATTCTCCCTATCACCTTGTCCGCTTATTATACATTCTATTAAATAATGTCCATTTTAGTCTAATTGAGCATTTTGTTAAAAAAATGTTTTCATTACTTTCTTGATTATTACGAAAATATAAATAGAAAAAATAGATTTACAATATGGCCATATATAATAGTTTTTTAGTAATATATAATATGAAAGAGTATGCAAAATTGCTTTTTGGCCCTAAGAATTAAGGTTTTTGAACGAGTTCGGTAGAGCAAATGAAAAAGATCGTCTATTATTTTGATCCCAAGGTACGGACCATCCTCCAGGAAAAGGTTACCGAGGATGGAGAAAAGAAGTATGTGCTCTCTTCCCCGTATAACTTCGTGAACGCATCGGAAATCGTCGCCCGCATCATCAACGTAGATTCCGAAGACCAGATCCCCAGCCGGCTTGACCCCGGGTATGAATACTACCATATTTATGATTTCCTGTCCGTAAAGGCGGACACGGGCATTTATTATGATGAAACAATGAACGCCTATAAGGCGTCGGCGTACGGCTTCGTTATCCTGGACGGCCAAAGGATCCGCTGGCTGTCTCCCGTTAGCGTCGGCAGAGACAAGCTCAAGGCGTACTTTGCGGTTTATCCCACGAAATTCGGAAAGTTCCCGACAATGGCGGACATTGATGAGACGCTGCACAGCTATAAAATAATATCGCGCCTTGAGCAGAAGAAGGTACAGGAGCAGCTCGACGCGGTCGATCCTGCCGCGCCTCAATTCACGAGAATTCTGGTGGCCCAGGGAAGGGAGCCGCTGAAGGGACACGAAGAATATTATCTTCCCCTCATAAACATAAAGAAAAAGGCGGGCGAGATCAAATCGGACGGGAGCATCGACTTCAAGGAAGTGGGCTCGATAATTGAGGTAAAAAAAGGCCAGGATGTCTTACGCAGAATACCTGCCGTGAAACCCGCGGACGGGTATGACGTGTACGGGGATAAGTCCTTCGCTGAATTTGAAAAGGTCGCAGGATACCTGAAGGGGGAGAATTTGGTTCAGTCGGTCGGCGACGAAAACATTTTTGTGTCTTCAATCGACGGATGTCTGGACATTAATGCCAATAAGATATCCGTGCTCCCCGTCGCCTATATCCAGGGCGACGTTAATTACGATACCGGGAATATCGATTTCAACGGCTCCGTGCATATCATGGGATCGGTTCTGCCCGGATTTTCCGTCAAGGCCAACGGCGATATCATAATCGAGAAAAATGTGGACGACGCCTACCTGGAATCCGCCGGCGATATCACCGTGAAGATGGGGGTGGTCGGCAAGGAGAACGTCAAGCTGGTCGCGAACGGCAAGGTCACGGCCAAGTATCTGCTCAACGCCAATGTCGAGGCTACAGGCGATGTCGTGGTCGAGGATTCGATCATCAACTGCGATGTATTTTCCAACAACAGGATCAGCGTTGTCGCCAAGCAGGGAAAGATCATCGGCGGGAGGACGACGGCCCTGTATGAGATAATGGTCAATGTATCCGGATCGCCCAATGAAACCGAGACGCAGCTCAACGTCGGCAGGAACCTCTTTATCGAACGGGAGCTGCAGGATATTCATAAAGAGATATCCAAGTGGCGGAAGGCCGTCGACGAGGTCGTGAACAAACTGAAGCTCAGCTTCGGGGAGGCGGTCTTTGACAATCCAAAGGAATTCATCGAGAAGCTGCTTCCGGCCAGGAAGAAGAACTGCCTCTTGTTGTTGAAACAGCTCAGCGACAACAACAGAGAGCTCAAGAAATATGTCGAACAGAGCAAAGAGGTGCAGGACAAACTGAAGCTTGAGCGTGAACCGTGCATAATCATAAAGAACAAGGCTTATCCGGGAACGGTCATCAGTATCAGGAAGAGCATCAAGAGAATCGATTCCCCCATTGACAACGTGAAATACTACGAAGACCCCGAAGAGAAGATCATCCGCTTCAGCCCTGCCGTATAGACGGCATTCCCTCCTTTTGTCCCGCCAGAATTTAATTTGACAAACAGGCGCGATAGTCATGGTAATGACTTAATTTTAGCAGATTGTCCGGTAGGAGGTGATTATGAATACTGGAGTGAATTTAGCCTTTTTAAACACCCTTGGTCCGTGGGAGCTCATATTAATCTTTTTGATCGTTCTGGTCGTGTTCGGCGCGAACAAATTGCCCAAGATCGCAAAGGACCTGGGGAGCGGAATCCGGGAGTTTAAAAAATCTATTTCGGGCGAGCACAGTGAAAAGAGCGATGACGAAAAAAAGGATGATAAAAAAGAGTAAGCCGGGAATCATCGTATAGAATGCCGCCTCAAAGGAGTAGCCTATGAAACCGTATCGGGTTGATGAAATCGGCGAGCAGATCCTTGAAATCCTGCGTAAAGACTCAAAAGTCGATTCTGACGAAATAGCCAGACAGATCAACAGTACCGCGGATAAGGTAAAGAAATATGTTAAAAAATTTGAGGAGGACCGGATAATTCTCGGATACCACACCAGCATAAACTGGCAGAGGATACGGCTGAATGAGGTCAAGGCCCTCATAGAAGTGAAGGTGATCCCCGAGCGCAAGGTGGGATTCGATTCAGTGGCTGAGGCCATATACCGTTTCCCGGAAGTCAGCTCCGTGTTTCTTCTTTCAGGAGGATACGATCTCCTGGTGCAGGTCGAGGGCGAAAACCTGCGCGAGGTCGCCCAGTTCGTATCCGAGAAGCTCGCCACCATACAGGGCGTCCAGTCCACGGTATCCCATTTTCTCCTGAAAAAATACAAGGAGGAGGGGGTCATCCTCGCGGACCAGTCGGAATCGAAGCGGCTGCCGGTCACGCCGTAAGGGCCCGCCGGATATTTTCGCCAGATGCGTCTCCGGTCGATTTATAAACGACTCCTCGCTTTTCACGGGC
This sequence comes from Spirochaetes bacterium RBG_16_49_21, assembly GCA_001829495.1. Classification (GTDB taxonomy): domain Bacteria; phylum Spirochaetota; class UBA4802; order UBA4802; family UBA5550; genus RBG-16-49-21. Next base: position 168,828 of record MIBJ01000037.1, on the reverse strand, counting down.
CGCAGGGCTGGTGGCCCATCGTAAACCCCCGCACCTTAGTGAGCGAATACTTTGTCAATGCACCCCGCGACGGGCATGATTTTTTTGAGATAGCAGCGGGGGCCATCCTCACCCAGAATGTATCCTGGAGCAATGCCGAAAAGGCGATCGCCGCGCTCAAGAAAAATAAATTGCTGGACCCGGTTTCCATCCGGAAGATCAGCACCGGGAGATTGGCGGGGATGATCCGCCCGGCCGGTTATTATAATCAGAAAGCCGGGAAGATTAAGCATTTCACCGCCTGGTACCGGCGCTATGATTTCCGGTATGACGAGCTCCTCGGCAGAGGCACTTCGGAGCTGCGCGCGGAGCTGCTTTCGCTGAACGGCGTGGGGCCTGAAACGGCGGACTCGATTTTATTGTACGGGCTTAACCGTAAGGTATTCGTCATCGACGCATATACCCGGAGGATATTCACCCGGCTTGGGATCTTCGCCGGGAATGAAAAATATCATGAGATGCAGGATATATTTCACGCCAATTTCAAGGGCACGCTCCAGGAGTACAATGAATATCACGCCCTGATCGTTGCACACGGAAAGGATTACTGTAAAAAGAAGGCGAAATGCGCGGTCTGTTATTTGTCCGGCCGGTGCGATAAAAAAATATAAAATCTTGACTTTTGGTCATTCGGTGTTTATAATTCCCATTGATTAGCTTGACTTAGGCGAATCTCGTTAATACCTCTTACTCCCTCCCCCTTGATGGGGGAGGGCTGGGGTGGGGGTGAAGAGCCAATCTAATCACCCTCCCCTGACCCCTCCCATCGAGGGAGGGGAATAATAAAATTCGTCCAACTTGACTGATTAACCGAGGACCCTATGCCTGAAAAACCATTAACCGCAACGAAGGAATGGAAAGCCCTTGCCCGGCATTATCGTGAAATAAAAGATATTACCCTGAAAGAGCTTTTCGGGACCGATCGGGACAGGGCTGAAAAATTCACCATTGATGAAGGGGATATATGTTTCGACTACTCGAAGAACCGAATCACCGAAGTCACCATGCAGCTTCTCAGGGAGCTTGCCGCTGCGGCCGGCCTGCCGCATGAGATTGAGCGGATGTTCGGCGGCGAGAGGATAAATGAGACCGAGGGGAGGGCGGTGCTCCATACGGCTTTAAGAAATGTGAAGCGAACGCCGGTACTCCTTGACGGCAGCGATGTCATGCCCTCCGTTTTTTCAATGCTTGAAAAAATGCGGTCCTTTTCTGAAAAAGTCCGCTCCGGCCGGTGGAGGGGATATACCGGCAAGCCGGTTAAGAATATCGTCAATATCGGCATCGGCGGATCGGACCTGGGCCCCTGCATGGCGACCGAGGCCCTGAGATATTATTCAAAGCGGGATCTTTCATTTTACTTTGTGTCCAATGTCGATGATGCGCACATACTGGAGGCCCTGCAGGGGCTTGATCCCGGGGAGACGCTTTTCATAGTCGAGTCCAAAACCTTTACCACGCAGGAGACCCTGACCAACGCCGAAACCGCGAAGAAGTGGCTTCTGGGCAGTCTCATATCCGAGCAGGCGGTACCGTTCCATTTCGTGGCGGTTTCGACCAACGAGGACGCGGTCACGAGGTTCGGCATTGATCCGGAGAACATGTTCGGGTTCTGGGACTGGGTCGGGGGAAGGTACTCCCTGACCTCAGCCATCGGTTTGCCCGTTATGATCTCGATCGGGTACGAGGCCTTCATGTCCCTGCTGGCCGGATTCAACGACATCGACAATCATTTCCGTCACGCTCCGCTCGAAAAAAACATTCCGGCCGTCATGGGCCTGCTGGGGGTCTGGTACAACAATTTTTTCAACGCGGAGACGCACGCAATCCTGCCGTACAGCCAGTATCTGTGCCGGCTCCCGGCGTACCTGGAGCAGGCGGACATGGAGTCGAACGGCAAGGGCGTTGACCGCTCCGGCGCGCGGGTCTCCTACCAGACCGGGCCGATCATCTGGGGCGAGGCAGGCACGAACGGGCAGCACGCGTTTTACCAGCTCCTGCACCAGGGGACGAAGCTCATCCCGGCCGATTTCATCGGGTTCGCCAGGCCGCTCCGCAGCGCCGGCGACCACCACCGCAAGCTCATGGCGAATCTGTTCGCCCAGACCGAAGCCCTGGCCTTCGGGAAGTCGGCGACGGACCTCATTACGGAAGGAGTCCCCCGGCGGCTCATCCCGTACCGGCTATGCGCGGGGAACCGGCCGACGAACACGATCATGGCCGAGCAATTGACTCCGCATACCCTCGGAAAGCTCATCGCAATGTATGAGCACAAGATATTTACCCAGGGAATCATCTGGGACATCTATTCCTTTGACCAATGGGGCGTGGAGCTCGGCAAAGAGCTGGCGAAGAAAATCCTGCCGGAGCTTGATCCTCTATTTTCGGCGGACTTGAAACATGACGGCTCCACCAACAACCTGATACGGTACTATCGAAGCAAGCAGTAATACGTATCGATTTTCCTCCGCTGCGCCATTAAAATGTTGACAGTGAAATTCGGTTTCTTTACGTGGAATGGTAAAGATAAAGGGATTGCCCATGGAAAATATACTGAAAAAAATCGAGAAGCTGACCCTTCTGAACGATTACCTGACCCCGGAGGTCGTCCGGGAGCGGGACGTTAAATTGGGCTTGCGCAATCCCGACGGCTCCGGCGTGGTTGTGGGTATCACGACCAAGGGGCGGGTTGATGGTTATGAGAAGGTTTTAAAGGATCCTGAAAAGAGGATATACGAAGTCAAGCCGATTCCCGGCAGGCTTTTTTATTGCGGATATGACGTGGCGAAGATCGTCAAGGCCGTTGAAAAGCAAAAAAAGTTTGGATTCGAGGAGGTGGCATACCTGCTCCTGGCCGGTGAGCTGCCCAAGCCCTCGGATCTTACGATGTTCACTCAGGAGCTCAATAAGAGAAGGTCCCTGTCCAGGGCGGAGCGGCAGATTATCATGGGCGAGGTTGAGAATGACAACCAGATGTACGCGCTTCACAGCGTGATCTCCCACATGAGCCGTTGCGACGAGGAGCCGGAATCGACCGATATCGCCATCGTGTGCCGCCAGAGCATAAACCTGATAGCGAAATTCCCGACTATCGTCGCAACGAATTACAACGTTCTCCGGTACAGCAAGGGATTCGACCTGAAGATACTCAGGCCCAAGCCCGAGCTCTCCACAGCGGAGAATTTCCTCTATCTCCTGCACGGCGATACCCCGGATGATGAAGACGCGCATATATTCGACATCGCCCTCATTCTCCACGCGGAGCACGGCGGCGGAAACAACTCCACCTTCACCGTGCGCTCAGTCTCTTCCAGCGGCGCCGGTACCTACATGGCCATTGCCGCAGGGATCGCGTCGCTCTCCGGGCATCTCCACGGGGGGGCGAACGAGTCGGTAAAGATGATGATGAAAGAATTGAAAAAAGGCGTCAAGAATTGGGACAGCGAACGGGAGATCAAGACGTATCTTTCCCGCCGCTTGGAGAAGAAGACGGGCGACGGATCGGGCAAAATATACGGATTCGGCCACGCGGTCTATACCGTGTCCGATCCCCGGGCATTGATCCTGAAGGAATACGCGAGAAAACTGGCCGAGAAACATGATATGATGGAGGAATTTCTCCTGTACGATAAGATAGAGGCCGTGGCTTCAAAAATGCTTTCCGAGCGCAACGGCAAGCTCCTTTCCGCCAACGTTGACTACTATTCAGGCCTGGTGTATGAGATGCTGGGCATACCCAAAGAGCTCTATACCCCTATTTTCGCCATGGCGCGGGTCGTGGGCTGGTGCGCCCACAGGATCGAACAGATAATGCAGGGGAAAATCCTCCGGCCCGCCTATATCCAGGTCAGCTCTGAGGAAAGAAAGTATTTGAATTTGAGGGAGAGGAAGTAACGGAGGCTGCTCGGCTGCTGCATAATGGCACTATGCTTGCACGAATGATTTTTTTTATCCTCGTTCTGCTGTCCGCCCGCCCGGAGCTTTCCGCCTCTGAGGCTGCGGCCTTTCCCTACAGGCTCGATGCCGCGACCGATGCGACCCTTCTCTCTGTCGGATGCGCGGCAGCCGGGGTATCGCTCTACCTCTATTCGATACGGCCCGTTCCGGGATGGCTTGAAACCATACGGGCGCAGAAGGATAATTTGAGTGAATGGGACCGTCCGGCAGTGGGAAGGCACCTTACGGGAGCAAGCGAAGCGAGCGACGCCCTGACCGTTGCAGCATCGGTAACGCCCCTGTTACTGACCATACCGTATCTTCAAAAAAGGGAAAATATGCATGCCCTGACCCTGGCGGTCATGTATGCCGAGGTTATGATTTTCGTTCAGGCCGCCAACGGCATGAGCAAGGCCCTGGTGAACCGTAAAAGGCCGTATCTGTACGTAAACAACCTGTTTGAAAGAAAGCCCCGGGACGGATTTTCATCTTCATCATTTTATTCCCTCCACGCATCCCTCGCCTTCGGGTCCATGGTCTTTCTTTCCACGGCGGTATGCGACCTGTTTAAATCCGAGTTGAGGTATCTGGTGCTCGCCGGAGCGCTGCCGGTCGCCGCACTTGCCGGTTATTTCAGATTCGCGGCAGGGCTCCATTTCCCCACGGACATAATCGCCGGCGCATTGATCGGCACCATCATAGGATATCTCATACCGGCGATGCACAAATTCAGATCCGATGCGGTCACTATTTCTTTTTTTTCAGGAAGAATGACCGGCATTCAAGCGGGGATGAGGTTCTAAATTATCTTTTTAATATCCGCTCGTAGTAATCGTCTTTATATCTTCTCGCCTTGAGAACGTACGCCCGGTACCGCTCGACGATGTCCGTATGTGTTGACGCGACATTATTTTTTTCGTTGGGATCCTTCCCGAGATCATAGAGCTCCTCAAGCCGGTCGTTCGTCCGGCAGATATATTTCCAGTTTCCGTCCGCGATTCCCATATAGTCGTCCTTCCATGAGGTGTGCAGAAGGGCAAGCTGTTCGCGGTGCGGCGCGAGAATCGGAATTCCTTCCTCTTCAGGGACAGGGGGAATTCCCAATATGTCCCGGATCGTGGGCAGGATATCAATGTGTCGGGTAATACCGTCGAAGTATAAAGGAGCGGTGAATATCTTTTTATTGTATATCAGGAAGGGAACATGAACGTTCTCATTGTACAGGTACAGAGGGTGGTTGTAATTCCTCCGGTGCTGGTAAAAGGCTTCGCCGTGGTCGGCGAAGATGAAGAGAAGGGTGTCGTCCAATAGGGCTTCCTTGTCGAGTTCGTCGACCAGCATGCCGAGGGACGCGTCTGCGTAGTGAAGCGAATTCAGGTAATTCAGCCAGCTCCTTTTCCGGGAGTCGATGTCTTCGGGTATGTCCCCGGTAATCTGGAACTGTTTGCCGGGGATTGCATACGGGTGGTGGGGATTTACCGGCATAAAGACCACAAGATACGGCCTTGCCGCGTCTTTTTTAATAAATTCTATGCCCGGCTTGATCATGGCGCGTTCGTCTACCCCCCATCCTACCTGCCGGTTGTACGGCTCGATCTTTATCAAATAATTGTAATCATATATGGCGTCGAATTTCCGGCGTTCCAGAAACCGCCTCTGTCCCGCATACCCGAGCCCGCCGCTGTGGATCAGGCATGTCCGGTATCCGCGGTCTTTAAGAATCTCAGGAAGTGTTATCAGCTTAATTTTTGGATATTTCTGGATGAGCAGGTCCGGGGTATTCAGGTCATAGGCAGAGGCGAATACGGATATCAGGGCGTTGGCCGAGAGGGGATAGTTTACATAATGGTGCCGGAAATTGATGCTGTTTTTCTCCAGCCGGTGCCAGGCCGGGATGACCTGTCTGCCGCGGACTTTTATGTCATAGTATTTATAGGGCGTGGATTCGAAAAAATAGAGTATGATGTTGTATCTTTTACCGCGGGGTATGATGTCCCGGCGTTTGTATCGCCGTGCATGGAATATCGAATCGGTATTGAGCTTAAAGGTAAAGGGGACATTGCTCGAGCCGGTTTCGTTTGTCTGCTGCTGTTGCTGCATCAGGGTCGCTTCCCGCGTTACCAGGTTGTATGCCGGGTTCATCGAGAACTCATGAAGCAGGGAGATATATTTTCCGGCCTCTTCTTTTCTATACCGCGGAATGAATTTTCCGGATTTAATTTCCGGTTCGGTGGCGAGACCTGCCGCCAGGAATAAGAGGAGCACGGAGGGGAGGAAGATTTGAATGAGCCTGGTTGCGGAGCCGTGCCGAGGCATTTCATCCGCATGACGGGAATCGCGGCTTTGCATCCGGCCGCCGAATAGATAGTTGATGGCAATTATTACTAAGGACAGAGTAAGCAATAAAACATAGAATTCAGTTGAGAATTCGGCAAGAGCCGATTCAATGACAAGCCTCAGACCCGAAAGCTGCTCCCTGCCGGCAAAGTTCGTCTGGAACGTGGTTTCATAGACCCTGAAGAACTCGATGCCGAAAAGCATAAAAAAGATGAAAATAATGGAAATGAGCGATAACAAAATATATTTGATTTTTCCGGCTCCGCCGAGAAGAAGAATCAGCATGAAAAACAGAAGCAGAGTAAAGAAAATGGCCAGGGAATCGTAATGTATCCCGAGAGAGATATATTCCCCTAAGCCCCGTATCTGGATATCGGGATAGATCGATCGGATGTAGCGATATACCCTGATCCGGTAGCCTAAAAACAACAAGATGATGAAGGTGGCGTGCGCTGCCGCCAAATAAAGATTAGAGTAATAGCGTGATTTTATTTTTTGCCAGATTCGGTTCATTGAGATTTTTTTATGATTTTATTATTCGTGTTGGGCGAATTTTTGTAATGATTTCCCCTCCCTTGATGGGAGGGGTTAGGGGAGGGTGGAATAGGTGATTTCGCTCTATAAAAAATCATGCACTCACTATAAATTCCTCACCCCCACCCCAGCCCTCCCCCCTCAAGGGGGAGGGAGCGGCAGGTATTGATAAAAAACGCCTAACTCAAGTAATTTATCTGACTGGCAGAAGATAACAGGCGTTTGAACGGGTCAAGTATTTTGTCACTTAATTGCGTATACCACCATGGAGCTGGTGGCCGCGACATTGCCGAAATGGATCTTGCTCGCGTAGTGATACGCGGCGATCCTGATCCATTTCCGGTAATCCCAAAGCCGCGTTATATCGGATCTCGATTTCATCAGTTTGGGCATGAGACCGAACTCAACCGGGTAATATACCCTGATTTTCCCGAATCCGATTTTTTGTAGAAGCATGGTCAGGCTCTGCCGGGTAAAATACGACAGATGGCCGGGCATAAAATAGGCGTAGTTCCTGCCGAAGACCCTCGCCTGCAATCCGTCCATATTCGCGGTCTGTACCACCAGAAGTCCGCCGCGCCGCAGAAGCTTGCGGCTTTCCCTGAGCGCCGCAGCCGGATCCGGCAGGTGTTCCAGAAGCTCTATCATGGTTATTACGGAAAAGTAATTATGCGGGAAGGGATGGTCCGCCAGCGTGCCCATGTGTATCGTATTCCCGAGTATCGACTGTGCATGGGCTGCGGCGTATGGAGAAATTTCAATTCCATGGGGGACAAAGTAGTGTGCGGCTGCGTTCAGGAATCCGCCGAATGCGCAGCCCACATCGAGCAGGTTCCCCTCCTTCACATATTTTCTTATAATGGCGATTCTCTTATTCCACACCGGAGAGAAAAATTTCAGGGATTTTCGCTCGTCATGATATGAATATTCGGACCCGCCGGAATAATAATCTTCATCGTAAAAACCGGATACGGCTGCGTCGTTAAAGCGCGGATTCATGAATATGAATCCGCACGAGCCGCACCGGTCCACGCCGAAGGACGGGGTGTATTTTTCTATCGTAAAAAGAAACCGTATATTGCCGCCGCCGCAGAGCGGGCATGCAGAGAGCCGCTCATTGAATGCATTTGGTTTTATAGAACTATCAATCATATTTATTCGTATAGCCAATTCTTAACTACTCAGCTATTTTATAATTAATTTCTCGCAAAGGCGCAAAGAATGCTTCTCTGACCTCACCCGCGCTCTGCGCACCCTCTCCGAATCGGAGAGGGTTTCCGCAGAATTAAGCTCGTCCTAATTCCCCCCCTTTCCAATTTGGAGAGGGGCCGAGGGTGAGGTCGTCTCTGCGAGAGTTATCCGGGTAGTCACGCCAATTCATTTAACCGCATGCACTACCCAATGGGAGATCAGCGCGCTTGTGTCTCCGACAAGAGTCCGTTCCATGAGCCCGAATTTGAATTCCGTGAACAGGGAAAAAGCCCGGATCAGCTCATCTTCGGAATAAAATGAGACGACGGAGCCGCTGATATCATCGAGCCGGGTCATCCACACGTCATTGCCCAGATGTTTTCCTGTTTTCAAATGGGTGTCCCTGATTGAGCGGAGCGTTGCAAAAAGATGCCCCTTTCGAGCCAGTATCCGCTCTATCTCGCCCAGCATTACCGGGAGCTGTTCCTTCCTCCCATAGTGGAGCGAGCCCCAGGCAACGGCAATATCGGCTGAGGCGTCTTTCAGGGGGATATTGCTCGCGTCGGCGAGCAGAAGCGGCCATGAAAAGCGTTTTTTGGCCATCCGGAGCGCGTTGGAGCTTGAATCCAGGCCGAGGACGTAGCCGATACCCAGGTCGCTCAAAAGCTTCAGGTGTCTTCCACTGCCGCAGCCGATGTCAACCGCGGTCAAGGGCAACGGCTTTTTCAGCCGGGAGAGCTCCTTTGTGAGGAGGCGCACCAGGTTTTCATCAGGATACCGGAGCCCCGCCTTCTCGGATGCGTAGTGATCGTCCCATGTTTTGCCGGCCATCAGGGCTTTATCCTTATATTGAAATTCCCGGCCGCCTTTTCTGAAAGAGCCACGGCCTCTCCGGCGGTCCGGGCCGCGACAACGACGACCCCCACCCGGTCCAGGTTCGTGACCGGATCATTAACCGGCGAGCCGATCTCCTTGAATATCCGGGAAAATATGGTGCCGTTTTCCTTACCGGGGCCGTCCGGATTGCATGATGCCAGAATCCCCTTCTCCCCGGTAATGTAGCGCACCACGACCGCTGTTTGATTTTTTCGGGTTGAGGGCGGAGGGTTGAAGCTTTTCCTCGTCATGGACTTTATGGCTTCCCTGATTATGTTGTACCCGGTGCTGGCCGGTATGAGTATGTCGGGAATAAATTCGCCGCCGAATTCAGGAACAGCCTCAATGAGGTACGGCTCCTCATCCTTGTCGATTACAAATTCCATAATGAGCGGGGAGTTAGTGATCGAAAAAGCCTCTGCCACGGCCTGGCCGATCGCGTTGATCTTTCCGGCGCAATGGTCGTATCGTGAAGGGGCGATATGCATTATATCGATGAAATAGGGAGGGAAATTCGTTTTTTTGTCCGTGATCTCGACAAGGTGGTACTTCTTATTGTGGACAAGCCCGATGACGATAATCTCGTCGCCTTGAATGAATTTTTCCAGGACATAGTCCTCGGGGTTGTTCTGAGCGGAAAGAAAATCATGCAATTCGGTTTCATTGCGTGCGAGCCGCACGTTGAATTTTGCGTGGCCGGAATTCGGCTTCACAATCACGGGATAGCCTTCTTTAGGGAGTTTTTCCAGCTTTGTTTTCGCGCTTAAGGGGATGATCTGCGGGGTAGCGATGCCGTTTTCCCTGAAAACCGATTTCATCTTTTTTTTGTTGATGAAGCAATGGCTTATGGCATAGGGAAGAAAGGGGATGTTGAATTTTTCCGCCAGATAGCTCGTCGTGACTATGGCTTGTCCATACGATTTGGTCATGATCCCGCTGATTTCGCCGTCAATCAGAAGCTCGCGTAATTTCTTGTATAAAACGTCCCGATTTTCAATGGATTCCTGTATTTTTAAATCGCAGGAGTAGAATCCGGGAGCCGCGGTATTGTAATCCACGCCGATGACGTTGAATTTAAGCTTTTTTGCCTCCACGATGAGGGGAATCTGATTCAATCCCGAGCCTATAGAGACAAAAAAATGCAATTGTTGAGTTTTTTTCTTTTCCCAGAGCATAGATAGTGGTGGCATATTTTTTTTAAACAGTCAATAAAATAATTTGAGACGAGGGTGAGATGGGGTGAGGATATTTTTAAAAATTTTACCTACTTATAGTAATTAATATGTATATTGGTAATAACAAGATTTTTTTGTAAAATTTTCTAGTTTACAATTTTGGATCATGAGTGAAACCCTTGCATATAAACAGAAGGGAGAAAGAGGCGAGAGTGCCGATACTTATTAGAGGAAAGCTTCATGCAATGCGAGCGGTGTAAAAATATAGAGGCTACGATACATCTTACCGAGATAATAAAAGACGTCAAATCGGAGGTGCACCTGTGCGAGAGCTGCGCGCGGGACATAGGGCTGAATTCCAAGCTCTCCAATTTTTCCCTATCCATACCCGAGATGCTCTCCTTTCTCGACATCGACGAAGTCGATGATTACGAAAGCGGGACGGTGTGCAAATCCTGCGGATTCACCTTTGCGGACTACACCCGTGAGGGGAAGCTCGGCTGCCCTGACTGCTACCGCTATCTTGGGGATCAGTTAAAGTCGGTTATTCTCGGATTTCATGGTGCAACAAAACATGTCGGGAAATATCCTAATACTATGACGGTTAAGAACCCGGGACTTTCGGCAAAGGCGGTGCAGGCCGTCAATGTTAAAAAAACGATCGAGGAATTAAAAATAGAGCTCGAAAAAGCGATAATCGGGGAGCGTTACGAAGAAGCCGCGGTACTGCGCGATACAATTCGGGCGACAGGATCGGAATGAGGAGGGAAGGCGTTGTTTGAAGAGGTTTTACAGCGATCGGGATTCTGGACCTCGTGCGGGCCCTTCAGCCACATCGTGCTTTCGAGCAGGCTGCGCCTTGCCCGGAATATGCAATCCGTACCGTTTCCGTCCAGAATGACCGCGGATGATCTGCATCCCATCCGCGAAGCGGTCGAGCGGTTCTCCCGCGAATCGGTATACGGCAAAAGCGTCGATGTCATCGATCTGAAAAAAATCGACTGCAATGAGAAGAGATACCTGCGCGAGCGCAACGTCATCACCTATGAGATGGAGGTGTCGGACAACACCCTGGTGTCGGTCTGTTCTGTTGATGACTTTTCGATTCTTGTAAACGAAGAGGACCATTTTCGTATTCAGGTGATGCGGCCCGGCCTCCAGCTGACCGAGGCATACCGGATCGCAGACAAGGCCGATACCGAGCTGAACCGGTTTGTCCCCTACGCGTTCTCTGAAGAGCTGGGATATCTCACTACCTGCCCGTCGAACCTCGGCACCGGCCTCAAGGTGTCCGCCCTGCTTCATCTTCCGGTAATAACGCTGAAGAACATGCAAAGCGAGTTGATCCCCGAAGACAAAAGGAAAATGGTCGAGATCAAGGGCACGGTAGGCCATATGAGCAAGACCCTGGGGAGCCTGTACCAGCTATCTAACCGGATATCATTCGGATTGTCGGAGATCGATATCATCGAAACCGTCGATGAAGCGCTCGGCAGAGTCCTCGAGATCGAGGATGCGGCCAGGGACGAATATATGTCGGAGTCGCGGCTTGAGCTTGAGGATAAGATATGGAGATCGTTCGGAATACTCCAGCATTCGCGGAGGATAAGCTACATCGAATCCATGGGCCATCTTTCAAATCTGAGGCTGGGGATAATTCTGGCTGTCATAAAAAATTTTGATATCAAGGCGGTAAACGATCTTATGGTCAATATTCAGTGGGCTCATCTCCAGAGGAATTCCGGCCTGCTCTTCAAGAGCACGAGCGAATCCGATGAGTGCCGGGCCGACTATATTCGCAGAATTTTACATTCGCATGAGGTCAGGTGATGTTTGAGTTTACAAAGCGCTCGAAAAAGGTACTTGAGATCATGGCCCAGAACGAGGGTAAGCGCTTGAATGCGGACATGCTCGAGCCGGAGCATATAATGATCTCCCTTCTTAAAGATGAAGAATCGGTAGCCGCGCGCATCATGAAGAACCTGGGCATCAATTTCGAGCAGTTCATTCAGGAAATCGAGCGCTCGGTGCGGAGAAACCGGGCTGCGGTTGTGCTGGGCAAGGTCCCCCTGAGCTCGAATTACCGTAGAATCATCGAATTTTCCAAAGAGGAGGCGCGCAAGCTTAAAAATTCCTATATCGGCACCGAGCACCTGCTTCTCGCCATCTTCAGGGACAGCGCCTGCTCCGGCGTTGAAACGCTCGTGCGCAGCGGCATTGATTACAGCGCCATCAGGAACGAGATACTGCGGGTTCTCGGCGTCAAGATCACCAACGAGAAGCAGAATAAGCTGAAAACTGCAAAGCCGCCGGCGCTTGAGGAGTTCGCGCGGGACCTGACCAGAATGGCTTCGGAGAACATGCTCGACCCGGTGATCGGCCGCGAAGAAGAGATTACGCGGGTGATACGCATTCTCTCGCGCAAGAGGAAGAACAATCCGATTCTTATCGGCGAGGCGGGCGTGGGTAAAACCGCCATCGTCGAGGGCCTCGCCCAGCGGATTGTCCGGAAGGAGATCCCCGAGCCGCTGCACGACAGGCGGGTACTCTCCCTTGACATGGCCGCCATCGTTGCCGGCACCAAATACCGGGGCGAGTTCGAGGAGCGGCTCAAGCGGGTCGTGAAGGAGATCATAGACGAGGGCAACATCATCATATTTATCGACGAGGTTCATACCCTCATCGGCGCCGGAGCGGCGGAAGGGGCGATAGACGCGGCGAACATACTGAAGCCGGCCCTGGCGCGGGGAGAGCTGCAGTGCATCGGCGCCACCACTTTGAATGAATACAAGATGTACGTGGAAAAGGACACCGCACTCGTGCGCAGGTTCCAGTCGATTCTAGTCAATGAGCCTGACGTTGATGAAACAATAAAGATCCTCACCGGATTGAAGGAGCGCTTTGAGAGCCATCACAAGGTGAAATTTACGCAGGAGTCCCTGGAAAAAGCGGCAAACCTCGCGGACCGGTACATCAACGACCGCTGCCTTCCGGACAAGGCCATTGATATCATCGATGAGGCGGGGGCAATGGCGCGGCTCGATAATTTTGACATGCCCGAGGACATCATCGCGCTGGAAGCGGAGATCGAGGGGCTCATTACCAGGAAGAACGAGCTCGTGCTGGCGCAGGAATACGAGCAGGCGGCGGCGATCCGCGATCTCATACAGCAGAGGAGGGAGGTTCTTTCCGTCAAGCTCGACAACTGGCATGAGAAGAAGAACGAATACGAAATCGTGGTCTCTCCCGATCAGATAGCGCTGATAGTCTCGGAAAACACCGGCATACCGGTAGCCAGCATCGAGGAATCGGAGCTGGATAAGCTCATGAGGATGGAGGAGGTGATCCACAACCGGATAGTAGGCCAGGACGACGCCATACGGGCCGTGAGCCGGGCGATCCGCCGTTCGCGGATCGGGCTCGGGAGTCCCAACAAGCCGATGGGCGTCTTCATATTCCTCGGCCCCACCGGCGTGGGCAAGACCGAGCTCGCCAAGGCATTGACCGAATTCCTGTTTGACGACGAGCGGAACCTCGTCCGGATCGACATGTCGGAGTATATGGAGAAGCATTCGGTGTCGCGGCTCATCGGCGCTCCGCCCGGCTATATCGGATATGAGGAGGGGGGACAGCTTACCGAGAGGATCAAGAGAAGGCCTTATTCGGTCATTCTCCTTGACGAGATTGAGAAGGCCCATCCCGACGTGTTCAACATACTCCTCCAGGTGTTTGAGGAAGGCGAGCTGACGGACGGCACGGGCACTACCGTGAGCTTCCGGGACACGATCATTATCATGACATCGAATATCGGGAACCGCGAGTATCAGAAGATCGGGAAGATGGGATTCACCGGCGCGGAAGCAGAGACGCCGGGAAACGGCGTCAATGAAAAAGTGAGCGATGAGCTCAAGAAGCTCTTCAGCCCGGAATTCCTGAACCGGATCGACGAGACGGTCTACTTCCATAAGCTTAATCGGAACCATATCAGGCGGATCGTCGATCTGATGCTTGCCGCGATCAATGATAAGCTGTGGGACCGGAAGATCGAGCTTGTTTTTTCGCCGGGGGTGAAAAGATATCTCATGGAAAAGGGATATGATGAACATTCCGGAGCCCGGAACCTGCGGCGCGTCATTCGGAATGAGATAGAAGACCTGCTGGCCGGTGATCTTCTGAAAGGAAAGATACAGGAATCGACAAGCTTGAAGGTTATCCTCAAGGGAAAGGCGGTTTCCTTTAAGTCGATCGGGCCCTTGACCGCCGGTGCGGAGGATGACGCTGATCGCGAGAGCTCCCCGCTGCGGAATAAAACTGTGGAGATCACCTAAGGGTGATGCGGGTATGGGAAATACGATAGCGGAGAAGATTTTCAAAGCCCATCGGGTCGATCAGCCGGCCAAGGACATCCATATCCTTTCACTGGACGCCGTGTTCTGCCACGAGGTGACCACGCCGGCGGCGATACTCGACCTCGAAGCCAGGAGCAAGGACCGGGTGTTTGATCCGGACAAGATCAAGGCGGTCATCGACCACGTGTCTCCGGCAAAGGACACGAAGACCGCGGAGCAGGGGAAGATACTCCGGGATTGGGCCCGGCGGAACAATATACAATACTTTTTTGATATAGGCCGTAACGGCGTGTGCCACGCCCTCTTTCCGGAAAAGGGGTTCGTTCGTCCCGGATACACGATTATCATGGGCGATTCGCATACCTGCACGCACGGGGCATTCGGCGCTTTTGCCGCGGGCGTCGGGTCAACCGACGTGGAGGTTGCGCTGTTGAAAGGGGTTTGCACCTTTAACGCGCCCCGGACGATGAAGATAAACATAACCGGCGCGATACCCGAAGGCGTGTACGCGAAGGACGTGATCCTTTCGATAATCGCGAAAATCGGTGTCAACGGCGCAACGAACCTGATCCTTGAATTCACCGGCCCGGTGGTTGCCGCCATGAGCATGGAGTCCCGCATGACCCTGTGCAACATGGCGGTTGAAGCCGGCGCCACGAGCGGCATATGCTACCCGGACATGATCACGGTGGACTACCTCTGGGATTTCATCAAGGATGAATTCAAAACGAAAAAAAAGGCCCTTGCGGAATACTCGAAGTGGATATCCGATCCCGACGCGGAATACGAAAGGGTGATGCACCACGACGTGTCGGGCCTTGAGCCGCTTGTCACCGTGGGGTACAAGCCCGACCAGGTGAAGACCGTGCGCGAGATGGAGGGGACGCGGGTGGATCAGGTGTATATCGGCTCCTGCACGAACGGGAGGATGGAGGATCTGCGCATAGCCGCGCAGGTGCTCAAGGGAAAAACCATCAGCCCGAATGTGCGGGCCATCGTTTCTCCGGCGACCACGGATATTTACAAGACGGCCCTGGAGGAAGGCATCATCGAGATATTCATGGAAGCGGGGTTCTGCGTGACCAATCCGACCTGCGGCGCGTGCCTCGGCATGAGCAACGGGGTGCTTGCCCTGGGCGAGGTGTGTGCCGCCACGACCAACCGGAATTTTCAGGGAAGGATGGGCGAGGGCGGCATGGTCCACCTCGTAAGCCCGGCTACCGCGGCAGCCACCGCGATCCGGGGAGCGATAGCGAATTCGGACGGCTTTCGGGGATGACTGCATGAAAAGCTTCAGGGGAAAGGTCCTGTTCCTGGACCGATCGGACATCAACACCGACGAGATCATACCGGCAAAATACCTCACCGAGATCAGCAAGGAGGCGCTCGCGCCCTACCTGCTCGAAGGGCTCAAGCTTCAGGGATTTGACCAGAAGCGGGACATTCCGGGGAGGAGCGTTATCGTGACGCGATCCAACTTCGGATGCGGCTCATCGCGCGAACACGCGCCCTGGGCCCTGGAGATGAACGGCCTGAACCTCGTCATCGCCGAGGGATTCGCGCGCATCTTCCGCCAGAACATGTACAACTGCGGCATGATGGCGGTCGAGCTCGATCCTGCCGTGATCGGGCGGCTCTTCAGCCTCGGGGCGGGCGGGGAGGTTGAGATAGAGACGGATTTTGGGAAGAGCCAGTTCATCGTCAGGGCAGGCGGCGAAGAGGAACGGATTAATTACACTATAAACGATTTTGACCGGAACCTGGTTCTGGCCGGCGGATGGGTCGATTATGCTGATTCAAAGTATTAATTCAATCGCTTTACGTTCTTACTATCCGTCATGTCTCCGTTCATAATAAACGGGACTATATACCATTCCCCCCGCAAATACTTGTTGTATATAAACGCGGACGCGCCGGGAAGGTCCTGGATAAATGCCCTGGTGAATTCAAGATCTATGTTTAAAGGAGTGGCGGTCAGATTCTGGTCGAAGCTTCCGGTTATTTTAAGCCGTATGTCGTTTGAATTGAATATGAACGATTTTATCCGGTACGTCGTTCCCCTGATATCGATGTTGCCGTATATCTTGTTGAATTCCAGATCCCGGAGCTTGTATCTCAGTTCCGCGAGCAGAAGTCCCAGCCCGTCCTGAATTCCGGTGTCGACAAGCTTTCCCTTGTCTATGGTGAATTCGACGTTCCCCGTCGCCGTCTGCTGGAACCTGCTGCCGAGCTCGAAGTTGATCTTTGAATTTCCCTGCAGCACGCCGAAGAAGCGGTTGCGGATCTTCTCGTTCGAGGAGATGATGTCCTGGACCGACAGGTTGTCGAACTTGAGCGCACAAGAGGCCTGCGGAGCTCCCGGGGTCATGCCTGCCGCTCCCGTGCCGGTAACCGTGCCCCCGGCAAACATGAATTGGAAACCCGTTATCGCAAGCCTGTTCCCGGAAGCCTGATAGAGGAGTTGAATCTCCGATAACGTATACGGCTTGTACAGCAATTGCTCCACCGTTATGCTCCCCGATATCTGGAGCGGCAGATTGAGCGGCTCGCCCGAGGCGGAAAATTTATCCCGTGCCGGATCCAGGACAATCCTGCCGGAGCTCACGTTAACGTAGAGCTTCGACAGGTCACGCTCGGTTGAGGCGATGGAAAGCGTGCAGGGATTGCCGTAAAACGTTAACGGTATGTCCGCTTTTTTAAAGACGTTATCGCGGATGTAGAGGGTCGCTTGCAGGTCGTTCACGATTTTTAAATCGGGATCCCAGCCGCATCCGCTGACGGATAGATTGCCGTTGTACAGGCCGTTCGCCAAGCTCAGATCGCCTTCAACCGTGCCGAACAATTTCGGCGGGATGAATTTCAAAAGCGGCATCACATCCGTAAGAGCGACGCTCGCGTTCCTTACGCCGAAGCTGCTGAGCTTTCCGTCAAAGGAAAAACGGAGATTTTCAATGAAAAAGGAAGAATTATCGACTCCCCCCTTTGTCTGACTGATGTGCACGGTGCCGGCGTCGATGTCGACGTTACAGAGCCCCTCAGCCCTCACCAGCCTGTTGGAATTCAGGAGGGTCGATGTCGCATCCGCTCTTCCTTTGACGTACTGTTTCGTTATGACGAGGTCGGTCACTTTCCCGTTGAGGATATTATACGGCAGGGAGACGTTCTCTCCCCACTGGTACACCCACGGAAGGGACGCGTTCTCAAGGCCGACGGAGCCGGAGATCCTGAAAGTATCCTTGAAAAATTCAATAATGAGATCGGGATGGAGTCTGCCCCTGGACTGGGGCAGCGTAACTGTACAGTCGTGGATTCTTACGCCCTTGCCCACTTGTATCTTCCCGGACACGCGGTAGGTACCCGCAAGGGGGGCCAGCAGCTTCGGCGGGTTTTTCAGTGAGATGATCGCGCCGGAGAGCGCTATGTTCGAGATTTTCGCTGAAAAGCTTGAGTCGCCTTCCCGGGAAAAGGTCGATACGAGCTTTTGTATGTTCGATTCGCCCTTATCGTCAAATACGATATTATAAAAAGCGTTCTCGAGCGATATTTTGTCGAAATCAAGCTCCAGCGCCAGGAGGGAAATGAGCGAGAATCGCAGATCCGCGTATTCGGACGCGGCCAGCACCGGGGAGTTGTCCGATCCGCCTTCATGAATAACGACCTCTTCAAGGAAAATGCCGCCGAGGCTGTAGCCGATGTTTTTAACAGAGACTTTCCTTTTCAGTAGAAATTCGGCTTTTGCTATGACGAGCCCCAAGAGCCTTTCCTTGGGATAAAGTTTAATAAACAGCGCGGCGCCGATGGATGCACAAAGGACGAGGGCGGTGAAAAAAACAAGGAAGATTCTAACTATCTTTGCTGGCTTCACGCTTCCGCTCCATGGCGGATTTTTTTCTGTAGTACAAGACGGTTTTTTCAAGCTCCTGTAAGTCGGTGCAGATAAGTTTGCCCTCTTCAAGTATTATGTGCTTATCCTCAAGGAGCTCTACGACCTTTATGTCCCCCTTTTCCAGGGAGATGCCGACCATGTTCAACAGCTCTTTTGTCCCGAATTCGAAGTTATGAAGCTGCTTCGATTCAATCTTGATTTTCTGCTTTTCAATCTGGATGAGGAGCATATCATAGATCCTTCCCAGGGGATCCCTGATGAGCAGATTTTCAAGCTGGCGGTAGGCCGTCCATATCCGCTCGCTTAACAACTGTATGAGCCTGGTCGCCAGCTGCGGCTGAGCCTTCACCATGCTCTCAAAGTTGGATTTGTTTATTGCGAGCAGATCTGCGTCGCCGAAGGTGATGGCGGAGGCGCTGCGGGGCCGGTTGTCCAGGATCGCCATTTCGCCGAAGATATCGCCCTGCTTCAGAACCGCGAGCAGTACCTCCTCTCCGGCGATTTTCGTTATCTTGACCTTTCCCGACTGTATGATAAAGAGCTCTTCACCGGGCTCGTATTCGCAGAAGATCATCGTGTCGTCGCGGTAATGCCTGTTCATGCCGGTTTGTTGGAGATTCTGGGAAACGGTATAGGGGGCCTTCAGGGTTTTAAGCCTTTCGAGCGCCGCGTCCCGGTTCGGGCCATCGGGGCAGTAGTGCAGGTATTTCTGATACGCGTAGGCGGCGTGGTTCACGGCCTTTTTCTTGATATAGTACTCGCCGGTGTTGAAGAGATGCTCCGGGTTTTCTTCAGCCACGTTCTTAAACGTCAGGCTCGTGATGGCATGGTCGAACTCCCTGAGTTTTCTGCTGAAAAAGCGGATGATTTTCATCGCGACCGCGGGGTTTCTCTGAATCAGCAGGCCGAATTTCTCCCTTTCGACCGAGACAAGCGACACGTTTTCCAGAGCCACAGCCGATTCGATCCGGGAATGCGCGCTCATGCATGATACGACCCCGAAAAAATCTCCCGGGCCGAGTATCGAGTAAGGCTCTGTAGAGAGAACCGGATTTTCCTTTGTGAGCTTGACCTTCCCCTTGAGGATTATATAGAAATTATTAGCGTTTTTTTTTCCTTCAACGACGATAAAGGAATTCGCAAGATAATTTTCGACTTTGAACTGGGTATCCGCCATTATTCCTCTGGATTATTTAAACATCCTTTTGTCGGTTAAATAGATTTGTTGCATAATTAATTTTTTTAACGGGGTCTAAGGCCGGCTTTATTGAAACCTCCTGTTTCGTGCCGGCAGGCGAACATCCTGTTCGTCTCGGTCGGAGCCCCTTAAAAAGCCCCCGCAAGGGGGCTTCCCCGTGCGCGAGACGGTAGTTTCGCAACAAGTCTATTATAGAATCGGCAAAAAATCAAGTAAATTCCATACAAAAAACTCCCTTACTCGATAAGCTTCTTCAACCTGTTCAGCTCATTGAGCGCCTGAATCGGCGTGAGCGTATCCACCTCGATGGTCTTGATCGCCTGAATGACCAGGTGGTTGGCGGCGTTGAATATCTCAAGCTGTTCGGCGGCGTCTTCCTCGTCGGGATTTGCGGATTTAATACTGCGCCTTCCCTTTTCCATCCTCTGGAGAATCTGTTCGGCCCTGCCGATGATCGGCCGGGGTATTCCCGCGAGATTGGCGACATGGATGCCGTAGGACTTGTCCGCCGCCCCCCGCACCACTTTATGGAGGAAATCTACGCCGCTCAGGTGCTCCTTCACCAGCACGTTGTAGTTCACGATCCCCCGTTTGCCGCCGAGTTGGGTGAGCTCGTGGTAATGGGTCGCGAACAGCGTTTTCGTTTTCAGATACCTGAGTATATACTCGGCAACTGCCCACGCTATCGACAGTCCGTCGTAGGTGCTGGTGCCCCTGCCGATCTCGTCCATGATGATGAGGCTTTTTTCAGTGGCGTTGTTCAGGATATTTGCTGTCTCGTTCATCTCAACCAGAAAGGTCGACTCGCCCCGCGCGATGTTGTCCGAGGCGCCGATCCTGGTGAAAATCCGGTCCACAATGGCAAGGTTGGCCTCCTTTGCCGGGACAAAGGAGCCTATCTGCGCAAGGAGCTGGATGACGGCGGCCATCCGTATGTACGTTGATTTTCCCGACATGTTGGGTCCGGTTATTATTTTGATGATGTTTTCGTCGTTATCGAGACTGATATCATTCGGGATGAAGGCTTCCTTCGCGTAATATTTTTCCACGACCGGATGCCTTCCTTCTTTTACGTGGATTATGCCGTCAAGATTAAATGAGGGCCGTACAAATCGGTTCTCTATGCCGGCGAAGGAGAGGGAAATGAAAAAATCAATATTCCCGATCGCCTCGGCAGCGGCCTGGAGTCCGTTTTTGGCATTCAGGACTGACCCGAGCAGCTTTTCGATCTCCTCATTTTCGATCCGGATAATTTTCTCGCTGGCCGACAGAATCTCGGATTCGAAATTCTGAAGCTTCTCCGTCGTGAATCTCTCAGATGAGACCAGGGTCTGTTTTCTGAAATACGACTCCGGAACGCCTCCGGCCTGGCCCTTGCTCACCTCGATGAAGTAGCCGAGGATCTTGTTGTACCTGATCCTGAGGCTCGCCAGCCCGAGCTGTTTTTTCTCATCCTCCTGGTACGCGATTATCCAGTTTTTTGCGTTGGCCTTTAAGTCGTAGATGCGGTCAAGCTCGGCGTTAAACCCCTCTCTGATGACCCTGCCGTGTTCGGGGGATAGGGCGGGCTCTTCCTCGAGCGTGGAGCTTATGCGCTCGCCGAGGCTCGAGAGATTCGGCAGGGATTCGGCCAGCTCCCTCGTCTGATCGTGCGGCTGCCCGGACAGCGTCCGTTTGATCTTCATGGCAGCCTCGATCGAGTTCATAAGGGCTATGAAATTTCTCGGGAACGTCCTGCCCACGACAAACCGGGATATGAGCCTCTCGATGTCGTGTATATCTTTAAGATATCCGTGGACCTGGCCGGCAAGCTCATGGTATTCATGGAAATACATGACAATGTCGAGGCGTTTTTCGATTTTCGACATGTCCAGAAGCGGTTGTAAAATATTCCGCTCAAGGCTCCTTTTGCCCATTGCGGTCCGGGTATAGTCGAGCACGGAAAAAAGAGTGCGGCTTTTGGATCCGTCGGACAGGTTCCTGATCAGCTCCAGGTTGGAGATCGTGGCGTCGTCGAGCGCCATGGCGTCCGTGGACAGTATCTTGCGCGGGTATTTCAGGTGGCCGAAGGCCTTCTTGTGCGTATCCTTGAGATATTGCAGAATCGCGCCCGCGGTCATGATGTCCAGATCCGCCGTAATCCCCAGTCCCTTGGTGCCCGAGATCCCGAACGTCTCGCATATGACGCCGGTCATGAAGTCCCTGTCATAGAGCCATTCGTTGATCCGGTACGCGGGAATATCCCGCATTCTGATGTATTCCGCGTAAGCCGCGCCGTCCGGGGAATCCCCCTCGTACAGGACCGCCTCACGCGGATTGAATTTGACGATTTCGCCCCTGAAGAGCTCCATTGATTTTTCTATGGTCGAGAGGTAGAAGTCCCCGGTCGATATGTCGACAAAGGCCAGTCCGATGCTCTCCGTATCGATGATGATCGACGCAAGGAAATTGTTTTCATCCGACGGCAGTAGGTTCGCCTCGACCACGGTGCCGGGGGTGACGATCCTCACGACATCGCGCCGGACCACGGGGCCGCTTGAGGGGAGCGCCTCGAGTTGTTCGCAGATGGCTACGCGCTTCCCGGCTTTGATAAGCCGGGCGATGTAGCTCTCGGCTGCGTGAAAGGGGATGCCGCACATGGGGATATCGTTCTGGCGCGAGGTGAGCGCGATATCAAGGATTTTTGAGGCGGTACGGGCGTCCTCGAAGAACATCTCATAGAAATCCCCCATGCGAAAGAAGAGTATTTCTTCCTGGTGCTTTTTTTTTATATCCAGATACTGCTTCATCGCAGGAGTAAGCTTTGAGTCCATGCCTAATCACCGTAAATATATGAGTTCTTCTCATCAACAAAGATGCGGACGATTCTGCCGTTGATCCCGTATTCCTCGGCGAGCCGTATTTTGATTTTAAGAATCGAGTCCTCATCCGGGCACCTGCTCACGTATACGGCGTAGCCCTTCTTCAGCCGGACGGTCTTGATGAAATCATATTCAGCGAGCAGCTTTTTTATTTCAGCCGCGCCGCTTTGAGAGTTGAAAGGGCCCACGGATAATGAATAAAATACCGAGGGATCCTTCTCGTGAGGCAGATCGGTCTCCGGGCTGATGTCGATGCTTGCGGTCTCGTCGATGATCTGCTTCCCCGGCAGGTAGTATACGCTTCGGGGATTGTATTTCATCAGGGATCCGATTCTTTTTGTCGCCTCCGCAGCCTCAGGGGATCCGGGATACTTCGACACCAGATCCGAATAGGCTGAATAGGATTCGTCGTACATCTTTTTATTCTCGTAGAATTCCCCCAGGAGAAAGAGCGCCGTCTGCATCGCGTTCGATCCCGGGAATCCGGAGGCTATCTGCCGCAGGGTGATGATATACTGCTTTGAAAACCCCGACTTTTTTTTATGGACCTGGGCCAGAAGAAGAATCGCGGCCGCAAGATTATTATAGTCGTGATTGAGCGCGATAAGGCGTTCGCATTCCCGCTGGGCTTCATCATATTCCCCGAGCTCCAGTTCCGCAAGGACGAGGAAAACCATGAAATTACGCCGGTATCTGCTCCGGGTGAAATATTTCTTCCCATTGAGGGATTCATTTTTCAGCTCCTGCCAGTCGGCCGCCAGATAATGTATTTCGCATATCCTGTGCTGTGCGTAGTCATTTTTTTTAAAATGCCTGAATTTATCCACAAGCGACTTGTATTTCTTTACGGCCTCGGGGGGGAATGTTTCCCGGTCCGCGAGGACGAGCCTCTCTTCCGGTGTATACCCGCTCTTCGCAAGCCCGGCGCCCGCCGCGATGATTATGCAGATGCAGGATAAAATGATCGATTTATGCAATTCTCGTTCCCTGAAGCGCGGTGCCTCTGACACCCTGGATTCGTACCTTGACTCTCTTGCCGATATCCTGTTTTGTCCCCGGCGTTATCACGACGTGGTTCAGGAATGTCCTTCCCATGACCTCTTCGCTCGATTTTCTGCTGAGCCGCTCGATTATAGCCTCCTCCACGCGGTCAATCTTCTCATCAAGCTTCCGGCGGGATATGCTTCTCTGCAGGGCGATGAGGCGCTTCAGACGGCCGACCTTCTCCTCGCGGGTTATCGATTCCGCCATTGAGTATGCGGGCGTTCCGCGTCGCTGCGAATACGCGTACGTATACGCGTCGTCAAAGCGGATCTGCTCCGCAGCGGCAAGGGTCTGCTCGAATTCGCTCTCCGTTTCGCCGGGGAATCCCACGATGATGTCGGTTGACAGGGAGTGGCTGGGCAGACGGTTTCTGATCTGTTCCACCAGGGACAGATATTGGGAGCGGGTATACCCGCGGCTCATCAGCCCGAGTACGCGGTCGGAGCCGCTCTGCAAGGGGAGGTGAATGGAGCGGGAGATGTTCGGGTGGTCCCTGATCACGAGCAGGATATCAACGGAAAAATCTTTGGGATGCGAGGTGAGGAAATTCATCCTCTCTATCCCCTCAATGCCTGCCGCCGCCTCCAGCAGTTTATGGAACGGGAGATCGCTGCTGTCCGCCCCGTACTGGTTGACGTTCTGGCCCAGGAGCGTGATTTCCCGTATTCCGTTTGCGGCGAGGTGCCGGATGTACTCAAGTATTGTCGCCGATTTGAAGGATATAAGCCTGCCGCGGACCAGCGGTACTATGCAGTAGGAGCAGTTGTTATCGCACCCATGGGTTATGGTGACCCACCGGTGCCAGGGAGGAGCGTCCCTGATCGCTGACAGCCGCAGGTTGATTCTCGGAGAAAGGTCATCGGTATCCTGCGAGAGGAACCGGTCCCTGCTGCGGTCCATGAAATGGCTCACAATGAGCCTGCCGATCTCCGGGGATTGGTACGGTCCCACGACCATATCCGCTATGCCGGACTCGATCAATTCGGTGCCGATCCTCTGGGCCATGCATCCGGCGACTACGGTAACACGGTCATGCCCCCTCGTTTTTTTCCGGTGTGAGCGTATCCGTGATATGACCCTGTTTTCAGCATGCTCCCGGACCGAGCAGGTATTGAACAGGGCGATCTCCGCATGCTCCAGATCTTCGGCAGGCTCAAAGCCGTGCTCCAGCATCGACAGGGCCATAAGCTCGGAGTCGTTTTTGTTCATCTGGCACCCGAAGGTCTCTATGTAGTAGGTTTTTTTTAAGGACATTTTTACTTTTATTATTTAAAAGAAATTTTTATGTGAAAAAATCAACAATAATTTTAATTGAATTATTGTTGATTTTAAATCACTGGTTCCATAACGTATATTCATTTGTACCGGTCAAGAATTCCACTAAGATATGAAATATATTCTTATACAAATTATTTTTTTTATCATAATATTCGAATGTATCAGCTCAGGAGAATCCCTCCAACAGAACCAGAAATCATTATTTCAATCCGCTCCGGCCGACCAAAGTGAATCGATCACCCTCTCTCCTTTCTCGAACCTGGGTAACAATATATACAACAGCTTCGTCGGTCCCACCACGCTCCTGCACCTGGGCGCAGCCGCTGCCACGATCATTATGGTGGACGAGGATTGGGACTATCTTATATTTAAACGGGCTAAGAGCTACCGGAGTTACCAAAAATATTTCACTCCGGTCATATACTCAGGCGCAACGATCTGGCTCGTCTTGTCAACGCCGCTCCTCGTTTACGGCTATGCCCATAACAGCGATGAGGCCCTGGGCGCGGCATGCGCGATACTCCAGTCGACCCTGATCAGCATCACCTACACCACGATACTCAAGGGGCTTACGGGAAGGCCCGGCCCTGAGGAGAAGTGGTATCTTGATATGCGCAATCAAAGCCGGGTATTCCGGTTCGGGTATCTGCGGGGCGGCGTATTCAACGGATGGCCGGGCGGCCATACGATCATAACGACCGCGACCATGGCCTCACTCATGAGCTACTATCCGGACAAGTGGTGGATCAAGATCATCGGCTTCGTCCTCATAGGATATACGGCCGTGGGTATGACCATGACGCGGGCCCACTGGATGTCAGACAATATAGCGGGATTCCTCATGGGGTATGCCATCGGCTCAACGGTGGGGAGCTCGTTCCGCAGCCTGGTGAACAGGAAGCTCGGCCTCGGAGGGAGCAATGTCGAATTTAGCCCCACGTTCAGCGGGAGCGGAGCGGGATTGCGTTTTGCTTTTTATTATTAGGATTGTAACTCCTCAGGTATAATAATGGAACCGCCGATGGACGCTGCCTCGACTCCGCTCGGCAACCGGATGGCTTTTTACCATCAAGCAAATCGGTTGGTGAGCCTGTCGAACCATCGGCGTGAATCGGCGGTTACCGTTACTTTTTTCAAGATTAATAGCTGAGTAGTTACATAAAATAAAATAAAAAATCCTCTTCACACAAGACTTTTCTAATAAAAAAATGTAATTTATAATAATTTTACAGGAATTACCGATATGAAACGCCTTGTCGCCTATTTTGCCGAACGCTCTCTTCTGGTGAATATCTTCTCCGTAGGCGTTCTCATCGCCGGTATCATGTTTATTTTCACCGCCAAGCGGGAGGCATTCCCCCGCGTTGAGTTTGATTTTGTGGTCGTGACCACGATCTATCCCGGAGCCACTTCAGAGGACGTGGAGAAGCACATCAGCATTCCCATTGAGGACAAGCTGCGGGAGGTGGACGGCATCGAGGAGATATCCTCAAGCTCCATCGAGGCCTACTCGATAATATCGGTCAAGCTCGATCCCGATCTTGAAAATAAGGACAAGACCGTCAATGATATCAAAAATGCCGTGGATCTTGTAACCGATCTCCCCGAGGACGCCGAACAGCCCGAAACAGTAGAGATCACCACCGCCATGACGCCCGTCTTGGAGATAGCCCTCTTCAACCGCAAGGGCGTCAAAAACGACGCGGACGAATTCGAGCTGCGGCGATACGCTAAGATCCTCGAAGACCGCCTGCTTGAGATCAACGGCGTGGGCAGGATAGACAAGAAGGGCTACCGCGACCGTGAAATGATCGTGGAGGTACACCCGGAGCGTCTCGAATCCAATTATGTGGCCGTCAACGAGGTAATAATCGCCCTTTCCCGGAAAAACCTCAACTTCCCCGGGGGGATCATAAAGAGTCCCGGCGGCGAGGTCGTCATTCGAACTATAGGCGAGGTTCAGACGGCTCCCGAAATTGAAAACGTGGTGATTCGCACCAATGAGCTGGAAAGAAGCATTCTCGTCCGCGACGTGGCCACGGTGCGGGACTCGTTCGAGGAAGAGAAGATAATCGACAACGTAAAGGGGAAAAAATCCGTAGTGCTCACCGTTATCAAGAAGGAATCGGCGGATATCATAAGCATTGTCGATAAAATAAGGAATGAAACCGAACGGTTCAAGAAGCTTCTTCCGAAAGAGTACGAGATATCGGAATTCAACGATATCTCGTACTATGTCAAGCGCAGGCTGAGCGTTCTCGTGAACAACGGCATCGTGGGATTCAGTCTCGTGGTCTTGGTGCTCTTCGCGTCTCTTGGCTGGCGCATATCCATCGTCACCGCGCTGGGCATTCCCTTCGCGTTCTTCGTCACCTTCATCTGGATGGCGTATCACGGCATGAGCATTAACCTTATGACCATGTTCGGGCTGATCATGGTGCTCGGTATGCTCGTTGATGACGCCATTGTTGTGGCGGAGAATGTCTACCGCCACCTTGAGAAGGGAGAACCGTTGAAGAAAGCGGTGATTGACGGGACCGCCGAGGTAATGGCGCCGGTGGCGGGCACCGTGCTCACGACAATAGCGGCCTTTATGCCCTTGATGTTCATGACCGGCATTATGGGAAAATTCATGTGGGCCCTTCCCGCCGTCGTTATTATAGCTCTCATTGCTTCATGGATGGAGTGCATGCTTATCCTACCGTCACATATTTACGATATCGAGCGTCTCAACCCGAACCGCAAATCGGGAGCCAACAGCGAGGAGGGCCTGCTGTTCCTCTTTTTCAAGAAAAAGTACCGATCAGCCCTGGAATACGCGCTCCGACATAGATACCTATTCGCCGTTATAATCGGCATCATATTTTGGGGAACCCTTATCTTAGCGGCGATCCAAATGAAATTCATTCTTTTTCCCCAGGGCGGCATCGAGGTTCTGGTGGTTAAGGCCGAAACCCCGGTGGGGACCAGCGTCCGCGAGACGAACCGGCGCTTCGGCGACATCGAGCGCGTCATAGGCGCGCTTCCCGCCTCGGAGCTGGACACCTACACCACGCGGGCCGGAATTATCCAGGAGAATCCCGCCGACCCTTATACCAAGCGCGGATCCAATTACGGCATCATCATGGTGTACCTTACACCCTTCCAGGAGCGGGAGAGGGACGCCGGCACAATACTCGATGCGATCAGGAAAAACTCGGCGGCGTACGAAAAGCAGTTCATCAAGCTTGAAATGAGCATGGTGCAAACGGGCCCTCCCGTGGGCAAGCCCATAAGCATCGCCATCAAGGGTGAGGATTTCGCCAAACTCAGGTCAATCGCCGGAGAATTTAAGAGCCACCTCTCGACAATAAAGGGCCTCAAAGACGTTAAGGACGACTTCGAGGAGATGAAGGACGAGCTGCGGGTTGTGATCGATGAAAGGCTCGCAGCCATGACGGGTATCACCGTATATGACATCGCCACAACCATCCGCTCCTGCTTCGAGGGTACCGTGGCCACCGAGATAAAGAAATCCGACGAGGAGATCGACATCCGGGTGATCTTCCCGGAGAGGCTGCGCGGAAATATTGAAAGCGTAAAACGGGTTAAAGTAGCCAACCGGTCGGGGCAGCTCATCCATCTTGCAAAAGTCGCGCGATTCATTCCGAACGAGGGAATATCCGTTATCAAAAGAAAGGACTGGCGCAGGGTGGTTACGGTGACCGCGGAGATCGATGAGCGCGCACGGGGGGTATCGTCGGTTGAGGTTAACCGTGACGTGCAGCGCAAATTCGCCGGCATCGAGGAGCGCCACGCGGGAGTCATCGTGAGCTACGAGGGGGAATTCAAGGACACCTCCGAATCGATCAACAACCTCCTCAAGTCATTCGTGGTGGCGGCCATCGCGATCTATATAATTCTCGTGGCGATTTTCCGCTCCCTCGCGCACCCGGTCATTATCATGAACGTCATCCCGCTTTCATTCGTCGGGGTGATCTGGACCTTTTTCGCCCACGGGCTCCCTGTTTCCTTCCTGGCGCTCATGGGCGTTGTGGGACTCGCCGGCGTCGTGGTCAACGACTCCATCGTCATGGTCGACTTCATCAAGGTTACGCGAAACCGCGGTTTTTCTCCCATCGAGGCGACCCTGGAAGCCGGAACCACACGGCTCCGTCCTGTTTTCCTTACCACAATAACGACCTTTTTCGGGCTCGTGCCGACCGCTTACGGGATCGGAGGATACGATCCCTTCCTTGTGCCCATGGCGCTTTCCCTTTCATGGGGGCTGGCCTTCGGCACCCTGATCACGCTCTTCGCTACGCCCATTCTGTACAACATCTTTTCCGATATTAAAAGGGTACTTTCTAAAAAAGAGCGTGAGCTCCAGCGGTCGAGATTTCCATCCTCGACCTTCGAGGAGATGGAATATGAGATCGAGGATACGGTCAGGAAAGACCCGCACCAGGATATATATGAGACGGTACGCGCCGAGGAAAAGCACATCGTTAAAGAGCGGCTTGAGTCCGTGGGAAAGAAAGCCGGGCGTAGAAAGAAGCGATAGAGAATGCACGGCTCTGCGGCCGGGTCGCGACATCGGCTCTGTTTGACACGTTAATTACAGCAATCCGATTTTTTTGTATATATAATCTATATTTTTCATATATCTTCCCAAATCGAAGATACCATCTAATTCGTCAGAAGCGAATTTTCCCGCCACCGCCGGATCTTTTCGACAAAGCTCAAGAAGGCTCCCTTCACCCGCCCACACCCTCATGGCTATGTCCTGTACCAGCTTGTACGCCTGATCGCGCGAAAGTCCCTTGTCCACAAGCGCAAGCATCAGGCTCTGGGTGTAGAAAAGGCCTCCGCTCCGGCTTATGTTCGCCAGCATGTTCTGCGGGTACACGTGCAGATTCTCCATGACGAAGATCATCCGGTGAATCAGGTAGTCCAGGCCGATCGTGGAATCGGGAAGGATGATCCGCTCAGCGGACGAGTGGGATATGTCCCTCTCGTGCCACAGGGTCATGTCGTCCAGCGCCACGTTCATGTTCGCCTTGACGACCCGGGAGATGCCGCTGATCCGCTCGCACAGGATCGGATTCCGCTTGTGCGGCATGGCCGACGACCCCTTTTGGCCTTTCTGGAAGGGCTCTTCCACCTCCCGGACCTCGGTCCTCTGCAGATGGCGTATTTCTGTAGCGAGCTTATCCAGGCTCCCGGCGCAGATGGCCAAGGCAGCCATGAATTCCGCATGGCGGTCGCGCTGGATCACCTGGGTCGATATCGGGTCCGGCTTCAGTCCCAGCTTTTTACACACGCGCCTCTCGATCTCCGGATCGATATTGCTGTAGGTCCCCACCGCTCCGGAGAATTTGCCGTAGGACACGGATTCGACTGCGGACGCGATCCGGTCGTGGTTGCGCCTGAATTCTTCATACAGGACCGCCATTTTCACGCCGAAAGTCGTCGGCTCCGCATGCACGCCGTGCGAGCGTCCCATGCACGGCGCGTCCTTGTATTTCAGGGCAAGGCTTTTCAAGACACTGATGAGCTTTTCGATCCCTTGAAGTATAATGCCGCCCGACTTCCTGAGCTGGATCGAGAGGGCAGTGTCCACAATATCGCTCGAGGTGAGGCCGTAGTGGATATGCCTGCTTGCAGGCCCGACCTTTTCCCCCACTGCGGTGAGGAAGGCGATGACGTCGTGATGGACCTCGTCCTCGATCTCCAGTATCCGCGCCACCTCGAAGTCGGCTTTCTTCTTGATGGTCTTCAGCTCCTCCTCCGGAATCTCGCCCCGCTCGGCCCGCGCTTCGCACACGGCGATTTCAATATCAAGCCAGATCCTGAATTTGTTTTCAAGCTCCCAGATATGGGATATCTCCTTTCTCGAATACCGTTCGATCATAGCGCCTCGCTGTATGAAAATTTGGGCCGGCTCGTATCGGTATATGATGTCGTATAATTATGTCAATAAATTACTCGATCCGTGCGTTTTTTTCATTTTCAATATTTTCGCTTGCATAGCGGAACTTAATTGACTGTATAGCCTATTCCCTTATCTTACACAGGGAAGGCTGTGGCATGTATACGACCATGATAACATCGCTCCTCGGCGGGATCGGGCTTTTTATCCTGGGGATGATCCTCATGACCGAAGGCCTGAAGTCCCTTGCCGGAGACACCCTGCGCAGAATCCTGAGCCGATTCACCGGCGGGAGAATATCATCGATCCTGTCCGGCGCGGGCATAACGACCCTGTTCCAATCATCGCACGCGACCATCATCATGACCATCGGATTTGTAAGCGCCGGCCTCATATCGCTTCAGCAGTCACTCGGCGTGATACTGGGAGCCCATCTCGGAACGACCAGCACCGGCTGGCTTGTCTCCCTGCTGGGGCTGAAGCTCAAGATCGGAATAGCCGTGCTTCCCTTAATCGGCCTGGGAGCCCTGCTCAGATTGATCGGCAAGGATCGGACTGCGAGCGCGGGGATCGTTATCGCCGGGTTCGGCTTGATCTTCATCGGAATAGACGTTCTCCAGAACGGCATGAAGATCGTGTCCGGATACATCGACCTGTCCCGGTTTTCAGGCGCCGGGATCGTCAACCGCCTGGCCCTCGTGGGCGTGGGGATCGCTATGACGGTGGTCGTGCAGGCATCCAGCGCCGCGGTTGCAATAACGATGACGGCTCTTAACGCAGGCACGGTTGATTTCACCCAGGCGGCAGCGCTCGTTATCGGCCAGAATATCGGAACGACTCTCACCGCAGCCATCGTTTCATTCGGCGCAACATCACCGGCGAAGCGCACGGCCATGGCCCATATTCTCTTCAACGTCATAACCGGCATCGTCGCCTTTATTATTCTTCCCTATTTTGTCATCTTTATAAACCATACGGCCGGCTTGTTCGGGGTGATGGACAATACCATAACCCTTGCGGGATTCCATACCGCGTTTAATCTCCTCGGAATAGCGCTTATTGCGCCGTTTATCGGTTTTTTTTCCATGGCCTTTACGCGGTTCATCCCCGACAAGGGGCCCTATTTGACGCGGCATCTGGACTCCTCTCTTGCAAACCTTCCCTCTGTGGCGATCGAGGCCGTGCGCCGGGTGATCATCGACATCACGATCATGTCCATCGATATCGTACGCGAGATGATAGTGTCCGAGAGGATATCGCCGGTATCGAAAAACAGGCTGCGGGAGGTGGGGAACGCGCTCCAGGAAACCCGGCGTTTCTTGGGTAAAATCAAAACGGTCAAAGGGGCGTCGCCGGCGTTCGGCAACAGCTTTGTCGCGCTCATGCACGCCATCGATCATGTGGACCAGCTCATCATCGCCTGCCGGGAATTCGAAAAGCTGAGCAGGATGCAGTATGACCGGCAGTTGAATCATCTTGCCCTGACCCTGGCGGAAAATGTCGAGCCGGTGCTGATCCGTCTTGAGGGATTAAAGAAAAAAGAATCGATCCAGGAGATGGAAAATACGTCCCTTTACATGAAAACGATACGGGAAAAGCAGAGGGAGGAGATTCTTGCCAAGACCGCGTCGGGCGTAATCGACGCCGACACCGCCATGCGCCAGATTGAGGCGGTGCGGTGGCTCGACCGGGTCACCTACCGGATTTTCCGGGCGCTCTATTATCTGGGCTATCACTCCGAGAATAATGAGACGGGCACTGAGGAGGATGGCGGGTGAGTTTGCCATGAATCAGGACCAGGTTAAGCAAAAACTTTTCCTGCTTGACGGCAATGCGGGGGATTTCAGCGTGATATTCACCGGTAAAAAGAGCAGGAAGGTGGACGGCCTCTACTATCCGGACCGGAAGGAGATCATCATCCACAACAGGAATTTCTCCAATGATGACCAGCTCATCTACACCGCCATCCATGAATTCGCCCACCATCTGCAGCATGTCCGCTCGGTCGAGCCAATTTCGACGCGCGCCCACACAGTTCGCTTTTGGGATATATTCCATAAGCTCCTCTATGCGGCGGAGGAGAAGGGGGTATATGCGAATATTTTCAAAAGGGACGGCCGGTTTACCGCTCTCACCAGAACGATACGGGAGAAATTCCTGTCCGCCAACGGCAATCTCATGAAGGAGCTGGGCAAGCTCCTCGCGCAGGCACACGATCTGTGCCGGGAGCATAATGCGAGCTTCGACGATTACGTCGACCGGGAGCTGTTGCTTCACCGGACTGCGGCCAAACTCCTCATGAAGATCCATTCGTTTGACATCAGGCCTGATATCGGGTACGAGAACATGAAGACCGTGGCAAGCATACGGGATGACGAGATACGGAGCCGTGCTGAAGAGGCATTTGCGCAGGGGAAGACGTCCGATATGGTAAAGGCCGAATTCATCGCGCGGAACAGGCCGGATCAAACGCTTGACGTGCTGGTTCAGGAGAGGGACCGGATCGAGCGGTCGATAGATACGCTGAGCAGGAAGCTGGCCAAGATAGAAAAGAAGATAAATGAGATCAAATATAATTCGAAAACCTGAAATATCCTCGTGTTTTATTACAAACCCATGGAGCGCGCCACAATGAGCTTCATTACTTCCGAGGTGCCTGCATAGATGGTCTGTATCCTTCCATCGATAAAAAATCGGGATATAGGATATTCGGTGCAGTAGCCGTACCCGCCGTAGAGCTGCAGGCACCGGTCAGCCACCTTTATCGCCGTTTCGCAGATCCAGTACTTTGCCATGCAGGTCTCCGTGGTTACGTCCTTGCCGGCGGCATGATTATTGATAAGCTCATCGACGAAACAGCGGCCGGCGGTCACCTGGGAGGCGAGCTCCGCCAGGAGGAACTGCGTGTTCTGGAACTTGGACAGGGGCCTTCCGAAGAGCTTTCGCTCCTTAACATAGTCGATGGTGATCTCAAGGCACTTTTCTGCAGCAGCCTGGGAGGCCAGGACGCATACCAGCCTCTCTTGCTGAAGCTTCTGCATCAGAAAGATGAAGCCCTGTCCCTCCGGACCCAGAAGATTGTCCGCCGGCACGCGGCAGTCGTCAAAAAAGAGCTCGGCCGTGTCCTGAGCTTTGAGGCCGATCTTTTTGATAAGTTCGCCGCGGGTAAAGCCGGGTGCGCCGCGCTCCACCACGAAGAGGCTCATGGCGTGGTGCGGCGGTGCGTCTGAGCCGCCGGTCCGGGCAGCCACAATCACCAGGTCCGACAGATGCCCGTTTGAAATAAAGGTTTTCTGGCCGTTGAGCACCCACGCGTCGCCGTCGCGCTTCGCGGTCGTTCTGATGGATGCAAGGTCTGATCCGGCTTCAGGCTCGGTCATGGCAAGCGCGAGGATCGTATCGCCGGTGATGCACCCCGGCAGCCAGCGTTTTCGCTGTTCTTCGGAGCCGTATGTATAAATATAGGGCGCGACAATATCGTTATGCAGGGGAA
Organism: Spirochaetes bacterium RBG_16_49_21; assembly: GCA_001829495.1. Lineage (GTDB taxonomy): Bacteria > Spirochaetota > UBA4802 > UBA4802 > UBA5550 > RBG-16-49-21. The sequence goes on along the minus strand of MIBJ01000037.1, from coordinate 134,723 downwards.
CAAAGACCCCGTTCGCGCCGAAGCGCGCCAGCTCTTCAATAATGATGACCGAATAGAGCCAGTCCGCGCCCGCGCCGCCGTATTTCTCCGGCGCCCAGGGGAGAAGATATCCGTTGTCGCCGAATTTTTTCCATATCTCACGCGGAACGATCCCCGCAGCCTCCCACTGGGGATACCGGTCTCCGATCTCCTTCATTAAAAATTTCCGGAAGGATTCCCGGAAAATTTGATGCCCTTCGGAAAATTGTACGGTGCGTTCCATGCCGAGCTCCTTGTCATTGAGGGGGCTTATTTATAAAATTTCCCGCCTTTTGACGCCATATCCTGCAGCATCCCGGCCGGAATGAATCGCTTGCCGTATTTTGCAGCCAGTTGCTCCATGATCTTGACGATAGCCCCTGCGCCCATGCCGTCCACGTATCTGAAGGGGCCGCCCCTGAACGGCGGAAATCCGAGGCCTAAAACCGCTCCCACGTCGCCGTCGCGGGGCGACGAGATGATCCCTTCCTCCAGGCAGGTGATCGCCTCATTGACCATCATCAGGCTGATACGGAGCTGGACCTCTTCGACATCGATTTTCTTGCGCTGCGCATCGCCGAACAGGGCGTATACCGCGGTGTTGACCGGCTTTTTCCCCTTCTTCTTCGGCAGGTCGTACCGGTACAGGCCTTTTTTGCTCTTCCGGCCCAGGAACCCCTTTTGCGTGAGAATCGTGAAATCGATCGGCGCCGTAATGCCGCGCGGCTCGAAAATAGGCAGCACTTCTTCGATGACATGTATTCCCACGTCGATGCCCACCTCATCCAGCAGGGTCATCGGGCCGACCGGATAACCGAAGAGCTGCATGGCCCGGTCGACCTCGGGGAGCCCGCCGCCCTCTGCGATGACCCGGCTCCCTTCAAGCAACAGCGGCGCAAGTATGCGCGTGGTGTAGAACCCGGGACCGTCCTTGACGATGATGCAGGTCTTTCCCTGCCGGATTCCCAGGTCGAGCGCCGTGGCCGTGACCCAGTCCGCGGTTGTATCGGTCTTTATTATTTCGAGAAGCGGCATCCGCGGCACCGGCGAGAAGTAGTGCATGCCAATGACATTCTGCGGCCGTTTGCATCCCCGGGCAATGGACTTGATCGGCAGAGCAGAGGTATTGGACGCCACGATGGTATCCCCGCCCGTTGCCGCTTCAGCCTCTTTCAGGATTGTGCGCTTAAGATTGATATCCTCAAACACCGCCTCAATGACGATGTCGGCGCCTTTAAACCGCAGATAATCGTCGCACGGAACCAGCTTTCCGTACATGACGTCGCCGTCGAATCTGCGGACCGCCCCGGATTGTACCTGCTTGACGATTCCTTTCCAGACCTCGCTCATCCCCGATGCTGCGGCATCAAGATTCATATCCTTCATTAAGATCGTATCGCACACCGGCGCTGAAACCGAGGCTATGCCGCTTCCCATGAGACCCGTGCCGACAATAGCGAGCTTTTTTACGCTTCGTGCTTTTTTCTTATGGGGATTCTTTTTCAAATCGGTGGTGCCAAAGAACAAGGTCATGAGCGCTTTGGCCTCCGGCGAGATCACCAGGTTTACAAATCGCTCGATGTCTGCCTGAATCCCCTTGCGCAGTCCCTTCTTATACCCGTATTCCACTGAATCAATGATTGCAAGGGGCGCCGGATACAGGCCGCAGGACTGCCGCATCACCATCTGCCGGGCTTGTTTGAATACCCTGTTTCTGCCGAAGGGCGATTCGAGGAAAGCATCCATCAGGGAGCGGGAGCGCTTTCGCTTGATTTTCTTTTGGGCCAATTCCGTTGCTTTCTTCACTCCTATTTCTCTCAGTCCATAGGGCACCACAACTTCATCTATGAGGCCCAGTTTTTTTGCTGTGCGGATCCTGACATTTTTTCCCGTCAGCATAAGAGGGAGGGCCTGTATGAGACCGATGAGCCGGGGGAGCCGCTGCGTGCCGCCGCCTGCCGGGAGAAGCCCCAGCATCACCTCCGGAAAACCCATTACCGTCCCGGTAGAATCGGCTGCTATGCGGTAATCGGAGGCGAGGGCGATTTCAAGACCGCCGCCCAGGCAGTTTCCGTGAATGCAGGAGACTACGGGAATGGGAAGCGCATCGATCCGGGCAAGTATCTGGTTGGCACGGGAGATGTAGTCCCTGATCTCCAGATCGGTTTTCATTGACAATACCTCGTCAACATCAGCGCCGACGACAAAATTGTCCTCCTTGCCGCTCGCGATCACGAGGCCCTTGATTTCTTGCGAGCTGATATGGTCCAGCATGCCGGAAATCTCGTCCAGGAGCTCACCGGACACCTTGTTTACTTTCGAATCTCTGCAATCAATGGTGACGACGGCCACCTTTTCTTTTGTTATGTCCATGGTTATATTTTTCATGGTCTGCACCTCGCTGTTTCACGCCTGCGCGTTCTCAATTATCATCGCGCCGCCTATGGCGCCGGCTGCGCATCCTGCGATAATTCCATACCGCTGCCCTGATTCGATCAGGCGGTTGCAGCAGGTGGTTAAAAGCCGCGCGCCGGTCGCTCCGAAGGGATGGCCGAGGGAAAGGGATCCGCCGTATATATTGACCTTATTGATGTCAACTTTGCCCACTTTGCCGGACAGGCCCAATTTTTCGCGGCCGAATCCGTCAGACTCAAGACATTGTATGACCCCCAGCATCTGCGCTGCAAACGCCTCGTGTATTTCAATAACACCTATATCTGAAAATCTGAGGCTCGCCCGCTTCAGGCACTTGGGTATGGCAAAAGCAGGGCCGAGCAGGAGCTCTTCCCACGGGTCCTGGCCGGTGAACGCATAAGAGCGGATATACCCTTTTGGCTTTAATCCCAGATATCTCGCTCTTTTTTCGCTCATGAGAAGCGCTGCCGCTGCCCCGTCGGTCAGGAATGAGGAGTTTGCCGCGGTCACCGTGCCGTATCTCTTGTCAAAGGCCCCTCCTAATCGGGACAGCTGATCCATGGTGGCTTCTCCGCGGGGACCGTTGTCCATAGCGACAGCCGTGCTCTGGCCCGGCACCACCACGGGTACGATTTCCTGCTTTAGCTTTCCTTCCTTTATCGCTTTGGCGGCACGCTGGTGCGACAGCAATGCATAGAGGTCCTGCTCTTCCCTGGAGATGCCGAGCCTTTTTGCCAGCCGCTCCGCATTCTGGCCCATGATCAGGCCTGTTGAATATTCCCCGAGCGCCGGTTTTTCGGGCGTGATAAAGTCCCTGGGCTTCATGTTCCGGAGGAGCTTCAGCTTGCCTGCCAGGGTCTTCGGCCGCTTGAACATGGTCAGGTCAAGGATGAAGCGCCGGTACGGCTTGGAGATTTTGATTGCCGGGTCTGAAAAGGTCTCCACTCCCCCGACGATCACCGCCTCCGCGTCGCCGCTTGATATCATATTGGCGCCGTTTACGATTGCCGCGCCTGCGGATATGCATGCCACCGTGTTCGTATGGGCGGGAATAGTGCAGGGGAGCCCTGCACCGAGCATGCTCTCCCGGGCCACATTGGTGGTAGCCATGTCTGCGGCCACCGTGCCCATGATCACGTGGCCGATCTCTTCAACAGGGATTGCTATATTGGCAACCAGTCCCTTCACGGCATACCTTCCCAATTCCCATGCCATAAGATCATAGAAGCCGGTACCCGACTTAAGAAACGGAGTCCGGCATCCGTCGATAACGGCGATCCGCGAACCCTTTTTGTACATGGCGATCCTCCGACCGTGCTGGTAATTTGCGAAAACCGGGAACGGGATTAAAACAAGAGGAAAAAGTTATTTGACTTATTGTCTTATAAAATATAGGTTATTGTCATAGAATAAGTCAATAATAAAACTGACCGGTGCCGGGCGCATGGCAGGAGAGGTATCGTATGAAAGAAGTATTTATCGTGAGCGCTGTCAGAACTCCGGTAGGCAAGCAAAAAGGCTGTCTGCGGCAATACACGGCGCCGGAGCTGCTCGCCCTGATCCTCAATGAGGTCGTGGACCGCATCGGACTCGACCCGCACCTGGTGGAAGATGTTATCACGGGATGCGTGTACCAGATCGGGGAACAGGGATTCAATCTTGCCCGGATGGGAATACTGGAATCAAACCTCCCGGTGACCATAGGGGGCATTACGGTAAACCGTCAGTGCGGGAGCAGCCTTTCTGCGATCCAGATGGCCGCAGGCATGATAGCATCAGGCTCGATGGACACGGTCATCGCCAGCGGATGCGAGTTCATGACCAAATATGGCATCGCGTCCGATATGAACTGCACGCTCTCCAACGGCCAGAACGCAGGACATCCCATCAGCAAATCCTATATGGAGCGGTACGGCATTCCCAATCAGATTTTCGCAGCCCAGGCCATTGCGAATAAGTGGAACATAACCAAGGAGGAGTGCCAGGATTTCGCCGTGGCCAGCCACGAGAAAGCACTCACCGCCACACGGCAAGGCCATTTCAAAAAAGAGATACTTCCGGTGAGGGGACTTGACAAAGACGGCAACGCGTTTATCTGCGATACCGATGAGCCGATCCGCGTCGGCGTCACCCGGGAAGGGCTCGATAGCCTCACGGTGCTGCCCGGCACCGAATGGATGACCGCCGGTCTCAGCAGCACCGTGACCGACGGCGCTTCCGCTGTCGTGCTCATGAGCGGGGAAAAAGTCAGGGAAACGGGGCTTACGCCCATGGCACGGGTTGTGGCCAGTGCAGTGGTGGGCTCTGACCCCGTACTCATGCTTACCGGTCCTATAACGGCCACGCCCCTCGTGCTCAAAAAAGCAGGCCTGAACATGGAGGATATTGATCTTTTCGAGGTAAACGAGGCTTTTGCGCCCATACCCCTGGCCTGGATAAAAGAGCTCAGGGCGGATACGGCGAAGCTCAACGTCAACGGCGGCGCGCTGGCGCTGGGGCACCCGGTGGGCAACAGCGGATGCCGCCTCGCGGTCACCGCAATTCACGAGCTGCACCGGCGCAAGGCCAGATACGCTCTGGTAACCCTCTGCACCGGCGGCGGCCAGGCGCCGGCTACTATTTTTGAACGAGTATGAGGGAGGATACAATGCCAGAAGAAACGCGCGAATACGGAAGCTGTATCGTTACCGTAGAGGAAAATTACGCAATCGTGACATTCAACCGGCCGGATAAGATGAACGCCTTCAGTCCGGAGCTGTTCGAGGGGCTGCAGAAGGCTTATGCGGACGTAAAGAGCGAAAAGGGAATCCGTGCCGTCATCTTCACCGGATCCGGGGATCACTTTTCAGCCGGCGGCGACGTAGCCCTGGATATCGACCCGCTGAGGAACATGAGCCTTAAAGAGTTCAAGGAATACTTCGATCCCCTGGTCAATTTGTACATGGATTTGTATAATCTGGACAAGATCACTATAGCGGCCATCAATGGGTTTGCCCTGGGCGCCGGTTTCGAGATGACGCTCCTGTGCGATTTCCGGATAGCGGCCGAAAGTGCGCAGCTGGGTGAATTCTTTGTCCGGATGGGTCTTGTTCCCGAGATCGGCATGTGCCTGCTTCCGAAGATCGTGGGGCCGGGCATGGCGCGGTACCTGTGCTACACCGGGGAGCTCGTCGATGCACAGGAGGCGCACCGTATCGGACTTGTAGAAAAAGTGGTGGCTGCCGATCAGCTCCTTCCGGAGGCGAAGAAGCTTGCGCGGCGTCTCGCGCGCGCTCCGGCAGCCGTGGGCATCATCAAGAAGGCCATGAACCAGATCGGCGGCCAGCCTCTTGAGCTCACTACAGACGTGGCGGTCAGCTACCAGTTTGCAGCCACCCGTACCAAGGATCATGTCGAGGCGGTCAAGGCTTTCTTGGAAAAAAGGAAGCCGTCGTTTACCGGTGAATAATAAGCGATTTTGATTTTAGTTCAGTATGATAATAATTTTCAACAAAGCGCGCGACCGTAAGCATGAGGTCCTGGATATCCCCTTCCGGGTATTTCCCGTGATCTATTGAGCTGAATTTCCGGATGAGGCATGACTGGATGAATTCGCCCGTGCTTTTAGTGAGCAGCGAATTTTTGAGCTGCGGCAGCGAGGGTGCAAGGAGCAGGCATTCGCCGCATACCGGCCGCAGATCCGTTATATCCAGGGCAAATCGCAGGAATTCATTCTTCCCGCATAATTTGCACGACCGAAGATCAGACAGTATCCCATGATTTTTCATTAAGTGGAACATAAAGAAGGCTGAACAATGGACCGGGAAATCCGTCTTTGAAAGGGCGTCCATGCCGGTGATGATCAGTTTATAAATTCCTTCGTCGGCGATGTTGTATCCGCACGTTTTGTCGGCCGCTTCAAGCATAAAATAGAGATGGAGGATTTTCCGGAGATTGCCGGTTATCGATGCGGGGAACTTCCGCACATGGAATTCATTAGCGATGCAGCAATCCCGGTCATCGCGGGAATAATAAACAATGTCCGTAACCGCGCCCGGCTCCACCGCGGAGCGGGAGCGTTTTTTGCTTTTCCGGAGTCCCTTGAAGATGAACTTTTTTTTCCCGTGATCCTTCGTGTAATAGTTGCAGACGACATCAGCCTCGCCTGAGGGATGTGCGGAGAGCGCTACGCCGGTGGTTTTGAGAATTTCCATCAGAAAGCTATTGGGGGTTCGCTATAGTAACGGTGATGCGGTTTATCACGGTGCCGCTGATATCCTTTATCGTGAAGGATACGTTTTCGTCTTTAATGGTTTCGCCTTTTTCCGGTATTTTCCCGAACAGGTCAAGAACGTATCCGCCGATGGTATCGAATCCTTCCGGGGAGAGGCTGAGTCCCGCTATTTCGTTGAAATCGGCGATGGGCATCCGGGAATCTACTTCATAGGCGTTCTCCCCCGTCTTCTCAATCTCGGGAAGCTCGGCACTGTCGAATTCATCGATGATGTCCCCCACAATCTCCTCGAGGATGTCCTCAAGGGTGACAATGCCGCTTACGCCGCCGTATTCGTCGACCACCACCGCAATGTGAAGCCTGCGGAATTTGAATTCAAGGAGGAGCTCATCCAGTTTCATGGTTTCCGGAACGAAATAGGGATCGTGCATTATTTTTTTTAGCTGGAATTTTTTCCTCGATTTTTCAATGAAGAGCTTCAGCAGATCTTTCACATATACGATGCCGATGATATGATCTATTGTTTCTTCATATACCGGAACGCGGGAATGGCCTGCTTTCAACGCCATTTTTAATAAGGGCTTGAGCTCTGTTTTGGAATCCACGGCCACGATATCGACCCGCGGGATCATGATGTCGCGGGCATTGAGGTCAGACAGCTTCAGTACCCCCCGAATCATGTATCTGCGGAAGACATCTAAATTCTCATAATCAGCTGATTTCAGAATGTCCCGGTTATTTTTTTTAAATAACTTTTTAAGCAAGTTGGAAATCGATTTTTTGCCGGATGTATGATGTGCTTCAGCGTTATCTGATGTCATTCTGTAAAATATCGCCTTTATCGGATGGTTGAGTTCAGGATTAATAAATTTTCATAAAACGGTATTTTGTCAACAGTAATTTTTGGAGATGGAACCGCCGATTCACGCGTTCATCTGCGTGAATCGGCGGTTCCCTTATTATGCCTGAAGTTATGAATAATGTCAAAAATAAAAAAAGTGGTTTGACGTGGCGTTCAGCTTATATCAGCGTCCATTCGTGTGAAACACAGCGAATTGATATATGAAAAATTTTTTTGAAACAAAGCCGGTACTATTTACGACCGGCAGCGCCCAGCCTCATCTATTGGAGGATACAATACGAAATTTTAGGAACGCGGTTTCTCTCGGTTCTGACGTAATCAGAACGAATATTTTTCTTACCCGGGATAAAAAAATAATCGCCGTGTCGGATTCCGTTTATTATGATAAAGAGTTGATGAAGGCAGGAATAGCCTCGTGCAGCCTTGAGCAGCTGCGCGTTCGGCACCAGGAGTCCGCTGCACCGGGAAGCGCAGGGGAAGGGGATGAGGCGGTTTTCCCTGAGATCATGCATCTGCTTGAAGCCTTTCCTCATCAGAGATTCAATTTCGACCTGAATGATAAAAGCATTGATCTTGTGCATGAATTCTGCACTACCCTGGCCTGGATGAACGCCTTCGACAGGGTCTTGGTGTCAAGCTTCAACGGCCGTGCTATAAAAGTCATGCGCAGGGAAAATCCGGAAATAGCCGCCTCCTTTTCATTTTCCGGCATAATAGGTTTCTACGCGCTTTTTAAAAGCGGCCTTTTAGACTGTGCAAATAAATTCAAGGCAGATGCCCTGATAATAGCTGAGATGATCGGCGCTTCCTATATAGCGAATGCGGGACTTATCCGTAAAGCGCAATTACGCGGAATTCCCGTGTATGTCCTGGATGTCAACAGCGAAGAAAAGGCCCGCAGGCTCAAGGAAATTGGGGTCGACGGCTTTATTACCAATGATATTGATATGATCAAAAAGGTTATAGGCTGATTAATGAGTGCAGGAATTTCTTGACATTATTAGGATTGTGGTTTTTTATAACGAAAAAAAGCGGCAACCCTCGACGCTGGTGAATTTAAAGGAGTCTGTTTATGAAAAAAAGGATATTGTTGATAAACCCACCGTATCCGATGGAGGAGCTCCCGACGCCTCCCTTCGGGCTTATGTCCCTGGCTGCATATCTTCTGGAAAAAGGATTCGAAGTCATTATCGACGATTACATCGTAAATCCCTATTCCCGGGCGCGGGTGCGAAGGATGGTCCGTGAATTCAAGCCGGACGTGATCGGGTCAACCGGCGTTACCATGAACATCAAAGCCGCGCTCAGGATACTCGGGGCTTACGGCGAGGAATCCCCCGACGCGGCCATCATGATGGGCGGGCCCCATGTCTCGTTCGACGCTCAGGCAATATTATCCGAGAACGACTTCATAGATTATATCATCCGGGGAGAGGGCGAGGAGACCTGCGACGAGCTGCTCAATAATCTGGACGACGGCGCGGCCCATCGCGGGATACGGGGCATATCGTACCGGGAAAACGGCGTCGTCATCCATAATGAAAAGCGGGATTTCATCAGGGATATCAATATACTTCCCTATCCGGCGCGCCACCTTGTACAGCTGAGCAAGTACAAGGCCCTGGGCATGCCGCTTAACATGCTGACCTCGCGGGGCTGTCCCTATGAATGCATATTCTGCGTCGGGTCCAAGATGGTCGGCAGAAGGGTGCGTTATTTCGACGTGAAGCGCGTCGTCGATGAGTTTGAGATGCTTTCAAAAATGGGTTTCAAACAGATTAATTTCGTGGATGATCTGTTCACCTCAAACAGGAAGAGGTGCATCCTGATATGCGAAGAGATCATGCGGAGGGGCATTAAGCATACCTGGACGGCCTTTGCCCGCGTCGACACGGTCAATGAGGAGCTGCTCCGGATCATGAAGTCGGCCGGGTGCACCATGCTCTGCTTCGGCGTCGAAAGCGGCGTACAGGAGATTCTGAACAGCATAAAGAAGAAGACGACGCTGGAAAAAATAAGAGAAGCGATGAAGGTGTGCGTGGAGGCGGGGATCGAGCCCATGGCATCATACATCATGGGATTACCGGGCGAGACCCCGGAGACGGTACGCCAATCCATGGATTTTGCCCGAACGCTGTGCGCGAATTACGGGTTCCATATCCTGTCGCCCTTTCCGGGAACGGAGGTGCGCGATAAGGCGGAATCATACGGCATCAGAATCCTTACCAGCGACTGGGACAAGTACGATGCCAATCAGGCGGTTTGCGAAACCGTCTCCCTGAAGCGGCACCAGATCGACCGGATAGTCGCCGAATTCAATAAGGGAGTCAACAGCCGCTTATATGATGCGGTACAGAAGCAGAAGCGGGGCGAAACCCTGTCCGAGGAATATCAGCGCATGATAAGCACCCTCAATTCATTTGTGTTCAACCTGAAAATGGTCAATGATGAGCTGGTGGAGCACTATTCGGCCAAGGACACGAACGGCACGGGCGTCGCCCAGTTCATTGAATTCGTAATTGCAAATTCTGGATTTGACAAGGATCTCGTCGCGTACGAGGTGGAGCGCCTGTTCAGGCTCGGCTGTTTAACAAACAGCGTCCACCAGGGCGAAGCCCGGTTCTCCTGGACATAGGCTCCCTGATGGTTTCAGATCCTCACCCCGACGAGGGCAAAATAGCGAAGGCTGCTCAGCGGCTTGTCACGGTAGAAAATCATGTAATAGTCCGCTCCGACGTTGAGGCTCAATGCGTACAGGAAGTTCAATTCCACGGATGCGCCGACTTTGCCGTAGGGATCCTGGGATTTTACGATCGCTTTCAGCGGAAGACCTACATTGAAATAGTATCTGAGATTCTGTTGCTCCGTGATGTTTATGCCTCCGCCTGCGGTCAGGTAAAAATTCAGCGGAATTTTTAAGTTCGTCTTGATAAAAAGATTCAGGCCGCCGCTGAGGTTCTTCAAACTTGAGCTTAAGATTATGCTTTTTTTGTTATGTAACAAGCTATAGCATCCTTCAAGTTCTATCCCGGTAAAACGCAGAAAGTTTGAGGATTTGAAGAACTTTGAATTTCCGAGATGGAATCCGATGGTGAGAATGTAATTATTGTACGTGTCGTGATATAGTTTATTCCAGGGGGAGAGGAGCATGGTATATGCCGCACCGCCGCTTATCTTAAGACCCACGCGCTCCACATAATCGTTGGTGAAGAATTCATATTTTATTTTCTGACGTATCTCAAACGTGTCCCAATCGGACCAGAAGCCGATCTTGTCGAATTTATTGATAGCCGCTATCCTGAATTTGTACGCGCCCAGGGGAAGAATAAATTCGACATAGTTGGCGTCGACGGCCCGGTCCAGCACGATATTCCCCGATGCATCCATAATCTGGACTTGATACTTCTCGTAGCCCTCGATTGCTTCCCAGACAAGGCGCAGGGGCTTCGCCGTTTCCCGTGCCTGCGCTTGCGCAACGGACGCAAAGATTATGACAAGCGCAAGCAGGGACGCAGATGCCAGCTTGGAATTTATGCCCTTCATTCTAAATAGAGTATCCTTGGGGATTTTATTTTGATTTTTTTCTCGCCGCCCAGCGTGATCTCGAATTCCATCCGTGCCTCGTCGCTTTTCCGTATCACGCGGCGGGACGTCGAATCCGCATCCAGAGCCCGGAGGCTCCAGAAGAACCGTCCTTCATCCAGTTTTTTCAGGTCGGGGAACCGATACGCGGTGTCTGCCGTCTCCACGGCCGCAATAGAATGCTGGATCCCATTATTGATCTGAAAGAGCCCGACCCGGTAGAGGTTCGCTCCTTTTACCGCAGCCCACCGGAGCTCAAGGGCGTCCTGTTTGACCATGTTAACGGTGCTTCCCGATTTCGGCTCAACGGCGACCGGAAGCCCGAGCTTGCCGACAACCTTGAACGAATAAACCGGGCTGGACAGTATGCCGGCGCCCTTTTCGTCGATCAGTCTGACGAGCCAGTAATAGGTGCCGTCCTCGATGCGGGGCATCTCCGTCGATGTATCGGCGGCCGGCAGCTCTTTAACCAGAGAGGAGAAATTCCTGTCCTTTGATATTCGGAGCAGATATCCGCCTTCGAGCTCGGATTTTATCCATGAAAAGGTAATCGGGATACCTCTGCCTTTGTTATCAATCAGAATTGCATTGTCGTTCGGCTCCACGAGCCGCAGGGCGCCTTCCGTGGCGACCCTGAAGCGAAAAGCGGACGAATAATCCGTGGAAGATCCGTCGCTCATCAGTCCCCGTAGGTTCCAGTAATACACTCCTTCTTTCAGGCTGTCGGTGATGCGGATAGAATTGTCCGTGCTCGTTTTATTTGCTATCACTTTGCTGAAGTCCTTATCCGCGGCAATCATGATCTGCGTCTGCGGGATGGAGGAATCCTTGAGCCAGGTGAAGTTCAGCCCTTTCCGGACTATCGCCAGGGGATGAATTGATTTGTTCTCCGGAGGATATACGGGCTCCGGAGGCGGAAGCTTATCGATCTTTGCGACCGTAAAGGTATGGACCGCGGATTCAGCGCTTTTCTGACCGTACGCCACCTCGGGGACGCTGGCGATTTTCCAGTAATAAACTCCTTTGCCGAGGCTGTTGATCGATATCTTGGTGCCGTCGACAATCGTGTTCGCCACGGCATCGGACATATCCGTTTTTCTTGACACGGTGAGGCCGTAGCGGGAAACGGATTCGTTCCGGGACCATATGAAATTGATCATCGGATTCGCGTCCCGGTATTGTATGATTGATCCGTTCGCCGGCGCAATGAGCTCCGCCGGCCTGTTGTCCAGAATTGAAAGCCTGCGTATCTCGCTCGCTTCGACCTTTTTAGTGACGTTGTTGATGGCGGTAACCCGCCAGTAGTAGATTCCTTCCGGAAGGTATGCGGGGGCCGCATTGCCGGCAGCCCTTTTTTTAATAATCGGGTCTGCGAGCGATGGATTGTTCGCGATCTCAAGAAAGGGGGTGAAACCGCCCTTGGGCAGTTCCCAGATAAAGCGCACCGCAGCCTGGTCCGCTCCGATGGGGATATATGCATCTTTCTCGGGAAGAATGAGCTTGACGGTCAGGTCATAGAGCTTGATGCCGTCTTTTCCCGATTGTATATTCTGGTTCTCAGTGAGGACTTGTTCGCCCTTTTCCGACAAAAAGGCTGCCGTGCCCCTGCTCACCGTAAGATTGAGCCCTTTGTCCCTATCCTGGGACAGGCTCACATCGCCGTTTTTAAGCGTGATTATCGATCCGCCGGAGGAAATGTTCACGGTTCGAGCTCCGGCTGTTTTTACCGCAGCCTGTTTGGCATTGATGGCTCCCTGCATGAATTGAATGTCAAACTCCTTTTCGGACAGCGACAGGAGTACCATGCTGTTTTCATTGAGCGTGATCTCGGTGCCGTCCTTGAGCCTGATGATCGCCTCTGACTGGTCGGCGGTGCGGATGGTGTCGAAATTGTACACCGAGGCGTTTTTTTCAACCTCGTCCCAAACTACCTGGGCGGAGAATTTTCGCTCCGCGATGTTTCGTGTTGAATTAATGGCGCCGATCAACTCGGTGCTTCCCCGTCCGGATCTGGAGGTCATCTCGGCATACAGGAGGTAGGAGAGTGTCGCCAGCGCGAACGCGCCGATTGAGCCGGCGATAAGATCACTTTTGGATAATCTCATACTTTTCTTCACCGTGATCAAGCATCTTCACCAGCTCCTCATCGGAGACCGACGCCGGCTTTTCTATTCCCAGCAGCGCCTGAAGCTCGGCAAGGGATTTCGGTCTGCCCGGGTCGTCGAGCCTGCCGAGGACCGCGTATATCTGCTGCTGCTCCATCTTCCCCTTGACCTTGATCTGCTTCATCTTCTCGACTGCGAAGATATCCCGTACGAGCCGGTAGGAGTCTTCGCTGATCAGGATATCGGTGCCGAACGGCTTATTGAGCGATTCGATCCTCGACGCCAGATTGACGGGGTCGCCGATAACCGTATACTCCATCCGGTTTTCCGATCCGATCTGGCCCGCGAGTACGGTTCCCGTGTTGATCCCGCATCCTATCCTGATCGCCGGTTTTTGCGGTCCGCTTCGCTCCCGGTTGAGTTTCATGATCTCCATCCGCATCAACAGTGCGCTGTTTACCGCGTTTTCCGCGTCATTGCCCCTGGATATTGGAGTGCCCCACACAGCCATGATGGCGTCGCCGATGAACTTATCGACGATGCCCTTCATCGTTTCAACGCAGGAGACCATTCTCGTCATATAGCCGTTGAGGAATTCGACAACCTGTTCCGGCTCCAGACGCTCGGATATCTCCGTAAACGATCGGATATCGGAAAAAAGTATGGTTACGTTTTTCCGCTCGCCGCCGAGCCGTATCTCGTCCCTGAGGGCGGCCTCTGCCAGGTCCTTGTTCACGAATTTACCGAAAGCTGCCTTTATTTTTTCCCGCTCCTCCAGTCCCTTCCCCATTTCAATGAACGTGCTGGTGAGCTGGCCGATTTCGTCCTTCGTGCTCGGTGCGATGTCCACATGGTACTGGCCCTGGATGATTTGTCTCGTCGCGCCCACGAGTTTGATGATCGGGGAAGTGATGGTTTTCCCGAAGAAAAATATGAACAGAATGGCGCCGGTGAGCACCATGCCGGTTATGATCATATTCCGCTCCTGTATCTGGTAAACCGCCTGAAACGCCTCCTTTTCCCTGGCGGCGGCTATGATGCCGAACCCCTCTGAATCGATTTTTTTAAATGAGCCGAGATAATATACTCCCGCGGCATCGCGGTACTGTGTCTGTCCGTTGTCGATCTTGCTTTTCATCATCAGACGGCAGATGGGTATGGTTGAAAAATTGGGGCCGCTCAAGACCTGGCTGACATCAGGATGCGCAATGACATCGCCCTTGTAATTTACCATGAAGGCCTTTATGATCCCGGTGGTTTTGAAGGTCTTCAGGAGATTTTCGAGCTTGATGAATGAGACCATAACCGAACGAACCGAACCGCCCGCGCCCTGCTCGTACGGAAAGCTCAGAACAAGGACCGGAAGATTAAAGTAGGGCGATATGTTGTTGATGATGCTCTCGCCGGAGAGAGACAGGCCGTATATTTTATTGCTCGTATTGTTGAGATTTACGATGTCTTTTTCGCTGATCGCATGCCGGTTCATCAGCGGTTTGTTGTAATAGGTCTTGATAAATTTCTGCTTGTTCTTCCCGGTTTCCTGCATAATTCCCGAGAAGATCACCTCCTTTTCTCCGGTTGAGATCAGGCTCCGGTATCCGGACACGCCGCCTTTACCTCCCTCTTCCAGCATCACTGAGGATATGAGCTTGTACTTGTCGATTTCGGATTTTATCTTCAGCGCCATGACCTCGGCCAGCTGAAGGTTGTTTTCCTGTATGCGGATCCTGTTGTCGTTTTTAAAGAACCGGGTGGCAAGGAATATCATCCCCGCCAGAGAAGCCATTATGATAATGGATATTATGGATATGAGCTTGAACCTGATGGATCTATAAAACGGCCCGGTCTTCATTAACGCTGCATCGGCCGTCGTGGTCCGGGATGCGGTCTTGCTGGTCTTCGGTTGCCGGGGCATTTCTTTTGCCTGCGGCCGTTCGGCAGAAGTATCAATCTGTATGGCATTGGGTATTATATTTTTCGCTCCACCGGAATGCGTAACATATTCATGGAATTTGTGCAAAAAATTTTTATTTACATCAATTCCTGAATCATCCCGTTTGATTTTTCTCACATGAGCCGCAGCTTCATCCGGAGCCTTTCCATTATATACGTACAGCGAGGCGATGAAGGACAGGGCATGTTTGCTCTTATAAGAGATCACCATGCATCCTCCCCGGGCAAGCGATTTTTTGAGGTCTTGTACGGCTCCCCGTAGCGTGTCAAACCGGGATTCATCAAAGCTATCCAGATAAAAGCCTAAAACCGCGAGTCCGTTATTATTGAATACGCCGACGATCGCATGGTAGATCTGCGAATCTACCGGCTCCGATGAGACTATGAATGCGGTTTTTATGCTATTTTTCTTAAAATATTGAAATTTGCTCCGCGGGAATATTTCCGGGATATCTTCAGGGCTTACGGAATCCGGAAGAATCTCCAGGAGCAATTTAGACTGCGCTTTAATTTTTTTTCCCATGATGTTTGCCCGGCTTAATTTTTTATTATTACTTGAGTTAGGCGATTTTTTTATCCCCCTCCCTTGATGGGAGGGGTTAGGGGAGGGTGATTAGAGCAGAATATGAACCTATTGGCTGCTCTCGCCTGAATTTCAGTCCCCTTAACTGCATTGATTTTAACTATTCCCATAGTGTTTTTTCTGCTTTTGTTTGATTCTTTCGTAATTGCTTCACAAAATACACTGAACTGTATATCATTAACTTTTCTCACCCCCACCCCAGCCCTCCCCCGTCAAGGGGGAGGGAGTTCTTAAATGAATTTTCGCCTAACTCGAGTTATTAAATTAATATAATAAGAATAGAGGAAAAGTATATCATTTTGTTATATTAAATACACCCGAGCTGCCAATTTTTCAAATCGACAGCCTGACTATTTGTATATATTGATCGGCAATCAAGCATATTAGTTCTACAATAATTGGCATTCGGTGATTAATTTCAATTATCAGAAGCATATTCTCGTTGTAAATTATTTTTTTCTTTACTATATATATCCGTATTCCTTAATAAAATCATCATTACGGAGCGGGGCTATCTAAAAAGATACTCTCTTTGCGTCTTTGCGAGAATATAACATGACTTTTTAAACAACCCCGCTGGAGGCTTCGTTGAAATTTATTGCCGATTTTCACATCCATTCGCACTTTTCAATAGCAACCAGCAGCCATCTGGTTCCGGAGCACCTGGAGTACTGGGCCAGGCTGAAAGGCATTGATCTGATCGGCACCGGGGACTGCGTCCATCCCGGGTGGCTCGCCGAGCTCAAGGAAAAGCTCGAACCGGCAGACAACGGGCTGTATCGGCTCAAAAGCGATTACCGGCTCGAGGAATCGCGCCGCTTATCGGGTAAAAATATGCCGGCTGACGTATACTTTGTCCTGACCGGGGAGATCAGCAACATCTACAAGAAAAACGGCAGTGTGCGCAAGGTGCACAACCTGTGCGTATTCCCCGATTTTAAAACAGCGGAAAAGCTCCAATCACGGCTCGACAAAATGGGGAATATCAGATCCGACGGCAGACCCATTCTCGGTCTTGACTCGAAGATTCTTTTTGAAATGGTTCTTGAATCTTCGGATAGCTCCTTTCTCATACCGGCCCACATATGGACCCCCTGGTTTTCGGTGCTCGGATCGAAATCGGGATTCGACAGCATCGAAGAGTGCTTCGACGACCTCACGCGGCATCTGTTCGCTCTGGAGACCGGGCTTTCAAGCGACCCTCCCATGAACCGGACGTGCAGCTTTATAGACCGGTTTAATCTCGTTTCCAATTCGGACGCTCATTCCCCGGAAAAGCTGGGCCGCGAGGCGAACCTGTTTGACGCCGAACTGGGCTATGACGCCATATACCGCGGCTTAAAACATAATGAAGGGTTTTCCGGAACCATCGAGTTTTTCCCCCAAGAGGGGAAGTATCATTATGACGGCCATCGGAAGTGCGGCATACGGTGGGATCCGCTGGAGACCGCAATGCACAAAGGGGTATGCACCGTGTGCGGAAAGCCCGTGACCAGGGGAGTCATGTACCGGGTCGCGGAGCTTGCGGACCGGCCTGCGCCGGGCGGGCCGGCAGATAAATCCGCTTTCCATTCTATAACAGAGCTTCCGGAGCTTTTAGCAGAGCTTTTGCATCAGAAGACCGGCAAGTCCTCCAGGGTGATGAAGGAATACCACCGGCTGGTGAGATCCCTGGGCTCGGAGTTTTATATCCTGCTTTACGCCACCCTTGACGAGATTCATGCAGCGGGCGGCGAGCCCCTGGCGGAGGGGATCAGGAGGCTCAGGGAAAACGAGGTCGTTATTGAGGAGGGATATGACGGCGAATTCGGCAGGATAAAGGTGTTCGGCGAGGATGAGGCCCGATCGTTTTCCGGCACGAGCCTTTTCACCCCGGCGGGCAGCGCCCCGGCAGAGCTGCCGGGGAAGAGGACATTTCTAAAATTCGACATCGGAGAATTCCGCCGGCTGCTCAGGGATGCGGGAATATCGCCGGCCAAAGCCGCGGATGCTCCCCTGCATGATGCCGCGGAAGGCATCACCAGCGGACAGCGGACCGGCATCGAGCACGGACAAGGCCCCTGCATGATTGTAGCAGGCCCGGGCACGGGCAAGACGCGCATCTTGACGCAGCGGATCATCCATCTGGTCACGGTGAAAAATATCCAGCCGCAGAATATCCTGGCGCTTACCTTTTCCAATAAGGCTTCGATGGAGATGCGCACGAGGATTCAGCGGTTCCTTTCGCTGGAGAATCTGACCATAAGCACCTTCCACGCCTTTGGCCTTTCGATACTGAGAGAGCATCATTCAGAAGTCGGAAGAGGAGCGGATTTCTACATTATGGATGATGACGATATTCGAGATATTCTGAAAGAAGAAAAAAAGGCTGATGCGGCGGCCCGGGATATCGAGGCGGTTAAGCAGGGAATCAAGCCGGTTGAAGATATAAAATATATTTTTGACCGGTACAATGAAATCCTAAAAAAAATGAATGCCGTTGATATCAGCGATCTCATATACCTTCCGGTGCTTTTATTCAAGCAAAACCACGAGATCCTTGAACGATACCGCAAGCGATTCAACTGGATTCTGGTGGATGAATTTCAGGACATCAACGCCGGCCAGTATGATCTCCTGAAGCTTCTCGCCGGCGATTCGAGCCCCAATCTTTTCGTCATCGGCGATCCTGACCAGGCCATATACGGGTTCAGAGGCTCTGATCCGGGATTCATGACGATGATGGCCGAGGATTACCCGGGCATCAAGCTTCTTCACCTGGATAAGAGTTTCCGTTGCCCCGATACGGTGATGCGCGCCGCCGGCCAGGTTCTGGGAAGAGCGAGTGCCCTTGCCGGAAAAAACCTCGATATGAAAATACGGATTCAGGAGACGGAATCCGACCGGAGCGAAGCAGACTGGATAGCCGCGACCATAGAGGGTTCTCTCGGCG
Source organism: Spirochaetes bacterium RBG_16_49_21 (assembly GCA_001829495.1). GTDB lineage: Bacteria > Spirochaetota > UBA4802 > UBA4802 > UBA5550 > RBG-16-49-21. The sequence goes on along the minus strand of MIBJ01000037.1, from coordinate 116,060 downwards.
GGGTGCGGAGTTTTTCCATCGACAGCGGCATTACCGACGGAGACGCGCTTGAGCAGAACGTGAGTTTTGCCGATTTCGCCGTCCTCTGCAGAGCATCCTTAATGTTTGAAGAGCTCGTCCAGGCCTTCCGCAATCACGCGATTCCGTACCAGATGGCGGAAACCGAGCCCCTGTTCAGGCAGGAGCCGTACCGCTCGGCAATGCGATCCTTAAAAAAGATATATTACCGTATTCCGGAAACGGCTGTCTCTTCTGAAGTGGCCGAGGATGTGCGCGAGATGATCAGAAAGGGGGACGTGGTATCTGACGTGATCAAATTCATTATGGTGATCGGCGGCGCCGGGGATGATGCCCTTGCGCGGACCGCCTCCTTCTCAGGACAGTACGGCAATGACTATCAGGAGTTTTTCAGGGCTCTCTCCCTGCGGCAAGGTTTTGACGACCGGGATGAGCGGGCTGAGGCGGTATCCCTTATAACCCTGCACGCGTCCAAGGGGCTGGAGTTTAACACCGTATTTATCCCCGGCTGCGAGAAGGGAATAATCCCCTTTGAGCTTTTCGGCAAAAAGACCGGCCTGGAGCTTGCTGAAGAGGAGCGGCTTTTCTATGTCGGTGTCACCCGAACGGTGAAAAATCTCTATCTCACCTATGCGAAAAAGCGCGCGGTTAAGGGGAGGGTGCTGGCTCAGGAGCGGAGCCCGCTTCTTGACCGGCTGGAGCAGACACTGTTGCTTCAGGGCAGGCGGGAGAGAAAAAAGTCAAAAATAGATGATTCCCAGCTTGACCTGTTTAAATGAGGCCATCCTCTTAATTTCTGCGCATGTATCTGCTTTTTAGACCCCCCAACCCCCTCAGCTATCCATTACCCACATCTTTCAATTGAGCCTTTCAGCCCCCTAAATCCCCCGGAGGGGGACTTAAAAATTTCTGCCGGCTAACATTGCTTTCTAAGAACAATGACATATTATTTCAATGTATTTCCTTATAATAATACATACTTTCCAAGTCCCCCTCCGGGGATTTAGGGGGCCGAGAGAATTGACCGGTGATATGGGGATAGAATTTAACCTGAGGGTTTGAGCATTTTAGGATAAAAAAATGTAAAACTTCTTGCCAGATAAGGATATTTTTTAATATTTGGACATTATCAGCGGAAGAAGGAGTATCCGTCGTGGAAAAAATCATCAAGAAGGCCATCAGGCGCGGCCAGAAAACGCTTTCTGAATACGATTCAAAGCAGGTGATCCAATCAGTCGGCATTCCGATCACCAGGGAGAAGCTGGCCCGTTCCCGGAAAGCGGCGGTCGCCTATGCGAACGAGATCGGATATCCCGTCGTTCTCAAGGGCTGCTCGGACAAGGCCGCCCATAAGACCGAGATGGGCCTGGTAAAACTCAACCTGACGGGCGCAAAAGAGGTCCGGAATGCGTATGATGAGATCATCGGCAAGGGGTTTGAGCTCGACGGTGTCCTCGTTCAGGAAATGATACGGGGAGAGCGCGAATTCGTCATCGGCTTGAGCAGGGACCCCCAGTTCGGCCCCTGCGTTATGTTCGGAATCGGCGGGATCTTCACCGAGGTGATCAAGGACGTGAGCTTTCGCGTGGCTCCCATAACCGAGGTGGATGCTGAGGAGATGCTCGGCGAGATCCGCATGAAAAAGCTCCTTGATGAATTCCGCGGAAGCCCTGCCGTTGACCGGAATGATCTTATCAATGCCCTGGTAAGCATCGGCGATATTGGATATAAGCACAGCGAGATAGCGGAGATCGACATCAATCCGCTGATCATACGGGGAAGCAAGCCGGTCGTGGCTGATGCCCTGGTTGTATTGAGCGAGCAAAAAAAGAGCAGACGCAGAGCAGCGTCTTAGAGACTTACTCCACGCCGTAACTCTATATTTCTTGACAGTCAATCTGCACATATGTATTATGCTTTCCGAGCAATTGCTGGATAGCAATAAGCCCGCAATCTACGGCCGATATTATATGATGACTGAATTAAAAGTTCATGTCCGGTTCTTGATTACTATATCCGGAATATTGTTACTGTTGGTCGGATGCGCCGGACTCTTCCCTGAAAAGGATCCTCATACCATCAAGTTATATCTTGGGGCAGAACCGGATACCCTGAATCCCATCACCGCCACGGATGCCTCTTCCCATGCCATAAACCTGCGAATTTACGAAACACTGGTGGATCGGGATTACGATACCCTTGAGGTAATACCGATGCTGGCGGAGCGATGGGAAATCTCGCCGGATAAAATGAAATTCCGCTTTTTTTTAAAAAAGGGCGTTTACTGGAGCGATGGAATAGAGCTGACGGCCGATGATGTTGTCTATTCCTACAAAAAGATCATGGATCCGAAGGTAGCGAGCGCCCAGCTTAAGGTCTACTACATCGATATAAAAAGCTGCCGGAAGATAAATAAATACACGATCGAATTTCTCTATTCACGGCCGTACTACCTGGCTCTCATTTTTTGCGGCGGCATGCCGATCGTGCCCAGGCATATTTTCGACAACGGCACTGATTTCAATACCCATAAGAACGGCCGCTTCCCCGTCGGCACCGGACCCTATACGTTTGAACGATGGGACACGGGAAGGAATATCACCCTTGTCCGCAACGAAGGCTATCGCGGAAAAAAGGCGATGATCAGGAGGGTGGTGTATAAGATCATATTTGATCCCAGCGCCGCCTTTCAGATGCTCAAGAAAGGAGATATTGACGTCATGGGTCTGCGCGAGATTGAATGGGCGCGGCAGACAGGCTCGGAAAGGTTTAATGAGCATTTTTACAAGCTTAAATATTACCTGTCCACCTTCAGCTACGTCGGTTGGAACGAAGACCGGATCTTTTTCAAGGATCGCCGGGTGCGCCTTGCCATGACCCTCCTCATAAACAGAAGGGATATCCGGGACAAGCTCCTCTTCGGTCTTGGCGAGATAGTTTCCGGTCCTTTCTACATATTCGGCAAAAGCTACGACAGGGATATCAAGCCATGGCCGTATGACCCGGCACGGGCGGTAAGGCTCCTGAAACAGGCGGGCTGGGTCGATCATGACGGCGACGGCATCCTTGACAAGGACGGAAAAAAATTTTCCTTCACCTTTACCATCTCCTCCGGGAGCAGGTTCGCCGAGCGGCTGGGGAGCATAATGAAAGAAGACCTATCCAAGGTCGGCATTCAAATGGATATAAACAGATTTGAGTGGGCTGTTTTTTTGCAGAAGATTCAGAGCAGGAATTTCGATGCAACGGCGCTGGGATGGTCCGACCCCGATTTTCAGGACGACCCCTATCAGATATGGCATTCTTCCCAGATCAAGGGAGGATCAAATTATATCGGTTTCAGCAACAAGGAAGCGGACCGTATCATCGAAAAAACCAGGCTGGAGTTTGATGAAAAGATAAGAATAAAAATGTATCACCGGTTCCAGGAGATCCTCCACCATGAGCAGCCGTATACATTCCTTTTCACCACGCCTGCCCTGGTTGCGGTAAGCAGGCGTTTCGAGAATGTTTTGGTTCATACGCGGGGTTTGAACTTTCTCGAATGGAAGGTGCGGAAAGTCCAATGAAAAAGTATATCGTCAAAAGAACCCTGCTCATCTTCCTCACCCTTTTTTTGATAACCCTGTTATCCTATACGATAATCCGGATCGCTCCCGGCGATTACACCACGCTCAAGCTGGGAATGGAGGGAGCGCTCAAAGCCGGATCCATATCCCAGGAGATACTCGAGCAGGAGAAAAAGCTCTACGGGCTGGATAAGCCGGTTATCGTGGGATATGCGGAGTGGCTCGCCAAATTCGTCAGGCTTGATTTCGGTATATCGCGCAAGGACGGAAGACCGGTGCTCACGCGCATCGGCGAAGCGTTGCCGATCACCCTTATCCTGAACGTCATTTCCATGATCATCATTTATATAATCTCGATCCCCATGGGGATCGTGTCCGCGGTTAAAAAGGACAAGGCGTTTGACCGCGTGTCGAGCCTTATTCTTTTTCTGCTCTATTCCCTCCCTCATTTCTGGATCGGACTCATACTGCTGCTGTACATGGCCAGCGGCGAATATCTGAATCTCTTTCCTCTCGGCGGCATACGCTCCGACTGGGCTGCCGGCGCGGGATTTATCCCCCGGCTCATCGATTTCTGCTGGCACCTGGTTTTGCCGGTGATAACCCTCACCTACGGCGAATTCGCGTTCCTGGCGCGCTACACCAGGGCAAACATGCTCGAGGTGATCAGCCAGCAGTACATCATGACCGCCCGCGCAAAGGGCCTTTCCAACAAAAGGGTAATCTTCATCCACGCCTTCAGGAACTCCCTCATTCCCCTGGTAACCTTAATGGCGACTCTCCTCCCCGGCCTCCTGGGGGGTACCGTTATTGTGGAGTCCATCTTTTCCATACCGGGGATGGGTCTGCTCGCGTATGAGGCGATCCTGTCCCGCGACATCCCGGTCATCATGGCCATTACGACTATAGCGGCTATACTGACGCTCGCGGGCATCCTGGCAGCCGATCTCTTATACTCTCTCGTTGATCCGCGGATCAGACTGGAGGCGAAGATATGAAGGCTGGATACTGGGGGGTCTTATGGCGCGAATTCAGCAAGAACAGGCTTGCCCTGGCCGGCCTGGTGATCGTGATCTCCCTTATTCTGCTGGCCCTGTGTGCGCCTCTTATCGCGAACAACAAGCCGTATATCTATATCACCGAAGGGAAGGTATACCTCCCCTTGTTTTACGATATAATAACCAACGGTAAGGAATATGCAGAGCTTAAGGGCACGGACCTGAGCAAAGAGAAATTCACGGGCTTTAAGCTGTTTCCGCCTGTCGCCTATTCCTACTCCGAGTACGATCTCGATTCCATTGTCGTGCCGCCGTCACGAAAGCACCTTATGGGTACGGACGAGCAGGGGAGGGATCTTCTGGCGCGGATGATCTACGGGAGCCGCGTTTCCATATTCATCGGCTTCATCGCGGTGATCATCTATGTCGCGATCGGAATCATCATCGGCTCGATAGCCGGATATTACGGCGGCTGGATCGATATGGTCATATCGCGCATCATTGAGGTCATCATGTGTTTCCCGACATTCTTTCTTATACTGACGATTCTGGCGCTGTGGGGCCCGAGCCTGGCGAGCGTGATGCTGGTGATCGGCATAACGAGCTGGCCCGGCATAGCGCGAATCGTGCGGGGCGAATTCCTGAAACTTCGCGAAATGGATTTCGTCGTCGCCTCGCAGGCGGTTGGAGCTGCGGACCGGTGGATCATATTCCGCCACATACTCCCCAATGCCCTGGCGCCGGTTCTGGTGTCGGCCACCTTCGGCATCGCATCGACGATCCTTATAGAGTCCTCTTTAAGCTTCCTCGGTTTCGGCGTACAGCCCCCCACTCCCAGCTGGGGCGACATCCTGTCACAGTCGAGGGATTTTATGGATTTCGCCTGGTGGCTCACTTTTATTCCCGGATTCGCCATTTTTATTACTATTACCGCATACAACCTTGTGGGTGACGCCCTTCAGGATGCCATGAATCCGAAGTCGTTAAGCGGAAAATGAGCGTGCGGTTTCTGTTAGCCCTGCTGTTGTCGCTGTCATGCGGCATTCTCCCCCGGCGGGCGGCTCTTGTCGACCTTCTGCCCCGGGACACGGATATGCCGGGCTGGTTGTCTTCGAATCAGACAAGCGTACACGGCAATAAAGAAATCGAGAAGACCGATAGAGTTTATTCCCTGTATGACCCGGATGTTCTGGCAACCGCCGAGTATCGCTCTTTGTCCGACAGCGGTAAAACCGTGCGCGTGGAGCTGTTGAAATTCGGCTCTTCCCTGGACTCATTCGGCTTATACAGCCTTGAGCGCGGATGGAACGATTCCAACCGGTATTCGGGCGATGACGATTATGCAACCGTCAAGGGTTTTTATTTCCGGCGCGGCAGGTATTACGTAAAGATAACCGGCGAAAACCTCGGCGGCGAGAGTGCTTCAATACTGGATCAGTTCCGCGCGGTTGTCCTGCAGAATCTGAAGGGCCGCACGGGCGAAGACTCGCTTCCGGAGGAAATGTTTTTGTTCTCCGAAGGCCGTTCGACCCGGGATATTGTATATTATAAAAAGGGGATACCCGGCATGCCCGGAGTGAAAAATATCCATGTCATGCGGAGAGCCATTCAGGGAAAGAAGTATAATCTGTTTTTCAAAAAATTATCGTCAACCTATGACGCAGAGATTGAATTCCAAAATATATTGAAATCCGGCGCCGGCTCTTTTATATTATCGAAAATAGGGAATCTTCAATCGGCGATACGAATCATAAATGAAAAGGAATACCTGTACGTATCATATCATAAACACTGGATCTTCGGGGTGCTGGATGCCGAAAATATGAAGGATGGGGAGACGTGCATTCTTATTCTGTGGAATGAGATAAACATCAGGGCATATGTATTACATAATCGGTGATATACACGGATATTTCAAGAGACTGGTTAATCTGTTTAATAATCTTAAAACGCATGTCAAAGAGAATGATACCATCATATTTTTAGGCGATTATATCGACCGTGGAGCCCATTCGTATGAGGTCATCGATTTCCTGGTTTCCACCTCCCGCACCCCGGGCCCCGCGACTGTTTTTCTCAAGGGAAACCATGAGGATATGCTTATGAGCTATCTTCGCGGCGAGGATCAAAACGGCCTCTACATTTACAACGGCGGGGATGCAACGATCAGGAGCTACATCTCCCATCAGGGCGCGTTTGCATTACCCAAACATCATCAGGAGTTTTTCAACAGCCTCCGCCTCTATTATGAGGGGGAGGATTTCATTGCGGTTCATGCCGGGCTCAATCCTGCCGTGGACGTCCTGTCCGCCCAGGATGACCATGACCTTATCTGGATCAGGGAAAAATTTTTCAGAGCGGACAAGCGGTGGGACAAGACGATCATATTCGGCCATACACCCACCGTATACATCAGCGGCGACAGCCCCGTGTATATCGACGATGAGAGAAACATAATCGGCATTGACACGGGCGTGATATTCGGGAAATCGTTATCCTGCCTTGTATGGCCGGACAGAAGGATCATCACCGGATAATGGATTTTTTAATATGAACAAAACAAACAACAAGAGCAATTCCACGTTTGCGTTTGCAATAATTGCGGCAGCCTGCGTCGCCCTGGATATCTTCGCGGAGGCCGAATTTGACATCCGGGGAAGGATTGAATCCGTAAGAAAAGGGGGCGCCATTACCCTGCTTTTTAAAGCAATGCCGGCGGAGAAAACGTATTACATCATCCATGAAGGGGGCGTGTACGGCACGGTTGATATTATTTCAGTGGTATACGTCAGGTCAGATACATACCGCTTTCGCGCAGTCGCCGCCTATAAACTCAAGAATAGGATGTATGCTCACCTGATCCGGGCGGGTACGGATATCGGGCTGCTTAAGCCTCCGGAGCAGCGTAAAAAAGAGTATTCCGAGTCCGCTCCGGTAAAGGAAAGGGATTACCGTCCGAAGATCGTTGCAAAGGACAACAAGGAAATGGTGCTTATCCCTGAGGGGAAATTCATTTTCGGCTCCGGCAATTATGACCGGGACGAGTCTCCGGAACAGGTGGCGTATCTGGCTGATTATTATATCGATAAATATGAAGTGTCCAACAGCGAGTATAAATTTTTCATTGAGAAGGCCAATAGTAAACCTCCCCTGTCCTGGGAAGGCGGCGCGTATAAAGAGGATCAGGGAGACCTGCCGGTCCTGGTGACCTATTATGAGGCCCGTGCGTATGCGCAATGGGCGGGGAAAAGGCTTCCATCCGAAGAGGAATGGGAGAAAGCGGCCCGGGGCCCGGGGAAGCTTCCGGGCATGGGCGAGGGTAGAACACAGATATATCCATGGGGAAACGCGTATGATCCCGGTAAATTGAACTGCGCCGATTTCTGGGGAAGCGCTAAAATCGGCGAGCAGATAAAATTGCGATTCAAAATCTTTACCCAGGGGCTTATGCCGGTAACCTCTTTTGATCCTGAGGGGGCATCGGCATACGGGGTCGCGAACATGGCGGGCAACGCCCGGGAGTGGACTTCGAGCTGGTACCTGCCCTATAAAGGCAACAGATCAAAACGGGGAAAGGCTTATAAAAGGTATGGCAAGCAATTCAAGGTAGTGCGGGGAGGAGCGTGGTACAGCCCCAGATACCGGGTGCGGACCACGAGCAGGGAAATCGGAGGAATGCCCAACCTGCATGCAGACAATTTAGCAGGATTCCGGTGCGTAAAGGATGTGCTCTCGGTCGATTTGGAAGCGCAATAGCCGGCAAGCCGTGAATAAATATTGTTCCGGCCGAATTTGTGTTGATAATTTGACATTAATAAACTATGATTGGCGGACTGAGTAATTTTATCTCGAGGAAGCAATGAGATTCGTCAAATTCCTGGCCAAGCACGTCAGCTATACATTCGCCGTCGCTTTTATCACCGTCATGGTTGGCTGGATATTGGGTATCGTGGGATTTTTTTGGGGGACCTCCTTTATTATTATATCCTCGGAAAAGCTTTCAACATATCTTGCTCAATGGCTTCCGCTGGCCGTAGCTCTGCCGACCTTGCTCCATTATGTGGAATTCGGCCTGTTAATGCCGCTGAAAGTCCCGGCGGTTTTCAAGCCGCTGAGAAACATCAATCGGGCTTATGAAGCCGAGCTTGAAATTCCGGCCGAAGACCTGCCTCCGGTCTATGGATATTTCACCGATCTGCCTATGTTCAATATGCTGGCCGCGGTTTTCAATATAACGTTGACCGCGATAATAATAATCGGATTTTCATTTTTTGAATATAGATTCCGGGGGGGCTATTCCTTCGCCGAATTCCAGGCTCTTCTTAAAATATCCTTCCTTACTCTTCTGTTTACCATCAGCCTGTACGGCATGTCAACCTATCTGATTACCGAGACATTGACCAATACCGAACGAAGCGAGCTCTATAATAAAATCATCAGAAGCGGCGTCCGCATGAAGCCCCGGGCCCTGATCGGCATAAGGATAAAATTTTCCTTCTTCGTCTGGTTGATGGTCATCACCCTCGTGGCATTCGCCGCTCTCATAGAAAAAGCCGGGATGCTGGGCGAATACAATATCCTGGTTATCGGCATATATTTTATCGTTTCGGTTTTTGCCTGTATACTGCTCATGCAGATTACGACGCATTCAATTCTCCGGATACTGAAAGACCTGATCAGGGTGACCAGGGTCATCGCTTCAGGCGGTACCGCCCGGTATGAGGTGCTTTCCCTGGAGCGTGAATTCACCGCCATCGAATACGCTTTGATGGAGATGGCGTGGGAGATTGATGAATACCGGCGGGACGCCGAGGGCAAGGTCGCCCAAAGGACCGAGGAGCTGCAGGAGGCGATGGCCAGCCTGCGGGGCAGGGACGACCAGATTCAGAGACAGCTGGATATGGCGAGCGTGATCCAGCGGAGCATACTCCCGGGAAAGATTGATGACTGGAACGAGTTGAAGTTCGCCGTTCGGTATCTGGCGATGGAGAAGATCGGCGGCGATTTTTACGATGTCAATCTTCTAAAAGACGATAAGATCGGCATAATAATCGCCGATGTCTCGGGCCATGGAATACCCGCGGCCCTGGTGACCACGATGGCAAAGATGTCTTTCGGCAATACCGGCACCAAGTTCGATTCCCCGAAAAAAATATTCCAGGAAGTCAATCAGAATATCCTGGATCACGTCAAGACCCAGGACTACATGACCGCCTTCATGCTCTCCATTGACGAGGAGTACGAGGTGGTTTATTCCAACGCGAGCCACCAGAAGGCTATTCTTCTGCGTGCGGAGAGCGGCAGCATCGAGCTTCTCGATACCAACGGCCTGTTTATCGGCGCCGTCGAAGATGCCCGCGACACCTATGACGAGAAGCACACAAAACTTGAGTACGGCGACCGGATCATACTCTATACCGACGGAATTCCCGAGGCGATTAATGCCGAGCGCGCGGAGTATACCAACGCGCGGCTCGAGCAGATGATTGTGAAAAACCGGCATCTGCCTGTTGAGGAGTATGCCGACTCAATCATAAACGACGTGCGCCGGTTTATAGGAAACGCCCAACTCGTTGACGACATCACGATCCTGGTGGTGGAACTCGTCCGCGACGAGGCCATCGATATCATCAAAAGGTCCAAGAAGCTGATCAGCTCCCACCAGTACAATGAGGCGATCGCGCTGCTCGAAAAAGGGCTCGCGCTGTATCCGGACAATCAGAAGATATTGTACAACCTTGCGAAGAATTATTTCCGGTTGAACAATTACGCGAAGACCATCGAAATCATACAAAAATATATCGATAACGATAAAATGAATAAGTATGCCTACTACATAGGCGGCGCGGCGTTTTACCAGATTGCCGAATATAACCGGGCAGTTTCTTTATTTGAAAAAGCGGTTGAGCTGGATCAAAGCTTTGTGAACGCGCTGTTTGCTCTCGGCATGTCATACAAAAAGAAAGGGGACGAGCTGAACGCCACAAAATCCTTCGAGAAAGTCGTCACTATTGATCCGGACAACAAGATGGCGCTTTTTGAGATCAAGAGCATATCCGGTACGCTCTGATATGGATGACCCGAATCTCGCTACCAAGCTTGAACTTTTAAAAAGAGGGACCCTCTTTGCCGCCCTGGGGGAACGGGAGCTTGCTATTGTCGCGCGCAACAGCGAGTTTTATTCCTTTAAAAAAGACGACGTTATTTTCCATGCCGGAAGCTACGGAGCCGGGCTTTATATCATCAAGGAAGGCACGGTTGCAATCAACAAGCTCCGCGACGACAATGAGACCGTGGCCATAGCGCGGTTCATTCAGGGTGAAAGCTTCGGCGAGCTCGACTTTTTAGAAAACAGGCTGATGACCGCCACCGCCCAGGCTGAAAGCGACGCGATCCTTCTTATATTTCCGCTGCGGGGAATGAGATTTCAGGATCTTCTCAGCCGGCATCCGAAAATATCAGCCCGGATCCTTCATGAGCTTCTGGCGATCATCGCGGGAAGGATACGCGGCGCCAACAGGCTTATTTCGGAAAAGTCGCCGTGGGTGCAGGAGCTCAAAAGGCTCCTCTATTACGACAAGCTGACCGGTCTGTATAATCGAACGTTTCTTGAAGAAGATCTGCCCGCTCAGCTGCCCGGATACGGCATGACGACCTCGCTCATAATGATAAAACCGGACAATTTCAAGGCCATTAACGACGCCTACGGCCATGAAAGCGGGGACAAGGCGCTGCGACACATGGCCTCCTTCATCAAATCCCACCTCCGCGAGCAGGATATCGCCGTCCGGTACCGCGGGGACGAGTTTGCGGTCATATTGCCCGGAACCGATATGCCCGGGGCAATCGGTTTTTCCGAGCAGGTATGCCGGTTGTTCAGCCGGATTACCTTTGATCATATAACCGGCGGCGTCCCCATTATGCTGACCGCGAGCATCGGAATCGCCGCGTATCCTGATCATGCAGGCAATCTGCGGGATCTTGTCCGCGCGTGTTTTAATAAAATGTTTGAAGCCCGTGAAAGGGGCGGGGACCGGATCGCCTGCGCCGGCTGATACGGGGAGGAGAGAGTTCGGAGCTATGGAAAATTCGGTCGAATTCTTAAGCCAGATAGATATTTTTTCGCTCCTGAGTCCCGAAGAGATCGACAGGATCATCGGCCTGTTCAAGCTGCACGAGACCGGTGAAGGGGAAATTTTGTTCCGGGAGGGCGACGAGGGGAATGAGCTCTTTATCGTAAAGTCCGGGATTATGGCGAGCTCCATCCGGCTTCTGGACGGGGGCCAGCGGGAGATCGCCACGTTCTCGGCCGGTAACTTTTTCGGTGAAATGTCAATATTTGAAAAGGCGCCCCGATCGGCAACCTGCTACTGCAAGAAAAGGGGCGTGCTCATGAGCCTGCATGAAAAAGATTTTTACCGTATGATCGAAGAGCATCCGGAAATCGCGACCAAGATAATGTACCGCATGCTCAATATCACGACGCAGAGGCTGCGCGACACGGGGGAATTCCTGTCGGACATGGTGCACTGGGGCGAGGCAGCCCGCAAGCGGGCAATCACCGACGAGCTTACCGGAGCGTACAACAGACGCTTTCTGGATGACGCCCTTGAAAACCAGTTCGATGTATCCAAGAACAAATCAACGCCCCTGGCGATGGTCATGGTTGATCTTGATTATTTCCGGCGTATTAACGAGACCTATGGAAACGAAGCCGGAGATAGGGCGATCATTGGGGTGGTACGGGCCATCAACCGCCATCTGACAGAAAATGACGTGCTGGCCCGGTTCGGCGGGGACGAGTTTACGATTCTTATGCCCGGAACCGATGGTGCGGCAGCGTGCGCGATCGCGGAACGGATCCGCGGTGAAGTGGAATCATTGGATATTTTTAAAGAGTACGGCGGTCCGATATCGCGGATAACCCTCTCATTCGGAATCGCCGCGCATCCTGAGCACGCGAACACCGTTCAACAGATCAAAGAACTCGCGGATCAGGCGTTGTACCGCGCCAAAGAGGGCGGACGAAACCGGGTAGTCTGCGGTACTGCTGACGCCAACAGGGACTAAACGCGAACTATGAATAAAAGACCGCTTCAAACGATATATGAAAAAAATAAAATAATCGGCAACATAATCGGCGCCCTCCAGGATAGGCATCATTTTCTTATTCTGGGCCATAAAAATCCGGATGAAGACTGCATCGCCTCTATGGTGTCCTTCGCGCTTATTGTGAGCAAGTTCTCAAAAAAGGCCTACCTCTACACCAGCGGGCCGGTGCACGATCATTTCCAATACCTGCTCAACATCTGCAGCCACAATGCGATCCATTGTTGCGGGCCGGTCAGTTCAATGAATGATCCGATAGACACGATCGTTGTCTGCGATACGCCGAAATTTTCCATGGTTGACGCGGGTCCCCCTATTGATTCCTTGCTGAATAATCCGGGCATATTGAAAATTGAGATAGATCATCATCTCGGGGCGGACAGCAACTATATCGGAGACGATGGATATTGCCTGGTCACGGAAGCCAACTCATCAAGTGAGCTTGTGGGCCTGACCGCATTGAAGCTCAGGAAGCGGACAGATATACTGAAGAAGTATAACATCCAGAATTTGCTGTCGCGGAATGTGATTCTTTCGGTACTCACCGGGATTATCGGCGACACCAATATGGGCCAATATATTAAGTCCAAGCGCCAGAGGCGGTACTATGATATCTTCAGCAGCCTGTACAACCATTTGCTGATGAAGGAAACCACAAAAGAAACCAATTTAATGAATAAGGACGATGTATTCCGCGAGATACAACGCCTTTCTGCGGTTGAGGAGGAGTGCTTTCGGTATATTGATGCGAAGAAAAAATTTTCTGAATTGATCGGGTACGTGGTTCTGGACAGGAATGATATGGATTACCTGAACCGGAGATTCGACAAAGACACGATCATATCGGTTTCGCGGTCAATTGCCGATAATCTGGCTGAGGAGAGTACGCGACTCGGTTTCATCGCTTATGACGATTCACATAACTCAAATCTCATTCAGTTCCGTCTGCGGAGAGGACGGGGATATAAGTCTTTTGATTTAAGAAGGGTACTGGAGCTATTTTCCATCGAAGACGGCGGCGGTCATGAAGGCGCGATTGCGTTCAGAATCGCAAGCTCCCGGGTCGATGATATCGAAGGTTTTGTGGAAAAACTGGTTTCCGGAATAAAACAAGCAATGCCGGACGTCCCCTGAAAACTCCTTAGGGGCTGTCTAAAAGATATTCTCGCAGAGACGACCTCACCCCCGACCCCCTCTCCCTATTGGAGAGGGGGAGGCGGCAGGATGAAGCTAATTTAGCGGAAACCCTCTCCTTTCTTCCGAGATTAATGGGAGAGGGTGCGCGGAGCGCGGGTGAGGTCAGAGAGGGATTCATCCCCGCCAGACTGCGTTACACGGCTTTCTGTACAGCCTCGGCAACAGGTTTGTTCAGCGATTCAATAAAGCGGATCTCTTTGCCGATGATCTTGTGGCGGGAGTGTTTTTTACCGTCATCGTCCTCCCACCGGTCCTGGCGGAGCATACCGAAAACCATCACCCTTTTCCCCTTTCGGATATTATCCGAGCATATTTCGGCAAGCCGGTCCCATGTGTCCACATCGATGTATGAGACCCCTTCCTCCGACTCACTCCCTGAATTATGGTGAAATGCCAGGGAAAAGGAGCACACACTTTTCCCTGTTTTCGTCTTTTTCATGGTCGGTTCATGAGTCACGTTGCCCTCGAGCATGGTGTTTTGGTAATTCCACATTGCAATACTCCTTACTATTAGTATTTTACTAGACTTGTTGCAAAACTGCAATAATATTTGACTTTTTGTCCCCCGCCGCCGAAGGCGGCGAAGGACAAAATTCAATTTTAATTTAGTTATGCAGCAGATCTATCATATATAGATAAACGAACAAGGAGTGGAATTATGAAAAAAATATTCAGTGATTATAGCCGCATCGACTTCGGCTTTGAATGCGATCTTCATTTCTTTGATCCTTCCGAGACTGCGGAAGTGGTCGATGAATTCATCAGGCAGGCGGTAAGAAAGGGGATGCCGGAAATACGCCTCGTCCACGGTAAGGGGAAATCGGCCAAAAAACGTCAGGTATATGATATTTTATCCAAACATCCGGATGTGCTGCATTACAAAAATGACGGGCCGAACTGGGGCGCTACAATAATCACCTTGAACGTACGATTGCAATCATAAGGGATTCTCAATTCTCTCAATGACCTTTTTTAATAAATCAAGGTATTCCCGCTGCGTTTGTATGTATTCCTTCACCAGCGGATTATGATCCAGCTCTTCCCGCAGAAGCTCATATTCCGATGAGTCTTTTGCCTCAATCTTCTCTTCGCGGGCAAGGAGCATCGATATCTCCTTTCCCATCATGACGAGCTTCGCGTAAAGCTCCTGGGCATTCCGGTCGCTTCTCATCTTTTCCCGGATCTCATCATAGCTTCGGGTAATCGCGTGGCTCCTGATGCTGTCCGAAAGCTCCCGTGCTTTTTCGATTATGCGGCTGATATCCTCCTGCATATCGCGCCCCTCCCTGTTGATGATGCATATCAGGATCCCTTCTTTTCCCGCTCGCGGATGGTGAAGACCATATGTCTGAACAGCTCGTAGAAGTCCTGCATCTCGTCGCCGTTTCTCAAGGGGCGAAAATGCGGCTCCTTTCCCTCGATAATATCCCTCATGAAGCCTGATATTACGTACATCGGCCCGGAAACGCGGTGGGTTTTTCTGATGAGGATTAGATAGAGCGCCGCTGCTTCAAGTATGATTATTATGAGAATCGTTATAAGTAATATCTTATTATAGGTTATTATATCCTGATTCGTGGATATAATGTGTCCCAGGGTGTTCATGTTGTTATCATGCTTTTCCATGCTTTCCTGTATCGCTTTTTTCAGAGACTGATCCTGTACCGGCCCGGTCAGTGAGGACAGGAAAATGAAGATGCTCGACTCGATCTTATAGATATTGTCGATTTTTAAATTGTTTTCATTGAGCCGAATGCTGTTGTTCACGACACTCGCGGTAATTACCCCCAGAATGATCGTGGTGATGATAATTACCGTGCCGATTATGGAAAAGGTTGTCCTCAGCTGGTATCGTTTATCAATGAGATAATGCTTGCGCTTGGTCATGAATTCCCTCCTGTTTACTCCCTGCATACTACAGGATAGGCGGTTTCAGTCAATATCTTTTCAGGTACGTGTGGCAGGCGATTTTTTTATCCCTCTCCCTCGATGGAAGGGGCACCGCTATGAAGACTTGGTCAATTTTTTTAAATTCAATAAAACTTGACAAAAAATTTGGTGAGCTGCATATTCAACCCATGCAGAATAGCTATGCCTGTATGGTTTTTTGTAATTTTTGGCGGGCGCAAATTCTAAAGAGAAGTGACGAATGAATATCGACTATCATTTCATAAATGACACGCTAGTAATCAATCTGCCAGACGAAGAAGGAAGGCTTACCAGTAGTGATATCGATGATGTCATCGGCATAACCTTGCAGCTGAGCGGCTCTTCCACAAGAGCGGTGGCTGTCAATATGTCGTCAAAGCCATTCCTGAATAGTAACGGCCTGGGCGAGCTGTTGAAAATGAAAGACAGCCTTCTTGATGCGAACATTGAATTAATTTTAATATCCCCAACTGAACGGGTGCAATTCCTATTAAGTCTTGCGGGCGTTGACCAGTTTTTAAGGACTGTAAATAGTGAAGGAAACCTCTCGTAGGCGGACAAGAAGATGATTCAGATGATTTATTAAATGCAGTTTCCTAAAAAATAAAAAAATATGGAGGTGGAGAGATGAAAAGAATACTGATATTTTCAACTGCTTTATCGCTTGTGTTAGCGGGTATTATCTATACAAAATCAACGCTGGCTAAAACCTGCCATCCGATCCGTGACATCAATCCCATAGTCTTTATTCATGGAGGTTCGGGATCGGGAGGGCAATTCGAGTCTCAGGCATTACGATTCGCAAGCAACCTGTATCCACGGGACTACTTACACGTCTTGGAATATGATTCCCGGTTCTCCATAGAAACTCTGAATGACGTCCATGCGAGGCTTGACCGGCTTATCTCCGATATCCAGGAAGAGACCGGCGCGGACCAGATTGATCTTATCGGACATTCTTACGGCGGATTGGTTTCCTACGAATACATAGAAAGCTCAACAGAACGCGCCATGAAGATCGCCCGTTATGTGAGTGTGGACAGTTTCAGTTCGCCGCATGACCGCGTTCCGGCAGGAATACCGACCCTGGCTCTTTGGGGCCAGTACGGGACGTGCCAGGGTTGCTCGATAGTCGGGGCTAAGAACGTCACTATCACCAATCATACCCACGTGCAAATGGCGACCTCCGCAGAATCGTTCGTAGAAATGTATAAGTTTTTTACCAGCAGAAAGCCCTTTACCAAGGAGATCCTTCCCGAACATCACGGTCGTATTGAGATTGCAGGGAGGGCGGTACTCTTTCCGCAGAACGTGGGAGTTGCCGGTGCCACTCTCGAGATATGGGAGGTCAAAGGCTCGACCGGCAAAAGAAAGGGCAAACATCCAATAGCCGTATATATGCTTGATGCTACCGGCGCATGGGGTCCTGTCACGGTTAAACAGGGCGCGTACTATGAATTCTCACTCGTGCGTGAAGCCTTCATTCATCATTTCTATGCCGAGCCATTCACCAGGAGCAATTACCTTGTTCGCCTGAATGCGGAAAAACCAGGGGCGGGAATAGGCGACCTGCTGGACAGGAGCGATCACCACACCAACATCGTAATCATCAGGTATAATGAGCTGCGGGGAAATCAAGACGGCAATAACGACGCTCTTGAGATCAACGGCATCAACGTCATCAGCCCTGCCACGCACCCGATGAGCCGCTTTGTAACTGCGACATTTGTTTTCGATAAGGGTGTCGATGGAGTGAGCAACCTGGGCGTGGCGACTCCCCCTCCCAGCTTGTTTACCTTTATGACCGGCGTTGATCTTTATATCCCCGGAATCACGCCGCCGGACAGTACGGTATCAGTCGTCTTAACGCCGGCTAACAGCGGCGGCAAGACCCAAAGGATCAATATACCGAACTGGGCATCTTTAAGCGACAGGGCAATGGTTCTTTTTCATGATTACATTCAGTCTCCTCCCCATAAAAAGGGAAAAAGGATGCATGAGAACTAACTTAGAGATCAACATTCGATAATTCATTTTTTATCGCAGCGCGCGTATCCTGATAGAGACATAGCGCTGCTACGTCTCTATAGAAGATAAGAGCGTAAAACATCATGCGATAAAATTTTAAAGCAACTGACTGCCCACAGCGCTCTTTGAGTCAAGAATGGATTCTCTCTGAGCTTGAATCAATTCTCGCTTAATTCCAGTCAATTAAAAACCGCCTCTGCCAGTCCCCTATCCACGAGCATCGCAAAAAAGAGGCGGAGCGGGAAGCCGATTATATTGGTGACCGATCCCCTGTGCCGGTCGATGATCATATCGCCGTGCTCCTGAAAGGCGTAGCTTCCCGCCTTGTCCCGGTACTCTATCCGGCTCAGATATCCGACGATCTCTTCATTCCTGAGTCTTTTAAACTTTACCTCGGTGATCTCATGATGGGTGAGGGGGCGAAACTGCTCCTTCCCGCCTTCCACTGCCAGGAGGGTGAGGCCGGTAATGACATGGTGGGTTTTTCCGTTTAAGAGCGAGATGATTCTTACCGCATCGTCGAAGTTTACGGGCTTGCCGATAACGGCGCCCTTGATCGTGACGACGGTATCAGCGGTTATGATAAGAGAGGGGCGCCTGCCGATCGGGTTGGATTTCACTATGGAAAGGCATTTTTCCTCGGATATCCGCATCGAGAACTCGACCGGCGTTTCTGATCGGCGGGGTTTTTCATCAATCTTAGGGGCGATGATTTCAAACGAGCCGAACAAGGCGCTCAAAACCTCTTTTCTTCTGGGGGATGTTGAGCCGAGGATGATGTTCATGTATCATTTCAATATGACTTTTTCATTCAGCTTGTACACGCGGGTTACGCTCCTGATGTTTTTCAGCCTGTGGGTTATTTCTTTGAGATGATCATTACCCCTGACCTCCAGGATGAATCTGAATATTGCGGCATCGCTGTTCTCGACATGGGCTTCTGCCTTGATGATGTTGGTCTTGGCATGGGATAGCTCGTTCGTGATGTCTTTAAGGAGGTTGGAACGGTCGATCGCCTCAACAGCGAGCTTGACCGGATAAAATATGTTTTCCGCGCCCTCCCATAAAATATTTATGAACCGCTCTTTTTCCCGTGAGAGCCTTTTCAATGACGGACAGTTCCGTTTATGCACCGTGATTCCTCTCCCCCGCGTTACAAAACCCACGACGTCGTCTCCCGGGATCGGCTGGCAGCACTGCGAGAGCCGTATGAGCACGTCGGTGGCGCCGTCGATGGTGATTCCGATTCCTTTCTGTTTTGAAAAGCTCTTCAGCTTGATCCGCTCGTCTTTCGGAATGGACACCTTGACGGTTTTTTCATCCTTTTGCTTCGAGCTTTCCTCCGGCCCGGCCCTGTCCTTGTCCTGTTTCCGGAGCCATGTCCTGATCTTGTACCGCGTGCTCGGCGACATGACGAATTTGAGCCACGCCTCCGACGGATGCCCTTTCTTACTGGTCAGGATCTCGACGATATCGCCGCTTACAAGCTGCGTCTTCAGGGGCACCAGGGCGTTGTCCACCATCGCGCCCACGCACGAGTTCCCGATTTCAGTGTGTATGGCATAGGCGAAATCAACCGGCGTCGCTCCCAAGGGGAGCTTTATGATTTTGCCCTTGGGGGTGAAGACGAATATCTCGTTTTCGTAAAGGTCCATTCTGAGGCTTTTCATGAATTCACGGGTATCTTTCAGATCGGCCTGCCACTCGGTAATATCTTTAAGAAAGGTGAGGTTTTTATAATCCCTCTTGACGGCGGTGGGATCTTCTTTATAGAGCCAGTGCGCCGCGATTCCCATCTCCGCAGTTGCGTGCATCTTCTCCGTGCGGATCTGCACCTCCAGCCAGTGGCCCTCAGGGCCGATGACGGTCGTATGGAGCGACTGGTACATGTTCGATTTCGGAACGGCGATGTAGTCCTTGAACCGGGTGACGATAGGCGACCAGAGGGTATGGACAACGCCGAGTATCCCGTAGCAGTCCTTGATCTCCTTCGTGATTATCCGGATCCCCCGTAAATCATAGATCTCCTGAAAGGTCTTTTTCTGCTCCTTTATTTTTTTGAATATCGAATAGTAATGCTTTGCCCTGCCGACGATCGTCCCGGTGATATTGAGCTCGTTCAGGCGCGCGGAGATTGTCTTCCTGACGTTATCGAGATATTCTTCGAGTTCCGTGTTTCTCTGCGCGATGGAGTATTTTATCTCGTTGTACTCGTCGGGATTAAGAATATGAAACGCCAGGTCTTCCAGCTCTGCGCTTATGTTCGACATTCCGAGCCTCCGGGCAAGCGGCGCGTAGATGTCCATCGTTTCTTTCGCCACCCGGACCTGGTCTTCAGGCGGATGGAAGATGATGGTTCGCATATTGTGAAGCTTGTCCGCAAGCTTGATGATTATCACCCGTACGTCCTTGACCGTTGCGATGAGCATTTTACGCAAGGTGGCCGCCTGCGCCGTTGCCTTGGTCCTGTTTTTAATTGAGGATATTTTGGTGACTCCGTCCACGAGTTGGGTGATCTCTTGTCCGAATTTGCTTTTTATGATATCGAGCGTGGCGCCGGTGTCCTCGACGACATCATGCAGCAGCCCTGCTGCGATGGTGATGGTGTCGAGCTTAAGGCCGGCCAGGATTATCGCCACCTCCATGGGGTGCGTGATATAGGGCTCGCCGGATAAACGGACCTGGCCCTCATGCGCGGCGACTGCAAAATCGTACGCCTTGCGTATGACCGTCATGTCGACGTCAGGGTTGGCGGTTTTCAGTACCGCGAGCAGGGTAGTGATGTCCCTGCTGCGTATTTTAAGTTCAAAGTCCAGCATAGATATTTTAATCTAATATAATAAAAAAGATGTGCGCAGGTAAAGTCAATCTGAATATTAATTTTTTTATATCGAATGTTCGTATTGCGATCATTGTTTTTACATTAAGTTATATTTTTATTCTTCCGAAAATAAATAGTAGGCGGCGGGAATCGGCGGTTCCCGAAGGAAAGTATGTCTGTAAAGATCAAAATAGTCAAATGGCTTCTGCTTGCAGGTATAGGTATCTGTCTGGCTTTGGTGGGGGGCGTCCATTCCCAGTATCTGTTGGACGAGGAAGAGAAAGAACTTAAAGATATTAAAGAATTTGAAGAGAAAGAAAGCATACCGGAAGAAAAAAAAGCCGCTCCAGAGGAAAAGAAGACTACACAAGAAAAAAAGAAGTCTCAGCCTCCCGCTCTTGACGATGTTGACATTATCTTGAAAAGAACCTTCTTCAAAGGCTTATTCAGCCGAGCGGTAAAAGAGTTGCAAAACTTCGTTGCCCGCTCCGATAATAAGAGAGAGGTGTCCAAGGCCAGGCTCTTCATCGCGCGCTCCTATATTGAAATGGGCCGGTACCGGAAGGCGCTTGACCTGCTGATCTTGCCCGAAGTGAAGAAATATTTTCCAAACGATGCGAATTTTTGGGAATCATTCGCATTAAGCCGTATTAAGAATCATTAGTCCGGTTCATCGCTGTCGCGAGGAGTTTGATAGATGACAAAGGGGATTATTCTGGGTGCATTTCTCATCGTGGTCGGCATAGGTCTGTACGCATATTATGACCGTTATATCCGGTATGACAGAGAGGCGCAGGAGCTCCTCACCGAAGGAAGGCTGGTCTATGAGCGCGGGTCGCGCGAAGCGGTCAATAACGCGATCAACATCTTTTCCAAGGTTATCGCACGGTATCGCGGAACCCATGCTGAGCTGGAAGCCTATTTTTATATGGCGCAATGCTATGAGAAGCTGAAATTAAACGATTACGCGTATTTGAAATATATTTACATATTAAAAAGCAGCAGGAATATAGATCCGGTTTTAAAGAGCGAGATAAAGGCGAGAATCGCCAGGCTCAAGACATTGAGGTATCATACCGACGAGGGGATCAATCAGCTTCTCGGGCTGCTTAATGATACGACCGACAGAGGGTTCAGGAGCAGGATATATACGGAGCTCGGTTACGTATATCTGCAGATGGGTGAATATCGGAAATCCAAGCAGATGTTCGATTTCGCGCGTACGGAGAACGGAGACAATGAAGAGGCCATACTGGGCAAGGCCCGGGTTTACAAGAGGCTCGGCAACGCGGACATGGCATATAACCTATATGAATATTTTCTCAAATGCTACGGCAACTTCAGCCATTATGCCCCTGATGTCAGGCGCTCCTATATAGACCAGGTTTACCGAAGCGGGTATGAAAGCTTCAAGAGGGGAAACTATAAATCCGCTATTTCTTATTTTAACAGAATAGTGCGCAACTACCCGGCCGACGGGAAAGGCGAGAATTCATTGTACTGGATCGGGGAGAGCTATTTAGCCCAGAGCAAGTACTCCACAGCGATCAAGTATTTTGACAAGACGCTCGATAACTATGATTTCCGCAAGGACGAGGACGCGCGCATTAAAAAGGGATATGCCTATTTCCTCATGAAGAAATTCGATCTCGCGGCGCGGGAATTCCAGATCTATATCAACGCCTATCCTCAGGGAAAGTATATTGACACGGCAAAAAAATGGAAGGGTATGAGCACGCAGGAGCTGCTCTACCGGATACAGAACAGAATGATCCCCGATGCGGAAGAAGAAAAAATTGAGAATTCCCGGAAGAAAGAACAGACGGACAAGAAGCCGGATATCCCCAAAGGGATGGTCGGAGCCGGCGAGAGTTCAGCAGCCGATGATATCGATTACGAAAACGTTGCCGAGATATGAGTGAGTCCTGAATCCGGCTTATGATGCTTAAGGCCGCTCCCTCACCGTTACCGTCGCCTCGACATATTTTTTATCTCTCCATACGGTTACCGTGATGGTTTTGCCGATCGCGATCCTGCTGACTATGCCGATAAGATCAGCATAGCCGGCTATCGGTTTTCCCTCAACCCTGGTTATAACGTCCCTGATCTTAAGTCCGGCCTGGTCGGCAGGTCCGTTTTTTTCCACTGATCCGATTACAGCGCCTTCCGCCTTTTGCAATCCGAGCTCCTTTGCCAATTGATCTGCGAGGGGGGAGATCATGACGCCGATGTATCCTCTTTTGACTTTCCCGTATTGGTGAAGCTGCATAAGGATATCGCGGGTCGTATTGATCGGGATCGCGAAGCCTATCCCGAGGCTGCCGCCGGTGCTTGAGTATATCATCCGGTTCACGCCGATGACCTCTCCGTCAAGGTTGATGAGGGGCCCGCCGGAATTTCCGGGATTTATCGAGGCGTCGGTCTGGATATACGAGGTCCCGATGTCGTTGATCACCCGCCGCCCGACAGCGCTGATTATTCCGCTCGTAATTGTTTTATCGAGTCCGAAGGGGTTCCCGATAGCAATCGCCATGTCGCCGATTTTCACCGCATCCGAATTTCCGAAATAGACCGGGGTGAATTTGTCCGTGCCGGCGATCTTGAGAAGCGCGATGTCGGTAAGCTGGTCGGAGCCGATCAATACCGCTTTGTAGTGCTTCCCGTTTACCGTGACCGTAACGCTGTCCATATTGGCGACGACATGATGGTTGGTGCAGATGTAGCCGTCGCGCGAGATGATGAATCCGGTGCCCAGCCCCCTGTGCTTCTGGGTCTCGGGCATTTTGTCCTTGCCGCCGAAGAATTCCTTGAAGAAAGGATCGTCGATAAAGGGGTGGTTGTACCGTATCTTGACCGTTTTTTCAGTGCTTATGGAAACCACTGAATTTTGGTACTGCTCGTAAATTTCATGAAATGTTTTCTGGAGCTCATATACCGGCGAGCTCTGATTCTCCTTTTTTAACGGTGAATTCCTGCCGGTCTCGCTCAGGAAACCGGATTCCCGGTTTGCCGCAGAAACGGATATCCCGGCAGCAATCAACATCAGCATTAAAAAGATTTTCACCCTATTTGACGGCATACGCCAATTCCCCTTAAAAGGATTTTTCATTATTACTATATATAAAATCTTATATAAGTAGCGAATCGATTCGAATTGTTACAAGTCTTTTTTGAATAATAGACTTGTTGCCAAAATTACTTTAAATGTCATTGCGAGGAGCACTAGCGACGAAGGGTGGCCAGTTATTTTTTCCAGCATTCGCGTATTGCTTTGCTACGCTCGCAATGACAGTGAGCTATCCGACAAGTATAGGGTATAGTTAAAAATTTGTCATTGACATTTTAAAGATGCACCAATCAGGCTGTTGATTTGAAAAATAAATCCAATATTAATCTTGTTATTTATCTGATTGAGGAGGAGTACCGGAGGTATACAATGAGGATCAGAGGTATCGGTATAATCACCGTGATCGTTTTTATCTTATTCTACAGACCTGTTTTATCCCAGGAAAAACCGGATAATGACAGGCCTGATGCGGCAAATGAGCAGACTTCACCGGCAAGCCAGGAGATGCGGGAAAAGGATCCCAGCAAGCTGTGGGTAGATCTATCGGGGCTGATGTATATGGAGTGGGCCTATTTTACCGGATTCAACAACAGCGGCGGGGATGAATGGAACAGGGTTCCCCGGTGGGGGATTGACACCACAAATTATCCGTCCCTGATCGGGTCAGAGCCGTCGAATTATTCCTATCAGAACAGCAACACCTTCAGGTTGCAGCGTGCGTATCTCACGCTCAAAAAGGAGATCGGCGATATATTCAGCGTTAAGGTGACCACGGATATTCAGCCTACGGGACCCGATTTCCTGTTCCTGAAATACGGCTTTGTTCAGCTCTACAAGGAATTTTCAACCCCCTACGGTCCGATATTCGTGAAGGCTCAGGGCGGGAAAATAGCCACTCCGGTTATAGGGTTCACCGACTGGCTGAGCGATCTGCGGTGGATAGGTCCAAACTTTCTGAATGGATCGAAGTTTGTCCTGAACGGCAAGAGCTTCGACAACGAAGCTGACCTTGGCGGGCTCTTTTCAATCGGCTTTTTCAGATTATTGCGCTTTGAATACACCTACACCAACGGCGAAGGGTATCTGTTCGACAACAGCGAGACCTACGCGGGAAAGGCGCACACCATAATGGCGTCGGTCAATCCTGAATTGTTCAGGTTAAAGGAGCTCTTTATAAATTTTTACGCCAGGTGGGAGGACACGAATACGAACCGCGTGGACACGTCCAACCTCGAAAGCTCACCAATAGGATATGTCATCAAATACAGCGGCATTGACAAAAGCAGCTACTGGGGAGTCGGCGCAGCCTGGTACAGCGACCTCGTCAAGATCGGGATAAATTTTTTCCTTCCGCAAATGACGTTTTCAAAAACCGTATTCCTGCCCACTACGGCAGCCGCTCTGTGGTACGCGCCAGGGCACACGGAGCACTTTTACCTGATCGATTCATGGGTTAATTTCAACCTCGGTGCGATAGTAAAACCGGCTCCCGTTCTTGTCGTGGCCCGGTACGGGTACGGGAAGGAGCTGAAGAGCCTCATCGGAAACGAGCGGCGCACCCATGAAACAATAGTCGCCGGTGCCGGGGTCGGATATCAGTTCAGCAGGTACTTCCGCATGGTCGCCTATTATGAATATATCCGCTACCATGAAGGCACCTGGTTTAATGATTTTGCGAAAAAGGACCCCACTCCCAACAACAGCGTATATGTAAAGGCTGAGGTGAAATACTGATGAAGATCGAAGAGATTCTAAAATCAAAGATCCGCAGCATTCCCGATTTTCCCAAAAAGGGGATCATTTTCAGGGACATCACGACCCTTCTCAACGACAAAGAGGGGTTCAGGATGACTATTGACGCCTTCATCCGGCGCTACTGCAACATGGATATTGATTTCATCGCGGGCATAGAGGCGCGGGGCTTTCTCATCGGCGGCGCGATAGCGTATGAGCTCCGGAAGGGGCTGGTGCCGATCAGGAAGGAGGGGAAGCTCCCCTATGAAACCGTGTCGCACGAATACGAGCTCGAATACGGGAGCGACACGATCGAGGTCCACATCGACTCGGTAAAGCCGGGGGACAAGGTGCTCATCATCGACGACCTGCTCGCCACCGGCGGCACGTCTCTGGCAAGCGCCCGGCTTATCGAGAAGCTGGGCGGCAGGGTGGTGGAGATCGGCTTTATCGTTGAGCTCCCGGGTTTGGGAGGCGGGAAGAAGATACTCGATGCCGGGTACAGCCTTTTTTCCCTGGTTCAGTTCGAGGGCGAGTAGCGCCGGTTCCATTCGTATAGCGCTATGGAGAGGGCGGCTGCTGCGTTAAGGGATTCCACGCCGGCAGCGAGGGGAACCGCTACGGAGCGCGCTTTAAGCTCCTGGGGAAGCCCCGGCCCCTCGATCCCGGGCAGGAGGAGGAACCGCTCGGGGAAATCAAAGGATGGCAGGGGCTCGCCGCCCGCGTCCAGCGCAATGATGCTTGACGCCTTCTCCTTTAAAGCCTCACCCAGGTCGTACAGGGAGGGCCCGTTCATAATATCAACGCTGAATACCGCACCGGCAGAAGCCCGTATCGATTTAGGATGATACGGATTCGCGCCTTGTTTCAAAATGATGATCTTTCTTACATTAAACCCGGCTGCAGAGCGGATTGCCGATCCGACATTCGCCGGATCCTGGAAAGGGATGAGCAGGGTGCATCCCGGGCCGAGTGTTCGGTCCCATTCCTTTATTTCCGGGGTCTCGACAACAGCCAGGGGATTTCGCGTTTTGAAAAGGTCGAGCCGGTTGAAGAGCGATTTTTTCAGCACGATGAGCGATCCCCGGAGCTCAAATTCGCCGATAACGGCGTTCAGGACATCGTCATGCTCGGCATAGCCGTCATACAGGACGAGCTCCGTAACCGGCGGACTTCCCTTTCTGATAATCTCTTTAATGATCTTTTTCCCTGATACGAGCGCGGTGCCGGCCTTTCGTATTCCGTCCGTTGAGGAGAGTTTTTCCAGGTTTTTGAATTTCTTGTTCTGGCCGGATGTTATGGCAATGCCGGCGGTGGCAGAGAGGTCTTTCAGTATGGAGTAGGTCTTTCTGGTTGCGGCCGAGATTTTCTGATACACGATAATTCTGCGGGAGTAATTTGTGCCGGGCAGGGAGTATTCCCGGTCGGATTCAAGGCTATAGGAGTGATAGTTCTCCTCTGAAACTGCTTTAAGGTCCTCATCCGCTTCAGGCCCCTTCATGAGAACGACCCTGCCTTCGCGGCTCAAGAAATGCCTTACCCTGGTCAGGGTATCGTCGATCGGTTCCAGCGCGCGCGTTATCACCCCGCCCACGGTAAAAAATGATTTGTCCGTGACCATATGCGGATATACCGTAACATCGGAGAGCTCAAGCGTCCGGACCGCTGTTTCCAGGAACAATGCCCTTTTTTTACGCGGCTCCGCCAGTATGAGGGTGATGTCCGGAAGAAGTATCTTCAGGGGAATTCCGGGGAATCCCGCACCGGTGCCGATGTCGATGAGGGGGGAGGGGAGGTCGAGGTATTTGGTGATATAAATTGAATCAATGAAGTGTTTGACCACGATATCCTCAAAGGATTTCAGCCTGGTCAGGTCCAGGGATTCGTTGTGTTTGACGATGAGGTCGTAGTATATGATGAACTGGTCCGCCTGGCGGGGAGAGAGCAGGAAGCCGCTTTGGTTGAAAATGTCCAGCATTTGAGATTTTTTTAACATATTTTCAAGTGGCAATGCCTTCATCCATGAACCTTCTCGGACCTCACCCCCCGGCCCCCTCTCCCATTAAGAAATGAAAAAAGGAGAGGGGGAGTCTAAGAATGAGGCTAATTCAGCGGAAACCCTCTCCTTTCTTCCAAACTTAATGGGAGAGGGTGCGCAGCGCGCGGGTGAGGTCAGAGAAGGTTCATGGATGAGATCTGCCCAATTTCGCCTTCAGATAGTCGATAATCGCATCCTCCTTGACCTTCTCCTGCTCTCCGGTTTTCAGGTCTTTTACGGTAATGCTCCCGGCAGCGAGCTCATCCTCGCCGATTATAAGCGCCAGCGCCGCTTTGTCGCGATCAGCCTTTTTAAGCTGGGCCTTGAATCCCTTTGCCGCCGGGTCCATGTCCGCGGATAAGCCGCTTTGGCGGAGCAGGCCGCAGGTCGATGCCGCCTTGTTCAGCGCTTCTCCTCCGGCATGGACGATGAAAACGTCAAGGCCGTGCGCGGCCATTTTTTTATTCTCCAGGAGTATCTCCATCCGCTCAATGCCCGCGGCAAAGCCGACCGCGGGCGTCGTCCTTCCGCCGAATTCCTCCACCAGGTTGTCATACCTGCCTCCTGCTGCAAAGGCATTCTGGCCGCCCAGCTTGGTGGTGACGAACTCAAAAGTGGTTTTCGTGTAATAGTCGAGGCCGCGGACGAGAAGGGGATCTTCTTTAAAGGATATCTTGTTATCTGAAAGGTATTTTTTCACGGATTCATAATGGCTCCTGCATTCTTCGTCGAGGTAAGCGGTGATCTTGGGTGAGTCCTTTTTGAGCGGCTGGCATGAATCCTGTTTGCAATCCAGGAGCCGCAGGGGGTTGCGCTCAAGCCTGACGACGCAGTCCTTGCACAGGAGGTCCTTCATGCCGGTGTAGTACCGGGCGAGCGCTTTGACGAATTCCTTGCGGCACGAGGCGCATCCGATGGAGTTTACCAGAAGGGTATAATCGTCGATCCCGACCCGCTTTGAGATCATATCCATCATGGATATGATCTCAAAGTCATAGAAGGGATCGGATCCTCCGAACAGCTCGGCACCGAACTGGTAGAACTGCCGAAGCCTCCCTTTCTGGGGCCGCTCCGCCCGGAACATCGGCCCTACGTAAAACAGCTTGGAAGTAGCCCGGCGGTTGTATTCGCCGTTTTCAATGTACGCGCGCACGACTCCCGCGGTTCCTTCCGGCCGAAGCGTGAGGCTTCGCCCCCCCCGGTCCTCAAACGTAAACATTTCCTTGGAAACGATGTCGCTTTCCCTTCCCAGCCCCCGCACGAACACCTCGGTGAATTCCATGACCGGCGGCATGATCTCCCGGTAATTGTATATCCTGAACACGTCCCGCGCCGCGCCGGTAATCAGGCTCCATGCGGCAATTCTGTCCGGGAATCTATCTTCAATGCCGGGGGGTTTTGATATCATGGGTATTCCTTATTTTATAGTACCTATTACTCAACTATCTCTCGCAAAGACGCCAAGTCGCTAAGTCTAATCATCATCTGTTTTTTGTCAAGAGCACAATCTTGCGGAGAATATTTTATCTTACACCCTTCGCCTGAGAATAGCGTGTTCTTCCAGATCCGTGTCGAATGTTATGCGACAGGTGAAGCCGGGTCTGGCCATGTCCACGCTCCGGCCGTTCTCGTCCATGATTCCGGTAACGCAGCATTGAATATCCCTGATTGAGCCGTCAATGGGGTATATGGCGTCGATTACGTCATTCAGATATATTGGATTAAATGTTTTAATAAGAGCCTGCTTCCCGACCGAAGCGCCGCCTGCGTTGTAGCCCAGGAACATGGCTTTCTTGATGTACGGGATCGGTGTGAACCCCCGGTTATCGAACTCATTGAAGATGTCGTCGGTGTAAGGGCGGTGGCTCACCAGATCAAGCTCCTGCCGGTAAAAAGAAAGGTATTCGGCGAATTGTTCGGTTCCGGCGAATTGAGCCGCATGCCGGTATATCCGTGCCGTATTCGCGGCGTAATAAACCGACTTCATCCTTCCCTCGATCTTGAACGCGTCCGCTCCGGCGCTTATGTATTCATGAAGCCGTTCAACAAGGCAGAGATCCTTGGATGACAAAAGTTCCGTGCCTGCCGCATGTTCTATGACGTCAATATGATCCCCGGGCCGATTCTCTTCAATCAGGGAGTAGCGCCACCTGCACGCCTGCGCGCATTCCCCCTGGTTCGCGTCGCGACCGGACAGGTAGCGGGACAACAGGCATCTGCCTGAATAGGCGATGCAGAGGGCGCCGTGCACGAACACCTCTATGGCCGCGCCGGTGCTGTCCTTGATCATCTTTATCTCGTCCACGCCGGCCTCGCGCGCCAGCACGATCCGGTCGATGCCGGCGCTTTTCCAGAATTTCACCGCAAGATGGTTCAGGGCGGACATCTGCGTAGAGAGATGGATCTGCGATTTCATTCCCGATTCCCTGACAAGCTCTATCATCCCCGGATCGGAGATCATGACTGCATCGAACTCGAATTCTTTTATCTCTCCGATGAAGCGCCGCGCAGCCGGAACGTCCTTCTCATGCAGAAACGAATTCATTAAAAAAATTGTCTTCACCCCCCGCATTTTACAGAACGCGAGCGCCTGCCTGATCTCATCGTTCCCGAGATTATCGGATTGACTTCGTAGATTAAAACGCCTGCCGCCGAAATATACTGCATCCGCGCCGTACAGAACGGCGAATTTGAGTTTTTCCAGGCTGCCTGCAGGGGAAACGATCTCAGGCCTGATTTTGTTTGTATGAATCATCCGGACAATTATGAAAACTGTTGCGACGGCATCAAGAAGAATATTGCATGAGCCGATCCTTTGCCCCCCAACCCCCCGGAGGGGGGCTTACGTTTACTTGCAAGTCGGTTCATCCGCCGCCCATGCCTCCAACAGAGGCAACGAAATTGGTTTTGTCCGGTAATAGATTATTGACATAAAAAGACTCCCGGTTTAGTGGTGATAAACAATTTTGCATAATAACATCTATGGCAGATAAAGACAGAATACTCGGCGTCGACATCGGCTCCATATCCGTATCCGTGGTCGAAATGACTCCGGATAGGGAGATAACCGGCTCAGCCTATGCCGTCCACTGCGGCAGGATAGAGGAGACCCTTGAGCGGATCCTGCACGACTTCAACCTTGCAGCGCTCCGCGGCATTGCAGCTACATCCTCATCGCCCGCGATCATCAGGGGAGCGGTCGCGTATGACTCCCGGGTCTCCATAATAACCGCATCGAAACACCTCCACCCGGAGGCCCGGTCCATACTGGTCGTGGGTGGGGAGAAGTTCGGGCTGGTACTGTTTGATGAAAACGGCGAGTACCTGAACTATCGGTCAAACACCTCCTGCGCCGCGGGAACCGGCAGTTTTCTGGATCAGCAGGCTGTGCGGCTCAATCTCTCCGGGATCAGGGAGTTCGACGATCTGGCTTTCCGGAACCGGGGGAAGATGCCGAAGATAGCTTCCCGGTGCGCCGTTTTCGCGAAGACCGACCTTATCCATGCCCAGCAGCAGGGCTATTCCCTGGAGGAGATATGCGACGGCCTGTCGTACGGACTGGCGAAAAGTATCGCCGATACCCTGTTCAGCAACGTGAGTCCCCTCGGGCCCATGGTCTTCTGCGGCGGGGTCTCGAAGAACAGGTCGGTGAAGAAGCATTTTTCCCGTCACCTCGATCTTGATATCATTACCGATGATTATTCGAATTGTTACGGAGCGATCGGCGCGGCGATCAATCTGATCAAGGGCGGGGCGCAGGGCACGCATCCGGAATTCGAGCGTCCGGGCGACGTCATCATGCCCCGGGAAAAGAAAAAAAATTATTTCTACGGGCCCCTGACCCTGAATCTGTCGGCATATCCTTCTTTTGAAAGCCTTGAGCGCTCTGAGTTTACCGCAAGCGCCGTTGATTTCTCGGTTCCGGTCGAGGTCGACCTGTATGAAAATCTTGAGGCTGGACGGGAATATGAGATCTACCTGGGCATCGACATCGGGTCTACGAGCACCAAGGCCGTGTTGATCGACCGGGTCCGGCGCGTCCTGGCTGGATTTTACACGCGAACCTCCGGCAGGCCGGTGGCCGCGGTTCAGGCCCTTATCGAATGCATGGACGTCCTGGCTGCGCAGAAGCGGATCTCCCTGCGGATCGTTTCCGTCGGTACCACCGGCGCGGGCAGGAAACTGATCAGCGAGGTGATCGGCGCCGATGCGGCCCTGGACGAGATCACCGCCCATGCGCGGGCAGCGGTTGATCTCGATCCAAATGTGGATACGATCATAGAGATCGGCGGTCAGGATTCGAAATTCACCACTCTTAGTAATGGCATGGTGACCTTTTCCGTCATGAACTACGTGTGCGCTGCAGGCACCGGAAGCTTTATCGAGGAGCAGGCGAAAAAACTCGGGTGCGGGCTTTCGGAGTATTCCGGCAGGGCTGAAGGGTGCCGGGCCCCTATGTCGAGCGACCGGTGCACGGTGTTCATGGAGCGGGACATCAACTATTATCTTTCAACCGGCTACGAGGTGAACGAGGCGCTCGCTTCAGTGCTCCACTCGGTGCGCGACAATTATCTCACCAAGGTGGCGACTGAAAAGAATATCGGCGAGAGGATATTCTTTCAGGGCGCCACTGCAAAGAACAGGGCCCTTGTGGCCGCTTTTGAGCAGCGCCTCGGAAAGCCGATCATGGTGTCGAAATACTGCCATCTCACCGGAGCCATGGGGGCGGCCCTTCATCTTCTCGATCAGAAAACGGAGAAGTCCCGCTTCAGGGGGATCGATCTGTATAAAAGTCCCATACCGGTGCACAACGAGACCTGCGAGCTCTGCGCCAACCACTGTAAGATCACGGTGGCACGGGTGAACGAGGAGACCGTGGCCTTCGGATTCCTCTGCGGCAGGGACTATGACACCCTGAAGCGCGTAAACAAGCCCGCGGCCTATGACCTGATCGCGGAGCGGAACCGGGTGCTGGGCAGGAAAAATCAGGTCGCCGGTGCGGGCGTGACCGTGGGGATTCCCGCGGCGCTGCATCTGTTTGACGAGCTCGATCTGTGGGAGCATTTTTTCGCTCTTCTGTCGATCCGAACCGTAACGAGCGGCCAATACCGCGACGGTATAGCAGAGGGAAAGCGCCTGACCGGCGCGGAGTTTTGCGCTCCCCTGGCCGCTCTGCACGGCCACGTGAATTATCTGTCGGATCGGGCCGATTACATCTTTCTCCCCTTTTACATGGAAGATCGCCAGAAAGACAGGGATATAAAACGGAGCTACTGCTATTACACCCAGTATTCCCCTGCCGTGATTTTATCAGCCATTGAGATCAAAAACAAGGACAGGATACTTGCACCCGTGATCCGCTCGATCCAGGGCACGCTCCATCTGAAGCTTGAGCTCTACAAGATGATAAAGAGGATCACGGGCGGTACTATTGGATTTTTGCAGGTTTCCGGCGCGTATGACTCAGCCGAGGAGCTGCATCAGACATCGCAGGAAATGTTGAAGGAGATTTTTGTATGCGAGACGGGGAATGCCCGCGACATCAGCGTCGTGTTCCTCGGCAGGCCCTATACGGTACTTTCTTCTTCCATGAACAACGGGATTCCGGAGATATTCGCCCGGCACGGGATCAAGACGTTTTTTCAGGACATGCTTCCGGTGCCGCACGGCGGAACCGCCGGGATCGGATCCCTCCGGGAAGCAGTCCACTGGAAGTACGCCGCAAGGATCCTTGAGGCCGCGCACGCGGCCGCCGGACTCGATGGGGTGTATCCGGTTTTCATCTCATCCTTCAAGTGCACGCCCGATTCTTACGCGGTTGAGTATTTTAAGAGAATCCTGGACTATCAACGGAAGCCCTACCTTATCCTCCAGCTGGACGAGCATGACTCATCTCTTGGATATGAAACGAGGATTGAGGCGGGAATACGCTCTTTCAGAAACCACTATAGGTCGCGAGCACGGACAACGGGGCCCTCCCGCGTCATTGATGAGTCCGGGTTCACCAAATCAAAGGAGATATTCGCCGGCAGGACGCTGCTTCTGCCGAACTGGGATTCCCTGACCTGCAGCCTCCTGGAGGCATGCCTGCGGGGCGAGGGTATTGACGCCCGCATCGTAAGCGAGGACGCCGGCTCAATAAAGAGGAGCATGCGCTTCAACACCGGCCAGTGCATCCCGTTCAACATCATCATCGAGAATTCAATTGAATACATAGAGCGTAACGGCCTTAATCCGGACGCGACCGTCATCTGGAGCCCGGACTCGAAGATCGCCTGCAACATCGGGATGTTCCCCTATTATACGAAATACATCCTTGAATCGTACGGGAAGGGATACGAGAGGATTCCGGTGTTCATGGGCGATTTTAACTTCGTCAGCATATCCATCTCCACCGCCGTCCGCTGCTATCTGGCCTACCTGTCCGGCGGTATGCTCCGGAAGATCGGCTGCTTCATCCGGCCGTATGAAAACCGTAAAGGAGCAACGGATGAGGCCGTGTCTGCGGGAAGGGAGATTCTGTACGAGGCCTTCCTCAACAATAAGCCGAAAGAGGAGGCGCTTGACATAGTGATGCGGCTCTTCGAGGAGATCGCCCTTACCAGAACGAATCGTCCTAAGGTCGCCATTTTCGGAGACCTGTACGTGCGGGACAACGACGTCATGAACCAGAATCTCATCAAGACCATTGAAGACAACGGGGGAGAGGTCATCACCACGCCGTACAGTGAATATGTCGGGATCGTCGCGCATCGCTATGTCAAAAAATGGTTCAGACAGGGCCAGTATTCCGACGCGGCCCTGGGGAAGGTGCTTATTAAGATCATGGAGGTTTTGAACGCCCGGTATTATAAATATTTCAATCGGATCCTCGCCGGCAGGGAGTTCAGGGTTCTTGATGATTCCGCAAATCTGCTCTCCCGGTTCAATCTGAGTCTGTTCCATACCGGCGAATCCATGGATAACATTCTGAAAATTTTCCACCTCGTGGACGGGCATCCGGACCTGTCCCTGTTCGTTCAGACGAATCCCTCATACTGCTGCCCGTCGCTCGTGACCGAGGCCATGGCCGATAAGATAGAGCAGATCACCGGCATACCGATCGTCACTATAGAATACGACGGTACCGGCGGTTCGAAAAACGACGATGTGATACCATACCTCAAATATCCGCGAACGGGGAAAAAGCGGCAATATAAAAAGGCGATTTAGAAGGGGCGAATAATTATTCGCCCCTTCTAAATCGCCTTATAATTAATTAAGCCAAATTTTTGTGATAAATCAGTATTTACGTTGACATATATAGCCCAAATTTTATTTTTGCATAAGTAAGCAAAATATTAGAGAGGGTGTATCTGTGCAGCCTCTTAACAGCGTGGCCGGTATATAATGATCTCATAGGCAAATTTTTATACGCCGCGGTGGAGGAGAAATTGCAACATAACCATAGATTGTTTTATCTATACAAGCTGAATAGATACCCACGGAATAGCATAACCATATTAAATCTAACTAAAGATTAAAATATTATTAAAAAGAGGGGGAGGTTCTTATGGCTTTAAATCCTATAATAGATTCCAGAGATGTGCGTTTCACGCTCTTTGAAATCCTTGAACTTGACAAGTTCATAAAAAAGTATCCTCAATACTCTGATTATGACAAGGATACGCTGGAGAGCACGCTTGATCTGGCGGAGAAGCTTGCTGTCGATAAGGTATATCCTACCTATAAAGAGAGCGATAAAGAAGGGTGTACATACGTACCGGGCACCGGAGAAGTTAAGATACCGAAATGCTATCATCCGGCGTTGGATGCGTACTATGGGGCAGGCTTGATGGGCACCGTGATGGATCCTGAGATCGGGGGCATGGGAATGCCCAATGCCATGGGCATTGCAGTGGGTGAAGTAATCGGCTCCGGGAACGCCAATATTACGATGTATCCCGGCCTTACCCACGGGGCTTTGGATCTCATCCACGTCTTTGGAACCCAGGAACAAAAGGATATATATATTCCCAAAATGATGAGCGGCGAGTGGGGCGGCACCATGTGCCTCACCGAACCGGACGCGGGATCGGATGTGGGCGCCTTGAAGACAAAGGCGATCCGCCAGAAAGACGGGACGTTTAAAATCATCGGCCAGAAAATATTCATCTCATGCGGTGAGAACGATTATTACAAGAACATAATCCATCCGGTATTGGCCCGGATCGAGGGCGATCCAAGAGGCACCAAGGGCATCTCTATTTTCATAGTGCCTAAAGTCCTGGTAAATCCCGACGGCTCGCCGGGGGCGCCCAATGACGTGGTGTGCGCAGGCATCGAGCACAAAATGGGGATCAAGGGATCGGCCACGTGCACCCTCTCTTTCGGGGACAACCAGAAATGCATCGGTTACCTTCTGGGCGAGGAGCGGAAAGGGATGAAGATCATGTTCCAGATGATGAACACGGCCCGGCTCGGCACCGCCCTCCAGGGGCAGGCCGTTTCCAGCATGGCCTACATGCACGCGGTAACCTATACAAAAAACAGGTTACAGGGCGTGGAGGTGACCCAGATGCTCAATCCCGAGGCCAAGAGCGTGACCATCAGCCGTCATCCTGACGTGAAGCGGATGCTCCTGTTCATGAAGTCCCATGTTGAGGGAATGAGGTTGATCCTCTACTATTTAACCCATGCACTGAATATTTCGAGAATCGCGGAAGGCGAAGAAGCCAGGGAAGCTTTGGGTATAGCTGAGATCATGATACCGATATGCAAGGCCGGCCTGACCGACAAGGGCGTAGAGGTCACATCGGAAGCAATGCAGTGTTTCGGCGGATACGGATACTGCCAGGAATACCCGGTTGAGCAGATGATGCGGGATTCAAAGATCTTCGCCATCTATGAGGGAACCAACGGCATCCAGTCCATGGACCTGACCATGAGAAAAATACTCATGAACCCCGAGCAGTATAACTACACCGTCTTGAAAAAACGGATCCAGGAAGTCGTTAACAAGGCCAAGGGGATTGTCGACGATAAATATGTAGCCCTGGTCGAGCGCGGCGTTCAGAAGCTCGACGAGGTCATCACCATGATGAAGGACCAGATGGCCAAGGGCCAGTTCGTGCACCTGTTCATGAATGCAACGCCGCTCCAGCAGGCGATGTTCATGCTCTGCATGGCGTGGGCCCATCTCTGGTCCCTTTCCATCACGATACCGAAGATGAAGAAGCTGGCGGGAGACAAGAAGGGCGAGGAGCGCGAGAAGCTTCTTAAAGATAATTTTGAAGCGGCGTTCTACTCCGGCAAGGTGCTCTCTTCGCAGTATTATCTCGGCGCGGAGTTTCCGAAATATTTCGGAAAGATCGAAGCCCTGCTCTTCGGTGAGACGGCTGTCATCAAGGCGTCCGATCCGGTATTCACCGGCGCGTTAGAACAGTAAGATACATTCGTCTTTCCATACAACAGAAAGCCGGCGCAATGCCGGCTTTTCTTTTTTTAATTACTTAAATATTTAGACCCCCCCCAAACCCTCATGCCCCACAACCCCCCGGAGGAGGCTAACAACTACCCACATCTCCCTGTGTAAGAACAGGGGATAGGGGAATTGAAGAGATATCAGAGATAATTTTATTTTTTGAGCTTAAATGATTGTTTTTCCTCTTCAATTTTAACAATATTCCGCTAAAAATGTATCTCTATCATCTCTTCTATCTTCTTATCCCCCTTGCTTACACACTTGTGGGTAGTTGTTAGCCCGGAGGAGGGCTTTAAAGCAGGTACTTTTTTTTTCATATTAAATAAAATATATATTGCTAAAATTGCCTCATTATTATTTATTATGTCACATTAATTTATTTACGCCGTGAGAAAAGTTTTTTCCCGTCGGATTCTCATTCGTTATATTTGCATAATGACGATAGGGAGGACAAACAGATGATGCAGGGTATAATGTTTCAGAGCCATGATTTCGCATTCAGCCATGCTCCCCTGACTAATGAGGATAAGATCTGCGCAGTGGCGATCTCAATAGTTTCCTCGCCCGGTTTTAATGAGATCTGGAATATGATTTCAACATGCATGCCTTCCGAGATATATGAAAGGATTTCGGCAAACCGCTCGTTATCGACGCAGGAGTTTCTCACCGAGATATATTCTGCAAAACCCCGGGAAGCGGCGGAGGAGATCATGGACTGGAGCGCCGCGAAATCGATGCGGGTGCTCTCCTACTGGGACGATGAGTATCCCCCTCTGCTCAGGGAGATCGAGCGGCCGCCGCTGGTTCTGTATGCGCGGGGGGATATGGAGACCGATCATGCGATCGCCGTGGTCGGAACCAGAAAGGCGGACCCGAGATCCGCCGCACACGCGCGGCGCATAGCGGGCGACCTGGCTTCGGCCGGATTTACGATCGTGAGCGGGATGGCGGTCGGCATAGACCGCGCGGCGCATCTGGGCGCCCTTGATGCGGATGGAAGAACCATCGGCGTTTTGGCTAACGGGATCGATATCGCGTATCCCTCGGTAAACCGGGACCTGCACCGTAGAATCGCGTCCTCCCCGGGATCGGGGCTCATTTCGGAATATCCACCCGGGATTCGCGGGGGGAAATGGGCCTTCAGCAGGAGGAACCGGATCATCAGCGGCATATGCGCGGGCACCGTGG
Organism: Spirochaetes bacterium RBG_16_49_21; assembly: GCA_001829495.1. Classification (GTDB taxonomy): domain Bacteria; phylum Spirochaetota; class UBA4802; order UBA4802; family UBA5550; genus RBG-16-49-21. The sequence continues at coordinate 77,901 of MIBJ01000037.1, read as the reverse complement.
TCGTAAAGGCGGGGAAGCAGAGCGGCGCGCTCATAACGGCCCGGCATGCCGTGGAACAGAACCGGGAGGTGTTCGCATGCACGGGGAATTCATTTGATGAGGAGTATGCCGGGTGTCATGAGCTCATCCGCAGCGGAGCAGTGCTCGTATCCCGTACCGAGGATATTATCAATGAGCTTTCAAGGCCTTTTGGATCTTCCGGGGCATCCGGTACGGAAAGAAGCGGGAGCGGGGCAAAGGGCGCCGTGAGCGACCCTAGCCCTGAGGAGGATCCGTATGAGGAGGGCTCATTGGAAAGCAGGATACTTCTCCTTGTGTCGAAGCAGGATTATGAAATCGACTCGGTGATTCGTCAGGTCGGCGCCTCGCCCGCAGAGGTGAACGAGGCGATCGTCGAGCTTGAGCTTTGCGGCAGGATAACGAGAAGCGGGAATATCATAGCGAGGCTGTGACGCGGGGAGCGAAACATCACCATGAAAGTAAAATATCTGTTTATCATTATGCTCGTAATCCTCCTGCTGGTTTCATTCTCGCAGATATTCTCCATTCCGCCGTATGCGGGGGATATCTTTCCCGCGTATAAGTCCGGCTATTTTGACGAGCTTGAAAAAGGCTTCCGAATCATCACCGATTCCTTCATGGGGATAAAGTCAATGGCGCGGCCGGAATATGCCTGGATATTTCTTTCGGATATCGGGACAGCCCACGGCATACGGATACGCGTGTACGATTATCGGGGGTATCGCGTGCCCGCTCCGGGAGAAAGGGAAGGGGGTCCTGACGAGGAAGTGGTACGTATCATAAATTCAATGAGCCCCGGGATCCATTCAGAGGTCCGGGGCGGTGCGTATGCGTCCGTGATTCCCCTTTTTGTCCGGGGCGAATGCAAATTCTGCCACACCCGATGGAACAAGCGCGGGGTCGTGGGCGCTCTCGGTTTTGTGCGGCCGTATGATGCGGGAGTATACTATACCGCAGAACGAATAATAATCTTTATCTGCATAACTATAGTGCTTGTGTGTCTGCTGTATGCTGTCGCGCGGTGGGACCCGGGAAAGAATATTAAAGAATTATTTGACAAATAAACCTATATATTCCCAGTGGTTATGGACTGATACCCGGGATTCCGGTATTTTCGTGTAAGAGTTTAGGGATAGATATGAATAAAAAGAACAACAGCGACAAAGCAGGCACCTTGGTGATCGTTGAATCGCCATCGAAGGCAAAGACGATACATAAATACCTGGGGGGAGACTACATTATTTCATCCTCCGTCGGACACATCATTGATCTCCCCAAATCCAGGCTGGCAATAGATGTCGAGAACCATTTCAAGCCCGAGTATATTACGATACGCGGCAAGGCGAAAATCTTAAACGAGCTCAAGAAGCAGGCTTCCGCGGTCAGGCGCGTTTTGCTGGCCACTGACCCGGACCGTGAGGGTGAAGCCATATCATGGCATCTTGCAAACGCCCTGGCGGGAAAAAACGGCGATATCAAAAGGATCGAATTCAACGAGATTACCGAGCATGCGGTGAAGGATGCGGTATCCCATCCGCGGGATATCAATATCGATCTGGTCAACGCGCAGCAGGCGCGCAGGATATTGGACCGGATCGTGGGATATTATATCAGCCCTATTTTGTGGAAGAAGGTCAAGAAGGGCCTTTCAGCAGGGAGGGTGCAGTCCGTCGCGCTCAAGGTCATATGCGACCGGGAGCGGGAGATCGACGGCTTCATCCCGGTTGAGTACTGGAGCCTGGACGCGGAGATCCTCCACGGAGGCAAAACATTCACGGCGCAGCTTGCAGCATACCGGAACGAAAAGGTCCGGATAACAAGCAAGGAGGAAGTCGAGGCTATCCTGGACTATCTGAAAGACAGGACTTTTACGGTAAAGGATGTAAAGCTCCAGGAACGGAAGAGGAAGCCGACGCCCCCCTTTATAACGAGCAAACTTCAGCAGGAGGCGGCAAACAAGCTCGGATTTACCTCGCAGAAGACCATGATCATCGCGCAGCAGCTTTACGAGGGGATTGATATCAGCGGCGAAGGCCTCGCCGGTCTTATCACCTATATGAGAACCGATTCCACCCGCGTTGCCGATTCCGCGCTCCAGCAGGTACGAAAATACATCGGCGATGTGTACGCCGACGGATATTTACCGGAGACCCCGAACTACTATTCAAACAAGAAGGGGGCGCAGGATGCGCATGAGGCGGTACGGCCAACGGAGGTATTGCGCACGCCTGAATCGGTACGGCAGGACCTGACCCGCGACCAGTACCGGATGTATGACCTTATCTGGAAGCGGTTCGTAGCTTCTCAGATGACGCCCGAGGCTTCAGAGGTTAGGACTGCGAGCATCGAGGCGGGGGATTACCTCTTCCGCGCTACCGGGAGCAGGGTGCTTTTCAAGGGCTTCACTGCCGTGGACAAGGCCGATAAAACCGAGCGCTTTACCCTGCCGCATTTATCGGTGGGGGACGAGCTTTTGGTCCAGAGGTTCCTTCCGGAGCAGCATTTTACGACACCGCCGCCGCGCTACAATGACGCCTCGCTGGTGAAGTTCCTGGAGGATTCCGGAATCGGGAGGCCGTCGACATACGCGCCGACCATCAATACCCTGTTCAAGCGGTATTATGTGACCAGGTCCGGCAGGCAGCTGGTCCCGACCGTGCTGGGAAACCTCGTCAACGATATCATGGAAAAGCACTTTGCCTCCCTGGTGTCGGTCGATTTCACCGCGAACATGGAGGACCGGCTCGATCATATTGAAGACGCCAAGACCGACTGGGTACGAATGCTCGACGATTTCTACGGCCCCTTCAAGACCACGGTCGAAGATGCCGAGCATAATATTGAGGAGATGAAAGGAATCCTGGACGAGGAAACCGATATAATCTGCGAACAATGCGGCCGCAGAATGGTGAAGAAGATGGGCAGGTACGGATTCTTCCTTGCGTGCCCCGGCTTCCCTGAATGCAGGAATTCCAAGTCCCTCCCCCTGGGCAAATGCCCCCGGTGCGAAACCGGCGACGTTATCAAGCGCTCGTCGCGGAAGGGAAAGGGCGGCGCGTTTTACGCCTGCTCCAATTATCCCGCCTGCGAATTTTTAACCAGGGACGAGCCGACGGATAAGCCGTGCCCCCAATGCGGCAAGCTGCTGTTCAAGAAGATGATCAAGGGAAAGGGGGAAAAGCATATCTGCCTGAACGAATCGTGCAATTATCAGATTGAGCTGCTTGACGCGAAAGCCCCCTTCAACGGCGGCGAGCAGAATAAAAACGGCAATGAGCAGAATAATGCATGACCGCTGAAATCGATCACTTTTTGAGCTACCTTGCAAACGAAAAAAACTCGTCCGAGAAAACCCGTGAGTCGTACGGCAGGGATTTGCTCCAGTTTTACCGATTCCTGTGCGGCGACTGCGGGAAAGACATCCGTGAAAAATACGGGGTCAGGGCGGTCGTGGAGAATGACGATATCCCCGTGGCCCGTATCGGCACCGATGATATCACGGCTTTTATCGAATTTTTGTACGATGAGGGACGCAAGCGCTCGAGCATTGAGCGGAAAATCGCCACACTACGATCATTCTTCGGTTTTTTGTTTAACCGGGGATTCATTGGAACAAACCCGGCTGCAAGGGTCGGATATCCGAAAAAGGAATCCCGGCTTCCGAAATTCCTCCACCTGAACCAGATTGAGAGATTATTGGATTTCGAGCTGAAGGGTTTCATCGATTTCCGGGACAGGGCGATTCTGGAGACTTTTTATTCAACCGGCGCCAGGGTTTCCGAGCTCTGCCTCGCGGACATGGCGGATCTCGATTTCGACTCCGGCAGGCTCAAGGTATACGGCAAGGGAGCTGACGAGCGGATCGTATTCCTTACGGCCGGAACGATTGATGCGATACGAGGATACCTTGCGGAGAGAATCAAAAAGTTCGGCTCGGTCTCTGATCCGCTCTTCATTAACAACCGGGGCGGCAGGATCACGGTGCGCGGGGTATACGACATCGTGGCCGGGCGCGCCAGGGAAGCGGGACTCGTCGGGCGGGTATCCCCGCATTCGCTCCGCCACAGCTTCGCTACTGAGCTGCTGAACCAGGGAGCTGATATCCGGGCCGTGCAGGAAATGCTGGGCCACAAGCATCTTTCCACAACCCAGGTGTACACCCATACCACGCAGGCGCGGCTCCGAAAGGTTTTCGAAAAATATCATCCCCATTCAGGAAAGACGAATTCTTAACTGTCTCGTTACCCGTCAATCGACCCACGACCCTCATTGTACAAAAAGCCCTGGAACGTCCCGCGCCGGGCGAATTCATCTTCTATCGCTTTTATGACTGTTCCCTTGTTGAGGCTCCATCGGGGCGCAACCAGGGTCGACTCCTCCCGGTCGCCCATGAGGCGGTGAATGAGGATGGAGGAGGGGAGGCGCTCGATAAAATCGCAGAGTATCGAGACATATTCTCTCTGAGAAAGGGGCTTGACCTCGCCTGCGCGGAAGAGCTTTTCGAGCTGCGTGCCTTGTATCACGTGGAGGTGATGGAATTTGACCCCCCGTACAGGCATCTGAGACAGAGCATCGGCCGTATCCATCATCTCCTTCCAATCCTCACCCGTGATCCCCAGTATGAGATGCACGCAGACCGGAATATTTTTACGAACCGCCCGCTCGACTGCGTTCATTGTAGCGCTGCTGGAATGTCCGCGGCGCAAAAATTCAAGGCTCTTGTCATGAATCGTCTGCATGCCGATCTCAAGCCAGAGCTCGAATCCATCCTTTTGATACGAGGCTATGAGATCCAGGGTCTGATCAGGGAGGCAGTCGGGCCGCGTTCCGATCATGAGGCCTATGACGTCCCGTTGTCGAACCGCCTGATCGTACAGCCTTTTCAGCTGAGCCGGGGGCGCGTAGGTGTTGGTGTATGCCTGGAAGTATGCTATGAATCTGGTGCCGGCGTCAATGCGCTTGAAATTTTTTCTTGCGGATTCCATCTGCTCCGGTATGGATGTCCGGCCGCCGATGCCGGGGGATGCCGATCCGTCCTCCGAGCAGAAAATGCATCCGGAATTCATTGCGCCGCGGTTCGGGCATGAGAGGTTCGCGTTGATCGGAAGCTTGAGTACCCTGCAGCGGTACGTATCTCTCAGATAGTCGCTGAAATGGAAATAGGGCTTGCCGAACCAGTTTCCGATCTTACAGGGCTCTGTCCTTGGTGTCATGTGCAAAATATGAATTTTTCAGATATTGGTGGTTCTGGTACCGCCGTGGATCGAGAACCACGCTGTTTACATATTGAGCACTGGCAACGTTGAGATTTTTGTCAAGCCTTACTATATAAATGCCGGGGGCAAAATTGATTTTTACCCGGATCGGCTTCCCGGTTGCGACGTCGCGCATTTTTTTTGCGGAGTATTGCATCACCTTCTGTTTTACGACGAAGGATGCATTTTGAAAAGATTTGACCAGTTTTTCCAGGTCTTTCAAGTCGGGATCAAGGGCCAGCTTGATCGAGGTCTCCAGGCTCTGGTTTTCTTCAACCGGGAAGATGATGCTCCTGCCCTTCGGCGCTTTAGCGGCAAAAAGGGAGGCGCCCGATTTTCCCCGGGAGACAATATCCGGCTTCTCCGCCGGCATGGCGTAAGAGCCGGCGGTGTTGGAGATCTCGCGGTGGTATCGCTCGCGGAGGACGGAGAATATGGGCGCCGTATAAAGCGCACGGCGCGCCATCACGAAATACTTCCTGGCGGACCGGTAGTTTTTTCTGCGCTTGTACTGTTGCGCGATGCCGTAGTATCCGCATGACCTGATCAGGCTGTTTTTAATGCAGGTATAGAAGGAGGTATATTCAGAATATTTAGTCCCGGGATATTTTTTTTCCATCTCGCGTATCGCACCGATAGCGCTTTGGCTGTTTCCGGTTTGGACGTAATAGACCGCCAGCCGCGCAAGCTTCAGAAGCTCTATCCGGTCAGTGGAAATTTCTCCGGTTTTTTTTACCGTGGAGCCGGAGATATCCACCCCGAATGCCTCTTGTATTGTTTCGATGAGAGCGTTATATTGCGGGGAAACGATCTTCTTGATATAATCGGGATCGCGCAGGTTTTTTTCTTCTTCAGGGTTTGATATGAATCCGGATTCATAGATGATTGACACGGGAAAATCAACGAAATAGCAGAAGCGGGAATCCCCCACGGCGCCGAAATTCCAGCTGTTTGGCTTCAGACCTTCCGCGATGAGCATCTTTTTCAGCTTCAGGGCGTAGTCCAGCGAGAAGCCGCTGGCGTCAAGCTTGTTGTACAGGGTGAGAAAGCCGGAATAAGTATCCTTGACATATTGGAGCACCCTCCAGCCATAGCCGTTGCGCGTAATATGGATACCCGGAAGATTGATCCTGCCGTCAGCCTTGTACAGTATGGATATGTTGTTGAGGTGTTCGGATATGATGATGAAAGCCTGAGCTTTCTCCGCAAGCTCGACGGTCGTTGTAAAGGGAATATCATGATAGACGTCGCTTGTTCCTTTGAGAACGGCCATAAAGTCATCGGTTGTCTTGACCTCGATGAAGCTGTTATTTTTCAGGAGCTCATACATCATTCTCGAAATCCTGATCGAGTAGTATTCCTCCGGAAGATTGGTGCAGCTCATCCGGCGAGTCGCTTCCCCGCCCTGCCACCGGCCGTTGGGAAGCAAGCCGTGAGCAGGATCAAAAAATATCTTCAGCTTGTTTCCCTTCAGAAGATTTTCATACAGGCAGGTGTAGGTGTGATCGATCCTGTTGATTATTTCCGTGATCCTGCTTCGACGAACGATATTTTTTTCACTGGTGAGTATGCGCATGATCGTGGGTGACTGCTCTTGCGCGAGCTTGATATCGGGGGAGGAATCTGCTCCCCTCCATATGCCCAGAATGAAAAGAAAGATCAATGATGCAGAATTTACCACACGCTTCATAGTGTTACTAATTCAAAAAATTAAATTAAACAGAATCATGATTAGTGTTTAACAAAACAGTAGATTCTATTACTAATATCGAATATTTTCAAGAAAATATTTGATTTTTATTTGATTAAATATAAAAAATAGACTTGTTGTAAAACTGACGCAAATGTCATTGCGAGGAGCATCTGTTTCATTTTGAGATAATGCATCAATAACTCCGGAGCGCGTGAGTATGAAAAATCATTACATAAAATTTGAAAAATTATCCAACGAAATCAAACATGAAATCACAGAATATCATAAATTGATGCTCCGGAGTAAGAGCGGGACGACATTTGATGATTCAATGAATCAATGGTTCGGCTTGAAATTTGATGAATGGCTTATAAGAAATTACAGCAAATCGACTAAGATGAGCGGTCGGAAACATTTCAGGCTCGATGTTGAAATCCCGATCCAGGTTATTGAAACCTTGATCGAATCCTCCAGCGAAGATACCAATGCGATAGAATTTGTAGGTAAAATCGTCAACATCAGCAGGGGTGGGCTCTATTTCAAGTACGGCAAGGCGATTGAGATATCTTCGATAATCAAGGTTATCATCGATTTTAAAAATGTCGATGAAGAGTTAAACGAGGTTGAGGCGCTGGCGATGGTAATCCGCACCGGAAAGGTGAACGGTGAATATGGAATAGGGATTATGTTCAGCAGCATATATGGAGCGGATAAAGAACGGCTCGATCTGTTTATTTTAAAGAATTTATCCTACTACATTTATTCCGAGAACCAGCGGAAGAATCATTAAATCAAGCCTTTCGGCCCCCTAAATCCCCCGGGAGGGGAGTGCCTACGGCACCTGCTATCGTTCGCAGGAAATATTTTTCAGATAGCTTTTCAGATCCTTTTTTACGATGTCAAAATAATAGACGTTATAGCGTTGGGAATCGACATCCTTTTTTGCGAGTCTGCCGTTTTTTTCAATAAGATTGTCTATCTCCGTTTTCGCATTCTTGCCGATGTTGTTGCCGTATGCGGAAAGATTCCCTTCAAGCGACGCGCACATTCGCCGCTTGGCCCTGTTTTTTATGTTTTCCATATCCGGATCGCCCTTATCCTTCGGTGAAACGATGACAATCCGAAAAATTTCGTCGGAGATAAAGCCTTCAGCCAGGTACTTTTTCTTTGCATTCGGGCTGTCGGGAAAAGCGGCAGCATCGTCGCAGGGCTGCGCGTTTTTTGGTGTTGGAGCGGAGCAGCCGGAAGCATATAGACCGAACGCCATTAAGATGAGGAGGGCCCGCCTGATGATTCCGCTGAACATTTTTTACCTCCTCCGGCCGGCAGCACTTCCCTGGCGCAGCTCCACTTCATCGGCCAGAGCATCAATCTTTTGCTTGAAGCCGTTCTTGAATATCCGGTATCCGATTATGAGGGAGTTCGTTTCATCATAGTAGGCAAAGGCGATCGAACCGTCCCCCACAAGATCGTCCAGCTTACTCAAGAGGTTTATTCTCAGCACGGAAAGGTTTATCTCTTTTCTATTTATGTCGTTCTTTTGAAGCCTCTTTTCCATGCAATAATTTGACAGATTGTCCAGCGCCATCTCCTTCAAAGCGGCTGTCTTCGATTTCAAATATGCGCTCTCCCTTTTGGCCACGAGCCCCTGCGCGTTGTCGTTGGGAGCAATCTTCAGAATCGCCTGATAACAGTTTTCGGAAATGAAGCCGCTTGTTTTGATTTCCAACGCGCTCCTGGTTTGCAACGAACAGGAGCTGCCGCACGCGGCGAGCAGCGCCAGGGCATAAATAACGGCAAGCCCCGGTTTCATATGAATTCGCGCTTTATTGATTGATATCATCATACATAAATCCTACCATGGACAAGCCGGAACCTGAAAATATTTTTGAGCTGTAATTCAGTTATGCTTCAGAACCGCAATGATGTTCTTAATCTCTCCGGCTCGCGGATGATTCGGTTTAAGCGATAACAGCTTTTCGAAATGGAGCAAAGCCTTCTCTTTATTTTTGAGATTCCGGTAATACAGCATCCCCAGCTCTTCATGAGCGTCATAGAGGCTGCCGTTGATCGCAAGGGATTTTTCAAAAGATTGGACCGCCTCGGCATAATTCTCCGAATCGCGGAAGGAGACTCCGAGGAAAAATTGGGTCTTTGCATCCATCGGTTTTATTTTCAGCGCGGTTTTGTACTCATCTATGGCCAGCGAATATACCCTGGATTCACGGTACGCGTTGCCGAGGTTATGGTGGGCGGTGAAGGAATCCGGGTTCTGAGCCACGGCCTTTTTATAAAGATCTATTGCTTTTTCATATTGTTTATTTTTGGCATACAGCGCACCGAGGTTTATATACGGCTTGATATCTTTCGGATTCAACTCAAGCGCGCGCGAGTAGGAGTCAAACGCCTTGTCGCTGTCCCCCGATGCCTCATACGATTTCCCCATCTCATAGTAAGGAGCGTGGTCGTTCTTCAAGCGAGCGGCCTTCGAAAACATCTGGATTGATTTCTGATAGTCTTCCTTTTGGGCGTATATCAAGCCGAGGTTGAAGTATGATTGATAATCTTCAGGATCCAGCTCCAGAGTCCTTTCATATAAACGTACAGCGTTAGCGTAATCCTTCATGTCATGGTAGGTCTCGGCCATCTTAAAGTTCGTGTAGGGGTTATTCGGACGGTACTCCAGATCCTTGGAAAAATATTCCAGGGCTTTCGGGTAATCTTTGGTTTCCAGGTAGACGTCTCCCAGATTAAAATAGGCGCGCGTCAAGGCCGGGTCCTGAGAGATGGCTGTTTTAAAGTCACGTATGGCGTTAGCCGTGTCGTGAATCCGCGAAAATGAGAGGCCTCGGGAATAATACGCCTTCGGAAATTTCGGCTTAAGCCGTATCGCCAAGTCAAAGGAGCCGAGCGCCTGCCGGTATTTTTTTTCTAAATAGAGCAGGAGTCCGAGATGGTAGTACGCATCGGCGTGCCGGGGATTCGCGGCCACGGCTTTTTCGAAAGCAGCGATTGCCTTGCCGTATAGTTTCTTGTAGTAGAAGATTCTGCCGATCCAGTAATGTGAGTGATCATCGTTTCGATCGATTTCAACAGCCTTGGCGTACGCCTCCAGTGCGCCGTCGAAGTCCCTTTGGTTGCGCTTCCGGTCGCCGATCTCCCTCCAGTTTACGGCTTCCCTGCCGGCCGTATCCTGTTTCCCGGCGGCCGCTTGTTTTTCCCTGGATCGGTCGACGAGGGATTCTGATTCAGCAAGGGGAAGGGCCTTTTTTTCAGGAATAATCTCTTTGTGGGGCCTTTTAACGGCTGAGGCTGTTTCTCCACCGCGCTTTTTTGACGCTGCCGCGTATTTTTGTCTTAAGTCCCGGTCCCGGCTGTTGTACGACAGTGCATTTTTGTAATAGCGGGCAGCCTTGTCAAAATCTCCCTGTGCGGCGTATAGGTCGCCCAGCCGCTCAGCCGCGGCCGCGTCGCCGGGATCTGTCTCCAGGGCTTTTTCAAAGGATTTGACGGCCGCGTTCCGGTCGCCAAGCTTCAGGAGCGCTTCAGCAAGGCCCCGGTGGTACTTTGATTTTCCCGGATTTTTTTCAACGGCTATCTCATGGTTTTTTCTCGCATCCTCATACTTTTTTATCCCGTAATACAGGTTGCCGAGATTATAATACCCTTCCGGATCGGTCGGGTTCGCCGTAATGCCGTCCTTCACTATCGCAATGGCGCCTTTTATGTCGCCATTGCGCAGCTTCTGCTGCGAGATGTTCCGGTAGCTTTCCTGATCCCGGGGGGCGACCTTTTTCGCAGCCAGGTACTCATCCAGAGCTTTTATGAATTTTTCCTGATCGTCGTAAACATTGCCGAGCTTGTTGTAAGCAGCCGGATACGCCGGGCGGTATTTTTTCGCCCTTTTGAACACTTCGATAGCCTTATCATAATCCCCAAGCAGCGCATACGCATGGCCGAGCTCGTTCAATGCCTCATAGTTTTCCGGATCATATTTCAGGGCTTTTTTATAATAATCAACGGCCTTCTTGATTTCACCGATGGACTTGTACAAGTTCCCGATCTTTATGAGCGAGTGGACGTCGGAAGGGTCTGTTTCCAGCACGCGGGAATACGCCTCAATCTGCTGCAGACGCCGGTCAAGGATATCGTCCGGCGCGCGCAGGCGCGGGGAGTATAAAAAAATAAAAAGCGAAATCCCGCCTGCTGCGAGAAGAAACAGCAGTACCCCGATGCCTATCATATATTTATTTCTTTTATTGTAATATCGCATGTGTGCCTCTATAAATCGTCGTCAAGATAGATATCCTCAAGTTTCCGCTTCGTCTTTTTTGATTCATGTCCTTCCTCACGATCGGTCGATTTGCGCATAACCTTGTCAATGGTCAACCCGCCCAGAAGGAGCGCTTCCTCGATGGAAATGTCGCTGTCCGGAGGAGGGATGACGAAATTCGGATCTTTCAATAGGGCTATGACCCGTTTGATCTTTTCATACTGGGGATCGTCGGGCGCAGCTGCTAAATATGTCTCCCAGCTCGTAATCGTATTCTCCTTATCGCGGAGAAGCATGAGATAGGTGAGGCCGATATGATAGTAGGCGAATTTCAACCTCTTGTCCGTATCGATGGCCTTTTTAAAATAGACCAGGGCCTGCGATCCGTTTTTTTTGTAATAGTATACCTGGCCGATGCGGAAATAATTAGTGCCTGCCGCCGGGTTGATCTCCATGCTCTTTTTATATTGATCCAGGGCGTCATTGTACCGTTTTTTTATAAGATATATATCCCCTAAATAGGTGTACGCCAGGGAATTACCGGGATCTTCATCAATCACCCTCTGCAAGAGCGGCCTCGCGGCATCAAAATTTTTCTTGAAAAAATATGCCGATGCCTTTTCAAATAGTTCATTCGGGCTCTTTGTTTCTTGAGCAGGGAGATCGATGGAACAGGCGAAAACGACCGCCGTGATAAGATATGCACTGGCTATGTGTCTCATTATGCGTTTACATCCCCGTCCGGTAATGCCGGAGCGGTAGGGGCGATCCATGAATCGCCCTTACCGGTTTTCATCAAGTATTATCAACGTGATCCCTGATTCCGCGATAAGCTCGGCTGCAAACCGGTCATTGTAAGCGGATCTGCATATTATTTTTTTTATCCCGCTGTTGATAAGCATCTTGGTGCAGATCGAGCACGGCTGATGCGTTATATAGACCGTCGCGTCTTTGATCGACGCGCCGTGCAGGGCCGCCTGGATTATCGCATTCTGCTCGGCATGCAGCCCTCTGCACAGCTCATGCCGCTCGCCGGAAGGCACATTGTACATGGTCCGCAGGCATGTTTCTTCGGTGCAATGGGCGATATTTGCCGGAGCGCCGTTATAGCCGGTTGAAAGAATCCTTTTGTCCTTGACGATGATCGCTCCGACGCTTCTCCGGATGCAGGTCGACCGGGTCGCTACATCCTCAGCGATCTTCATGAAATAATCGTCCCAGTCCGGCCGTGCCATTATTCCACCTCATAGTCAAACGGCAGCGATGTCGACATGCGGTCACCCGTGTTTAATTCGAGTTCTGCGATAAATGGTATATGCTTTATTTCAGGCCGGAACCAGCTTTTTCTCTTTGAAGAGGCGAATTCAGGGTGCCGGTCCGAAATTTTTATTAAGGCGCTCCGATCTAGCATTTCAACCAGGGTTTTCGTACCGCCGGGACTAAGGGTCAGGGTTGTGACGTTTTCACCGAGCGGCATTTTATAAACAGGAAGGTCATCATGATACAGGACGATATCCGCGAGACGATCATGAAAATGAAGCCTTGTGTCTTTTTGGTTCATTGACTTTATCGTTAACGAGAAGTAATAATTTCCCGATCCCTTGTCTTTCGATTCTGAAAATCTGAACTGGAGGCCTTTATATTTAAATATGGATGTCCGATACTCTTCAGGCGCCTTTTTGTTCATGTATAACAGGATAAGCAGCACCAACAGGATAAGATTAACAAAAAAGATTCCACCCGATATTTTTCTCTTTTTCGATGTTTTTTCAGCCAATGGTGAAGACCTGAATCTTTTCAGAACCTCTTCAGCGGGCGATTCTTTTTGTTGAATTTCTTCTTTTTTCGGCATAATAATCCTTCACTATCGCATACCCTGTATGCGCACTGGATCACTGTCAAGAATTTATTGAAGACGAGATTGGTACGCCTGTAGAAGAGGCATGGAGTGTAAGAGATGCGGCATCTCTTACATGCTTTTTTCCAAGTCCTGAATGCCTTTCATGATGAGGTTGTATTCTCTTGAATCGGTATTAAAGGCGCTTAAATATTTTTTAAAATATTCCAGCTGCTCCCGCTTCCATTTGTTCATGTCGTGATGTTTTGTTACCATTGTCACGCTCCTTCCGGATATTTCCTATACCATAAATTCGGACTTTTTTGGACTTAACTTAAGTGTATTTGAATTCACACAAATAAAAAAGCCGCCCGGAGGCGGCTTTTTTATCGTGTTGTGTGACGGACTACTCGCATAATTCGAAGAGCGCTGCCGCTCCCATACCCCCGCCGATGCACATCGACTCTACGCCGTATTTCACGCCTTTCCGCCTCATGTTTGCTATGAGGGTAGCAGCGAGTTTTGATCCGGTGCAGCCGAGCGGGTGGCCCAGGGCGATGGCGCCGCCGGTAATGTTGATTCTTTTTGACTGGCTGTCAATCGCCCACTCCTTCTTATCCCCGATGCCGAGCTGTTGCGCGCAGTAGATGGCCTGCGATGCGAAAGCCTCGTTTATTTCAAACAGACCGATGTCGTTGATGTTCTTTCCGGTTAACTTCAGAAGCTTGGGTATCGCGTATGCGGGGCCGACTCCCATTTCGTCGGCCTTGCACCCCGCCGTTGTGTAGGCAATCAGCTTCGCAAGCGGTTTAACGCCGTATTTGCTCAATGCCGCTTCGCTCATAATAATGCACGCCGCCGCTCCATCCGTAGTCTGGGAGGCGTTGCCGGCCGTGACCGATCCGTTGGCGGCAAAAGCGGGCTTTAACTTTCCCAGGCCCTCTATTGTCGTATCAGCCCTGACGCCGTCGTCGAAATCCTGTACGAAGGTCTCGCGGACGATGTTCCCGTCCGGTTTTTCCACGAACCGGTCGGCCACGGTGGAAAGTATTTCAGTAAAAAGCTTGTTTTTCTGCGCATCAGCAGCCTTCATCTGCGAATGATACGCGAATTCATCCTGCATTTGCCGGCTGATTTTGTATCTGTTCGCCACATTCTCAGCAGTGATGCCCATTGAAATATACACGTCCGGCTGCTCTTTCGCCCAGTCCGGCAGCGGCCGGGGAAGGTTTCCGCCCATCGGCACGGTCGACATGGACTCAAGCCCGCCGGCCATGCATACCTCGGACCATCCCGCCATTACCCGCATAGCGGATTGGGCAATTGCTTCAAGGCCTGATGCGCAGAACCGGTTCACGGTAGCGCCGGTGACCGAATCGGGGAACCGGGCGATCTGGACCGCAATCCTTCCTAAATTCAAGCCCTGTTCAGCTTCCGGGAATGCGCATCCCAGCATGAAATCATCAACTGCGCCCTTGTCGATGCCGGCCTTCTCAATCGCGGCATTGATCGCCTGGACGATCAGCTTTTCGGGCCTGGTTTGGGCGAGGGCTCCCTTTCCCCGCCTGCATCCGGGCGTTCTTACGGCACTTACGATATATGCGTCTCTCATGGTTTCCTCCTGTAATTCAATAATACAATATTTTTGAATTTTTACCCCCGGCAGCCGAAGGCGCCGGGGTAAATTTCAATTATAATTATTTTTAGATCAGCAACGGTTTGCCCGTGGTCAGGATATGCTCCGCCATCTTCTGGGTCTCTTCCGTTTTCCAAAGTTCGACAAAAGTCTCGCGCTCCAGCTTGCAGAGATAATCCTCTGATACGAGCTGACCCTGCTTGGCTTCGCCTCCGGTAATACAGTAAGCAATCTTTTTGGCTATAAACTCCAGATGCTTCGGCACGTATCCGCCGATTCTTAAATTCTGGAAATTACCCCATATCATGCCCTGACCTTCCTGACCCATCACCGGATAATTCTTCGGAGTCGGGGGAACGTATCCGTCCTCGACCATCCTGAGGATTTCTTTTTTCGCCTCTCCGATGAGGTTGTCCTTATTGAAAACGATCTTGTCCGTGGGTCTTAAAAATCCCGCCTTGCGGGCTTCAAACGCAGACATGGAGACCTTTGCCTGAAAAACAGTCGTGAAAGCCGGTATCAGATAGGCGCCCCAATCTGCGATATTGACGTTGCCGGGAATAGAATCTACATATCTCTGCCACAGGTGCATCATACCGCATCCTCCAGGGACAAGGCCAGCTCCGATCTCGACCTGGCCCATATTGAGATCGATGTGGGTGACAATCCTATCCGAGGCAAGGCAAAATTCACACCCGCCTCCCAGAGTCAGGCCGAACGGCGCTGCAATGACCGGTATGGGCGCGTATTTGAGCCCCAGCATCATTTTGTGGAGATTTTTGATCATGGTGTCGATTCCGGAAAAATCCTTGGCTTTCGCCTTGGCTCCCATGAATCCGAGATCGCCGCCTGCCGAAAATGCACCGGGCATTCCCGAAGCCTGGTTGCCCAGCACAAGGCCTACGCCGTTTTTAATGGCATATTCCAGTCCTTCAACAACCATTTCCCCCATTTCCCCGTTGATCGCGTTCATCTTCGTATGAAACTCGACGTTGAATACACCGTCGCCTAAATCAATAATTGAAGCTGAGGCGTTCTCTTTAACTGTTTTTTTATTGCTCTTGAGGCTCATGAGCGATATGGACAGCGGGCTCGTTACGATCTCTTTATATTTTCCGGATTTAAGATCGTAGTACATCTGCTTTCCCTTTTCTGTCTTGTAAAAAGTTTTATAACCTTTTTCAAGCATGGCCAGGACTTTTTTAGGAACCTTCATCCCTTCTTTTTTCATTCTGACAACGGATTTCTTTATGCCGATGGCGTCCCATATCTCGAAGGGGCCCATTTCATTATTATAGCCCCATTTCATCGCCTTATCGATCTCTAAGATGGAGTCAGCGATCTCCGGGATCTTGCTCGCTGCATAAATGAGACCGCCGGATATAACCCTCCATGCGAACAATGATCCCTTATCGGTTCCATAGACCATGATGTTCAGTTTATCAACCAGGTTAGTTGCCTTTCTCGCCTCAGCAAGGCAGGGGAAATCTACCTTATCATAGGTTTGATATTCCAGTGTTTTAAGATTGATCACTTTATCAATCTTTTTCCAGTCTGCGGTGACTTCTTTTTTATAGAACCCGCCCTTGGTTTTGTTTCCGAGCATTTTTTTCTCATACATCTTATATACAAACGGCGGCAATTTGAGGTGGTCGCGATACTCATCATCAGGGCAGAATTCGTAGCAATTGTCCGCGACATGGACGAAGGTGTCAAGGCCGACCATGTCGATCAACTTAAAAGCTCCGGTTTTAGGGCGCCCTATCTCAGAGCTGAGGATTGCATCGATCTGCGGAACCGTCATGTCCATTTCCATCATAAGCTGTATGCCGGATACGCCGTTAAAGGTTCCGATTCTGTTCCCGATGAAGTTCGGGGTATCCTTCGCCCACACGACTCCCTTGCCCAGAACCTTTTCACCGAATTCGGCCATGAAGGACAGTATTTCTTTCTTTGTTTCCGCGCCGGGTATGATCTCAAGCAGGTGCATGTAGCGCACCGGGTTGAAGAAGTGCGTTCCGAGGAAACGCTCTTTAAACGCCTTGCTTCTTCCCTGAGCTATTTTGTTCAGCGGCAGGCCGGACGTGTTTGTTGATATGATGGCGTCTTTTTTTGCTACTTTTTCGATCCGGCTGAACAGATCCTGCTTGATTTTCAGATTTTCAACCACGACCTCGACGATCCAATCGCATTCGGCAAGCTTGTTGAAATCGTCCTCCAGGTTCCCAGTTTGAATCAGTTTCGGGTCCTTGTCTTTGTCGTAGAGAAGCGCCGGTTTTGCCTTTAATATCCCCTCCTTGCCCGCATTGGCAATCCGATTTCTCGCCGCCGGGTTATTTTTTTCCTCGTCTTTGAGATCGAACGGGACAATGTCGAGTAGCAACGTGGGAATTCCCGCACCGGCACAGAGAGCGGCTATGCCTCCACCCATTATGCCAGAGCCAATAACAGCTGCTTTTTGTATCCTTCTTGCCATAAAGACCTCCTGTTTTAGCTTATTTTTTAAATATATTTTTTCAAGAGATTACAATCGATGGATCAATGATTATTTCTCCGGGCAAATTGTCAATATTTATAAAACAGGATGATGAATTAATTTTCGGGTTGTATTTATCATTGAGAAGGCGGGGTTGCGCAACCCCGCCTTCGGGGGCGTGAATTTATCATCGGTGGGTTATTTTAAGTTGACAACGCAAAATGAAGCTAAAAAATGGTGTGACAGTCCATAGATCGGCGCCGTACCCAAGTGGCTAAGGGAGAGGTCTGCAAAACCTTTATGCAGCGGTTCGAATCCGCTCGGCGCCTCATTGCGCCCAGGTGGTGGAATTGGCAGACACAAGGGACTTAAAATCCCTTGAACGTTACGTTCGTGAGGGTTCAAGTCCCTCCCTGGGCAATCGCTCGCCGTTAAATAGGGAATTTCATTTCAAGATATTTATGGACGTTTTTAATCAACTCAATCAGCCTGGGCCGGAGGATTTCTATCCCTTCATCGACGTCTGAGAAAAAATGGAACAGCTCCATATCTTCGGGCGAGATAAATCCGCACTCAACCAGCTTGCCGAAATTGATGACCGTGGACCAGAATTCCTTATCATAGAGGAGGATGGGGATATCGATCTTCTCCATCTTTCTCGTCTGCACCAGGGTCAGGGTCTCAAAGAGCTCGTCCATGGTCCCGAAACCGCCGGGGAAGATTATGATCGCCTTGGCCTGGTACAGAAACCAGAGCTTTCTCATGAAGAAGTAATGAAATTTAATGATCAGCTCCGGGGAGATATACTTGTTGGGCGCCTGCTCCATCGGCAGGTCTATGTTCAGGCCTATGCTCCGGGCGCCGGCGCGGGACGCCCCCATATTGGCCGCCTCCATGATGCCCGGACCTCCGCCCGTGCAGATGTAGAACCGCTCCCCGGTCTCATGCTCTATCTCTTTGTTCAGATTCGCAAGGCTGAAGGCGAAATCCGCCGCCGCATGGTAGTATTTCGCCGCATTCCTCTCATCAGCTCCTTCGGGGTCGATCCGCGCCGATCCGAAAAAGACCACGGTATGTTTTATCTCCAGGTCATTAAACCGTTTCTCCGGTTCGAGATATTCGCTCATAATGCGTATGATCCGTGCTTCGCGCGAGTGCATGAATTCGGGGTCGTCGAAAGAGTTGAGGAATTTTTTTTCTTTCATCGATATCTTCTTTTTCTTTTCATGTTGAAGATCGTGCCGTCGGTGTGCTCGGTGACAGATTGAGTTATCACATGTTCTTTGTCAATAAGATCGATGGTGACGGTGTCCATGAAATTGAGGATTATCTTCAGTCCGGCCCCGATGCCCCGGAGAGGGACCTCCTTGCCGTTCACGCGCACCTTGATTTTTTGCTGCTCCGAATCAGAGGCGTAGCTGATTATTTGATTGATATAGTTTTTGGAGCCCATCTGGGGCGTGGCGTTAAGAATGCTGAAGATATCAAGCCCTTTGCCGTGGTCGATGATGGTGGCATCGAATATCTCACCGGTTATGGTATACCGGACCGTGATATCCCGTGCCTCGGATGATTCATAGGCCGGAAGGTTTTCCCGGTTTATCTCCAGGGTTACCTGGATCGCGTTGGTAATCGCTTCATCGAGGGAAAGGACGATCTCGTCGATATCGGGCTGGGAATAGCCGTATTTTTTCAGATCGGATATTAATTTTTCAATCACCTCGGGAACGACGGAAGTCGAGGCCTGGTAGCTGTTGACGAAATTCGTTTTTTGAATATGACTGTTCATGCAGGTCCGCAAACCCTTATAGTATTATCTTATAAAAATGGCATTTTTTTAAAAAAATTATTACCCATATGCCCTCACCCCCCGACCCCCTCTCCCATTAATAAATGAATAAAAGAGAGGGGGAGTGAAGGAAGCTTGATGCTGCGAAATGATTAGAATTTCTTACCAAAAAAATCAATTAGAATTTTTTTGTTGCCACAATCAGCAATAATAGAAATATAATTCCCTCCCCCTTCTCTTGGACGAAGAGAAGGGGGAGGGATATTCAAGAAGCTCCGTATAACGATTCCCCCCTCTTTACGGAGTAGAGAGGGGGGCAGGGGGGGTGAGTTGAAAATGATGAGGCAAAGGTGTCTTCAATAAAAAAATTAATCCTGCTTCCGTTCATAACCGCAAGCGTTTTCGCAAGCTGCGCTCAAGAACGATATTATCGGGAAGCCGAAGCTCTTACCGCTGCATTGAGGCTTGAGCAGAAAGTGGGTCAGATGGTCATGGTCGGCGTTCCCGGGAGCAGGATGAACCGGAAAGCCGAATCGATTATCACGGAGAACCTGCCGGGAGGCATAATTTTATTCGGCCGGAACCTGACGACCTTTGGCAATAATAGGGCATTCGTCACGGATCTCCACGATGCCTCGATCCGGAATTCCGGGATACCCCTCTTTATATCCATCGACCAGGAAGGGGGGAGGGTTGTGAGGATCAGATCGGGCGTGACCCAGTTCCCGGGCAACATGGCTGCCGGGATCAGTGGGGACTGCGGCCTGGTTTACGAATGGGGCAGGATTCTGGGGCTGGAGCTCCGGAGGAGCGGCGTCAACATGAACCTGGCGCCGGTACTGGACGTGAATAATAATCCCTCCAATCCGGTGATCAATACCCGCTCATTCGGCTCCGATCCCCGCCTGGTGGCGGACATCGGGGCCTGCTATGTCAGGGGAATTCAGGATTCGCGCTGCATATCGGTGGGAAAGCATTTCCCCGGCCATGGCGACACGGACTCCGATTCGCATTACACCCTGCCGGTCATCCGCAGCAGCATGAAGCGGCTCGGCCGCATCGAGCTTGTGCCGTTCCAAAAGGCCATAGCCGCAGGTGTGGAATGCATCATGACCGCGCACGTTTCCTATCCGCTGATTCTGGGGAACGGCGATCCGGCCACAATTTCGCCGCTGTTTCTGACCCGCCTGTTGCGGGAAGAGCTGAAATTCAACGGCCTGATCATCACGGACGATCTTGAGATGGCAGCCATCTCAAGCAGGGAGGAGCTGGGCGAGGCGGCGGTACGGTCGATACTCGCCGGAGCGGATATCGTGCTCCTCAGCTCGTACGGCAGCGATCTTCAGGTCATCGTGAGCGCTATCAAGCGGGCGGTGGCTCTTAAGCGCATCTCCGCAGAGCGGATCAATGAATCGGTCAAAAGGATTCTGGAGGCGAAGATCCGTTACGGCATAATGACGTATGAGGAAGGGAGAATCGGTGCGGGGAGATTCATCATGACGGATGATGGGGAAAAGATTCTGGGGAGCGCCGGCCGCGTGAATTCGGAGCTTTCACGAACGGGCCTCATCTATTTCGGCGACATCAAATTATTATATCCCGGCGAGAATGCCGCGAGAATATTCATCACCTCTTCTCCTCGGCTGCGGGAAATCCTCGCCGGGAAGAAGAGGAACGTTCTGTGCAGCTTCCCCGGCCTGCAGCGCTGTACGGCAAGAGGAGGGAAAATAATCCTCTATCTTCACGTTGTCGAGCCTGATCTGAACTATATAAAAACAGTCGCCGGATACTGCAAAAAAAGGGGGATCGACCTTGTTGTGATCTCAAGCGGCAACCCCTTTCCCCTGGCTGCATCGGGAATCGTCAAGGCGGGATTGCTCTCCTTTTCGGACACCGATGAATCGCTTCGCCAGTTGGGCTTATGTCTGAACGGACGGTTCCGGCCGAAGCTGGACGCAGGTCTGGATTTGGGGATAAAAAAGTGAAGCCGCATGGTATATATATCCATATCCCCTTTTGTAGAAGGAAATGCGATTATTGCAGCTTCTATTCCGTTCCGGTGTGCGGATTTGATTCCTGCATCAGGGTGCCGGATTCATATGGGACACGGCTCGTCAGGGAAATCGACGAGCGGCTCGGCAGCAGGGGGAGGGGGACAAGTGCCGATACGGTTTATTTCGGGGGCGGCACGCCCTCATTGCTTACAGAAGCCCAGATCCATGCCATACTCCGTTCGATACAGGAGCGCGCGACCGTTGATCCTCATGCCGAGATTACCCTTGAGATGAACCCGGAAGACGTCTCCGGCGAAAAGCTGGCCAGGTTTGAGGATGCTGGCGTGAACCGTATCGTGCTGGGAATGCAGACCCTGTCCGAGAGGCTTCACGCGATCATCGGTCGCTCGGGAGCGGTGTGTACTACAAAGGTGCTTGATCTTTTTTTCAGCTCAGGAGGCTTTCAGCATTGTGTAGACGTCATAACCGGGATTCCGTCGCAGAATGAAGAAGAGCTTCGTCGGGATATAGATACCGCAGCGGGCTACCGTCCTTCACATATATCCGCTTACCTGCTTTCCATAGAGAAGAATACCCCCTTAAGCAGAAGGCTTTCGATATGCCCCGATTCCGAGGTCGAGCAGGCACGGCTGTTCAGGATGACCGGCTCCCTGCTTCGGGATCATGGATATGAGCACTATGAAATATCTAACTACGCGCTTCCCGGGCTTCAGTCACGCCATAATCTGAAGTACTGGAAGTTCGATCCCTACATCGGGTTCGGTCCGGGCTCCTGCTCATTCATTGACGGCGAGCGCACCTCCAATTGCATGCCGGTAGCTGATTATGTCAGGTCGGACAGCACCCTTCTAAAGAAGGATGCCAGAACGCCGGAGTCGGCTGCGGTTGAATGTATGATGACCGGGCTGCGGCTTCTTTCCGGAATGTCGATCCGGGACATGGAACGGCTGCTCGATTATACCCTGCCGCAGGCGGTGATGGAGCGGATAGGAGAAGCCCATTCCGGCGGCATGGTTGTCCTTGACGAAATCGGGAGTGACGCCAGGATGCGCCTCTCCGAAACGGGAATCATGTTTGCCGATTCCGTCATCTACCGCATTGTCGAGCCGCTCCTTTGAACTGGCGGTAACCGCCGATTCACGCCGATGGTTCGACAGGCTCACCAACCGATTTGCTTGATGGTAAAAAGCCATCCGGTTGCCGAGCGGAGTCGAGGCAGCGTCCATCGGCGGTTCCATTATTATAGCTGAATAATTATTGTGCGTTCTTTTTACCGGGTGATGAAGTACTTCTTGTGGTTCTCGTGAACACGCCGGTAATGCTCTTCCGATTTAGTGTCCCCGATGACGTGGAAATAATACGCGAGCAGATGGCTCGCCCTGATGATAAAGGCATTCAGATCTCTGCCCCGGAGTCCCTTGCTGATCTCATAATCGCCGATCTTCGTGAGCCGGATCGCAACATTGAGATGCTGGGTGAATTGTTCGATATCGTCCCTGAATTCCTTATCCTTTTTTAGGATCAGATCCGCTGCTTTCTCCTGGTTCAGGTTTCCTGAAAGCAAAAAGTATTTTTTAATACCGATCATCGACGAGCTGAGCAGAACCTTGTTGTACCCGATCTTGAGCCTGTTTCTGAGCATCTCGTACGCCTGGAGTATCTGATTGTCCGTCTGGGGATTGTAGCGGTGCTTCATTTTATATAACTTCAGGGCCACGTTCTCGATTTCCTTGCAATCGACGTCTGTTTTAATAACCGCTGAAAGCTTGTAGTAGTTGTTCGGATTCCGCTCCAGAATTTTTATAAAGATCTCGACTCCCTTGACCGCCTCGGCGTATATCCGGAGCGTGTCGCCGGAAAAGTCATTCCGTGTCAGGTATTTGAGTCCCTCGATGATGAGCGGTGATTGCGCGGTGATGAGGAGGGCGTCCATGTCGGGTTCAAAGTCTTCGGAAGTTCTCTTCTTCTTGGGAGCACCTTCCTGCACGGGCTTTGCCCTGGGGGCTTCTTCGGCCTTTTCAATCTTTTCATGCTGCAGCTTGTCGTCAAAGGCGAAGAGCTTTTCAATCTTTTTGACTTTATTGTCCGGTTCTTCATTCTCGAAAAGGGAGTCGAATTCATTATCATCTTTCGGCATGGCGATTTTCCTTATTGATTATAACCCTTCTTCATAATCGTAATTTGTCAAGAGAGATTTATTGCGGTCAGACGGAGCTTTGTGTCAGGATTACCTGCCATATTCGCTCCTGCAGGGCTTTATCAATTACGATCTTTTCGGTTATCCGCTCCGGTATTACGGAATATATCGAGACCGGCTCTTTTTTTGTGGGATGCATAAAGCTCAGATACAGGCTATGCAGGCAAATTGAATCATCCGCGCACCGGAGCCGGGAGCCGTATCGTACGTCCCCCGCGACCGGCATTCCCGTCGCGCCCAGCTGGGCCCGGATCTGATGTTTTCTGCCGGTCATGAGATGAACCAGGATGAGCGCAAAGGCGTCATTTGCCGCCATCACCATGAATCTCATTCGTGCCGATTGCGCGCCCCTGCCGGCAATTCCCCCGATCTGCGAACGCCCCCGCGTGCGGGTCAGCAGATCCGAGCGTTCGATCCATTTCCCCGGCTCGGCCGAGCCATTATTTTCGACCAGGGCCGCATACATTTTTACGGCACACCGTTCGGCGAATTCGCGGTGGAGGCGCCGTGCCGCTTTTGATGTACGCGCAAAAACCACAATCCCCGAGGCCTGCTTGTCGAGCCGGTGCACAAGGCCGAGAAATACATTGCCGGGCTTTTTATATTTTTTTTTAATATATTCTTTTACATAATCAAGAAGAGAAGGGACCCCCGAGCTGTCGCGCTGCGAAAGGATGCCGGGTTTCTTCTCCACAACAATGAGGTGGTTATCTTCGTATAGAATATTAAGATCCATTTTTTCTAAATTTTTTAATTGACGATGAACCTCATTGTTATTAATTATTCTCTACGCATAGATTTCAATGAGAAAATGAAAATAAAAAAAACTTGTATTTTTAAGAGGGTGAGCCCCTATTTGTTACAGCTTCCGTGCGAGCGTGGTGGAACTGGCAGACACGCTAGATTTAGGATCTAGTGCCGCAAGGCGTGGGGGTTCGATTCCCTTCGCTCGCATTTATGCGGGAATAACTCAGTGGTAGAGTGCAACCTTGCCAAGGTTGAGGTCGCGGGTTCAAATCCCGTTTCCCGCTCAGTGGGGGAGAAAAACCGCCCGCGGCAAATGCCGCGGGCGGTTTTTGGTAGGGGGGTCAAAAACATACAGATAAAAAATATTTGACTCTAAAGTCAGTGATTAACTAATTGTAACAATATCGGTTGTATGCCGAACAGAGGATGCCATGTTGAATATTTCAGAGAAAAAATTGGAAAATGCTACTATAGAGCTGCGGATTGATGTTCCGGTCGAAAAGGTGGAATCAGCGTATACGGCAGTTTTCGACAAGCTTAAAAATACGGTCAAGATCGACGGATTCAGGAAGGGCAGAGCTCCTCTGCATATAGTCGAGAACAGGTTCAAGAAAGAAGCAGATAAGGAAGTTGCTGAAAATCTGCTCACGAATACCTTTATAGAAGCCATACAGGAGAAGCACCTCAGACCCATAGGGTTGCCGCGATACGAGTTCGACGTCGTCTTCCGCGATAAGCCGTTTACCTTTAAAGCCATTTTCGAGATATCCCCCACGGTTGAACTGGGGAGATACAAAGGCATTGCAGCCGAGGAGGCTGTATGTACCATAACCGATGCTGACGTCGAGGCCGAGATCGATGCCGTCAGGGAACGCTATGCGAAGATCAACAAAAAGGATGACGGCGCCGCAGTGCAGAACGGCGACCTGGTAAGGCTAAAGGTGAAAAGAATCGATGACGTGGAACAGGCTGATCTCGACAAGGTGGAATTCAAGGAGTATTCGATCGTGGCGGGCAAGAGCAAGGACGAGTCGGCTCTGGACAAGCATATCACGGGAATGATTATAAACGAAGAAAGGAATATCGACATAAAGTATCCGAAAAGCTATTACCCGGATGACCTTGCGGGCCAGAAGGTTACCTACCATGTCGTGATATCGGAGATCGGCGAAATCGTGCTCCCGGAATTGAATGAGGAATTTGCCAAGAAAGTCGGATATGAATCGATAGAGGAATTTACTGCAAAGACACGGGAGCAGCTTGAGAAATATGTCACCGGGCGTGCCCGGGGCGACGCCAAGGGCGAGATACTCAAAGAGATCGTGGAGGAGAGCAGGTTCGACATACCGGAGACCATGATAGCAAACGAGATGAATGAACTGTTTCTGAAGGCCCAGGAGAGCATCGGATATCGTTCCGACGATATGGAGAAATTCGCGGCAGCAGTCGGCCAGGACCCCGAAGTTTTCAGGAATGATCTTCGGGAGAGGGCGGCTCGGATGATCAAGACATCGCTTGCCCTGATGGAGATAGCCAGAAAAGAGGAATTGAAGATTGATGAGAACCGGTTTAAAGAGGTGATAGAGACTATCGCCAAGAACAACAACAAGACGGCGGCGGAGATTGAAAAGATCGTTGCAGAGAACGATTCGCGGCACAATATCGAGTCAGAGCTGCTGCTTGACAGCGCCATGGAGTTCATATACAAGAATGCCAAAATCAAGGGCCGTAAGCCGGTATCCCTGGATGAGTTTCTAAAAAACCGGGGAAAATAATTAAGCCGAAATTTCTTCATTATTGAAATTAATTACTTGATATATGAATGAGTTTCGCAAAAGGTCTAATGTGTTAAGAAAAGGGACTTTTGATGACAGCCGCTGGCTGCGTTAGGTAACAAAAACGTATAAAAATATATTCTTATATAATATTGGCGATGCCGACATTAATTTTAGATAGAGAGAGGGGGCGTAGAAATTTAGTGGATTCTAAATATAATTTATATTATATTGAATATTAGGGCGTGTGTAAGAGCGGAAGTGCGTGGAACAATACATTTAATACGATCTAAGGTGATACGGATATGAGTTTAGTACCAATAGTCGTTGAACAGACAAATCGGGGAGAGCGGTCTTATGATATATATTCCCGGTTGCTTAAGGACAGAATCATTTTTCTTGGAGAAGCCATCGATGATCATATCTCCAGCCTCGTCATAGCACAGATGCTGTTTCTTGAGGCCGAGGATCCGGATAAGGATATTTACCTTTACGTCAACTGTCCGGGCGGGGTCGTTACCTCCGGCCTGGCCATTTACGACACCATGCAGTATATCAAGCCGGATGTGGCGACGATCTGCATCGGCCAGGCAGCTTCCATGGGATCGCTTCTTCTTTCTGCTGGTAGGAAGGGCAAGCGATCGGCGCTTCCCAATTCGCGGATAATGATTCATCAGCCTGCCGGAGGATTCCAGGGCCAGGCTTCCGACATCGAGATTCATGCGAAGGAAATCATTAAAATCAAGCAGAAGCTGAATGAGATATACGCCCAGCATACCGGCCAGCCCCTTGACAAGATAGAGCACGATGTGGACCGGGATTATTTCATGTCCGCTCAGGAGGCCAGGGACTACGGGCTTATAGATAAAGTCATTGAACGCACCTAAGTTTGAAGGAGATGTTATGTCGTCGAAAAAGAAAGATGAAAATTCAAAGCTGAATTGCTCCTTTTGCGGCAAGAGCCAGGATATCGTGAAAAAGCTTGTCGCGGGTCCGGATGTGTATATCTGCGACGAATGCATCGAGCTCTGCAACGAGATTGTCGCTGAGGACCGGCACAAGGCTTTTGAGGAGGATTTTCAGAATCTGCCGAAGCCGAAGGAGATCAAGGAGATCCTAGATAAATACGTCATTGACCAGAATGAAGCGAAGAAGATACTCTCGGTGGCCGTGTACAACCACTATAAGCGGATCTTTTCCAACAAGAATCTGAAGAAGAACGACGTCGAGCTGGATAAGAGCAACATCCTTCTTACCGGGCCCACCGGCTCCGGCAAGACGCTTCTTGCCCAGACATTGGCCCGGATTTTGCAGGTGCCCTTCGCCATAGCGGACGCCACCTCCCTGACCGAGGCCGGGTACGTGGGCGAGGATGTCGAGAACATCCTCCTCCGGCTCATTCAGAACGCCGACGGCGACGTCAAAAAGGCCGAGATCGGCATTGTCTATATAGACGAAATTGACAAGATTTCGAAAAAATCCGATAATCCTTCGATAACCAGAGACGTCTCCGGTGAGGGGGTGCAGCAGGCCCTTCTGAAGATCATCGAAGGCACGGTGGCCAATGTGCCGCCGCAGGGAGGGCGGAAGCACCCGCATCAGGAATTCATCTCCATCAACACGACGAACATACTTTTCATCTGCGGCGGCGCTTTCGTCGGCCTGGATAAAGTTGTGGAGCGGAGAATCGGGAATAAGATGCTCGGATTCGGCGCGGATATCAAGTCCAAGAAGAAGACTGACCGGGAGAACTCGCTGAGATACGTGGTACCCGAGGACTTGATAAAGTACGGACTCATACCGGAGTTCGTCGGCCGGCTGCCGGTTATCGCCATCCTGGACGAGCTGAGCAAGGATGCTCTGATACGAATTCTCACCGAGCCGATGAACGCCTTCACCAAGCAGTATAAAAAGATATTCACCTTTGAAGACGTTGAGCTGGAATTCACCGAAGGCGCGATTGATGAGATAGCCTCACGATCGCTGGAACGCGAGTCGGGAGCCCGCGGACTCAGGGCGGTTCTGGAAAAGCTCATGCTCGATCTGATGTTTGAGATCCCATCGATGAACAATATCGCGAAGATCACCGTTACCCGCGAGATGGTGGTCGGCAAGAAGGGACCGGATATAGTATATCGCGAGGAGGAGAAGTCGGCTTGACTACTGATATGAAAACGATTGATACCTCAAAGAATTTTCCGCTTTTGCCTCTCAGGGATGTCGTGGTATTTCCCCACATGGTGATTCCCCTTTTCGTGGGGAGGGAAAAATCGGTAAAGGCGCTCGACAACGCGATGAAGGCCGATCGTCTTATAGTATTGGTCACCCAGCGGGACGCCCATATATCCTCGCCGCAGAAACAGGACCTGTATGATGTCGGCACCGTATCCGAGATACTCCAACTTCTGAAACTTCCGGACGGCACCATAAAGGTGCTTGTCGAGGGTATAACGCGGGTGTATTTGTCGGAATTCATATCCAGCGATGACACGATAGCGGTATTCGTGCGGGATATCGAGAGGGAGGCTGAAGGAACCGCGGACACGTTCGCCCTGCACAAGGCGCTGCTTGAAGCTTTCGAGAAATATATCAAGCTGAACAAAAAAGTCCCCAAGGAAGCCTTCACCTCGGCCGCCAGCATAGAAGATTTATCCCATCTGGCCGACGTGATAGCCGCGCACGTCGAAATGAAGATCGCCTACAAGCAGTCGATCCTCGACATCGGCAACCCGGCAGAGCGAATCCAGAAGCTCGTCGAATTCATAAACGGCGAAATGGAGATCATGTTCATTGAGAAAAAGATCCAGGGTCAGGTACGGAAACAGATGGAAAAGACCCAGAAGGAATACTACCTGAACGAGCAGATGAAGGTGATTAAAAAAGAGCTCGGCCAGGGGGACAGCGAGGTCGACGAGATCGAGGAGCTCAAGAAATCGATCGAGGAGGCGAAAATGAGCCCCGAGGCCCAGGCGAAGGCCCTTCAGGAGGTCAAGCGGCTCGAGAAGATGCCCCCCATGTCCGCAGAATCGGCAGTGGTTCGGAACTATATTGAATGGCTACGCGACGTGCCCTGGTATAAGAAGACCAAGGACAACCGGGATATTGAGCACGCCATGCAGATACTCAACGAGGACCATTACGGCCTTGAAGAGGTTAAAGAGCGGATCATCGAATACATAGCGGTGCGGCAGCTTTCCAAAAAGCTGAAGGGCCCGATCCTCTGCTTTGTGGGGCCTCCCGGAGTGGGCAAGACGTCGCTGGGAAGATCGGTGGCGCGGGCGCTGGGAAGGCGCTTTGTGCGCATGTCCCTCGGCGGGGTCCGCGACGAGGCGGAGATCCGGGGGCATCGGAGGACGTATGTCGGGGCGCTTCCCGGCAGGATCATCCAGCTCATGAAAAAGGCGGGGACCGTCAATCCCCTCATACTTCTCGACGAGGTCGACAAGATGTCCATGGATTTCAGGGGCGATCCCTCGTCAGCTCTTCTGGAGGTGCTCGATCCGGAGCAGAACAACTCGTTCGTGGACCATTACATGGAGGTAAACTATGATCTGAGCCATGTCATGTTCATCACCACGGCGAACGTTCAGCATAAAATACCGCCGCCCCTCCTTGACCGGATGGAGATCATTGAGATATCGAGCTATACCGAGCTGGAAAAGATGAAGATTGCGAAGAATTTTCTCATCAGCAAGCAGATCGAAGAGAACGGGCTTGCCCGGGAAAATATCGATTTTCCGGAGGAGATGATACTCCATGCCATACGGCATTACACCCGGGAGGCCGGCGTACGAAGCCTTGAGCGGGTAATCGCCAAGGTATGCCGTAAGGTCGCCCGGGAGGTGGTTCTGAACGGGAATGACTTTAAGAAAAGTATCACGGGTGAAGTCCTGCACTTGTATCTGGGACCCATTAAGTTCAAGTACGGGATCAAAGAGCAGAAAAACGAGGTCGGTCTTGCAAACGGGCTTGCCTGGACCGAGGTCGGGGGCGATATTCTGAACATCGAGGCCTTGCTCATCAAGGGGAAGGGGAAACTCACCCTCACCGGCCAGCTGGGAGAGGTGATGCAGGAGTCGGCGCATGCGGCGTTCACCTATATCAAGGCCAACCAGCAGTTTTTCAAGATCAATGACGAATATGTCAGGAGCCGGGATATCCACCTTCACGTGCCTGAGGGTGCGATCCCTAAAGACGGCCCCTCGGCGGGTATAACCATGGCGGTCGTGATCGGCTCGCTCCTTTCCCAGATACCGGTGCGGTGC
The DNA here is from genome assembly GCA_001829495.1 of Spirochaetes bacterium RBG_16_49_21. Taxonomy (GTDB): domain Bacteria; phylum Spirochaetota; class UBA4802; order UBA4802; family UBA5550; genus RBG-16-49-21. The sequence goes on along the minus strand of MIBJ01000037.1, from coordinate 47,922 downwards.
GACGTCGCCATGACCGGGGAGATAACCCTGCGCGGCAAGGTGCTCCCGATCGGCGGGCTTAAGGAAAAGATACTGGCGGCGCACCGGGCGAACATCAACCATGTCATCATCCCCCAGGAAAACGAGAAGGATTTAGAGAAGATACCCGACTACGTCAAGGAGAAAATGATATTCCATTCGGTCAGCACCATGGAAGAGGTTCTATTTCTCGCGCTCGAGAACCCGGAGAGGTTCTTCAAAGACGAGAAGAAGACGAAGATACTCTACGACCGGTGGAAGGGATCGCTCAACGACTGGAAGCTCGACATCACCGGGATAGATGCCGAAACCAGCGTGCCGATGTAAAGAAATTCCTTATCAGCCCCGTGAAAAGAGAACCACCATCCTGTTTGAATTCTCATCATAGGGATGCGATAAAAAGTTGGAATAAATCTGTTTCACCGTGAGGCCGGCTTTTGAGAGGAATCCCGAGATCTCCTCGGGTGTGAAGCTCCTCATGATGTGCCGGTCGCGCAGCGTCTTTACTCCTTCAGAGCCATTAATTCTATACCGGTAATTGACCTCGACAACGGTTTTGGACCGGTCATCCCTGAGCTTGAATCCCCGCTCCCGCTTTATCGAAGAACCCTGAAAGTCGGTGACCGATACCAGGTCTATATCCTTTTCCCTTATCTTTACTATGGGCTGCGTGTTCCATATCTCGAAAATCCCCACACCGGCCGGCTTGAGCGCCCGAAGCGTTTTTTTAAGCACGGCGAGGATGTCGGCGTCATTGATCAGGTAATTGAACGAGCCGAAGAGCGATATCACCATGTCGAATTCAGCCGTATAGTCTATGTCGGCCATGTCCATACGGATGAACTCGATTTTTGATGAAAATCGTTTCCGCGCCGTTGCGAGCATATCTTCGCTGATGTCGATGCCGGTACACCGGAAGCCTGCCTTTGCCAACAGATTGAGGTGCTCGCCGGTGCCGCAGCCCAGGTCCAGAAGGGAAGGGGTATCCTTGGCGCGGACCAGTCCGGTGATGAACGCCACGTCATGGCGGATGTCGCGATGGTTGTTCTCTATCGCAAAATAGGATTCGGCGAGTTCATGGTAGAGCTTCATCAGGGCAAATCGTAGAACTTTTCCTTAAATTTTTTTCTGACCATGTTCTCGATATCTTCGGTATCTTCGAGCTTGAGGAGGGAGTCGACCATTTCCACGCATTCCGCGATGGAGACCGACCTGACCAGCTTTTTCACCTGGTGCATGTAGATGGGGGCCATGGACAGGTGGCGGAAGCCCAGGCCGAGAAGCACCATGGTATAGTGGGGCTCGCCCGCCATCTCCCCGCAGATTGAAAGCGGCATCGAATGCTTCCGGGCGACGTCCGCGATCTGCCTGAGGAAGCGGAGAACGGACAGATTGAGGGGGTTGTACAGATACGCGATCTTTTCGCTGATCCGGTCGACCGCGAGCAGGTACTGGACCAGATCGTTCGTCCCCACGGAAAAGAAATCCGCGTACTTCGCCAGTATATCGGCGTTGATCACCGCCGAGGGAACCTCGATCATGAGGCCGATATTGATCTTCTCGTCAAAGGGAATTTTTTCACGCCTGAGCTCGTCCATGCTCTCCTCGGCGATCCTCCGCGCCTTTTTGAATTCCTCTATCGTGGTGATCATCGGAAACATCAGCTTCACGTTGCCGTAATGGCTCGCCCTGAGTATCGCCCTGATCTGAATTTTGAACAGGGCCTCGTTCTCGAGGCTGAAGCGTATGGCCCGGCACCCCAGGGAGGGGTTCCGTTCCCGGTAGGTGTTTGTGTACGCGTAGACCTTGTCCGCGCCGACGTCGATCGTTCTGATCGTCACCGGAGCGGGATCGAAGAAATCAGCCACCCGCTTGTATTCGAGGAACTGCTTTTCCTCGTCCGGGAGCGACTTGTCAAGGAACAGGAATTCGGAGCGGAAAAGGCCGATTCCCTGCGCCCCGTGATCCTTGATGATCTTCATCTCCTCCGGTACGTCGATGTTCCCATAAATGAAGATCTCCTCGGAATCGAAGGTTTTCGCCGGAAGATTGGTGAGCTTGGCAAGCTCCAGCTCCAGCTCGCGGAAGTCTTCCTGATACCGGCGGAATTCATCGATCTGTTCCGGAGAGGGATCGATGATGATCTGGCCGTGCACCGCGTCGACGATGACCAGATCGTCGTTCTTCACCAGGGAGGTGATGTTTATGGTGCCGACGATAGCCGGTATCTCAAGAGCCCGCGCCATGATCGCGGTATGGGAGGTTCTGGCTCCCTTGTCCGTGACGAATGCCAGTATATGCTCCTTGTTCATGAGCGCGGTTTCAGAGGGGGTGAGGTCGGACGCGAATACAATGACCTCCTCAGTGATACTCTGTAGAGAGGGCGAGGCGGTCTTCTGGAGGTTTGCGACGAGTCTTTTATTGATATCGGATATGTCGATTATCCGTTCCCTGAGATAATCATCCTCGATGCTCGCCAGGCTGTTGATGAGCTCCAGCGAGATATCGTTTATGGTCCATTCCGCGTTCTTTTTTTTCTCGATTATTTCCTTACGGACTTTTTCCTCGATCTGCGGGTCCTCAAGAACCATCAGGTGGCTGGTGAAGATATCCGCAGTATCCTTGGACAGGTTGCCGGCTATCTGCTCCTGTATCCCTTTGATCTCATTCTTTGTCTGTTCAATTGCCAGCTCAAACCGGGATATTTCAGAGGCGACGTCGTTCTCGCTGATGGTGTATTTAGGGATGATGATCTTCCCGGTCTGGAACAGATACGCCTTGCCGATCCGTATCCCCGGGGAAGCGATTATTCCTTTTGTGATGGTCGTTGACATTGAACAATCATATATAAGTATATCAAATTCTCACCGCCTCTGCGGACGAGGAATTCATATAGAATAGATGATTAATCTTTGTCAAGCGATATTAAAATATTTACGCCCCGGATGCTCGGGGCGTAAATATTTTTTAGGAAATTCTCCGCTATCTTTTCACGAGCTCGACCCTGCGGTTCTTGGCCCTCCCTTCTTCCGTCTTGTTGTCTGCAATCGGTTTGTCCTGGCCGTGTCCTGACGCGCTCAGGCGTTTCGAATCTACTCCCTGGGCGGCTATGGCTGCAACGACCGCCTTTGCCCGCTCCACAGAAAGGGTCTTGTTCGATTTCGAATTGCCCACGTTGTCCGTATGGCCCTCCACGCTTATTGCAAGCCCGGGATTTGCCTTAAGCATTTCCGCGATCTGGTCGATGATCGGCCGGGACTCTTGTTTAATAGCCGACTTGCCGGTATCGAAGTTGATATAGAGCGCGACATGCCCCTCGCGGTTCAGGGCGTCAAACATATCGCTTGCCGTGACGTCCTGTTTCATGGCCTCCTTGACCACGAGCGTAAGGTAATAATCGTTTCCCGCATTGAAAGGCGCAACCTCGATCCAGAGCTCATTCCCTCCCTTGGTGACCTTGCCGATCATCATGCGGCCGCCGCAGTTTTCCGCGCAGTCAGCTCCGGAGCACTCTCCTTCGAACACAATGGTGCCTCTCATGCTCCTTATGGAATTCGAGTAGTTGCGTGAGATCTGAAGATCGCTCGACTGTTTTGCGCCTTCTTTCAAGGTGTACGCGCGGTAATATTTTTTCCCCTCTATCGTAGTGCAGCTCTTTCCATTAAAAAAACGGTAATCGCCGAACTCCTGGTCCGTCCCTTCGATAATCTTAAAGCTCGGCATGCCGGTAAAATACGGCGTGTCCTTGAATTCGTTTTCAGCCCCGACTACGGAAAACCCCAATATAATAATGAAAAATGCGATGCACCGTATACCGATCTGTATTATCCTGATCATTTCTCTCCTCCCGCTCTTATTTTCCATAGTTTTTTTCGTATTCCATTTTTTCCGCTATCAATCCCGCTGCGCCCTTCTGCGCGTTCGATGTAATGCTGAATAAAATTGCAACGGCCCCCAGCGCCGCGGTCTGGGCGTTGTTTACTATCACTTTATTTTTCGGATCCTTGATTGCATCACCGTATTTAATGGCAGCCAGCCGTTTACTGAGCTGGACGATGAGCGGCTTTACCTTTGCCCGGAAAGCCGCCGATAATCCCTGGTACTCCTTCAGCCTGTTCGGTTCCAATTGAATGTTATAGTTATAAATCTGGAGCGTTTTCGCGTGCACGCATTTGGGGTCGAGATGAGCACCCTGGCCTTCTTTTCCTGTATCAATTTTTGGACAGGAGTTCTTTTCCTCTTCGATGTCGCGTGTCTTCGGCGCGTGTTTTTTCTCAATATTATCCATCTTCTTAATAATATCCAGCCCTTCTTGATTATATTGAAGCAGATCATTATTTAATTTGGCTATGGCCGCAAGCTCATTCGTCACCTGCTGCGACTCCTGGCCTGAATCGGCCAGTCCCATCTCCCTGGTCATCTGCATCCCCATGGCCATCTTCTCCTCATCGGTCATGGTTTTGATTCTCTTTTTCATTTCCGGATCCGTGTATTTCTTCAATTTTTTGCTTTTTTTCTCCGGATCTTTGCCCAGCGGCGATTCCGACAGATCCTTGCGCGAGGATCCCTCATGCTCCTGCAGCGTCTTTTTCAAATCGTCGTTAAAATTTTTAACCGCTGCGCTCATATTGTACGCTTCCGGGGCGGTCCGCGGAATTCCCGGGACCTTTTCAAGGTACGCGGAAAGGTCCAATTTAATGATAGAATTGGCGTTCAATGCAAAAAAAAGCATGCACGCTGCTGTTGCTGCAATTGCAATATTGCGTTTCTTTTTCATTCTGATTTTCCTCCTTTGATCTCATTCGCACGACTTAAGACACTCTTCCTGGGAAGCCTGGCACGTCTCTTCTTTTACCACATCCTTCGCGTCCGATTCGATATCCTCCTGATTTTCCCGGTCCAAAGCCTTTCCCGATGTTCCCATACATTTTTCATATAACCTTTCGCAGGCCTTCTCGCAGGCCGCGCGCTTGATTCTTTCCCCAAGATCCTGGCCGTCCGCGGACGTCAGCAAAACGAGAGATGCTGCCGTGGTAAAAATGAAAATTAAGAGTTTTTTCATGTTACTGCTCCGTAATGGGCTATTGCCTGACTTCACTAATATCATAAGTAAGCCGGTCGTGTCGACAATTATTTTGCTGCTTGTGCTTTAATATTACATCAGTGGAGCTATAAATCTCCCATTTGCAAGCGTATGGGATGACCCGCCTGGCATATTAAATACTATGCCATTGAATGTCCCTTCAACAAGGCTATTGGGAATGTCATATTTGGTGATGCTTATTGTGCCGCTGCCACCAAATGCGGCATCGCTAATAAATAACGCTCCAAATGTATAAATAATAAGCCTGTGGCTGGCAGTAGAATTTGCATTAAAGGTTCCTGTTGCATGACCTGGGAATATAATGTCAATTCTTTCCGTGCCTGCGGAATCAAAATCCATGGCTACTGTGGTAAAATTATTATCAACATCATAAGAGGCAGCTATGGTGGGCGTGCCGCCATCCACATAAACGGTTTTAAGCGTTCCGTCAATGATCACCTGGTTAGTACCGGTGCCACCTCCCCCTGCCAACAACAACAGCAAGCTTTGGTTCTTTTTTGAATCATTCTCGCTGCTGTCGCAGTTACCGGCCATTAGCGAACCAGTCAACATAAGAATTAACCAAAAATATTTTACATTCATTTTAATCTCCTCCCCTGTCACTTTTTAAAATTTTGAAAAATCAGGCACTTTATGTGCTTTATGCCTCTGGATATAAAACCAAGATGTCATTGATATTTCACCAGAAGGACATTATTATTGGCATTATTAATGGTAACGGTCTTTCCATTTCCGAAATCATACGCTGAGGCTTTGCCGTTCAAATAGCCGGCAGCATAGATGCCGTCGCTTCCGACCGCCACCGAGTTGAAGATTGAATTCCCCGGTCCGGTTGTAACCGATTTGGCCCATTGGGCGATGCCGTTCCATACGGGTCCCCCGCCGCCCCCTCCCATCACTGCGATAAGGCTCATATTTGAATCATTACCGTCATCGGAACAGCCGGGGAGGTTAAGGCATGTAGCGAAAAAGAAAGTGGAAATCGATATTATTTTCACAATTTTTAATTTAATCATTGGATGACTCTAGAATTAATAATAGTTTACTCTATGCAGCCGGCCGCTCAGATTTGCGAGCGGAGCTTCTAATAGATTTTACTTTTAATGGAGTAATTGTTAAGAAACAGATGGTCATATTGTAAATAAGTTGATTGTACGCAGAACATAATGCACGGCGCCTCCCGGCGGGTGTTTCCCCACAATACATGTACAGCCCGATTTATTTATATTTTTTAAGGTTGATATCGACATATCTGTTTATAACAGTTGTCTTATAGAATAAGAAGATTTTCAGTTGTTCGTCATCATGGAAAACCGGTAGAGGTTTCAAAATTTTGAAATTTTCTATACTGGAAAACCAGTAGATTTGATTGTTTTTGAATAGCTAATTGCTCAGGGCAGGTTTGATATTAAAATCGCCGGTTATTCTGATAAGCTCTATTTTATTGTTTATTCCGAGCTTATTATATATATTGTATAAATGCTTCTCAACGGTTGTCTCCGCTATCGACAATTTATCTGAAATATCCCGGTAGGTTAACCCGTAAATGATTAATTCAATAATCTCCAGCTCCCTGTTCGTGATTTTGAAATATTTCTGGAATTGTTTGATCTCTTTAACCTCGCTGGATATGACGAGAAAACCGACCAGATCGCCGAATTTATCCTTTATCCTTAACAGGGTCGTTCTGGTAATGATATACTCGTCTTCTTTTTTATAATTTATTCGCAGATTAGTGGCGCTGATCTTATCATTAATAAGATATTCGCACTTGTTTTTAATATCTTCATTCGGGATAATAATATCACAAAACAATCTACCCTTTATTTTTTCAGGAGCGATTGAAAGCACTTGTTCAAATTTAGCGTTGGCGTCTATCACCTTCAAATCGAGGTCCAATAATATGACGATATCATTGATATTCGAAATAATTTCATCAGCCGTTAATAAATAATTGATGCCCATGAACCTGAATTTTGAGACCAGGAAGAACAATCCGATGACATAAAGATAGAAAAAGGACACCCCTATGGATTGAAGCTCCATATATCCGAAAAGGGGGAGCACAATGCTCGGTATCAAGGCGGCGGCGTAGGAAAAGGTTAAGATAACAAGAATAATTTTTGAATGTATTTTTTCTTTATTAACATTCGTCAGCTTTCCCCATTTATGGACAATATAAAATGAAATGGAAAAACAGAGTAATATGGAAAAGACATATAAAGAAACCCATGCAGGGTCGAATGTTCCGACAACCCTATCATCAATTAAATCAACCCTTGAGAACACCGACTGGCCGGCTGCATTTGCAATGTTTAAAATGACCGCAGGCACGTACGAGAGGATCAAGAGCCATAATTTTGATCTTGTTTTGGTGAGAATGAAAAAAAAATGAAGGTTAAGGGGGAAGAAAAAATATTTGCTAATATAACCCAGCCTCAAAAAGAAATGAGCAGTGTCAGGGGTTTCCTGCAAATAGGTAAGACCGAGAAACAGGCTCCAGATCACCATTGACAGGCAGACAAGGCTGAACACCATGTTAACTTTATTCTTATACTCATTAAGGAGGATTTTAACCCCCATATATAAGTATATTGCCAGGAAAAAAAAAGAGATGAGGGAATACTTGTTCATTTTACGTTACTCTGTATTGATTTTTTTATTGATAGGGGATTGTTGCGTTTATGCTCATCAATATGATGAAAATGAGGGGATTGACCATACATCGATCGATGTAGTACTGAAAAAAATCGACGGCCGCAGCCAAAAGAAGGAAATAATTTTTGGAAGATAATCAGAGGTACCGGTTCAGGAGGTTGGAAAGCTCAACGCGGTTCCTCAGGCCGGTCTTCTGGTAAATATTGTGTATGTGGGTCTTTGCGGTCAGGAGTGCGATATCGCACTCCTGCGCTATTTCAGGCGCCGACAGGCCGCTGGAAAGAAGGATGAAGACCTCCATCTCCCGTACTGACAGGCGGTACATCTCCTGCAGCTCGCGCGCTCCTCCTGCCGCCCGCACGATAACCATAAGCCCGATAAGCGTGCCCGTCTCATTTTTTATGCCAAGAATGGATATCTCGAATGTCGTGCCGGCTGCCTTTCCCCCGGCCATAGTGATGACGGGTTGCCTCGTTTGCCGGCCGAATATCATATCCTCGATTTCCTTTTTTAGAAGCTCGGCAGATGGGAAGAGGGCGAATATCGTTCCCGCATCTGCAGCCTTCCCTGAGCGCCAGGCCAGCGCCCCGGCGTTTTCGTTCATGAAGATGATATCTCCGCCGGTGTTGGTGACGAAAAGCGCCTCGCTCATGCCGTTGAAAAGCTCGGACGCCGGATGCACGGGAGATATGGTCATGAGCTTGTATTTGAGTATTGCGTAGCGTATCCAGGCCATAAACACGGCAAAGCAAAATACATTGAAAAGATGGGCAAGCGCCTGTTTCATTGCATCCGGATATACCGGTGGGAAAAGCAGGTGGACCAGCCCCACTCCCCATATCGAAAGCGTAAAGATAAGTATCCCGGCCTGTTTCTTCTCGCGAACCGTGGCTGCGGTGCAGCGCCAGCGCAGGGCAAGCACGATACAAGCGAAGTTGTTCACCATCAGGTATGAGTGAAACCAGACGGCCCAGCCTGATATTTTCATCACCATGTCCCGGCCCCACGGCATCATGACAAAACCGCTGATTACCGGAGAAAAAGTCACCGCCGGCAGTGCAATCGCAGCCGGGAGTAAATAGAGCGCAGCAAGAAACACTTTATTATTCGTCAGCGCCTTGATCCCGGTAAGCTCCAGCACGAAGCGAACCCCCAGCATTGATAATAAGCAGGCCATGATGGCGATCACGCGATACCAGAGCCAGGAGGCGGACTCGCCGGACGACAGAAAGAGCTGGATCATGATTATCGAGTAGATTGAGAAAGAAGCGGCGAGAGCGGCATAAAGGCGGTTGAGCCTGGCCGGCCGGTTCAACCGGTATACGGTGAGGGCGCTCTCGAAACAGGCGAACGCGGAAAAAAGATAGGCGATTATTATGAGATTCATGGCGTATAATACAATGGGCAATTATAAAAGTAATGAACCTTCCGGGCTGCCCCTTCCTACGGATAGAAGGCAGGCACGTCGAGGCCTACGGACTCATCGAACCCGAGCATGATATTCGCGCATTGCACCGCGTTTCCGGCTTGGCCCTTGACCAGATTGTCGATGGCGGATATGACGATGAGCTTCCCGGTGCGACCGTCTACGATGGGCCGGATAAGGCAGCGGTTTGACCCTCGCACGTCAGCGGTATTCGGCGATCTCTCTGTAATGACGACAAAGGGCTTGTTGTTGTAATAATCGCTGTATGCACGAAATATGCTTTCAGCATCATATCTTTTATTGATATCCACATACATTGTAGTAAGAATTCCCCTGTTAAGCGGAACGATCTGGGGGACGAAGAGAATTTTACGATCTCCCCCGCCAGCCGACTGTAACACCTTTTCCACTTCAACCACATGCTGATGCGTGCCTTCACGGTAGGAGTTGACGTTATCGTGGCGCTGGGGGTACAGGTTCGCCTCACCCGAATTTTTGCCTGCTCCGGAAACGCCGGTTTTGCCGTCGCAGATAATCGTTCCCGAAGCCGCGATGCCGGATTCCACAGCGGGCAGAAGTCCCAGGATCATGCTCACGGCAAAGCATCCCGGATTACCGACGATGCGTGCTTGCTTGATCCGGTCCGCGAATTTTTCCGGCAGGCCGTACACTGTTTCGGGCAATAGATCTGCCGCGAGGTGGTCTCCTTCAAAACCGCGGTTCCGCGCGTACACGGCGTAGTCGCCGGGGGTCGTGAACCTGAAATCGCCGCTGAAGTCTATCACCGGGATGTTCTTTTTATAAAATTCGCGTATGAGCGACATGCCTGCCCGGTCCGGCGTGGAAAAAAAGGCGATGTCCAGGCCGGTGAGATCGATATCTTCAGGGGAGTGTACCACCAGGTCGCAGAAACCCTTCAGGTGGGGGAATACCTCGCTCACCTGCTTGCCCACGTCCTTTCTGGCTGCAAGCTGCCTGATCTCAATATGCGGATGCCGCAGCAGGATATCGATGAGCCCGAGCCCGCCGAAACCGGTTGCACCGATGATCGCCGCTTTTTTCATGGTCCGCCTCCTTAATATTCGCGCACCATCTTTTTAATTTTTTTCGACACCACCGCTTCCCGGAGCTCATCCCCCAGAATTTTGGCCCGAGCCACGACTTTATTCCAATACGCGAGCCTTTCGCCGTCCCTACCCAAAAAGCGCTTGAAGTCCTCCCGGTCGGGAATCTTGCCGTACGGGAGCTTCGATACAAAGCCCTTCGAAGGGCAGACGATGAGCACGTTTTCCATGAGGTGCTTATGGGCCCTGCGCGCGGGCAGGTGCTTGTCGAGCCATCCGGGAATGATCGTATCCGAGTAGTGAGGATACAGGACGATATGCTCCGGGTCCGGATCAAAAGAGAAGGCCGGATGATAGTCGAGTAATCCGCCGTCGCGGTAGGTGCCGTCCGGTGCGCCGGGGATATCCCTTGTTCCCTCCATGACCAGAGGTATAGACCCTGAGGCCATGACCGCGGGCTTCAGGTTCTTTGATGACAGGGGTACCCTGGACAAGGGGAAGCCCTGTACATTAAAAAAAGGAGGGATATCCCGCTTGTCGAAAAAGAGCGCTCTCTCGAAAAATATCCGCAGCGAGCTTCTGGAAAGCAGATTGCACAGGGTTGCAAGGGCCATGCCTGTCGCAAGACTGAAACGGGAATCGGAAGAAAAGAGCAATTTCGACCGCACTGATAGGATGTTGAGGCGCATATACGGATGCTTTAGTATTTCACCTGTTTTTGAGTCTTCCAGGAAATCGTCAAGAATCCGCACGCTCTCCAGGGTGACCTCGTGAGGGGTCGGCCTGGACGCGTAGGACTGCTTCAGATAGGATGCCTGGAATTCGTCAAGGGCCCGAACCGGACTTTTCCGGGAAAGCGCGGTAAACCGCCACGCTCCTATGGAAGAGCCGACAAGGAAGAGCGGCTTTTTTCTTTTTTTAAATAGGGTGCCGAACAACGCCCGGTCAATTCCGCCCAGTACGAGGAACTTGGGTCCGCCCGCTGCCCCGACAACGACCCGTATCCGGTCCGGGTCGAGCCCTCCGTCCCGCACCATCTGCAGCGCGCGCTTGCCGGCGATGAAGTTAATTGAATCAGCCACGATATCCTCCGTTGAATATACCTGCTATCAAGCAGTAGAACAGGAAAGGGTGTCAATAATAAATTAAGCCCACTTTCATTTGACTTTTTTCCCGCGCTAATTATTATTGTCATGAAATCGATTTGAGAAGACGTTTCTTAAGATCAGCCAATCTTCTTTGACCTCACCCCCGGCCCCT
>MIBJ01000037.1:0-36366 GCA_001829495.1 Spirochaetes bacterium RBG_16_49_21 | reverse complement strand
CGCCTTCAAGGGGGAGAGGGTGCGCAGCGCGCGGGTGAGGTCAGGTGCCTCTGCGCGGGATAAAGGGGGGGGGATAATAACAAATAGGTTCTTATGCTGAAACTGTATAACACGATGTCGAGGGCGAAAGAGGTCTTCCGCCCTCGAAAACAGGGGATGGTCAAAATTTTCACCTGCGGCCCGTCCATATACCGCCGGCCTCATATCGGCAATTACCGGACCTTTATGTACGAGGATCTGCTCGTCAAATATCTGGAATACCGGAGCTACCGGGTCGACCGCGCCATTCCCCTCACCGACATTGAGGATAAAACAATTATTGAAGCCAGGAGGAAAAATAAAAAGATTGATGATCTTACCCGGGAGATAGAAAAGATATTCGTATCGGAGTCGAGGTCGCTGGACATCGATCTGCCGGAAAAGACCCAGCGCTCGTCTGAGTGCGTCCGGTGCGCGGTGTCCCTGATACAGGATCTGATGGCCAAAGGGTTCGCGTACCGCTACGGAAGGGATATATTTTTCGATCCCCTGAAATTCAAGGACTTCGGAAAGCTGTACCGGCTCGACAAAAGCCGGTGGCCGAAAAAAAAGGTCCGCTTCAAGCGGGATACCTATCATGGGAACCGCTGGAACTTAGGTGATTTCATTCTCTGGCACGGGTACCGCGACGGCGACATCAAATGGTGGGATACGGAAATCGGTAAAGGAAGGCCTTCCTGGAACATCCAGGATCCTTTGGTCATCATCGAGCACCTGGGGCCGGAGATAGACATCAATTGCGGCGGAATCGACAACATCTACCGGCATCATGATTACAATATCGCCATCATGGAGGCACACACCGGCGGGACATTCGCCAACTACTATCTGCACGGCGAGCATCTTGTCGTGGAGGGGAAGACCATGTCAAAGAGCAGGGGGAATATCATCTACCCCGGCGATCTTTATTCCCGCAGGTGCAAGCCGCGGGAGCTCAGGTTTTTCCTTTTTTATACGCATTACCGGAAGAAGCTCAATTTTACCCGGGAGCGGTTTAAGGAATCCTGCGCCAGGGTTGAAGCCTTCCGCCAGACGGCCAAACGGCTGATCACGGGAGCAAGTCCGCCGGCCGGATCAGACAGCCGGGTCGGGGATCTGATCAGCTCCATTCAGAAGGAGTTTGAGTCCGGCATGAATGATGATTTAAACGCCGGCGCGGCATTTGACGGAATTTTTGACGTTCTCCTGAAGCTTGAGGAATTGAAAAGCAGGATGAGGAAATCCGACGGCCGTGCGCTTGAGAAAATTTTAAAAAAAATCGATTCAGTATTCGGGATACTATTTTAATGGGACCGATTCTTGAAGTCAAAGATTTAAAAAAATATTACCGGGAGGTCAAGGCCGTAGACGGCATAAGCTTTGCGATCGAGCCGGGTACCTGCTTCGGGCTTCTGGGGCCGAACGGGGCAGGGAAAACAACGGCCATAGAGGTGATCGAGGGGATTCTCCACCCGACCGCCGGGGAGATCAATTACAAGGGGAGGCGCCGCGGGCAATCGTTCAAGAACGAGGTGGGCATCCAGTTCCAGAATACCGAGCTGCCCCAGTTCCTGACCGTGAAGGAAACCCTCATTACCTTCCGTAACCTGTACGACCGCCGGGCCGATCTGGACTACCTTGTGGAAACCTGCAGGCTCGAGGAGATACTCGGCCGGGACAACCATAAGATTTCGGGAGGACAGAAGCAGCGGCTGCTTCTCGCAATGGCCCTGGCCAATGATCCGGATCTGATATTTCTGGATGAGCCGACCACCGGCCTGGATCCGCAAGCCCGCCGCCATCTCTGGGACATCGTGAATCAGATAAAGTCGATGAAAAAAACCATGGTTCTCACCACCCACTACATGGAGGAGGCGGAATTGCTCTGCGATATCATCGGGATCATCGATTATGGAAAGATAATTGTCATGGGCTCGCCCCAGGTTCTTCTGAAAGAGCACGGCGGCGGCGCAACCATAACCATACGCGCAGAGCTCAGCGATTCGATTTTGCGCAATTTCCCCTGCCGCTGGTCCCGGAAGCATGACCGGATCGAAATACAGACCGATTCGCCCAACGAATGCATCAGCCGCATGGTGCAGCAGGGGGTGGATCTGTCGACGATGAATGTTCACGCGCATAATCTGGAGGATCTTTTCCTGAAGCTGACCGGACATGACCTCCGGGCATAATGCAAAACGGCTTCGACTTGGTATCTATGAATAGTTAGTCATGGGATTGACTTGAAGCCCCCCAAACCCCTCAGGAGAGGGGCTTAGAGGGCGACCCTGAGTGACCGGAGCATCATATGAGAACGATAAAACGAGTATTGATCCTTTTCAAGGCGCGGAACCTCGAGTTCTTAAGGGACCGATCCGCGTTCGGCTGGAACATACTGTTTCCGCTTCTCGTTATCGTCGGATTCAGCATGGTTTTCGGTGATGAGCGCCATGATGAATACAAGGTCGGTATCGTGGGGCCTTACGCGTCATCGAAACTGCCGGCTGAAGAGCAACTAAGCAAGTTCAGGGAAATAAAATATATTGCTTTCATCTCCTTTGCATCGGAAAAGGACGCCCTGGACAAGCTGCTCCATCACAAGATCGACCTGGTGATTAACCCTGCTAAAGGGGAGTTCTGGTCGAGCAAGACCTCGCCCAAGGGATACATCGCAGAGCAGCTGCTCAAGGGGAGCGCGGCCATTTTCAAGACCCCTCTGAAGAAGGAGAGCATACAGGGTGTGGAGATCCCTTATCTGGAATGGCTTTTCCCCGGAATTCTGGGAATGAACATCATGTTCAGCGCACTGTTCGGAGTCGGATACGTCGTCGTCACCTACCGGAAAAACGGAGTGCTCAAGCGGATGAGCGTTACCCCGCTGCGGCCGTGGGAGTTCCTCACAGCCCAGATAATGTCGCGCATGTTCCTGCTGCTTCTGACCACCGGAATCGTGTTCATCGGGTGCATGCTTTTGTACGGATTCCGCGTGCGCGGATCGTATCTGAGTTTGCTGCTCGTCTTCTTCCTCGGTGCATTCAGCATGATATCCCTCGCTCTGGTGGTGGCTTCCCGGAGCAGCAGCGAGGAATTCGCCGGCGGCATATTGAACCTGATCTCATGGCCCATGATGTTTCTCTCCGAGGTGTGGTTCTCCCTGGAGGGGGCCCGGCCCTGGGTGCAGAAGATTTCGCTCCTCTTCCCCCTGACGCAGATGGTGGACGCGGCCCGGCAGATAATGAACGACGGAGCAGGTTTACGGGAGATACAGCCGCAGATCTTCATTCTGCTGCTGATGTCCGCCTTATTCCTTTCCCTGGGATCGCTCCTGTTCAAGTGGCAGAAGGGATGACCCGCCATGATGCCCGGCCGCACCATGCGTATTCTTTTCCTGCTCGTATTGATTTCTTTCGCGGTCGCGGATGCGCCGGCAGGCTCTCAAACCGGAGATTCCCCGATATATGACGAGTGCGCTTCCCTCTGCTCCTCTCTCACCGGGAAGGAGCGGGTCGAGTGCATCAGGATGTGCGTGAACTCGAAGCGGAGGAGCAGCCCCCGCGTCGAGAGCGACGTCAAGAAGAGAATGAGCGAATGCGAGGATATTTGCAGCGCCTACACGGGGGTTGAGAAAATTAAATGCATCAGGATTTGCCTTGACAGAAATAAGCCTGCCAGGCCGGGGCGTGAGGAAATAATCAAGGATACAGAGGATCCGTGCGAGAGCAGGTGCGGTGTTTTATCCGGTTCATTGAAGGATAAATGCATGCTGAAATGCAGGAGGGAGCATAAATTCGAATATCAAGACCAATCGAAATCAAAGAAAAAATAACGCGCTTGATCGTTCCAATCTTACAGTGAAATCCCGCGCTTGAAGATTTTTCCGGTTGAGGTTTTGGGAAGCTCGCTTACGAATTTTACGATACGGGGATATTTATACGGGGCTAACCGATCCTTTACGTATTTTTGTATTTCATCCGCGCTGCTGTTTGCTCCGGGCCTGAGAACGATGACGGCAGCCACCTCTTCGCCCAAATCGGAATGAGGCACTCCCAGCACCGCTGCTTCTAATACATCCTTATGCGTGTACAATATTTCTTCAATCTCCCGGGGATACACATTAAATCCCCCCCGGATTATTAATTCCTTTTTCCGACCTGCAATATAGATATATCCATCCTTATCCATCCGCGCCAGGTCGCCGGTGTGCAGCCAGCCGCCCCGTAAAGCCTCCGCGGTAGCTTCCGGCTGATTCAGATAACCCTTCATGACCGCGTCTCCTGACACGATCAACTCGCCGACTTCACCCGGGGGCACGTCATTGTCATGATCATCCACAATGCGCACCGTGAATCCGGGTATCGGCAGGCCGATAGAGCCGGGACGCGTCGGTCTGCCAAAAGGGTTTTCAACGCAGGTTGGTGAGAATTCCGTCAGCCCGTAGCTTTCATAAATCGTCGTTTTGAAAGCCTTCTCGAATCGATTCAAAATTTCCACCGGCAATGAGGCGCCTCCGGAGATACAGAAACGGAGACTGGAGCTTTTTGGAGGATTATTCATCGCCAGTTCAACCAACCGGTTGACCATCGTCGGCACCGCATAAAGAATCGTGCTCTCTTCCTCTTCAATGGCGGCCATAACCTTTTGGACGTCAAATTCCTCCCATATCCGGATGGTAAGCCCCCGGTAAATGGATATATTAAGAGCATGGGTTTGGCCGTAGATATGAAAGAGGGGAAGTACGCTCAAGACGATGTCTTTCGGTTCAGTATATCGCACCTGAGCCACGGCCCGGGCGTCGCTCATGAGGCTCTTATGGGTCAAGATCGCTCCTTTCGATCGGCCTGTCGTGCCGCTGGTATAAATCACGGCGAATGGGTCATCGTCGCTGTTCGGAAACGTCTTAAAATCTACAGCCCCATCAAACAAATCATCCAATGAAATAAATCCTGCCGGCAGATTCTCGCCCATGGCGATGCGCAGGTTCATTTGTGGCAGGGATTCCATTGTCCGAAGAGCTTCGCTCAAATAATTACCATGGCCGATAAAAGCCCGGGCTCCCGAATCGGTAAAGATATACTCGAGCTCAGCCTTTTTATAAAGGAAATTCACCGGCACGATAACCGCACCCAGTTTGGCCAGCGTGTAATAAATCAATGCCCAATTAAGCGAGTTGGGCATCATCAGAACGCAAAAATCCCCGGGTTTAAGACCCAAACGGGTAAGTCCATGGGCTAAACGATCTACCTTCTGATTCATTTCCCTGAAGGTTACTTTTTCTTCTTTAAAATGTATGGCGCAATGATCCGGTATGCGCTTGGCCGTATCTGTCAAAAAGTCGGCTAAATTCATCGTTACCTCGTTATACAATTTAAATTTACACGCCGAGATAATTTTTCATTATTACAGGATTTTTTTTAAGAACAGAGGCCTTCCCCTGCCAGACAACTCTTCCCTTTTCCAGAATATAGGCGCGGTCGGAAACCTTCAGCGCACTGTGGGAATTCTGTTCAGTCAGCAATATGGTCATTCCTTCTTTTTTGAGCAGATGGATATGGTCCTCAACCGCTTGTACCATAATGGGCGATAGTCCGGCAGAGGGTTCATCTAAAAGGAGGAGGCGGGGATTCCCCATCAGTGTTCTGGCTATGGCCAGCATCTGCTGCTCGCCGCCGGAGAGAGTTCCCCCCAACTGTCTGTTTCGTTCCTTTAACACGGAAAACAGTTTATATATCTTCTCAAATGTCCATCCCCGGACATTGTTTTTCTCTTTCATCGCAATTTCCAGGTTCTCACCGACAGTAAGATCCGGGAAAATTAACCGGTCCTCCGGCACAAGGCCGACGCCCATGCGAGCTATTTCAAAAGGCTGTTTATCCTTTATGTCCTTCCCAAAGATATTAATGCTTCCGGAGCGGGGCGGAGTAAGACCCATGATGCTCCTCAGTGTGGTGGTCTTGCCGACTCCATTTCTTCCCAGAAGACAAACCGTCTCGCCCTGAGCCACTTCCAGCGACACTCCGAACAGGATATGACTAAGTCCATAAAAAGTATGAATTTCCGTTAACTCAAGGAGCATTATTTCTTATCCTTCCCCAAATAAATTTTTTGCACCTCGGCATTGGCTTTCACTTGCTTGGGAGTTCCTTCAAATATAATTCTCCCTTGATGCATCACTTTTACCTTCTCTGATATACCGAATACTATGTCCATATCGTGCTCAATAAAGATCAGAGTGAGGCCCCGTTTCTTGACCAGCTTTTTAATAAGCTTAGTAATCTCTATGGTCTCCCGCGGGCTCATCCCGGCAGTGGGTTCGTCGAGAAGGAGAAGCTGAGGCTCAATTGCCAGCGCGATGCCGATTTCAAGTCTCTTCTGGTCGCCGTAGGCGAGGTAGCCGGCCTGCATCAATTTTTTATCAGTGAGCCCCACACTTTCTAAAATCTCATCGGTTTCATCTCGTAGCATATTCTTAGCTTGAGAAAACAATTTGCCATTGATATGCTTTGCTGAAAACAGGGCTATCTGAATGTTCTCAAATGTGCTGAGCCTCGGGAATATATTTTGTCGCTGGAAAGACCTCCCGATCCCCACCCGGCTTATCTCATGGGGGGGGAGATTGGTTATGTCCCTTCCGTTAAAAATGATTTTTCCCTGATCAGGAGACAGGTGGCCGGTTATGAGGTTAAAGAGGGTCGTCTTACCTGCTCCATTTGGTCCGATGATAGAACTTAATTCCCTTTTTTTAAATTTTAAGTAGACATTATCAATCGCAGTGAGTCCTCCGAATGATTTGGTCAAACCTTCAACCTCTATCATTTCTCCGTCTCCTTATTCTCTTGAATTAGAGGAGCGATCTTGTGTGAGATAAACCCGGCAATCCCGTTGCGCATGAACAATACCAGAAAAACCACAATTATCCCCAAAAAGAGCATCCAATACATAGTATATCCGGAAATTAGCTTGCTCAGGAAGATATATACTGCGGAGCCAATAACAGGACCGAGGAAGTTATACATTCCCCCAAGGAGGCAGATGACTATCATATCTGTTGATTTTATCCAGTGAGCATAATCGGGGAAAACGCTTCCACTAAAGACCGCAAATAGGGAGCCGGCGGCGCCGAGAAAAAGGCTCGATATGATGAACGCATACAGTTGATATCTTTTCACATTCACGCCGATAAATTCCGTCCGTACCGGGTTTTCCCGAATAGCCTGCAGCGTTTTGCCGAAAGGAGAGTTTACGATTATCCATAACAATATAAGACAGATAATCACTATGAGCAGGATGAAATAGTAGGAGCTGTTGATAGATAATAATAATTCCGGTTTTCTGAAGCCTACAGTGCCGTCGTCCCCGCCGGTAAAATCATACCACTCAAAGAATATGGTCCAGATGATCTGAGCGAAGGCAAGCGTAAGCAGGGCAAAATACACGGCTGTCCGACGGACACAAAACCAGCCTACAACGGCGCCGACCAGACCAGCCATTATCGGCCCGGCGACCATGGTCGCGGCAAAAGGTATCCCGGTCTTTTTTAAAAGGAGGGCGGTTGTATAAGCGCCAACCGCATAGAGTCCGGCGGGACCGAAGGACACCATACCGGTGTAGCCCATCATAAGATTAAGGGCGCAGCCTGCAAGCGCCATAATTAACATCTCACTTATCAAACTAATATATGCAGTGCTAATAAATAGCGGAAGAATAAATAGAAGGATAACCGCCGTTGATAACCAGAACAGTCTAAGAGTAAGCGTCTTTTTAAAAAATTCTTGTATTATTTCCCTCATTATTTCGTGCTCCATCATTCAGGTTTTCCCAGTAAGCCCCAGTGACGTATAATCAAGATAATAATCATCAATAGAAAGCCAAAGGCGATCGTTAGCTTGGGCAATAGAGAAATACCAAAGGCGTTCACCAATCCAAGGATGATTGCGCCGATGAAGGCGCCCGACAGGCTGCCCATTCCCCCTATGACTACTATTATGAAGCAGTCGATGATGACGGCCATGTCCGTGCCCAGGGCAACAACGGACATGGGCGGCATGAGGGTTCCGGCCAGCCCCGCGAGCCAGCATCCCAGCATAAACACGCCGGTATAAACCATGGGAACATTTATGCCCAGGGCATTTGCCATTTCACGATTGAAAGTGACGGCTCTAATAATCCTCCCCAGCCCGGTGAAGCGCATCACCGCCATGAGTCCGATAAAAACAGCAACCCCGCAGCAGATGAGAAATATATTATAAACAGGATAGATCATTCCAAAAATCGACATTTTGCCATCAACCGGCCAGGGAACTGAAACCGTATGATACCCTACGCCCCATATAAGCTTGCAAAGTTCACCCAGAATCAATATTAACCCGAAAGTGAGTATATACTGATAGAGCATCTCTTCGGCATAAATACGGCGAAGAAGGAAAATCTCTATAAGGCCGCCGAGCAGGGCGGTTGCAATAGGCCCCAGAATGAGCGCCAGCCAGAAGATTGCGGGGATATGGGCAAATGTGGATGTTATCCAGTAACAGAGAAATCCGCCGATCATATAGATAGTACCATGCGCCAGATTGAGTATCTTGAGCGTTCCGAAGATGACGGACAGGCCTGATGCGATGAGAAAAAGGACCATGCCAACGCTCAATCCGCTCAAAACCTGCCCCATAATGGCTTCGATATCCATTTGATTTCCCCTTTCATAATAAATACTGAGCCAAGGGATTAGCTTGGCTCAGTATGCTGGTTAGATAACTTTTTCAAGGCTGCTTTGGCGTTGCTGCCAGACGTATTTTTTCTATCTGTTCGCAGCTATGGTAGCTGTCCTCACCGAGAGCTTTGACTCTGGTGATGATGGGAAATGGCAGCTCCGGCGTGAAATCTACATAGCCATACCACGTGGGCATCATTGCCTGATGGTCGCACTTACGTATTTTCACCGTGCCCACGAAGGTATTGAGTTCCATTCCTTCAAGGGCATTGATAATCTTTTCCGTATCAACAGCGCCGACCTTTTCGATTGCATTTTTCAAGGCATAAACGATGACGTACTGATTCATAGCGCCATAGGATGGCCAGTAACCGAGCCTATCATGGTGCTTTTTTGTGAATTCCTTGCTTTTCGGGTCGTCTATGGCCCAAAAGGGGTATCTGCTGGTGGCAATTGCACCCTTGGGATAAGGTTCGCCCTTTTTCACGCTGCTCCATGTTTCAACATCTCCGGCGCATGATTGAATGGCCTTCATCTTATCATAGAGACCGTGGGCCCATGCCTGCTTGGTAAAAGCCAATTCCCCTCCGCCATAAATGCAGGCGAGGAAAAAGGCGTCGGCTTTGGAGTTCTTCATTTTCGTGATATATGCGGTGAAGTCCGTGGTGTTCAGGGGAGCCCAGAGCTCGCCGACTATTTTCGCGCCGGGAACGAGTGGAAGATATTTTTCTTTGAATGCCTTGAGCGTATCTTTGCCCGTAACATAATCGAAGCCGAGGCTTATAATTTTTTTATTCTTCCAGGTTTCAGCCAGGGCCAAAGCCGGCGCGTATCCCCAATACGGTATGGAATTTGTATCTATACGGAAGATATATCGGTGGAAGTTCTCTTCGGTTAATGTCGAGGATTGAGCTATATTAACAATAAATATTTTCTTTTCCTCTTTGGCGTAGTTTGATATTGCCTGGGCAACGGCGCTGCTGATCGTCCCGGTAAGAAAATCAACTTTATCGTTTATTACCAGGTTCTTCGCCTCCCGCAAGCCTATCTCGGGCTTAAGGTTGTCGTCCCGGGTAATCTGCTCAAGGGGTCTTCCAAGAACGCCTCCTGCGGCGTTTATCTCTTCAATAGCGATTTCGCCGCCTGTGGCACAACTTTTGCCATACATAGACATTGCGCCGCTGATAGAATGTATATGGCCGATTTTAATAGGATTCCCCGCTTTTTTGCAGCCGAATCCGCAGAAAATAATGAAACAGAACAGTATTGATACGATTAACACGCCTGATTTTGTTCTCATGCACACCTCCTGAATATTTTTTTCTTATAACAAGCTTAAACCGATTTATGGTTTCATCTAATGATTCTGAGCACACCGCCGCTCTTTTATTATAAGTGAACGCCGTAAACCGGAAAAACTTCAAATTAAGAGGCAAAAAGCCGAGTGGATAACGAAATAATTCAATCTTGATGTACCATAGATGTCAAGAAAAAAATATTCTCCATACTACGTCCGGTTAGGTGTTTTCTCTGACAGTATTCTTCATCGGCTATATAGCAAGGCAGTCTATCGATAATGATTAAATCCATGCGCCCAATAATTTTCCTAATGCATTATTAAGAAAATTATTTCACGGTAATACAAATCGAAAAGCAATTCATCCTCCCTATTTTTAGTATATCTTAATTTAATTGTTACTTGACATGTGGTATATTTGATATCATTATCTATATAACATGAGTTAGGCGGATTTTACACAGAGGGCGAATTTATGTCGCGTTATTGCTTGTTCTGCATTAAAGCTATTAAAGTCTGTTGTTTTGCCGCTGAATTTCGTTAGTTATTGATTGTCATGGCGTAATAACGAGATATAAATTCGCCTGACTCGAGTAATTATTACATCAATTCCTTATAATAAGCGGTGAGGTAGCCTTATGAGATTCTCGTATATGAAAATCATGACAAGAATTTTATTGGGCTTTTCAATTATTGTGATTTTATCCGTAGTTTTCATAGGATTTTTTATTTATGAATTGAACTACACCGGGAATATGTTAACGGAATTATATAATACTTTTATTGTAACAAATAATAGCCTTGCAACTGAAATAGATATCCATGCTTTAAAAAGCATTATTGGAGATATTGAATCCGAAGTGAAGCTAAGAAATAAAAGTAAGATCGATATGTATATTGTGCAGATAGATGGGTTGTGTAATTCTGTTAAAAGACATTTGGATATTGTTAAAAAAAGTATAAAAAATGAAAATGGAAAAAAAACGCTGGCTGATGTAGCACAATTATTGAAAAAATGGGAAAATAGGAAAGCAGAATTTATCGGACTGGTTAATAACGCTGATTATAAAACTGCTTCAGAGATCATAGGGGATATAAAAGGGCATACCGATGAACTTATTAAAAAGCTATCCGATCTGGATTTTCAAACGGGGCGGGAGGCAAGAAAATTTCATGATGAAACTATTGACTTAATTGGAAAGGTTATAAAGTTTTCAATCGTAATTTTTATAATTTTGCTGACCGTTTCTTTTTTGGTAACATTGACTTTATCAAAGAGTATCGCTAACTCTTTATCGCTTTTCAGACAGATTTTTTTAAAAGGCTCCTCCGGCGAGCTTGAAGCGAAATATCCGGTCCTGGATAAAGCAAGAGATGAAATGAATGAGCTCGGCAAATGGTTCAACAAGTTCATTGATGAGGTACGCGCCGTGATCAAGGAGGTGATAGATACCTCGAATGATTTGGGGGCGTCTTCTGAAGAGTTATCCGTAACAACTACAAGTTTTGCCAGCAATGCGCAAAATCAGGCTGCATCTACCGAGGAGATAACAGCAGCTATGGAAGAAATCAATGCAGGTATTGACAACATTTTCAATACTACACAAATTCAGTTTGATAAGCTCCATGCGCTTACCGTAGGCATGAAGGAGCATTCCGATATTATTGACGTAATGGCTGGAATGACCGGCGATGCACAGGGATTATCAAAGAATATTTCCTTGCTGGCCAGTTCCGGAAGCGAATCATTACAATCGATGAATAGAATCATGACCAAGATTTCCGGAAGCTCGCAAAAGGTTACGGACATCATCGGGATAATCAATGATATATCAGATAAAATAAATCTTCTGTCATTGAATGCTGCGATTGAGGCGGCACGGGCAGGAGATGCGGGAAGGGGTTTTGCAGTCGTCGCTGACGAAATATCGAAGCTTGCGGATCAAACCGCATCGAGTATAAACGATATTAATTCTCTCATCAAGGAGAATAATGACGAAATTAGCGGCGGGATGGGGAATGTTGTTAATACCATTGAAAGTTTGACTCGAATAATTGAAGGCGTTGAAGCAATTAATAATATGATGATTCAAATTTTTTCAAATATGAAGCGCCAGCAATTAACAAATGATGCCGTTAATAAAAGTGCTGATGAAATAATAATACTTTCGGAAGAGGCAAAAAATGCAACTGAGGAGCAGAGGCTCGCTGTCGCTGAGATTATGAAATCAATTGCCACTATTAATCAATTTACACAATCAAGTGCCGCAGCGTCGGAGGAAATGACCAGCAATGCAACTAAATTGGCTTCCATGGCTGAAAATTTGATGAGTAGAATAAATTTCTTTAAGGTTTAAGGTGAAGAGAAAGAGAGAAAAACAATGATACGTGAATACTGGGGATTTCCCGTTTTCGGTATTGATCCTTCCCTGGGGATTACTATGATCTCGAGCACCTGGCAGGGACTCTGGGGCGGATCAATCGGAGTTAATCTGCAAGGCATTCTGGGGCTTCCTTCTCCAAACTGGTGGTCCGGCAGCAATCCTGACGGGAGCGTGTCGCCGGGCGCTACCTGTTCAGAGTGGCATGCATCAGATACAACCACCGGAACCTATGGATCTGTCAGTTTTACAACATCACAATGGATATACAACCCTCCGTCGCCTGCAACCGATTGCGCCAACCAATATTTTGTCCTCTGTCTCGGTTATTAACGGTTTTTGGCTTGCACCCATGCTTATTCCCGTCACAAATTATGCTTGAAATTATATCTGGAAATTTATTTAATAGTAACTCAAGTTAGGCGATTTTTATATGCACGGCGAATTTATATCTCGTTATTACGCCATAACAATCAAGTACTAACGAAATTCAGCCCGGTAACGAATAAAAGGAGCGTCTTATAATCTTGGTCAGGCAGCAGTATCGATCTATTATCCTTATCGTTGCGGTCGTTCTCGCGGCGGTCTATTTTTTTATCCTGAGCAAGAGCGGACTCCTCGAACGCTTGAAACTGGATGAGGGGAAGAGCCATATTGTAACAAGAATTGAGAATCTGAAATCGGAAAATAATCTGCTCCGGGACAGATTAAAGAGGTATAAGCAGGGCGAATATCCGGATACGGATATCCTGGAATCGGGGTATTTACGGCCCGGCGGAAAAGTTATTTTTTTTCAGGGCTTGGAAAACAGGATTCCTCCGGCGGATGATGAAGCTCCTACTGAAGCGGATTCCTACACCAGGCTGCCCTTCCTGAGGCTCGTATGGCTTGCTTTTTCCGCGGCAGTCTTGATCGGACTTATCATTTACGGACGGAACAAGAGGGAGACCAGCTTTTTTTCAAATACCGGGTCATGACCAATGCGCATGTTCGAACATGAAAACCGAAATAGTAACAGTTAAAAAATTAAAAAAAGACGGAACCATCGACGAAGCGATTTCCAGAAAAATAGCCGAGGAGATCAGGAAGGGCGATACGGCTCTGATGCCGGTTGACTCCATTTACGGCCTCGTATCCGTCATGGAACAGCGGTCTCTGGGCGTCGTCTCCCGGCTGGCCGGCGTACGGGATGGGCAAATTGTCAGGATGATATCCTCGTTCAAGATGCTTAACGAGATCGCCGACATCAACAAAATGGAATTCGACTTCATGCACCGGATCTGGCCGGGTGAATTAATCGTGTATGTGCGGGATATACAAAATACGAAAAAGTCGATTCCGGTGCGAATGCCGAAAAGCAGATACCAGCAGGATATCATTGAACATGTCGGCCAGCCCCTGATCTATGCCGCACTGTATAATTCCAACGGCGCACCCGTCTATCGAAAAAAAGATCTCATAAATATCCTTGACGGCAGGATTGAGATCATGCTCATCATTGATGAGTTCTGCAAAGAGCATTCGCTTCCCTCGGTAGTCAATATCAGCAACGGCGAGCTCGTTATCGTAAATGAAGGCAGGGTCTCGGCTGAGGAGATAAAATCTCTCTACTTTCTCGGCAAGGATGACTCTCCTCTTTGAAAATTAGTAGACTTGTTGCATAACTAAATTATAATTGAATTTGCCCCCGCCGCCAAGGCGGCGGGGGCAAATTTAAATATTGTGGTTGGTATGGAACGAAAAAGCTCAGTAAAAAGAAAAACCCTTGAAACCGATATAGCCGTGGACCTGGTTCTGGAAAGCGCCCGGAAGTCTGAAATCACCACGGGCGTTCCCTTTTTAGATCACATGCTTGAATCCATGTCCAAGCATGGAAGATTCTGGCTGAAGTTGTCCTGTAGCGGCGACCGGGAGATAGACGACCATCATTCGGTTGAGGATATCGGGATATCGATGGGAACGGCGTTAAAGCAGGCGCTGGGCGACAAGGAGGGAATCCTGCGCTTCGGCGATGCCATAATCCCCATGGATGACGCGCTCACCATGATAGCGGTCGATCTTTCCGGCAGGCCTTATTTCAAATACACGGGTCCCGTGCTGGACGGCTCCATCGGCCCCTACAGTGAAGAATTGACCGATGAATTTCTGCGGGCCTTTGCCACCAACGCGGGGATGAATCTTCATGTCACGGTGTTCTGCGGCCAGAACAAGCATCACGTGCATGAGACCATATTCAAAGCGCTGGGGATTGCGCTGTACAAGGCCTCATCAAAGGATGATTTTTTGCAGGGAGGCGTGCTCTCTACGAAAGGAACGATAGTATGATCATCGTTGTCGATTACGGCATGGGCAACCTGCGCTCAGTGGTCAAAGCCGTGGAAAAGTTTACTGATACGGTGGCGCTTTCCGATGATCCTGATTCGATCAGGCACGCCGACGCCCTCATCATGCCGGGGGACGGGGCATTCGGCATGGCCATGGAAAATCTGATAAACAGGGGATGGATTGAACCGATAACCGAGTTCGTCGGCAGCGGCGGCTTTTTTTTGGGCATATGCCTCGGATTCCAGCTCCTGTTTTCTTCAAGCGATGAGTTCGGGCACCATAAAGGCCTGAATATTATTCCGGGACGAATAGTCAAATTCCCTGCTCAGGGGCTCAAGGTTCCCCATATGGGATGGAATACGGTCGAGCTTGTTTCAGAATCCCCCTTTTTTAATGAGATAGTATCGGGAAGCTATTTTTATTTCATCCATTCATACTATCCGGAAATCAGGGACCGGACTTGGATAATCGGTGAAACAGAATACGGACGGATATTTCCCTGCATCGTGGGGCAGGGGAACATTATCGCCACGCAGTTTCACCCGGAAAAAAGCCACGCTGCGGGATTAAAAATTATTGAAAATTTTGTGAGGCTGTGTGCTCATAATACCGGCCATTGATATTAAAGACGGGAAATGCGTACGGCTTCTTCAAGGCGACCCTGACAAAGAGACGGTATATTCCGGCAATCCTGTTGAGATGGCCAGGCGGTTCGAGGATGAGGGAGCATCTCTGATCCATGTCGTTGATCTGGACGGCGCATTCCAGGGAACGCCGGTCAACACCGATATCATTGCATCAATGACGGAAGCATTGAAGATACCGGTTGAAATCGGCGGCGGTATACGGACCGAGGAAAGCGCGAAAATATATATGGACCTCGGAATTAAACGGATCATTGTCGGGACTTTAATTTTCCATGGTTCATTTAAAAATTTAATAGACAAATTTGGAAATATTTTCATAGCTGGGATAGATGCGAAGAATTCGTTAGTGGCAACACATGGATGGAAAAAAGTGTCGGCGGTCAAATCGATTGATATAATCAAGGATATATTCGCCGCGGGCATTCATGAGGTCATCTATACCGATATTTCGACTGACGGAATGTTGTCGGGACCAAATATAGAGGCGCTGCAAGATATTTTGCGCGAAATTAAAGGAATTGAATTGATCGCCTCCGGCGGCATATCATCAATGAGCGACATTGAGAGGCTGTCCCGGCTGGAAAAGGAAGGCTTGAAGGGGTGTATCATCGGGAAAGCGATTTACGACGGGAGAATAGATTTGCCGGAAGCTATATCTAATTTTGGATAAGGTAGCTCTATGACACAAACAGACGACGATTTTACCGTACAATTTCCGGTCGAGATCGAGCAGTATGAGAGAAAGATCTATGACCTCAAGCAATTGATCGAAATCAGCAAAGGCCTGAATTCAACGCTGGAATACAATATTTTAATCGATTCAATCCTCCTGACCTGCATGGGGCAGATGCAGCTTCTCATGGCAGGCATCTTTCTCAAAAAAGGGATCGGACAGGACAGCTATTTTCTCCATCGGAACTACAAGGGTTTCGAGATCGATCATTCGGTAGAATACGAGATGGAGCCCGACTCCGAAGTCGTCCGGCACATTGAAAAAAATTTCAAGTGCTATACCTTAACCGAGCTCGTGGAAAAGATAGAAGAAGATAAATCGCTCATCATCCTCAAGATGCTCGATCCCTGCCTCATTGTTCCGCTCATGTCCAAAGGGATACTGAATGGAATAATAATTTTAGGGGAGCGGATAAACCGCAAAAACTTCAACGAAACCGAAAAGGAATATCTCCTCGATATTGCCTCCCTGGCGGGCATCGCGATACACAACGCCACCCTGTATGAAA
Source organism: Spirochaetes bacterium RBG_16_49_21 (assembly GCA_001829495.1). GTDB lineage: Bacteria > Spirochaetota > UBA4802 > UBA4802 > UBA5550 > RBG-16-49-21. Next base: position 19,753 of record MIBJ01000037.1, on the reverse strand, counting down.
TGGCGACCACGGACATGATGACCAAGCTCAAAATATACCACTATTTCCAGACCTTGATCATCGAGGAGATCGACCGGGCCATCCGGCTGAACCGGCCATTGTCGATTATCATGTCGGATATCGATAATTTCAAAATACTCAATGATACCTATGGTCATCAGGCGGGCGATATTGCCCTTATTAATGTCGCGCGGGTGATCAGAGAGAGCATTCGGCAGATAGACGTCGCATCACGATACGGAGGCGAGGAGTTCGCCATAATTCTTCCCTCCACTGAGATACATGAAGCCCTCATCGTTGCCGAAAGGATCCGTGAAAATATTGAAAAACTTACTATACCATCTGATTCGAATGAGCTGCGGGTCACCATCTCCATAGGCGTTACGCAGTTTGATCCGGAGCGGGATAAAACGAAGAACACCCTTATTGACCGGGCGGACAAGGCCCTGTATATCTCCAAGCGCAACGGCAGAAATCTGGTTTCATTTTTATAGGGCGCGGCCCCGGCGATAATTTTCTTGACATAATTTATCTTGTTCTATCAAGTGCCGGGTATCCGGGCCCATAGCTCAGTCGGTTAGAGCATCTGACTCATAATCAGGGGGTCGAAGGTTCAAGTCCTTCTGGGCCCATCTTTAATTAAAGCAAGAGGAATTCATCCCATGTATGCAATTGTAGAAATAGCCGGTAAACAATATAAAGTCGAAAAGGATGCGGCAATCAATGTCGATATTCTCCAATTAAATCCCAATGACGAATTGGTAATCGATAAGGTTTTACTATGTTCGAACGGCGAAAATGTTTTGATAGGCCAGCCGTATCTCAAAAACGTAACGGTCACGGCGAAGGTGCTCGGTACGGTAAAAGGGGACAAGGTCAGGGGCGTAAAGTTCGGCAAAAGAAAACGCTTCACGAGAACGATAGGCCATCGGCAGGCTTATTCCCAGATAATGATAAGCGACCTGGCGGTAAAGTAGATTCTCTGCAGGTTGATATAGTATTAATTTGATAATTGTCACATTATTACATATTATATATAATGAGAAGCTTGAGTTTACCCAAGATGGCGGAGGAGACATCTCGGTATCAGTGAAGGGGCATGCGGTACCGGAAGATAGCGGCGGAATAGGCGGGAGCAATACGGCAAAGGGTGAAAATATTATATGCGCGGCTGTTTCTTTCGCGGCATTAACGCTTTTACGATCGATAAAAATTGTTGGAAATATAGATCCTGATTATACGTTTGACGATGGAATGCTGCAATTCAGCGTCAAAGTGTCGGAGCTCGATTCGAAAAAAAAACAGGTGTTGAAGATACTCATCGAATCGTTCATAATAGGAATACTGGATCTCAAGCAACAATATAAGGATTTTATAACGATACAGTTTAATTAAGAGGGAGATTATCATGGCTCACAAAAAAGGGGGCGGGTCTACCAGAAACGGCCGTGATTCGCAGTCCAAGCGGCTCGGCGTTAAACGGTACGGCGGACAGCTGATAAAAGGCGGAACCATCATTGTCAGGCAAAGGGGAACGAGAATTCATCCTGGCGTGAATGTCGGCCGCGGCAAGGATGATACCCTGTTCGCAATGATCGACGGTATTGTGACCTTTGAGAGGCTGGATAAAAAAAGAAAAAAAGTCTCAATACATCCGCATCCGGCCGCTTAATTGCGCGCCCGGCGATCATTGTATATACTTGCTTTAATCGCGTATTAAGAGTGATACGCGATTTGTTGTTTTCATGGGGCTGCCCAATAAGCCCCCCAACCCCCCGGAGGGGGGCTAATATTTGATGAAATGAAGATTAAATTGCGGCATCTTCATTCATTTTTCAGCTTTTTTAAGTCCCCCTCTGGGGGATTTAGGGGGTTATTAGACAACCTCGCCAGAGAGGTTTAATCATGCCGAAATTCACGGATACCATAAGCATACGCGTAAAAGCCGGCAGCGGCGGCAAGGGCTCCGTTTCATTTCATCGTGAAAAATTCATCCCCAAAGGGGGCCCGGACGGAGGAGACGGCGGTAAGGGGGGGGACCTCTATGTGCAGGCCGACATCAAGCTGTATAATCTTTCCCACCTATTCAAAGACCGCATCTACAGGGCGGACAACGGAAAGCAGGGTGCGGGCAATAACAGGCACGGCGGGGACGGCGCGGACTTGATTATCAAGGTGCCTCCCGGCACTCAGGTAGTTGACGCCGAAACAGGGCAGATGATGGCTGATCTTACGGCTGACGCCTCCCGCTGCATGGTCGCGGAAGGCGGAATCGGGGGCAAGGGAAACGCCTTTTTCAAATCATCAACGAATCAGACCCCGCGCTTCTCCCAGCCCGGCATGCCCGGACAGGAGAGGAGAATCACGCTGGACTTAAAGCTCATCGCAGATATCGGCCTGGTCGGACTGCCCAACGCGGGCAAATCAACGATCCTTTCCCGGATCACGAACGCCCGGCCCAAGATCGCCGATTACCCCTTTACGACACTCATTCCCAATCTGGGAGTCATCCGGAGGGAGAGCGGGTCCGCGTACCGGGTCGCCGACATACCCGGCATCATCGAAGGAGCGCATAGGGGACAGGGGCTCGGCCTCTCCTTTCTGCAGCACATTGAGCGGGTAAAGGCTCTTCTCTTCGTCCTTGACGTTACTCTCGACGATCTTGATTATAATTTGAAGCTCCTCAGGTCCGAGCTCGATACCTACAGCGGAGATTTGACGTCAAAGCCGTATTATATAATTTTAAATAAAATCGATCTCATAGATAAATCCGTGTTGCCTGAAAAAATAAACGGATTGCATGATGCCAGAGTTCTTCCCCTGTCGGCATTGACCGGGGAAAATATGGACAGGCTGCCGGAAATTCTCGACAGTCTCATGGAGTTGAAGCGTGCCTAGAAAGAGTGTAATCAAACACGTTAAAAGAATCGTCGTAAAAGTCGGCTCTTCTTCGGTGACCGATGGGAGGGGCATATCGGGCGGGAAGATATCCAAGATCGTCGGCGATGTGGCGGATATCATAAAGCGCGGCTACCAGGTCGTCATCGTATCCTCGGGCGCGATTGCGGCAGGCTCCGCCTCCCTCAAAAAAAACGTCAAGAGCCTGACGATTCCCGAAAAGCAGGCCTTCGCGGCCGTTGGTCAGACCATCCTCATGAATGAATACCGGAATAAGTTTTCGCGCAGGGGCCTCCCGGTGGCCCAGATACTCCTCACCGAAGATGACGTACGGCACCGGACCCGCTTCACCAACGCAAGCCATACCCTTGAGACCCTTCTTCACCGGGGGATAATACCCATCGTCAATGAAAACGACTCGGTAGCGGTGAATGAGATCAAGTTCGGGGACAATGACCTGCTCTCCGCGCATGTGACCAGCCTGATCAACGCAGATCTGCTCATCCTCCTCTCCGACGTGAACGGATTTTACCGCTACAGGGACGATCCGGAGCCGGTGGAGGAGGTGGAGAATATTACCGATAGTATTGTTGAGCGGGCAGGGGGGACGGGTAGCGCATTCGGCTCAGGCGGCATGCTGTCCAAAATACGGGCTGCGGAATTGATCATGCGCTTCGGCCAAATGATGATCATAGCCAATGCTAAAGAGAAAAATGTGCTCGCGCGGATCATGAACGGCGAGAGAATCGGCACCCTGTTCCGGGGCAGGAACAAGCCTCTTTCAGGCAAAAAGAGATGGCTGGCCCTCAGGAAGACGAGCGGCGTACTGATTCTGGACGACGGCGCAGTGCAGGCGATCCGCGTCGGAAAGAAATCCCTTCTCGCATCCGGCATAACCGGAATGATCGGCGATTTCGACATGGGAGATATTGTCGAGATTTCCGACGATCGTAACAACAAAATAGGGAAGGGAATCGTTAATTACGCTTGCGCCGAGCTCGATAAAATCAAAGGTAAAAAGAGCGCTGAAATCAGAAAAATCCTCGGCGAGAATATCTTCGAAGAGGTGATCCATCGGGACGATCTGATGGTGTATTGACTATCCGGTTCGATAATAGGAGCAAATAGCCTCGACAAGGCCTTCAATGGTGTGCTGCGCCGCCATAATCTCCACCCTGAATCCGAGCTCCATCGCCTTTTCAGCCGTTACCGGCCCTATGGCCGCACATTTAAGCGCATTTTTTTCATCAGGCGCATACCGCCGCAATATCTTTCCGAAATTTTGAACCGTGGATGAGCTGGTGAAGGTAACGAGGTCGAGCTTTTTATTGGAAAGCATCTCAAGCAGATCTTTCCGGTTCGACAAGTCCTCGTCAACAGTACGGTATATTATAAGATCGTCAACGGCCTTTGCGCCCGCATTGGTAAGGGTTTCCGACAGCGTTTTCGGCGCTATATCTGCTCGGGGCAGGAGGAAGGATTTTCCCCTGACTTCTCCCCTGCTGATAAGCGATCTCGCTATGTCTTGGCTTTCGTATTTTTCAGGAACAAGCTCCGGCCTCACACCCATCTGCATGAGCCCCGCGGCCGTAGCCGGCCCGATGGCGCATACTTTAGCCCCTGACAGTTTCCGGGAATCAAACCCCCGGTCGAACAGATACTTGAAAAAATATGACACGCCGTTTGCCGAGGTGAAGATGATCCAGTCGTAACTCGCTATTTTTTCAATACACGCAAAAACGGCTGCCGTGTCGTCCGGCGGCGCTATTCGTATCGCCGGGATCTCGATCACGTTGGCGCCGAATTCCTCAAGCCTGGCTGAAAATGACGACGCCTGTTCCCTGGACCGGGTGACCGCTATTGTTTTGCCGAAAAGGGGCCCGGTCTCGTACCAGTTTATCTTATCCCGCAGTGATACGACATCGCCCACGATGATTATGGAAGGCGGGTTGATTGTTGCGTTCCTGACCTTGTCCGGGATGTCGGCCAGGGTTCCGGTGATCGTCCGCTGGAGCGGCCCGCACCCGTTTTCAATGACTGCTGCAGGAGTGGATGAAGGAGCGCCATGCCGGATTAGCATGTCCATGATCAGGGGGAGATTTTTTACGCCCATGAGGAATACAAGGGTCTGGATGCCGGTGGCTATCTTGTCCCACTTAATATCGCTTTCCAGCTTGGCCGGGTCTTCATGGCCGGTGATAAAAGCGACGGATGAGCTGTATCCCCGGTGGGTGACCGGAATGCCGGCATACGCGGGCGCTGCATACCCGGAAGATACGCCGCTTACGATCTCGAATCGTATTCCCTTTTCAGCAAGAAACAGGGCTTCCTCTCCTCCGCGGCCGAAGATGAAAGGATCGCCGCCCTTAAGCCGCACGACGCTTTTATTTTCCCGCGCCTTTTCAACGATGAGCCGGTTGATCTCCTCCTGCTCCATGGTATGGGAGGCGCCGCTCTTTCCCACGTATATCTTTTCGCACCCGGGCCGCGTGAGCAAGCTGATGATCCGGTCATTGACCAGATTGTCGTATATGCATACATCGCAGCGCTCGAGCAGCTCCTTGCCGCGCAGGGTGAGGAGCCCGAAATCGCCCGGTCCAGCGCCGACCAGGTAGACCGTTCCCTTGAATAGTTCCCTATATATTTTCATATATTTTATCAAGTATTTTTCCCGCTCCGGCGTCGAGCAATTTCTGCGCTAAGTTTTTCCCGAGTTCGGAAAAATTTGTAATTCCGTCAGACAGGCTTCCTCTGTAAATTTCCCCGCCGTCCAGAGATGCGACCAGGCCGGTGAGGGTGAGTTTGTCGTCCGATAGCCGGGCCAGGCCGGCTATCGGGACCTGGCATCCGCCGCCGAGCTTTGACAGGAAAACCCGCTCGCAAGAGACGGCGATCCTGCTTTCCCAATGGTCGAGCACGGCGACAAGCTCCTGGGTCAGGGGATCATGCTCCCGGATTTCAACTGCAAGCGCAGCCTGGCCGACGGCAGGAATGATGATCTCTTCAGGAACGATCTCGGTTACGGCCTCTGTCATGCCGAGGCGCTCTATACCCGCACCGGCGAGGATGATGCCCTGAATCCGGGGGTCGCTCTTCATCTTAGTGAGCCGGGTTTCCACATTTCCCCGGATATCAATGACCGTGAGCCCTGGATTAAACGCCATAAGCTGGGCCTTTCTTCGTAAGCTGCCGGTCGCGACCGTATCCCCGTGCCTCAGGCTGCCGAGACTTTTCCCCTGCTTTGAGATAAAAACGTCGCGGGGATCAAGCCTTCGGGTAACCGCGCCGATCATCAGGCCTGCCGGAAGCTCGGTCGGCATGTCCTTCAGGGAATGTACGGCAAGGTCAATAGTGCCTGCGATGAGCTCCTTCTCGATCTCCTTGGTAAACAGCCCCTTGTCCCCGATCTTCGGCAGGGGCGCGTCCATGATTTTATCGCCCGTGGTCTTTATCGCGACAAGCTCTATCTCATGGTCTGGATAGGCACTCTGCAGCGCTTCCTGCACCTGCCGGGCCTGGGCGAGGGCAAGGCGGCTTCCGCGCGTGCCGATGCGGATTTTTTTCATTACATCATCCATGGAGAAAATGTTGTTCCGAATAACGATCAGCCATTTTGTATAAACCGTAAATAATTTGTAAAGCAATCTTCAATTGACCTGAGTCAAACAAATAATTTCTTGCCAAATATACCTTTATTTTATGATATAACCAGGAAATCCGGAGTTAAAATATGCTGAATAATATACAGCGCCCCCGGAGAATCAGGGGATCCAACCTGATCCGGGAGCTTGTGGCGGAAACGGTGGTGGATAAGCGGAAGCTCATCATGCCGCATTTCGTGCGCGAAGGAAAAAACGAGCGCGATCCGATCGACTCCATGCCCGGCATCAGCCGGGTGTCCATAGACAATCTGCTGAACGATCTTGAATCCGACCAGGCAGCCGGCATTGATAAAATAATACTCTTCGGCATCCCCGACAAAAAGGATGAGGCCGCTACCGGAGCATACAGCAAGAACGGCATCATACAGAAGGCGCTCGGGGAGATCAAAAAGCGGTTTCCGCAAATCCTCGCCATTACCGACGTGTGCCTGTGCGAGTATACGAGCCACGGCCATTGCGGCATGGTCGAGGGGGGGAAGATACTGAACGACCCGACGCTCGAGCTTCTGGCGAGGACCGCCCTTTCCCATGCGGACGCAGGCGCGGACATGGTGGCGCCGTCGGACATGATGGACGGCAGGGTAGGGGCGATCAGGCAATCTCTTGATGAAAACGGCTTCTCCGACCTGCCCATACTGGCCTATTCGGCGAAATACGCGTCTGCGTTTTTCAGCCCTTTCCGGGAAGCGGCGGGAAGCGCGCCCCAGTTCGGCGACCGGAGCTCCTATCAGATGGATTTCCGCAATTCCCTTGAGGCTGAGAAGGAGGTGCTCCTCGACATTGATGAAGGAGCAGACATCGTCATGGTCAAGCCGGCACTCCCGTACCTGGACGTGATATACCGGATCAAGAAGCTCGTGGATATTCCTTTATGCGCCTATAACGTGAGCGGCGAATACTCCATGGTGAAGGCTCTTGTCAGGCTCGGCTGGGGAGACGAGGCACGGCTCGTGAAAGAGATCATAACCTCCATTTTCAGGGCGGGCGCAGACATGATAATCTCATACCATACCCGCGACATCTTAAAACAAGGCTGGCTCTCGTGATGCACATCGAAAAATCGCGGCAATTGTTCGCGGAAGCGGTAAGCCTGATGCCGGGCGGCGTAAGCTCTCCGGTTCGCGCCTTTAAATCGGTCGGGGGCGAGCCGCTTTTCATGCGGAAAGGGCGGGGCTCCATCCTCTTCGATGAGGACGGCAATGAATTCACCGACTACTGCATGTCCTGGGGGCCGCTCATCCTGGGCCATGCCGATCCGGACGTCACGGCCGCGGTCGTGGAGGCTGCGGCGGACGGAACCAGCTTCGGCGCGCCGAACAGGGATGAGGTGGAGCTCGCCCGGCTCATCACCGAGAGGTTCCCATCCATCGAGATGCTCCGGTTCGTGAGCTCCGGCACCGAGGCGGTCATGAGCGCGGTGCGGCTGGCCAGGGGATTTACCGGCAGGGACACGATCGTCAAATTCGATGGGTGCTACCACGGCCATGCGGACCATCTCCTCGTCGCCGGTGGATCGGGGCTTGCCACCTTCGGCACGCCGGATTCAGCCGGCGTCACAAAAGCGAATGCGAAGGATACGGTCGTTGTCCCCTATAATGATACCCTCGTTCTCAAAAAAGCTTTGAAAAAAAATCACCGGCATATAGCAGCCATTATCATTGAGCCGGTAGCGTGCAACTACGGGCTTATTCCACCCGCGCCGGAATTTCTCCGGAACGTGCGCGAGCTCTGCGATGAATACGGCATTCTCCTCATCTTTGACGAGGTGATAACCGGGTTCAGGCTTTCTCGTGGCGGGGCGCAGGAGTATTACGGCGTGAATGCCGACATCACAACCTTGGGAAAAATCATCGGCGGCGGGCTGCCGGTAGGCGTTTACGGCGCTTCGCGGAAGATCATGAGTCTTGTCGCTCCTGCCGGGCCGGTGTATCAGGCAGGCACTCTGTCGGGAAACCCTCTTGCAATGGCGGCCGGGATCGCCGCAATAAAAAAACTGGACAAAATTCATGCGTATGATATACTTAAAAAAAACAGGGACAAGCTGAAAAATACGCTTGAACCGGTATTGGGAAATTACCGAAATAGGGTATTGTTTATCCAGCTTGAATCGATTTTTGCGATCTATTTCACTGATCGGGATTCAATAGAATCGGTTGACCAGGTGAGGGACTGCGACATGAAGGCCTTTTCCCGGTTCCATCGCGCGATGCTGGAAAGAGGGGTTTATCTTCCGCCTTCGGGATATGAAGTATGTTTTTTATCCACCGCCCATACCGATTCGGATTGTGAAAAAACCGGCGATGCGATTCGCGAATCTTTGAAAGCGGTATTTCAAAATTGAGACTGAGGCATGAACAAGCGCGACGAAATATCTGAGATCATACTCCTGGGCTTGAGCTATAAGACGGCTCCCCTTGAAATTCGGGAGAGATTTTCCTTTGAGCCCGATGTTCTGAAAAATTTTCATAAACGCGTGAAGAGTTGCGGCATTGGGGAAATCGTCTACCTTTCCACCTGCAACCGGGTCGAGCTCTATTTTACGGCAAAGGACATCCTTCGCTCAATCGACGGGCTTTCTTCCCTCCTGGAGGAATTTACCGGTCTGGACAAGGATTCCTTCTCCCGATACGTGTATAAAAAAAACTCGCACGACGCAGTGCTCCATCTTCTTACGGTTGCATCCTCCCTCGATTCCATGATCATCGGCGAGAACGAGATTCTGGCGCAGATAAAGCAGGCGTACCGGGATTCCGTGCACCATAAAAACAGCGGCCTTATCCTGAACAGGCTCTTCCACCAATCGTTCAACACCGCCAAGAAGGTGCGGACCAGGACCGCGATCTCGCAGAATCCGCTCTCAATCGCCTATATCGCGGTCGAGCAGGCAAAGAATCTGTTCAATAATGACCTGTCCGGCCGGAAGGCGCTTCTCATCGGAGCGGGGGAGATGGGCGAGCTTATCCTCAGGTATCTTGCCAAAAATAACGTCCGGGATATTACGGTAGCGAACCGGTCGCTCGATAATGCCGAGGCCGTGGTTGAGAAACTCAACCAGTGCGCCCGCATCATACCGCTGGCTGAAATCGAGGAGAAGGCGGCGGCGGCGGATATTATTATAACCTCGGCGACCTGCCACGACCATCTCATCAATCGCGCCATGGCCGAGTCGATCCTCGCGCGGCGGGGAGGAGAGCCGCTCTGCATTATCGATATAGCCGTTCCGCGCAATGTGGCCCCCGAGGTTTCCGCGATCGCCAATGTGAGCCTGTTCAACATCGACGACCTGAAAACGATCGCTGATGAAAACCTGAAAAACCGGCACAGCGAGGCCGTGGCCGCCATGCAGATCGTCCGGAGCGACGCTGCAGAGCTGTTCGAGTGGTACGAAGGCCTGGAGATCGTACCCATGATCGTGCGCATACAGAATATATTCGATAAAATCCGGGAGCAGGAGGTCGATAAATACCGGCGGCGACAGCTCAAGCACCTGAGCGACGACGATCTGCAGATTATCGACGACCTGACAAAGCAGATCCTGTCAAAAATTCTGCATAACCCGATTACGGCGATCAAGGAGCATAAAGCTTCCCGCGCGGACGGCTACCATACGAGAGAAGAGATACAGGAAAAGATCAAGACCATCGAGGAACTCTTCAGACCATGAATATGAAACACGTCCCGCGTCTGATTTTTTGGGAGCTGACCAAACAGTGCAACCTCGCCTGCATCCATTGCAGGGCTGAGGCCCGCGATGATATCTCTGAGGATGAACTGACCCTTGACGAGATTCGAAGCGTGATCGACGATATTGCATTTTTTTACAAACCGATACTGATCATGACCGGAGGCGAGCCGCTCTACCGCGATGATATTTTCGAGATAGCCTCCTATGCATCCGGCAAGGGGCTTAAAACGGCGCTCGCCACCAACGGCACCCTGATCGACGAGCTCGCGGCGCAGAGGATCAAGCAATCGGGCATTGAGCGGGTGAGCATATCCCTTGACGGGAAAAACTCCTCCTCGCACGACGACTTCCGCGGCATACCCGGCTCCTTTGACCGGGCGCTTCAGGGTGTGGCCCGCCTCAGGCAGGAGGGAGTCCCTTTCCAGGTCAATACCACCGTCACGAAAAGGAACGCCGAAGAAATATCCGGAATCCTGGATATGGCGGAATCCCTCGGCGCATGCGCCCTTCATCTCTTCATGCTGGTCCCGGTCGGATGCGGTGTTGAAATCGCGGAATCGGAGATGATCTCCAAGGAAGAATACGAACGGGTGCTCAACTGGTTTTACGATAAATCGAAAACAACACGGCTCGAGTTGAAGGCGACCTGCGCTCCCCATTACTACCGGATAATCCGCCAGCGCGCCCGCAAAGAAGGAAAAAGATTATTATTCGAAACTGACGGATTGAGCGCCATGACCAGGGGATGCCTTGCCGGAACCGGCGTCTGCTTTATTTCCCACAGGGGAGAAGTGCAGCCGTGCGGGTACCTCCCGGTTGCTGCGGGGAATGTGCTCGTGAAGCCCTTTCATGAGATATGGGAAAGCTCCCCGGAATTCGAATCCCTGCGCGATCCGGACCGGCTTACCGGCGCGTGCGGGATTTGCGAGTACAAGAAAATCTGCGGCGGGTGCAGGGCGCGCGCCTTTTATGCAAGCGGCGACTTTCTCTCGGAAGAGCCCTCGTGCGCCTACACCCCGGCACGGATGAAAAAATGATGGATTTCTCCGACCTTGAAAAAACGATCCTGAACCGCATACAGCGCGACTTCCCCCTGAGCAGGGATCCCTTTGAGGAAATGGCTTCCGAGCTGCATATGAGCGGCGCTGAATTTCTCGATTCGCTCCGGTCGTTAAAAGCACGGAGTATTATACGCACGATCGCCGGCATATTCAATGCCGGGCGGCTCGGGTATATTTCGCTCCTGGCTGCGTTTCAGGTCGACGACGGCAGGGTCGATGAGGCGGCCGGGATCATCAATTCCCATCCGGGCGTGAGCCACAACTACCTGAGAGACCACCGGTATAATATCTGGTTTACCCTGGCGGCGGACTCGCGGGAAAAAATCGACAAGGCCGTTCAATATCTGGCGGAAAGGGCGGGAGCAGCCAGCTACCTTGTTCTCCGTAACGAGCGGCTCTTTAAGATAGGCGTGTTTCTGGACACAGGCTGCGGGGATTCACCGGCACCGGCGCATGCAGCACCGTCTATCAGCCCGGCTGATGCCGGAGAAAAAGATCTGTCCCGGGAACAAAAAGAAGCTATCCGGCTCCTCCAGGCGGACCTTCCCTTGTTTCCCGGCCCGTTCGGCCGTCTTATTGATGAAAACGCCGGTCTTATAAATGAAGATGATCTCCTCGATTACAGCCGTTCCCTTATGCAGGAAGGCGTTATGCGCCGCTATTCAGCGGTTCTCCGGCACGTCCAGGCCGGATATACCGCCAATGCCCTGACGGTCTGGAAGCCGGGCACCGGCGCGGACATTGACCGGGTCGCCGGGATTTTTCACGCACGGACGCTGGTATCCCATCTCTACCTGAGAAGCGCCTGGCCCGACGAATGGGATTATCCGCTCTTTGCAATGATCCACGGCCGTACGGATGAGGAGCTGAGCCGCGTCATCAGGGAATTGTCCCGCGAATCCGGCCTTGCGCAATACCAGGTATTGCGCACGATGAGGGAATTCAAAAAGGAGCGGGTGGTCTATTTTTCTCCACGGTTCAAGGAGTGGGAGGACGAGGCGGGGATATGATCGATATCGGAAAACTCTACTGCGGCGGAAGATCGACCGGGGACGCGCTTCGCTACGGCACGGATGCAGGGCCGGATTCCCACGGCAACAGGCCCCACAATCGCACCGGAAGCGCCGGAGAGCGGAGGCCTATCGTAGTCTGGAGCTCTACGAGAAGGTGCAATCTGAACTGCGTGCACTGCTACACGGACTCATCCAGTAAGGCGTATTCCGGGGAGATGACCACGGAGGAAGGCCTTTCCCTCATAAATGATCTGGCTGATTTCCGGATTCCCTCGCTTCTCTTTTCAGGAGGGGAGCCGCTCATGCGCACCGATATCTTCAGGCTCATTGACCACGCTGCTGAGAAAAACATACGGCCGGTTCTTTCGACGAACGGCACCCTGATCGATCCGCAGACCGCCCGGGATATCAAGAACGCGGGAATCGTATATGTAGGCATAAGCCTTGACGGCATGGAGGAGGTGAATGACCGGTTCCGCGGAAAGGAGGGCGCGTTTTCGCGGGCCATGAGGGGCTTTGAGAACTGTTCAGCCGTCGGACAGAGGGTCGGCCTGCGGCTCACCCTTACGAAGAGGAATTATGCCGATCTGAACAGGATATTCGACTTTATTGAAAAAGAGGGGATCAACCGCGCCTGTTTCTATCACCTGGTCTATTCCGGAAGGGGAGGGGATCTATTCTCCGATGATCTCACCCATCGGGAAGCACGACTCGCCATGGATACGATCCTCTGCCGCACGCGGGACTTTTTCAACCGCGGCCTGGACGTCAATATTCTGACTGTAGATAATCATGCGGACGGCGTATATCTCTATCTCAAATTGGCTGACACGAACCCGGAGCGCGGCCGCGATGTGTACCGGCTCCTTGCGTGGAACGGCGGCGGCGCGCATTCGACCGGGGTCGGCATCGCCAACGTCGATTATTTCGGGAACGTGCATCCGGACCAGTTCTGGCAGGATTATTCATTCGGGAACGTGCGGGAACGTCCTTTCGGGGAGATATGGACGGATGAGGCCGACCCCTTGATGCGCGGCCTGAAACACAAGGCCGAATTTCTGAAAGGAAGGTGCAGACTCTGCAGATACCGGGAGCTGTGCACCGGGTCTATGAGGGTCAGGGCTTTCAGGACATACGATGATCCCTGGGCTCCGGATCCGCAATGCTATCTCACGGATGAGGAAATAGGATTAGGTGAGGATAAGATAAAAGAATTAATCGCGTCCGGCCAAAATTACACGATGCCTGAAGAGTTGACAAGATAGATGAAGCTTTATCCAGCCATGCTGCGGATATCGGACCGGCGGGCGATAGTTATCGGCGGAGGATCCGTCGCCCTGCGTAAAATAAAAGATCTGCTTGAATGCGGCGCCCTGATCACGGTTATAGCACCGCGGATCCATGAAGCCGTGCATGAGCTGGCCGCGTTATATCCGGATAAGATCGAGATTATCAACCGCACCTACAAGCGGGGCGATTGTGCGGGAGCGGCTGTCGTGTTCTCGGCAACCGACGACGAAGGCGTCAACAGGGAGGTGTTTAAGGAAGCGCGGGAACATAATATATTTATTAACGCGGTTGACGATCCGCAGAATTGCACCTTTTTCGTTCCTTCATGGTTCAACAGGGGAGGGTTGATCGTCGCGGTTTCCACAAGCGGCGAATCGCCGGCTCTTGCCGCGCGTATCCGCCGAGATATTGAAAGCATGGTGCCCGAATCCATCGCGGATACGCTTGAGGCGCTTGAAAAAACGCGAATTCTGTTGACCGGCGATTCAGAATTCGCAACGTTGACTTCCCCGCAGAGGGGCAGCCTCCTCACCCGGATCGTCAATAATGACGAGTTGCTCCGGGAGCTTGTTCAGTGTTATTCGAGTGGCTCTCTGAAAAGTTTTATTAAAGATTTACTGTCGAATGCTGCGTCATCCGGCAGCGGGCTTTTAGAATGACCTATGATTTCTTATGATACCTGAACTCTCAAACTCAACGCTCCTGGTCGTCTCTTTTAGGCCGGGCAATATTTACGCGGATGTTCCTTCCCAGCACATCCGCGCCATTGAGTTTTTGAATGGCGCTGTCGGCGTCTTCGTCCTTGGCCATTTCAATGAATCCGAATCCCTTCGATTTTCCTGAATCAGGGTATCTGATGATTTTCACCGCTGTAACCTCTCCATGCTGCTGAAAGAGATCGCGCAGGATATCATCAGACATCTGATATGACAGATTGCCTGCATAGATTTGTTTAGCCATAGATCACCTCGAAAAATATAATATACTTAAAATAACCCTTTATTATAAAGAAGGATTATTTAATAAGCCGATGCGAACTATGCCTCATGCGGGCGCCTGCGGCATAGTTAATGCATTTTTAATGCTATCTTACATTAGGCTAAATAGTTGCTGAAATTATTATATTCTTGAATTTTGTAAATCTCTGACATTAAAATATGATGTTAATTAGGAGGGGATTTGAACAGCTAGGCATAAATCAACTTCTCGCATGCGATCAAGGTATCGACGATGAACAAATATAATCCCTCATCTCTCGGTGATAAACCCTCGTAATCATTAAAAAGAGCATGACAAATTTTTGTATACAATAGATCATACTTAATAATTAGTCAAGAATCTTTTTTAATAATTATAAATACACTTGGGTTCCATGACCGCTCTTCCTGAAGATAAAAGATTCACCCGGGACCATGTTTGGATTGAAATGGATGACGGGTTTGTCGGCAGGTGCGGCTTAACGGAATGCATACTCGAAAAGATAAACGATGTAGTATATGTCGATCTCCCGGAAATAAATATGAAAGTAAAAATTGATGAACGAGTGTGCTTCATCGAATCGGACGTGGATATCTTCGACCTCAAGTCGCCCGTTTCCGGCAGGATCACGGAGATAAACAGGGCATTGGAATTTGATCCGGAGCTTATCAACAGAGAGCCGTATGACAATGGATGGATATTTAAAATAGAGGTCAAGGAGCCGAATGAATTTAAGGATTTGCTGGATTTCGATTCATACCGGGACTTCATTGAATCTCGTGGATTTTAGCCCAAGGGATAAAATGAACTTGATTTTTATACACTGGTTTTATAATATAACAACAGTTATTCAATCCGCCGGTTTAGAAAAGATAATCTATTACTACGGGAGTAGAATATGAAACTTGACGTTCTCATTCAAAATGTTTTCTATCTGTTCATTTTCGCGGTAGTGCTTGAAGTAGCTATAATGGCGGTCTTTTCCATGACCATCTTACGGGACATCTCCGAAAACAGATCGGTTAAAATCGCCCGTGATATTATCATACTTCTGCTCGCCTGGATGATATGCTATAAATCGAATCTCTTCAATCTCTTCACCAACACCGGCATCATCCTGGTGGGACAAAGATGGTACCGGCTCGATGTTATTATCAGCGCTCTCGTGCTGGCGGGTTTCACTAATATGGTCAGTCAGCTATTCGACCGGATCAGACACGGCTGACATCATTAACTTCCGATAAGATATATTATGTCTCATAAGGGCGCGCATGAAACTCGCCCTTACATGCCTTACACGTGTGCAAGGCATACGGCATACGCTGCAATCCCCTCGATCCTTCCGGTGAATCCCAGGCCTTCCGTCGTCTTTCCTTTAATTCCTATTCTGGATACATCGATATCCAATACGCGGGAAATGTTTTGCTTCATCTCTTCCACATGCGGTGCCACCTTAGGCTCCTGGCACACTATCACCGAGTCGATATTGATTATTGATATGTCCCTCGATTTCAGATTTTCCGAGACCCGTGCCAGGAGTTTAATGCTGCTGATATCCTTATACTGTCTGTCGGTATCGGGAAACATTCCTCCGATGTCCCCCATACCGGCCGCGCCGAGCAGGGAGTCGATTATTGAATGGATCAGAACGTCGGCGTCGGAATGGCCCTGAAGGCCGAACCGGTAATCGATTTTTTTCCCTCCGAGTATCAGATCCCGGCCGATGACAAAGGGGTGTACGTCGAATCCGTTTCCAATCCGCAGGCGGTCCATCCGGGGTTACATCTCAAACACATCGGAAAGAGAGCTCAATTTCAGGACGCTCAAGACCTTGGAGCTGACTTTTTTTATATTGAGATTTTTTCCTTTTTTCTTTTGCAATTTCAGGAGACTGATCAGGACGCCCACGCCGGAGGAATCGATATAATCCACATTGGAAAGATCTATCTCAATATTTTTATCCAGGTTATTGCCGATCTCGAACAGCTTTTCCTTGAAATTTTTTATGCTCATCATCTCGATGTCGCCGAAGACCATGATATTGACGACATCACTCTCTTCTTTTATTTGAATGTCCATCAAGTTCCCCCCATGTGTTTGATATAAATACTATTGATCCGATACCCGCACGTCAAACATAAAATTCTCTACGGCTCATAAATTTTATCGGAAAACCGGATATCGATGAGAATCATGCGCGGGTATACGGTTCCGTTGTATTCATTAGCCTCCAGCCGGTAAATGACGTCGAGAGGCCTGCCGGCCTTGAAATAATCTTTCATAATCGGGCCCATTCCCCACCCCACCGCGCTCAGAGGATTATTCTCGGCTATCAGGTATTTTCCGTGATTATTCCCGAACAGGGTAAAGGATTCAAAGCAAAGATTGGTCGATCGAAATATCGGCTCCGCGTTCCCGTTGCCGTACGGCTCAAGGATTTCAAGCTGTTTGATGAAAACGACATTTATGCCGCCGATTTCAAGCTCGCAGTCAACCGCCGCCGGCTTCCCCTGAGCAGGATGATCGCTGAATGAGCTTTCAATTGAAGCTGCAATGTCATCGATCTCCTGCGCCTTGGCGGTAAAGCCAAAGGCCTGCTCATGCCCGCCGATCCGCACAAACCTGCCGCTGAACCGCTCGACATAAGAGAAAAAATTAATCCCCTCCCCGGCCCTGCCCGAGCCTTTGACAATTCCATTCTTGCCCGGAAATACCACAAGAATGACCGGTTTCCCCACATTGTCGGCTATGCGGCTCGCCAGCAAACCGGCGAATCCATCCGGTATCTCATCGGTTTTAACATAAACGATGTTACCGCTTGAATCCAGCGTCCCCTTTTTAATGTCTTCCGTGATCCTGGCATAGATCTGATTCAGGGTGTTTTTCCTGGCTTCATTGAGCGCGCTGATTTCGGATATTATCGGCCGAAGGGCCTCCGGGTCGCTCTGTATGAAAAAATTGGCAGTGAGATCCGTCATGCCGAGCCTTCCGGGTGTATTGAGAAGCGGCGCGATGCTCCATCCGATCGTCTTTGAATTTATCCGCGCATCCGGATACAAGAGCGACAGGCCGGGATGCTTCGTCCGATTGAGGGCCTCGATCCCGAATTTTGCGAGGATTCTGTTCTCATCAATCAGCGGGACCAGGTCGGCGATGCTTCCGATCGACACGAGCCCTATAGCGGCCTGCATGAACGCGTATATCTTGTCCGGCGCCAGCATCTGGGTTTGCAGAAATATTGAATTCAGCATTCCGATCCGGGAATCCTGATATTTCCGGTTTATCTTCAACCGGATACTGATAGCGGCCAGTGATGAATCGCCGCATTTAAGTATGCTCGCGATGAATCCGCAGAAGTCGAATACTCCGCCCCCCTTGCAACGGGATGCGACATCGTCACCCCGGTCTCCTGCTTCATGCAACAGGGTAATCGGGTCGCCGGTTTCCGAATCCAGCAGTTCCATGATCTGCTCCATCCCTGCGGCTGTTCGTATCTGCTCTACTATGCAGTTCCGGATGGAGGACATATAATACCGGCCATCCGCTTTCGTGATAATCAAAAAGAGCCTGTTGTACGAAGGAAGATAGCTTAAGAGCAGGGCATGGCATATCTTAAAAGCGATTCCCACTCCGGCGAGGTGCTTGAAGGGATAATTGCCGCTCTCCATTTTTGGGTTTATAATGATGGCGTCGGGCAGTTCCGCGTCCTGTTCATGGTGGTCCGACACGATTACGTCAATGCCCCGGGAGCGGGCATAGGCGATTTCCGCTGTATCCCTGATTCCTGAATCGACGGTTATGAGCAGGGAGACGCCCTGGTCGCGGAACTCATCGACGATCTCCCGCGTCATGCCGTATGTCTCGTCATTCTTCAAATATCTGACGAAAGGGACTATTTTCATCCGGCCAAAGAGCTCGTAGAAAACCGCGAGCCCCGTGATCCCGTCAAGGTCTGAATCCGCAAATATCCCGATCCGCTCGCCTGACGTCACCGCTCTCCGTATTCTGCTTACCGCCGGGAACATCCCGGAGATCAAAAACGGGCTGTATAAATCCGACAGGGGAGAATAGAGGAACTTGTCGATTTTCTCCGGCGTATCGTATCCCCTGGCGTGCAAAATCCGGATCAGTTTTCCGTCCAGGCCGAAAAGCCCGGCGTGCATCGATACTGCATTATGGTCCACATCCGGAATGGCGTAGGTCGGCTTCATCCCGTTACCGGACCGCCTTTTTGGCAAGGTAATCGGCTTTTTCGTTCAGATTCCGGGGGATATGCTCTATTTTACAGGTATTGAACATCTTAACCAGAGCCGCAGCCTGGTCGTAAAGTTTTTTGATCTGGTCGTTCTTGACCTTGTATTCACCGCTCATCTGCTTGGCGATGAGCTCGGAATCGGTGCGGATTTTTAAAACTCTTGTTGTAAAATACCGGGCGATCTTCAGTGCCCTGATCAAGGCGGTATATTCGGCGAAATTGTTGGTGCGCTTTCCGATATACGCCGATATCTTTCCCACCTGCCTTCCATCCTGATCCACTATCAGTATGCCGATCCCGGCGGGTCCCGGGTTGCCGCTGGAGGCGCCGTCGATGTACATGGTCAGGGATGAGTTAAGCGGAATCGTCGACAGCTCCGCTCCGGTAAAAATATTCCCGGATGCTTCATCATCCGGGGGCACGCCCGGATCGTCCGCCCCGTCCGTATCCGCGCTTCTTTTTATAATAATCTTCTTCCGCGCCGCAGGCTTTTCATGCCGGTTTATGATTTCCCGCGCTTCTTCAATCACCTCAACGACGTTGGTAACAGAGCAATGGGCCAGTTCCGCAATCTTGTCCAGGCTCTTCCCTTCGGCGAGTAATTGTAACACCCTATCGATGCTTAAGAGCATATACTTATCCTTTAAAGATAAATATTCGTCTTGAGAAAAATTTTATGCAACATCAATTATTTATTTTCTCACAAAAACATCAAGACGCAAAGATTATTTAATGTAATTCACCGGATCAAAATTAGACTTGTTGCCAAACTCATTGTCATTGCGAGCGTAGCGAAGCAATCTGGCAATGCTACAAAAAAATGATTGTTGTTAATGTATAATGCCTTTTTCTATTCCGAGCCAGATTGCTTCGTCGCTAGTGCTCCTCGCAATGACATTTGAGGTAGTTTT
>MIBJ01000036.1 GCA_001829495.1 Spirochaetes bacterium RBG_16_49_21 | reverse complement strand
ATGAGAAAATGGGGAACATACATGAAATACTTGAGCGGAGGACTAGAAAAGGTTCCGGGGTACCGCTTCTCGGCGGTAGAGTGCGGGATACGGTATGACGGCAGGCTGGATTACTGCCTTATCGTGTCCGAAGGCCTATGCAACGCGGCGGGCGTCTTCACCACCAATAAGATCGCGGCCGCACCGGTGAAGCTGTGCAGGGAGAGAATCAACGGGCCGATCAAGGCGATCCTCGCCAACGCCACCAACGCAAACGCCTGCACCGGGGATCACGGATACCTGAACGCAAAAAAACTCACTCGCGACATCGCAGAGCGGACAGGAGTCCCTCCGGAATCGGTGCTCATGGCCTCGACCGGCATCATCGGCCGGCAGCTCCCGGTTGAAAAAATGATGGGCTCCCATCCCGCGCTCGTCTCCGCGCTCACCCCCGAGAGCGGCGGGCTCATCCCCCGGACCATCATAACAACCGACACCGTGCCGAAGCAGGCATGCGTTTCCTTTGAAACCAGACAGGGGGAATTCCGCATCGCGGGCGCGGCCAAGGGCGCCGGCATGATAGCGCCGAACATGGCCACGCTGCTCTGTTTCATAATAACCGATGCGCCGGTGCCGAAGTCCTACCTCGATGCCGCGTTCCGCAGATGCGTCGATACGACGCTGAACACGATCACCATTGACGGCGACATGTCGACCAATGACACCGCGCTGATCCTGTCGCCGCTGTCCGACGCCCCGCTTTCCGATGAGCACGGTCTGCGAAATTTCGAGGAGGCGCTCCATGACCTCCTTGCCCGGCTTTCCGAAATGCTCATCGCCGACGGGGAAGGAACCACGAAATCGGTCAGGATAATAGTTAAAAACGCACGCTCCAAGACCGACGCCTCCGCGATCGCGCGGGCAATCGCCGAGTCCCTTTTGGTTAAGACCGCGTTCTTCGGAAACGACCCGAATTGGGGAAGGATCGCCGCTGCTGCCGGATATTCCGGGGCCGCGGTGGAGGAATCCGCGCTCTCCATATACTTCAACGACATGCCCCTGCTGGTAAAGGGTACGCCCGCGGATTTCAACAGTAATTCACTCGTTGACATAATGCGGAACAATGCCTTTTCCGTTACGGTCGACATAGGCCTGGGGAGATCGGAAGCATCGATGCTCACGACCGACATATCGGTCGACTACGTAAAGATCAATTCTGAATATTCGACCTGATGCGGTGTAATTGCAGTTCGGATCGTCGTATAAACATGCGTTTTTCAAAGGGAAGCCGCTCCAGCTTATCGCCGTGTTTTGCGGAATCGGATTCCACTGGTAACTCGAGCCGGGCGGATTTATATCTCGTTATTACCTGTTCAGCAGTAGAGCTGTTAAAGTCGGTTGGATACAAAATTCGTCCAACTTAAGTTATAACAAGCATGTTATGTCGGATTATCGGGCGACGGGGATTGTCACCTCATAATTAATTTGACAAATTATTAATATTTGCATACACTCGCTTGAGTCTAGGGGCACGGGCTGGATATACCTGTAGCGCAGCATAGGGCTAACCTTTACCCACATCTTACGCGTTGGCCCCCTAAATCCCCCTGAGGGGGACTTAGAAGCTTCTGTCAAATGAGTTGACTTGCAGGTGAACGTAAGCCCCCCTATGGGGGGTTGGGGGGCATGAGAGAATGAGATGTGGGCAGAAGTTAGCAGCATAGGCAGAGGAGTGCGAAAAGCAGGCTATGAATAAAATAAGAGCACGGGTTTTGGCGGGGGTTTTTGTTCTTGTGGGGACGATTGTGTGGGGAGCCGGTGAAGCTTTCTACATTGAACCCATTTCAAACGAGCGGCTGAGTTTATTCCCCAATCCGCCCGATTATAGAAATTACTTCTTTCTTCAGTCCATCGGAAATTCAACATCAATAATTATCGGCGATTTCACGGGCAGAAAAAGGCTTATCGTCCATCTCATTGATGAGAACAGCGACAATACGATCGATAAAATATACGAATATTATCCGGACATCGGCCAGTTCAAAAAGATAAGAAGATGCTCATCGCAGTTTTTTACTGAAAACATAGCACAGCTGAAAAAAGATATAATAGAGGGAAAGATCTTTCGCGATAATTACTCATATAAGATGCAGTCCCTGGACTCGCTTCTCTACAAGCTTGAAGAGGGCTTTGACATCAACCATTCCGGAAGCGGCTACACGGTGCAATTTTTCGATCCCGATCCCCCTTCAACTCAGATGAGCGAGTTTTACTTCAATAAAATCCAGGACCGGTACGATCTTCAGTTCAGAACAAATTATTACAAGATCTTCAACCTGAAGATCATCCCCCCTATTCCTTATTCCGTGTACTGTAAAAATTCCAAGGACCCGGTGGTGGCTGAAGTCGTCGAGTCGCTGTTGAAAGAAATGGGCGGCAGATAACCGGTGAGGATTATCATTTCTTGTCTTTATTCCGCGCGGCATCGAGCATTTTACAGAAAAGGGAATAAAAATTCTGAAGCTCATCCTTTTTTCTGAGGCTCCGTGTTGTCGGATATTTTCCTGCTATCATATCCTGAAGGTAGCCGGTCATGACGTATACGGGGCCGGCTATCTGATGCGTCTTCCTGATCAACACCAGAAACAGTATTACGCCCTGGCCGATTACGAAAACGATAAGAAACGCAAGCAGAATCTTGTTATATCTGATCATCGCCGACATCGCCTTCATGTTGCCGCTGTGGTTGACGGCGATCTGTTTCATCGCTTTTTCATCAAGATCAGCGGATTTCCGCATTATGCTTTTCACCTGAAGGTATTGGACGATAGTATCCTCCATTACATTGATCCGCTCAATCCGGTGATTGTTATAGACCACGCTGATCGCAATGGCAGCTACGATAATGGCGGCCAGCAAGGTTACCAGGCCGATGATTGAAAAAGTGGTTTTGAACTGAAATTTTTTATCTATGATTATCCGCTTCCGCCTTTTCATGGTTAACCCCTTTCATAAAATTATGGGCACTTCCAAAAGCCGGGTGCGATCCTAAGTCGACCAAAACAAATAGTCAATATCTTTTCAAAAGGGCATAAATTAATTTCTTGACTAATATATCAACTTTTTAGAATATGCAGATGATCGTTGTATTAAATCAGTATCGGCTCATCACGTAATCGGGATCGTTCCCGATTTTTATTTTTTGTATCCGCCAAGGGCGCATTAAAAACTGCGGCCGGGAAAATGGATTATGGGCTCCAAAAAGTTAAAAAAAATTATTTC
The DNA here is from genome assembly GCA_001829495.1 of Spirochaetes bacterium RBG_16_49_21. Taxonomy (GTDB): domain Bacteria; phylum Spirochaetota; class UBA4802; order UBA4802; family UBA5550; genus RBG-16-49-21. The sequence continues at coordinate 44,052 of MIBJ01000036.1, read as the reverse complement.
CGAGGACAAACAGTGCCTGTTCCAGAACTACGGCGACCGCCTCCCCGTCTGCTTCGTCAGGGGCAAGGACTCTTTTTTATACGATCAGGACGATAAACGGTACATCGACTTTTTTTCCGGCATAGCCGTGACGAACCTCGGCCACGGCAACAAGGAGTACCGGAAAACCCTGCACCGCCAGATCGACAGCCTCCTGCACACCTCGAACTGGTATTACAACAGGGAGCAGAACGAGGCTGCCGGGCTTCTTGCGAAGCTCTCGTTTCCCGGCAAGACCCTGTTTGCAAACAGCGGCACCGAGGCCAATGAAGCGGCCATCAAGCTTGCGCGCCGGTACGGTCTTTCCCTTCATAAAAATAGATACGAGATCGTGACCTTCACGAACTCATTTCACGGCCGGACGTACGGCGGCATGTCGGCAACAGCCCAGAAAAAGATACATGAGGGCTTCGGCCCCCTGGTGCCGGGCTTTACCTATCTTCCCTTTAATGATATCGGGAAGTTCCGGAAAGCGCTGAAAAAAAACAAAAACATCTGCGCCGTCATGCTTGAGCTCATCCAGGGCGAGGGCGGGATCGTGATCGCGGATCCGGCATTCGTCCGCGAGATATTCGATCTCTGCGGTACAAAGGGGGTGCTCACGATCATCGACGAGGTGCAGACCGGCATCGGAAGAACCGGCGCCCTGTTCGCCTTTCAGCATTTCAATCTGTCCCCGGATATCATATCGCTCGCCAAGGGGCTGGGAAACGGCGTGCCGGTCGGCGCGATCCACGCGAAAGATTTCCTGGCCGCCTACTTTCCGCGGGGAAGCCACGGCTCAACGTTTGGAGGAAACCATCTTGCCTGCGCAGCCGCTTCTGCGGTGCTGAAGCAGGTGGGTAAAAAAAGCTTTCTGGCAAACGTCAACAGGCTAAGCCGGTTTTTCCTCAACCGCCTGAACCATCTTAAGAGTGAAGTAGATTTCATCGCCGAGGTCCGCGGCATGGGGCTCCATATCGGAATTGAGCTCACCAAGCCGGGAGCCCGTCTCGTGTCAAAAGCCCTGGACAAGGGACTTATTATAAACTGCACGGCGGAAAAGGTCATAAGAATCATGCCTCCCCTGAACATCACGCCGGAGGCCGCCCGGGCCGGCATGAAGATCCTTGAATCTACGTTCCGGGAGGAAGGTGGTCCAGGTGCGAATCCCTAGGCTGAAAACAAAAGACCTCGTCAGCATAACCGATCTGACGAGGGACGAGATCATGCAGATTTTCCGGTTCGCCGCGCGGCTTAAAAAAAATGCGGCCAGGGGAAAACACCCCAATCTGCTCAACAAGAAATCCCTGGCCATGATTTTCGAGAAAAGCTCCACCAGGACGAGGGTGTCGTTCGAGACCGGCATATCACAGCTCGGCGGCCATGCCCTGTTTCTGGACGGCAACGACATCCAGCTCAAGCGCGGCGAGACGATCGTGGACACCGCCAGAGTGTTGTCCCGGTATGTCGACGGGATCATGATACGGACATTCTCCCATCAAAACGTGGTCGAGCTGGCAAACAGCGCGTCCATCCCGGTCATCAACGGCCTTTCCGACACCTTCCACCCGTGCCAGGCGCTGGCCGACTTCTTTACGATCTACGAGCGCGAAGAGAGCCTGTCAGGCGTGACCCTGGCATATGTCGGAGACGGCAACAACGTGGCCAACTCGCTTATCCAGTGCGCCGCCCTTCTCGGCGTGAACATATCAGTCGCATGCCCGTCGGATTATACGCCGGATGCGTCGGTGATCGAAGAGTCGCAGCGGCTTGCGTCCGCGTCCGGTTCAAGCCTGGAAATCACTCCCGACCCTCACAAAGCGGTCAAGGACGCAGATTATGTATATACCGACGTCTGGATCAGCATGGGCGAGGAACAGGCGGCGGCGAAAAAGAAAAAAATCCTGTCAAAATATAAAATCACGAAGAACCTGCTGGCCTCCTGTAAAAAAAACTGCATGGTCATGCACTGCCTCCCGGCCCATAGGGACGAGGAGATCGAAGGCGATATCCTCGATTCAGACCGGTCGATCGTGTTTGACCAGGCCGAAAACAGGATGCACGTGCAGAAAGCAATCATGTGCGCGCTTATGCGCAGATGACCGTAACCAACCATTTTCCTGAACGACGAAATATTTGTTGCAAAAATTAAAACAGATATTAGAGTTGTTGTATAACTAATCATAATCATTTTCAGCTTTTTTAAGTCGCCCTTTGGGGGATTGAGGGGATTATTAGACCGCCTCGTGAAAATCGCTGATTATGGAATTTAACAATAACTCTACTACTTTGGAAAAAAATAATTAAGGAGCTACGATATGAATATTGCAGAATTAGCTTTAAAAAGTTTAGAAGTTGGAGAGCATGTAAGCGTCATGTTCGAAGGGCAGGAATTTACCAATATGCAGATGGATCGTGCAGCCAGAAAATTGGGAAACGCCTTGAAAAAACTGGGAGTGCAGCGGGGCGATAGGGTCATTATACAATGCCCCAACTGTCCGGAGGTCTTCAATGCATTTCAAGCCATATGGAGAATCGGCGCAATCGCCGTGCCGATCAATTACCTGGTCGCTCCTACAGAAACGAGCTTCATTTATCAGGATTCCGGCGCCAATACGGTCATAAGCTCCCCGGATTATATCAATCAGGTCAGGGCCGCAATGGCCACTGCGCCCGGAGTCAAAAACATTATTCTGGTCTCTCCCAATCCGGTTGAAGGGACGCTCCATTATTCAAAGCTCGTTGACGAGAGTTCCGACAAATTGGAATTGGTCCCAACAGCCGACGATGACATCGCCGTACTCATCTATACCTCCGGTACGACCGGCAAACCGAAAGGCGTAATGCTCACCCATTACGGGCTCTATTATACCGCCAAGTGCGGGCAGGACGCGACGAAGCTTCCGATGGATACGGTGAACATGGCCGTTCTCCCTCTTTGCCATTCTTACGGCGTGGCGACCATGAACACCGGATACATGCGTACGCATGGTAAAACAGTCATTTTGCGGCAGTTCAACCTGGAGCAGCTCTTTGCGGCCATTGATAAGCACAAGGTAACGACCCTCTCCGCGGTGCCTACGATGTACATCTACATGCTTCTGTTTCCCGATTACGCCAAATATGACATAAGTTCGGTAAAAAACTTCATCTGCGGCTCCGCTCCCTTGTCGATGCAGACCTGGAAACAATTTAAAGATAGATACAACCGCGAAATTGCCGAAGGTTGGGGGCTTACGGAAGCCGGCGCAAATGCGTGCGTTAATCCGCTCGATGGTATGAAAAAAGTCGGTTCCATCGGCATTCCTAACATAGGCATCGAAATGAAAATTTTCGATGAAAACGGAAAGGATATTGCGCACGGCAAAGAGGGAGAGATCGTCATCCGGGGCCCGATGGTCATGAAGGGATATTGGAACATGCCGAAGGAAACGGCCGAGGTTATCAAGGACAGCTGGCTCTATACGGGCGATATCGGGTATGTTGACAAGGACGGTTACTTCTTCATTACCGACCGCAAAAAGGATATTATCATCAAGGGCGGGGAAAACATATCGCCGCGCACCATAGAGGAAGCTCTCTATGCCCATCCCAGTATTGCCGAGGCTGCGGTCATCGGCATAAAAGACGATGTCTATGGCGAGGCAATCAAGGCCTTTGTAACCTTAAAGCCGGGGGAAAAGGCGACAACGGAAGAAATAATGGAATTCTGCAAAACCAAACTCAAAAGCTTCTATCTCCCGAAAGAGATTGCCATCCTGCCTTCGCTGCCTAAAACGGTAGTGGGCAAGATTCTTAAAAAGGAATTAAGGAAATTGCAGTAGAAGAAGCGGGGCAGGCTCTTCATTATTCAATACCGGCTCATGAGCCGGTATTGCTGTTTTTTTCATTGAAAAAATAATTAAGAAAAACACTCTTGGTAGTGCATTAGACCTGTTGCAATACCAGGATTAATGATTTATATTTACCACGCTGCCTTCGGCTGACGGGAGTAAATAACAGAGGTGTTTTTATGAATATAAAAAAAGTCGTTCTCGCCTATTCCGGGGGCCTGGATACCTCGATCATCCTCAAATGGCTGATTGAGACCCACGGCTGCGAGGTCATCGCCTTTGTGGCTGATATAGGCCAGGAGGAGGAGCTTGACGGCCTCGAAGAAAAGGCGAAAAAAACCGGCGCAAGTAAATGCTATATTATGGACCTGGCCGAGGAGTTCGTCACCGGATACGTGTTCAAGGCCATAAAGGCAAACGCGATATACGAGAACCGATATCTCATGGGTACCTCTCTGGCGCGCCCCATCATCGCAAAGCGGCAGGTGGAGATCGCCCTTAAAGAGGGAGCCGATGCGGTCTGCCACGGCGCGACCGGAAAGGGGAACGACCAGGTCCGGTTCGAGATGGCGTACATGGCGCTGGCGCCGGAGCTTGCGATAATCGCACCCTGGCGCGTATGGGAGCTGAACTCGCGCTCAAAGCTCTTTGACTATGCGAAAAAGCACGACATACCGGTTCCCGTAACCCGCGACAAGCCGTACAGCATGGACCGAAACATCATGCACATATCATACGAGGGCGGGATACTGGAAGACCCGTACCGGGAGCCGGACGAAAGCATGTTCATACTCACCAAATCCCCTGAGAAGGCTCCGGACAAACCCGCGTATGTGGAGATCGGGTTTGACCGGGGAGTGCCGGTCTCCCTGGACGGAAAGGATTTAAAGCCGGTCGAGCTGATGAAGAGGCTGAACAGGCTCGCGGGCGAGAACGGGATCGGCCGCGTCGATATCGTCGAGAACAGACTCGTGGGGATCAAGTCCCGCGGCGTGTACGAGACGCCTGCCGGTACCGTGCTCCATATCGCGCACCGCGATCTCGAATCTATTACCCTTGACCGGGAGACCCAGCATTTAAAAGACCGGCTCGCGCACGAATACGCGGAAATCGTATACTACGGGCTCTGGTTCACCCCGAAGCGTGAGGCGCTGGACGCTTTTGTGGACGCGACGCAGAAGAACGTCACCGGCTTCGTCCGCGTGAAGCTCTATAAAGGGAGCTGCGCGGTCGTCGGACGCAGATCGCCGAACACCCTGTACGATCCCGGCATCGCGACCTTTGACGAGGGCACCCTGTACGACCAGAAGGACGCTACCGGATTCTTGCGGATATTCGGCCTGCCGCTGAAGGTCAGGGCGCTGTTGGAGAAGAAGAAGAAATAAATTCCTTGCCAACAGCATCCCCCGCATCGACACTATCCGCATGTTCGACAGCATTAAAAGCACCATCGAGGGCCTGGCAGGGCAGAAGTACATCGCTTCGGAAGACATAGCCACCACGGTGTACCTGTCGCTGAAGATGGAAAAGCCGATTCTGGTCGAAGGCCCGGCGGGCGTGGGTAAAACGGAGCTCGGCAAAAGCATCGCGGGCGCGCTTTCCCTGGATCTTATACGCCTCCAGTGCTACGAGGGGCTGGACGAGTCCAAGGCCCTATACGAGTGGGAATACGCCAAGCAGCTCCTGTACACCCAGATCCTCAAGGACAAGCTTTCAGCGATCATGAAAAATGAGAAGACGCTCGCGAAGGCCGTGGACCGCCTCTCAAAGGAGGACGACGTTTTCTTTTCAAATAAGTTCCTTCTCCCCCGGCCGGTACTCAAGGCCATATCGGGTGAAAACCGTGCGCTCCTGCTGATCGACGAGATCGACAAATCCGATTCGGAGTTCGAGGCCTTCCTCCTCGAGGTGCTCTCGGACTTCCAGGTGAGCATCCCCGAGATCGGCACCATCCGGGCCGGCAAAAAGCCGTGCGTATTCCTTACGTCAAACAACGCCCGTGAGATGTCCGACGCCCTGAAGCGCCGGTGCCTCCATCTCTACATCGACTATCCGACCCGCGAGCTTGAAGAGCGGATCGTCGCCCTCAAGGTTCCGGAATGCGGCGGCAAGCTCCGCTCGGACGTCGTGGAAGCCGTGCATAAGATCAGGGAGCTTCAGCTCAAGAAGGAGCCGAGCATCAGCGAAACCCTGGACTGGGCGCGGGCGCTCGTCATCCTCGGCATACAGGAGCTTACGCACGACGTCGCCGTGGAGACCCTGAATCTGATCCTCAAATACGAAAAAGACATCGAGCAGGCAAAAGATAATTCCCGCAGCATCTTTGTGCACTGAGCAGAGGCCATATGGCGGAAACCGCCGCTCTTGAAAGCAAATTGTACGACTTTATCGATGTCCTCAGGGACGCGACCATTGCGATCTCCGCCGACGAGGTGCTGTCCCTGTTCACGGCCCTGCCCCACATTCAGATCCTGGAAAAAAACGCCTTTAAGCAGACCCTGAAGACCTGCCTGATAAAGGACTACACCGATATCCCCATCTTCGACAAATGCTTCGATGATTTTTTCAGCTTCAAAAACGACGCCCAGGCCGAGGTCGTCGGCGCGTTCAGAGAACTAAGCTCGCGTGAGATCATTCAGGATACCGGCATGCCGCACGATCAGGTTACGGCGCTGGAGAAGTCGCTTGCCGATTTTCTCGACTCCCTTCCCGGCAATCTCATCTTCGAAAAAAGCCCGGAAGAGCTTGTCAGTATCTTTCTTGAAGAAATGGCGAATTCCGATTCATCAGGCGGCATGGGCATGATGCTTTTTAACTTTCGCGGGCGAAACCCGGCCGGCCGGCAGAAGGGAGGCTTCGGGGATGAAAGGATGCGGGAACAGTACGGCCGAATCGCAAACGCGGTCGAAGGCATGATGCGCGGAAGGCTGTCCCGGAACACGACGGGAGCGCAGATCCGCGAGCGTGAAGAATATCTTTTAAACAAGCCCATATATCAGATAACGCCGGAAGAGATAAAGGAGATGCGCGACCTCATCAGGCGGTTGGGGCAGAAGCTCAAGAACAGGATATCCTTGCGAAAAAAGCGGGTTAAACACGGCGGCATAGACATCAAGCGGACGCTCAGGACCAGCCTTCAGTACGGCGGCGTACCGTTTAAAATATTCTCCAAGGACCGGAAGATAGAAAGGCCCCGGCTCGTGGTTCTGTGCGACATCTCGGGATCGGTAAACCAGTATTCCCGGTTTATGCTCCTCCTGACATACACGCTCCAGAGCCTCTTTTCCAAGGTGCGGAGCTTCGCTTTCATCAGCAAGATCGTGGAGATCACTCCTCTTTTCATGGAGATGGATCCTGAGCGGGCGTTGAACTCCATTTTTACAGACACTAATTTCACCTACGGCTGGGGAAGCAGCTACGGAAGGTGTTTCGAGCAATTCGTCAGCGATCACAGCGACTCGCTGACGAGCAAGACAACGGTGCTCATACTCGGCGACGGCAGAAACAATTATCAGGACCCGGGACTGCGCGCATTCATCACGATCAAGGAGCGCTCGCGCAACCTCTTTTGGCTTAACCCTGACCGGAGGCACCTGTGGAGCTGGGCGGACAGTATCGCCGACCTGTACGCACAATACTGCGATAAAATGAAGGAGGTAAATAATTTTCTTGATCTCTCAGAATTTATTGACAAATTATTCATTGACCTATAATAGATTTTTTGCGAAACTGCCGACTCGCGCTCGGGGAAGCGCTCGGGGAAGCCCGCTTCGACAGGCTCAGTGCAGCGCCTGCGGCCTGCGGAGCGCCGCATTGAGCTTGCCGAAATGGCTTTTTAAAGGGCTACGCTTTTTTCCCAGGAGGAAGGGATGGAAATTGAATTCAGGGACATTGGAGAACATAAGATAATCCAAGTCAGCGGCGAGGTTGATCTCTATAATGTCAGCGAGCTCAAAAAAGCGCTTTTCAGCATCACGGACGGCAGACACCACAGCATTATTGTCGACATGAAAAACGTCAATTACATGGATTCATCGGGAATCGGGGCACTCGTTGCCGGTCAGAAAAAAATGAGAGCCCATAACGGAAGATTCGCCTTGATGAACATCCATGAAGACGTCCTCAACATCCTCAAGCTTGCCACCCTGGATAGATTCTTTAAGATATACGACTCGGAAGATGAGATAGTATGATTACGTGGCAGGGGCAGGGCACTGCCCCTACGTATCACCCGTCACGCGACACGATCACCCGTCACGATGTTCTCTTCAATACGAGAATAGTCGTATCGTCATGGGGCGGCTCTTCGCCGCGAAATTTTTCAAGGTCGGTTACCAGAAGCTCCACAAATTGCGCCGCGTCAAGGTCGTGGTTATCAATAAGCAGACGATGCACCCGGCTCAAGCCGTATTCCTCCTGCCGGGCGTTCCGCATCTCCGTGACGCCGTCGGTATACAGAGTGACGATATCCCCGGGATTTAATTTCACCTTGGCCTGTTTATATTCAAAATCCTCCATAATGCCGATAGGGACACCGTCGAGTTTGGAAACAGTACAGGCTTTCAGGGATGAACGGTAGCAGAACAGGGGGCCCTGCCCGGCATTCGAAAAAGAGAGCTCTTCAGTTCTCCGGTCGTAGATCATGAAAAACAGGGTGGCGAATTTATCGATGGCGAAATCCGCGCTCAGCGAATCGTTTATGGCACTGACCACGCTGGCGCAGCCCACGTCCCCGCGGGATATGTATGACGTGAAAACCGTGCGGATCATCACCATGACAAGCGAGGCGGGAATCCCCTTCCCGGAAACGTCGCTGATGAGGGCGCCCACCTTATCTTCATTTATGTCGATATAATCGAAGTAATCGCCCCCGACTCCGCGGGCGGCTTTCGTGTGTCCCTTGATCTGTATTCCCCCCTTGTCGTAAAAGGCCATCGGATTCAAGCCCTCCTGTATCTCCTTGGCCATCTCGATCTGCTCTTCCATGATCCGCGATTCGATCTCCTTCTCCTTTGCTTCCTTGATCTGCGCGGTCATCTGGTTGAATTCCCGGGCGAGCATGCCGAGCTCGTCCCTGCTCTTGATCTCGATACGGTAATCGAGGTTCCCTTTCCCGATGATCTCGGCTCCCTTGGACAGCGCCTTCACCGGCCGGATGGTTATGCTCGCCAGGATAACCGCCCCGGATACCGAGATCGCCAGGAAGATGAGGGCTATGGGTATGATGAATTTAATAAGGTTCTCGATCTCGTTGCGGATGACGATGTCGGAGAGGCCGATGATCACTGAGCCGATATTCTTTCTGTCCAGCTTGTTCAGGACCGTTTTGGAGAAATCGTAGATCCTGCCCTGGGGGTCGTTGGGATCCGGCACGTTGAGAAGCTCGATATCCTCGCTGGTGCCCCTCGCTATAAGCTTGCGGTCGACCTGATCGTCCAGGGCATGCTCGAACGTCCGGCTCCGCCGCCGGTCGAAGTACTGGATGATCCGCCCGTCCTTGTCCAGGACAAAGGCGTATTTGATGTAATCGATTTTTTTCAGGGCGTTTATGGCGGCGATGATTGACAGCTCATCTACGCCGATGGACTGCTGGGCCGTATTGGAGAGATGGGCCATTTCCCGCTCTACAGCCTCGATCACCTGTTTTTTAAGGATGTTGCTCTCCCGCCACACGAAATAGAGGGTCATTGAAATAATGATCATGAACGCCAGGAATATGATGGCCAGGGAAAATTTAAGCCTGATTCCAAATCTGATTCTGGATCCTTTATGATGCTCTGCGGTCGAGCGCCCGGCTTCCGGATTATTCGCTTTCTCTGCCGGATCATTCTTTTTGTTCATACGCTACCGTTCCATGAAGGCCAGCACCTTCCGTATATTGTTCCTCGCCTTGAGGTTGCCCGGATCAATCGCGAGCACCTTTCGCCACTCCTGCACCGCCTTTTGGAAATTATTGTTCGTATAGTAATTTATACCGCTGTAATAATATCTGTTCACGAGCTCCCGCTGTCGGTCGGTAAGCGGGAGCATCCGCTCGCCCTCGCCGCCGATGCGCAGCTCGGATTCGATCTTGTTGACGATGATGACGGCCTTGATATTGTTCGGGTCTCTTTGGACCACGATCCGGAACTGTGCGAGCGCCTTCTGGATGTTATCCTTGCCGCCCTGCTGGTACAGCTCCATGCCGGCCTGGTATCTCCGGTTTATCTCGGCCTTTTCGGCAGCGTTTATATCCCCGGCAGACGCATTTTTCAGGCCGCTGTCCGCCTCGGCAATTAAGTTATCGAGGCCGGGATAATTCCTGTCAATAGATTTTATGATATTGAAAATCTTCAGGGCGGCCCGGTAATCCTTTTTTCCCAGAGATCTCTTCCCCTCCAGAATCCGCTCCGCCACCACGCGCGCCTTATTATCGGGATTAAACCTGATGTCGCACTGGATGATGTATTCACGCGCAATCCGGTTATTGGGGAACAGCCTCAAAATGCTGTCCCATTTCTTTCTGGATTCCGCATAATCTCCCTTTTCATACAGGCTCCTGCCGGCGAGTATGAGCGAATTCACGATATCGTAATAGGGGGAATTGGGACCGACGATCTCCTCCTCTTCAAGGAGGAGGGCGTTGCGGGCTCTTTGCAGATATTCCATTGCCCGTTCATTTTTTTTATCCAAAGACAGGGTCTCGACGAAAGAGTCGATCGCTTCCCGGTAGCGCCCCTGCGTGTAGGCAATGATACCCTCCGGGAACTTCAGATTGATCCGGTCAAGCTTTTTCAGGCGCTCCCGGTCGCCGTATTCCTTCTTCAGCCGGTCTATCTTATAAAGAAGCTCCCGCGCATCCTTGTAATCCCTGACAAGAGCCAGGGTGCTCTCGAAATCGTCCCGTGCTTCGTCGAACCGGTTGTTATTAAGGTTGATCATCCCTGACCGGTAAAAATTTTCCGCCTGATCCAGCCTATGAGCGTAGAGGCTTCGCTCCTCAAGAATCTCATCTATTCTCTCAATGTAATCCCGCGCATCCCGGTTCTCTGGATCAATCTTCAATACCTCTTCAAACTCCGGCCTCGCAAGCCTATATTCCTTTCTCTCGAAATAAGCGATGCCGCGGGCCATATAGCCACGGATTTTCTCGAATTTGAGCCGGTTATCGAGGGCAAGCCGGCATTCCCGCTTCCCCTCCAAGGCTTCGCCGTCCTTGGGCACATACGAAAGCACCTCGTTCCAAAGATTTAATGCCTTTTGATAATCGGGATACCCGCGGGCCATCTCATCCCGGGCCATCTTTTTCAAAATCTCCACCTTCTCCCGCATCACACGGGACAGCCGCAACCTTTCCTGGGCAGCCCTGATCTCCTGATCCAGGGCCTTTATGTTTTCGGCCATGGATTTGATCTCGTCATCATGCGGATCGATCCTGAAGGCATCCGTAAAATCCTTGACAGCGATCTTTCCAGCGGCCACACCCGTTTCGACCTCTGCGTCGGAATCATCCCTTAATTTTTTCCGGGCGATACGGTAATTCAATTTTGATTTTTGAAATGCGGTGTCCTTTCTCTGTTTAATATCATACACGATTTCGATCTTCTGCTGTATACGCTCATTGCCCGGCTCAATCTCGAGCGCGCCGAGCCATATAGTTATGGCCTGGTTGTAATTCCGTTTGTCAAAAAAAGCCTGGGCCTCGCGGTCCATCTCCCTGACGGTGGCCGAATGCAGGGGGGTGAACGCCGGGGAGGCCAGCAGGGCGATAAAAAAAATTTTATAGTATCGTTTCTTTAGAATCATAGCTTGGGGGTGCGCCCTAATAATTTACCATACAAAGCCAAAATTTTCTTGAAATAATTCATATATCTTCAACATCATACCACACCGAAGGCGGGGACGCGCATCCCCGCCTTCGGTATCATGCAAATTCGCGGGTGTAATTCAGTGGCAGAATGCCAGCTTCCCAAGCTGGACGTCGTGGGTTCGAACCCCATCACCCGCTCATCTTCAGTTTTTTTTCAAAAAAAGCCGATACGCCACGCTAATCTTGAACAAAAATAGATAAACATAGAAGCGTATCCGCTTGCCGTACCCCAGGGTCGTCGCCGCGATCGCAAGCCCGAAAAAAGCCACGCTCATAAAGCCGAGGCGGCTCGAGAGCTTCCCCATTATCCGCTCGGTATAATACACGTACGGCGAGCGTTCAGCCGGAGGGTTGATGGTTACCTTTGGAGGCCGGGCTATGCCTGCGCGTACGGGTGCCGGAGCGAATGCGTACCGACGTTCGAACTTCCTCTCCTCTTTGGCGACTTTTTTGTAATAATCAGGATCGGCGTTTTCCCTACCGCCCACGATAAAAGCATAGGTGGACACCCTGCCTGGTTGATTGGATTTATCCACCGCGGCAACGCTGAAAAAATAATTACCATCCTCCAATCCCTTTCCCTTGAGCTGGACATTCATATCCGTTGTGAAATGGTCCGGCATCCTGATGGTATCCCGGGAAAGACCGTATACGAACCCTTTTACCCGCTCCATGCCGCCGAGACTCCACGTAAATGAAGGGGCGGGAGACCGGTTCGGCTTGCCTTGCTCGTGCGTCGCCGAAGCAATCGACGGCTCCGGCATGGGATTGATCGCGAGCTGCAGCTTGTAGTGTATGGTGCGGCTGTAATTCCCGGCATTGTCGACGGCGCGGATATGAAAGTAGGATACCCCATCGCTCAAATCGGTGATCCTCTGCCGGGTAACCTCCGGTTTAAGGTTCACGACCGTCGGGTTAAAATCAGGCTGATCATTCATGATTGCAGCATAGCCGGCGATTCCGGATTCATCAGCGGGAGGATACCACCGCATCATGACATACGGGAGCCGGGACCACCTCCCCTCGGGGTTCGTATCGGAATAAACCCGCGGCGGTTCAGCGGAGACATCGGTCTGTTTGGCCATGATAACGTTTTTTCCCTCCCAAAACAGGAAAGACCGGTTGCTCAGAACAAGAATGGCAGGATTTTTGGACCCCTGCGGCGTATCCGACACCGGAACCTCAGGCATAAAGGCATCATCTTTAATTGAATACTTGCGGGAGTATATCGTGCCCCCCGCCGCTCTTGTATCGTACCATACTATCAAGAGATCAGTGCCGAATATCCCGACCGCGGGGGAATAGCAGTTGGCCACGGTCGTGGAGACCTTGAGCGGCACCGCCTCCCATGTCCGGCCGCGGTCATTGCTCCTGATCATCTTGATAGCCCAGTTTTTTTCGTCATTGTTCTGATATACGACATACAGCACATTCCCGTACTTCGCAACAGCCGGCACCTCGTTATTGCCCGCGCTGCCGGTGATACGCTTCTTGGAGCTCCAGGATCTGCCGTAATTCGAAGATTTAATAAAAAAGAGCTCGTCCGAAAAATCCTCTTCCTTGCCCTGCCACACGATGTGGAAATCCTCCCCGGAAAGGCAGATGGACGGGAAAAACGCTCCCCGCACGCTGCCCGACAGCCGGATCAGGGACCCGGTTGTCGTGAAATCAACGCCGTCCGGGCTTTCCGCGTGAAAGAGATTGATATTCCCGTCGACGCTGCCGTGGTAAAAGAGATGGAGGACGTTCCGGTCGTCATAATATATCCGGGGGAGCATCTCCGTTTGTTTTCCCAGGATAAGCTTTCGGGGAGCGGTCCAGGTGGCGCCGAAATCCTTGGACGTGGAATAAAATATCCGGGTGGCCGATTCGCCATCCACGTAACCTTGCCACATAACGGAGACGGCGCCGCTGCGCGCTATCGCGACATGGGGATTCAGTTCGGTTTTAGAGCTCGCATCCGCGACTTTTAAGGACGGAAGAACGGACGCACCCGCATTAAACGAGAATGAGGCGTATATCTCCCGCCCCTTTCCGGAGATTCCCTCATACACGACCGCGATGAAATTATCCTGCGATGCGGCGGCCGCATTCCGGGCGACAACATTAAACGAAGACAGCTGAAAGCTCCGCTCCCATCCGACGGGATACGTCGACACCCTGCTGTTTTGGAAAACAAGGGCGGCAACAGGGGCAAAAAGAACGAGCCCGATGACGGACCACGCCGCCTTGCGTAAACAGGAGCGGCGAAAATAAAAATTCATCAAATATGATAGTAAACGCGCCATAAACTCTATAACAAGTCTATTGAATAATATAACACCGGTCAACAGAATCTGATATAATAATCGCCATATTATATAAAAAATTTAATTGCAATATATTAGACTTGGTGCATAACTACCGGTAATTAATGGAATTTATATGGAAATAAAAGACATAATCAAAACCGATGCGGACCGCCTCTTTATCGTGGACCCGGAATGCTACATATTATTCACCGGCGAAACGAAAGACGATATCCAGCCATTCATCCGGATAGGGAATTGGATGGATATGCCCATCGAGCTGATCCCCCTGGTAGAAAACATCATAATTACGGACAGCCTGATCGGAAACCCGTCCCACGAGCAGTTCAACATCGACGTCCGCTACCTTTCGACCAACCGCTATATCGGAAGCAGGTCTATCGTTGTGAAATTCCTGGAATATCAGAAAATCTTCGGGCTCGACCTGGCTAACGCATCCGTGGTCGATATCGAGAAAGACCTGCCGGTGCTCTCCGCTGAAAAAAATATCTCTTATAAAAACCAGTTCATCGGCGTCTTCTACCGGGATGGGAACTTCAAGGTGCTGCTTAACAAGAACACCATTTTTGACCTGAACAAAATCATCAGGAACCCCATCACCAATCATAATTTCCATGATCTTTTGTCCGAGGCGTATGCGGACAGCAAGCGGTATGACTCCTCCGGCATCGTCATCGTGGGGCACAATCCGATATTTTACCATAAAAAATACTTTTATTCCTATCTTTTTCCGGCAAGCTATTTCTACGAATTTTCCCTCCTCGGTATCGATCCCGGGAAAATTCAGACTGTATTTCACCCGTCACCGAATCTTATCAATATATCAAAATTCTTCAAATGGCTGAACTATTACCAGAAAAAGATAAGGATTTTTGCCAACACCGCGGATATCGCACTGGTAAAAAAAATCTTCTCGAACTGCGCCATAAAAAATGAAAAATTCAGCTCGCTTGCCTATAAAGCCGGTTCCGGCCTGAGCATCAAGAATTACCCCGGGAGCTATAACCTTAAACTGCAATTCGAGGCCGTCCCCCCGCACGGGAACAGCCTCACCGCCGCCTTCATCAAGGGATCATCCGGGGTCAAAGCCATCTTTAAAGAAAAACTCGATGCGCTGATCATTACGTATACGGCTTTCGAAGACATACACCTCCTGCTGAAATCCACCGGCGTTCCGTATGTCATCGTTGACGACGGGAATAAGAATATAGCGAAGCTCGGCCCCGGGGATCAGACGATTTTACACCGCGGCATTCAGTATGAATTCCGCATGTTCGACAGCTTTGACGCCCTCCTCGCCCTTCCGGTAATAGACGATGCCGCTCTCTCAGGGATGAGATCTGATCCCGACGCCCTGGCCGGCCTGATCCAAAATGCCCTTGAAAATAAGGGAGCGGACCGGAGCCACGAAAAAAATCTGTTCAATCTCCTGTCGATTGTGCTGCTGCATCTACGGAATACGAAGAACAGAAAAACCTCATCGAAGCTCAAAAACCTCGCTGATGCCCTTCGGCGGTCGATCGTCCGATCGTCCCAATTCGAGGATGCATCGCGCTTTACGGTCGTACTGGCGCTGTACCACGGCTCCATCTTCCCGGTTATCGCGGATTATGCGGCCGGCCCCGGCCGGCAGGAAATACGACTGTTTGATGAAATCGGGCACCCGGAAGCGGACACCATCCAGAAACCCGTCCAATATATGCAGGATCATTATAACCGCATACTCTCCGACCGCGACCGGCTGCGGAAACTGATCGAGATATATATGGCGTCGGAACAATATGGCGAAAAAAACATGGCCGAGTTGAAAAAGCTGGACAAGGCGATCGCCGCGCGTAAGGAACAGTACAATAAGGAAAACCTCAGCCTGGATCATGCCGGCGCGGGAGATATGCGGCCGGGCAGGGGAAAAAGAGAAAGCAAAAAGGCTAAAATCCCGATCGCTGCTCCGGAGACGCCCGACACGCATACAGGAGCGCCGGAAATAAAGATCGGAAAGAGCTTACGCGCAACCCGCAGCGCATCTATTTCCCGGATCGTCAAAATAATCGTCCCGGTCGCCATTCTCGTCATCATAGCTCTCCTCCTCTTTGTGACCAATTCGGATAAGATCAAAGGCCTGCTGGAGGCGGAAAAAGGAGGCGTTATCCAGAGCCGCGAAATCGACACCCGGTTCAGCGAGCTCGCAAAAAAACTCAATATCCGGATTAAAGATCACGACGTCCTGGATTATGCAAACCGGGTGGCAGTAAAAAACGGGTACCACAGAATAGCCGAGACAAGGATCAAATATAAGAATCCGGACTGGATATATCCTGATAATATATTCATTATGCTGGACGGTCAAAAAGTCATCGTAAGCAAGGGCGATACCCTGTGGAACCTGTCCAGAAACAAGCTCGTTGAAGCCACCATCGCGTTCAATGCCATCATGAAAAAAATAAACACCGCAGATGAAAGGGAAAAGGCGCTCCTCATTGAGCGCGCAAAGCGGCACGCATACACCGGAGAGCAGCAGGAGCTGCTCAAAAAGACAATCGGCAAGCTGCCCCCCGGCATACCCCGGGACCCCCCTAAATGAATATCGACCGGAACAAGCACTATTACGTTGAGCCGGTCGAAATCGAAGTCTATTTAAAAAAGGCCGGCAAGGTACGTACGGTTATAAAGGATCTGTATATTGAGCTCGTCCCGGTCGAACCGGGCGGCGAAAAGAGCAGGATGGTATTCGACACGTTTCGGCAAAAGGATGAGCCGATCGACATCATGGAGGTGCAGAATTACTTCCCTGAATTCATCCGGATAATCTACGACTCATACTACAAGAACATGGATCTGTATGAAAAATTGAGCATGCACTTCAAATCCGGCCTTTCCGGAAGCGTCGTCTCGTGGAGGACGGCCCTCTATTTTACCGAGCTTCTGCTCAAGTACGAGCCCACCGTAGCCTCAAAAGCGATCGGGGATTTCCAGACCTATAACCTGAACTACCTGATCGTAAAGCTGAACGGCCTGAACGAGCACTTCCTTCTGGAAGATTCGACGGCGGCGTATCTGATCAAAAGAAGGAACGGCGCATACCAAAATCAGCCGCGCGACAAGGAGTTCGACAAGCTGGTGGAGCTGTGGGAATATAACGTAAAGGAAAAGTTCTTCTGACCTCAATATGAGCGCAGGGAAACGACCTCGCCGTTGTCGAGTCCGACGAACGCCATACCGCCCACAATGGTAACCGGCGTATTGATGCTTGCGGCAAATCCCTCTTTCCAGTTAAGCCTTCCGGATCCCCCGTCTATCGAATATATGGTGTTTCCGCTCGGGATCAAAACATTATTCCGCGAGACATCGGGCCCGGCCACAATAGTGGCGCCCGTTTTGAATTCCCAGAGCTTTTTTCCGTCATCGATGCTCAGGGCGTAAACCATGCCCTCCTCTGATCCGAAATATACCGCATCATTAAAAAAAGCCGGAGTTGAGAGTATCGCCCTTTTCGCCGCGAACTTCCACTTGAGTTTTCCGCTGCCTGCCTGAAGGGCGTAAAAAGTGCCGCTGTAGCAGCCCGCGAAAAGGAGCCCCTTGTACACCTTGGGAGAGGAGTAGAAAATCCTGCCGTCGGTCTGATATTCCCACTCTATATCGCCGTCATCCGCGTCCAGGGCGTATATCTTTGACCGATCGGTTCCCACATACAGGAGCCCTTTCGCATAGGTCATGGGGCTGAATATTCCCTCCTCAAGATCCCGTCTCCATATCTCTTTCCCCTCGGAAGAAAAGGCCTGCACCACTCCGTAGCCCGTGGCGACATACACCCGGTCGTTTTCGACTATCGGCGCGGAGCCGTACAGAAGAGGGCCCTCGACCGGTTTGGTCCATTTGACCGCTCCATCGGCGGTACTGACTGCGTAGAGGAGCCCCTTGACCGTGGCGACGTACGCAACGCCGCGAGCGGCGGCCGGCGTCGACCGGGCCGCGCCTCCCAGGTTGACCCGCCAGAGCCGCGCCCCGTGCCGGCTTAATCCGACCAAAAAACCGCTCCGGGTGGTGGTGATTAATATATTATTATAGGATACGGGCTGCGACATGACCGTGGAGGCCAGATTGACTTTCCACGCTACTCTTCTTCCCCTGAATTTTTCTTCGTGCTCAGGCTTCGTAATGACCGCACTGGTCGGGGCGTCCTCTTTTTTGTCAGCCCGGGCTTCACCCTTCTTTTCAGATTCTTTTTCTTTCGCTGTTTCCTCCGTCTTTTTCGCCTCAGCTTCCTGCTTGACGGCAGCTTTACCCTCCTTTGCGGCTTTCACCTCCTCCTTCCCCATGGAAGGGGATTCCGGAGGCTGGATATCTTCAAGCCTCGCCACGATGGCGCCCTTTGCGCTGACATACAGCGGCCGCGACCTGCTTTCGAGCAGCTGGTTGCCGCTCCGGTCGAGGAGCTTCACGCGCCAAAAATAGACCCCGGCGCGGACCCCGTCCACCGCCCTGCTGTTATCCGCGATCGTGCTCAGGTCTTTGATTTCGAGAAAACCCTTGTCCTTCGCCAGCTCAAACCGGTAATCGGCCGGATAGCTGCTCTTTGACCATGAAAAGAGTATTTTCGCATACCCGTCACCCGTACCGGGCCCGGAGCGGCTCAGCACCATCGGATCATTGAGCCTGATATCCTCAACCGGCACAACGACAAGCGCGTTGGCGGAGGAAACCGCCTCTATACCGGAACCGGTTGCCGCTGCCACCCGCCAGAAGTAGGTGCCGGGTTGAAGCGGTTCATGAACAACATGGAAATTCCCGCTGCTCCTGATTCTGAACGCGACGTCCTTGAAATCCTTATCCCGGGATATCGCAAGCTCATACTGTTTGACCTGGCTGTCGAAACTCCAGCTGAAAATGAAATCCTTACCGGCAGTAAACATGGCCCGACTCACCGTGCTGGCGTCGGGCGGCGAGAGCAAAACCGGCGGATTGACCTGAATGCGCTTCTCAACGGCGAGCCGCCAGATCGGGCTTGAGCCGGTGTATGAGGCGGCGATCGCGTTCTTCGTCCTGACCCGCCAATAATAGGAGCCGGCTTCCAGCGTATCGATGGAAAGGTCCTCGAGCCGGGTCGGCGCGGAAAACAAGATCGCCGTGAACGCTGCGTCGTTCGCTATCTCAACTGCATATTCGGACGCAAGCCGGTTCTTCTGCCAGCGGAAACTGACTATGGGCGGCTTCGAGCTGTAGGATACGGTTTCGCCGTTCCGCGGAGCGATGAGCAGCACCGGCTCGTCTTGCAGTATGTTGAACTTCCATGCATCGCTGTATTCGACTCTCTTCGTCGAGGCATTGACCGCTTTGATGCGCCAAAAATAGCTGCCCGCTCCAAGATTTTCACTGATGGAATCTTTCGTAGACGGGCGTACAACGATTCCCCTGGTGAACCTGCTGTCCCCGGCTATCTCCAGGTAAACCTCCGCATCATCGGCTGCATGCTCCCATGAAAAATCGGTCGAAACGACTCCGCCGGCAGCGATAAAAATTTCATTCGGCAGGGGCGCCTTGAGCTTTAGCTTCAGCTTCAAAACCTTCGGAGCCTCATCTGCGGTGATCACCGCCTTCTCGTCCTTCTCAATCGTCTTTTCACCCGCTGCGGTTGTTATCTCGGCCTTCCCCTCCGTCACCGTGACATCCATTTTCTTATCCCCGGTTCTTGAAAGCTTTACTTCCCCCTTTTCCACGGATACCACCGCGTCCCGGGACTGTATCTCCACTCTGGCCGTCCCGCCTTCCTGCACATCCTCGCGGCTGGCGGACATCGAGCCGTGCGAAAAGTTTATGTTGATCCCCTCTCCGGTCAAAGAAAGGAGGATCAGGCTGTTTTCATCAAGATTGATACTCGTTCCATCCTTGAGCTTTATGACCGCTTCCGAGAGGTCGGCGGTCCTCACCGAGTCATTATCATACACCGGCGCGTTCTGATCCACATCCTCCCATATCACCTGGGATGCGTATTTCCGCTGGGCGACCTCCCTCTTGTAGGAGACGGTGCCGATCATCTTCGCCCCGCCCGCCTCAACCTTTCTGGTAAATTCGGCATACAGGAGCACCGAACAGGTCATAATAACGAGCAGGCTTATACCAACAACCAGATGATCGTCGTCGATCTTATTCAAGAATTTCATATTTCACTTCTTCCTCGACAGGGTTCTCGATGTTCACGTTCGCATCGATTCCCAGCAGGCCCCTTAGCTCGCTTAAATTTTTGGGGGAATCCGGATCGTCATTCCTGCCGAGAACGGCGTATATCTGCTGCGCCTCGGCCTTCCCCTTGACCTTGATCTTCCGCATCGGCTCCACACGGTAGATTCCCTTTATCAGGTGGCAGGTCTCTTCTGAAATCAGAATGTCCGTGCCGAACGGCTTGTTGAGCTGTTCGATCCTCGATGCAAGATTGACCGTGTCGCCGATTACCGTGTACTCCATCCGCTCTTCGGAGCCGATCTGGCCCGCCAGCACCGGGCCGGTGTTGATGCCGCACCCGATCCTGATAATCGGCTTCTTAACCCCGCCCCGCCCCTTGTTGAATCCCATGAGCTCATTCCGCATCATGAGAGCGCCGTTGACCGCGTTCTCGGTGTCGTTGCCGTAGGAGACCGGCGCGCCCCATACCGCCATGATCGCATCTCCGATAAACTTATCCACCACCCCCCGTGTCATATTAACGCAATTTACCATCCTGGTCATGTATTGGTTAAGGAATTCCACCACCTCTTCCGGCTCAAGCTTTTCCGAGATAGCGGTAAAGGAGCGAATGTCCGAGAAAAAAATCGTCGCTGTTTTTCGCTCACCCCCGAGTTTTACTCCACCCTTGAGCACCTGTTCGGCAATTTCCTTGTTTACGAATTTTCCGAACGCCTCCTTCATCTTTTCCCGCTCTTCCAGGCCGAGACCCATCGCCACGAATGACCGGGTGAGCTCGCCTATCTCGTCCTCTGAAGCGGGCGTTATATCAACCCTGAACCTGCCCTCCTCGATCTCCCGGGTGGCTCTGAAAAGCCTGATGATGGGCGTCGTGATGGTCTTGCTGAAAAAATAAACAATCACTATGGCGAGGGTGAGAACAATAATCATAATGAGAATATTTTGACGCTGTATCTTATATACCGCGGCGAACGCTTTTTCCTCGCTCACGGTGGCGATAACGCCGAGGCCGCTGAACCCGATTTTTTTAAAGGAGCCGAGGCGATAGGACCCGTCGGCATCCCGATACCGCTTCTGGCCGTTATCCAGCCTGCTTTTAAGCATTTCCACTACGATGGGGAGGTTCAAAAAATTTCCATGAGATAAGATGACCTTACCCTCCGAATGAGCCATGACATCGCCCTTTCTGTTCACCATAAATGTCTCGAAAATATCGCGCGCCGGGAACGCCCGGAGGAATTTGTCGAGCTTGACATACCCGATGATGATCGACAGGACGCTTTGATTCGGATTTTTCTGGAACGGCAGGGCTACGGCAATGACCGGTACGTTAAAGCTTTTTGAAACATTCTGCACGGTGGCCTCGTTGTTAAATGCCGCGAAAAATGATTCGGTATACAATGCGTTGATCGTATTCATATTCGCGAGCGTAAGTTTGTTTTCGGAAAAATATGACTTGTTGAATATTGCGTTTTCAAACAGCAGCCGATCACCTTTTCTGGCGGCAATGCCTACATATAATAGATTCTTGTCATTAGTGAAGAAGAGATCGGTGAATAATACCTTTTGGGGAAACTGCTGTATCATTGTATTCCCCATGAGATTGAGTTTTTCGACCAGGGAGGTGAAATCCGTCAACATTATTAAAGACGTCACTTCGGCGACCTTATGGTTCAACTCAACCGCGCGGATTTTAGTGTCGTCCTTGAAAAAATATGAAGCAAAAAAAATCATCCCCGTCAGTGACGTGATGATTATCAGGGAGATGATTGATATGAGCTTGGCGCGGATTTTTAATTTCGAGAAAAATCTTTTTACATTCATAGAACCTCCGCAACAGACCGGTGCGAGCCGATCAATAAAACAACCAGTACAGTATATCCAAAAAAATAAAAAGCGCAAAAACGGCGGAAAAAGCCATGATCAGTATCAACAGAATTCTTTTACCCATGCCTCATCACCGAAAATATTTTCTCGCCGTTCATTCCGGCTCCATTCTATTTTTTTTCCTTAGCGGCATCCCGCTTCTCTTCTTTATTCCCCTGTTCAAGGGCTTTTTCCCCATTCTTCCCGCGCATTTCTGTTTTTGCCTCTTCCGGTGTCTTGTCGCCGGATATTCCTTCCGGCCCCTGTTTCTCCTTGTTTGCCTCAGCCGTGCGCTCTTCCACCGTAACGGATCCGGCAAAGCTGTCCAGCAGGGACTTATTTGAAAACCGCGAATAATTATCAATGAGATGAACCTTGAGCTTTGCGTAATCCATTTTCTCATCTGCGGCAGTGCCCCCTTCGGGGACGGTGAGCACGTTAAAGGTCGCGTTGATGAGCTTAAAATTAAAATCATCAATATGCGGGCGCATAATCTCCTCCGCCCTGTCAAACTCGCCGTTTATAAGGTGGCGGGCCGCCCGCGCTTCGCTTCTGAACCGCACACGCCGCTCCACTTTCTTTTCGAAGGTACCGCCGGGGCCGGTCTCCGCCTGCCCCTTATTTATCTCACCTTCCTTATTGATCTCCCCTTCCTTCTTTGCTTCCTTCCGTTCCGCTTCCGAGGCCGAAGCCTTTGCCGTCTCTTCAGACTTCTCATCGTAACTTTTATTCATCTCTTTTATGAACTCGTCTTCATTAAGGTCTATAAAGCGGCTGAAAAAGGGATTGCCCGCGCTGCGCTCGGACTTGCAGAGCTGGTTGTATATTTTTTTCTTTGTTTCGATGCCCTGCCCCTCAAAGAGCGACAGAAAGGCGAATCGCTTTGCGCGCCGCAGCATGGTTATGGCGTCCCCATACTTGAACAACTTGTATGCATAGAGCTTCGGATTGGAGGCCTCCGCGACCGTATAGTAGTTCCACCCCACGGTACGGTCTCGATAACCCAGCGTCAGATATAAACGCGCCCGGGCGTTTTTTGAGCGTATGATCGCCGGGGCGATCTTGTCAAGAATCGTCTTGGAGTCCTCCAGGTAGTAATCCTTGACAATATCCCGATACAGCTTCTCCATCTCCCCTTGGGAAGAATACACCCGCTTATATGCCCTTTTAAAATCCGACTGAAGATACGCGACATCAGCATTGAAATGCTTTTCATAGGCCTTTCTGAAGTCATCCCTCTTATTTTCGGAAAAATTCGTCATGCAGACATTGAGGAATTCGATAAAGCGCTTATTCTCCCGCAATATCCTCTCGGTCGTGGTCTGGTCGGAGAAGGATAGTGCTCCCTTAGAGGAAAGCAGCATAAGGGCCGCAACACCAAGGAGCCATGATTTTGAGCTAATTATTTTCATCCCATCAGTTCTCCCGCTCATGATATATTCATTCCCTGAATTGTTATAAACCGGATGCATGCGGAAGCATGCTCCGGAAGCCTAATCGCCGACTCTAATATTATATATATCGTAATCGCCCTCTGTAAATCAAATATTTTTAATGATTATTCCATAAATTATTACTCGACTTAGCGACCGGGAAGGGCGGAGGTGAATCGCGATATTTTTATATTGACACGTACGGGTTTAAGGCTACTATTACCCTGATTAAACAACTCATTAAATAATAGAATTATTGAAGTTTTGGGTCAAGTCTATTATAATCAGAGCGGATTGAGATATGACTCCAGATAAAGCCGAGTTACAGGAAATCAGGGATTCCATATTGATCGTGAAGGGAAGATTCAAATCAGGCTCCCTGAATCTGTACGGCCAGTTTATCCTCACATTCAAAGACAAAACCAATTTTGATATCTATAACGCCGTCGTGTCAACCTACTCCGACCTCTATGACCTGGAGCCCCATGAAGACTGGCTGCAATACAAAGAGTTTATAGCAAACGCAAGATGGAAGGGAACATTCAACGCCAATATGACAACCGGAATCATGGAGCAGTTCAAAAAATTTTCCGAGCAGATGCATTCCCTGACCTTTCTCTACACTAACGTATCGGATTACGATTATAACGCCTTGGAATCGACCCTGTACGATCTGGTGAACAGAATCGTCCACGACAAGGATTTGATTGTGGAGACCGCAATACAGGAGATCACGCCGTCGGAATACCGGGAGGCTTCTGCGCTTTCGGCTCCGGCCGCCGCTTCCGAAGAGGACGCAACCCCTTCTTCCCCGTATGAAGATTATTCCCTTGAGGAAGGCGCACTTATCCTGCCGGTGAAGCCGATCGTCGCGCCGGTAAAAGGGAAGCCGATTTACGAACTCCGGGTCGGGGACAAGCTCATGGTCTATATACAGCCCCTGTCCGACCGGGCGAACTATGTCATAGATCTTTTAGATCTCCGCGAGGAGAAGGATGTCCGTCCCACCGCAGCCCAGATTATCGACATAAAGGCCGGGTCGGGGAAAAATAATCCCGTCGATATCCTGACGCTCGTATCCCCCGGCATATACGGAAAGTTCACTGAAACCGAAAAACAGGTTAAGCTGAAAATATACAATCCGGAAATCGACGGCCCGATGACGGTTCCGCGCGACGGAAAGGCCGCTCGCAAAAATAAGGCCATAGCACCGAAAGACGCCCGCGGAACGGGATTCTCCAAGGGTACGATAACCATGCTTTCCCTCTTTTTGCTTATCCTCGTCCTCTTTCTCGTTCTGATTATCCTAAGCTGGTAATACTGTATGGACACGGATCAAAACAAGGAATATGTTTTAAAACTCGCCCATGACAACAACGTCAAGTTCATCAGGCTCTGGTTTACCGACGTCCTGGGATTTCTCAAGAGCTTCGCCATCACCATCGATGAGCTTGAAGACGCCATCGTGGAAGGCGTCCGGTTCGACGGCTCAACCCTTCAGGGCTTCATAAGAACCGATGAGCGGGAAATGATCGCGCTCCCGGATATCTCCACCTTTAAAATACTTCCCTGGCGGCCGAAAGAGGATTCGGTAGCGCGCATGTTCTGCGATATATACCAAATGAACATGACTCCCTATGAATGCGACTCGCGCCAGATTTTAAAAAAAAATCTCCAAAAAGCGGCGGCAAAGGGCTTCACCTTTTATACCGGTCCTGAAATTGAATTTTTCTACTTCAAGAATTCCATCCGGCCGGAAATCCTCGACCAGGGGGGATACTTCGATCTGACCCCCCTCGATGCCGCAACGGATTACCGTCGCTGGACGGTTCTTACGCTTGAAAAAATGGGTATCGACGTTATCTCATCCCATCATGAGGCATCCAACAGCCAGCATGAGATCGACCTGAGGCACGAGGACGCCTTCACCACCGCTGATAACATTATGACCTTTAAGCTCATCACCAAAGAAATCGCCCTGATGAACAATATCCATGCGTCCTTTATGCCGAAGCCGCTCGCCGAACAGAACGGCTCCGGACTCCACATACATCAATCGTTGTTCAAAGACGATCGGAACATGTTCTACGACAGGAACAACAAATACTTTCTGTCCGAAACGGCCGAACGCTACATCGCGGGCCTGCTCGCGCACTGCAATGAGTTTTTCGTACTCACGAACCAGTGGATCAACTCGTACAAGCGGCTCCATGAAGACTTCGAATCGCCGACCCACGCCACCTGGAGCTGCTCCAGCCTGAACGCTCTGGTACGGGTGCCGCTGTGCAGGCCGGATAAGCCGAATGCCATGAGGATCGAGCTTCAGAATCCCGACCCTGCCTGCAATCCCTATCTCGTGTTTTCGGCAATCATCGCGGCGGGAATGAAAGGAATCGATGAAAAATATAGGCTGGCGGAGCCGGTCGATGATTCAGACCCCGACAGGCGCCAAAAATTCGAATCTGACTGCCCCCGACTTCCCACGCACCTGCATGATGCCCTGCGCTATTTTGAGAAGAGCGCGCTCATGAAGGAGACCCTCGGCGAGGTGCTCTTCAATAAATTCATCGAAAATAAAAGCTCTGAGCTCAAACGGAGCAACCGGTACATTACCGATTATGAGATAAAGGAATATCTCCCCATCCTATGACCGAATTAAAAACAGCCTTGATCGGCTGCGGCAGGATAGGTTTTCTCCTCGAACAGGACCCGCTCAGGTACAAGCCGTGCACCCATTATGGCGGCGCGCGTGCCGCCGGACTTTTCGTGAGCCACTGCTGCGACATCAATGCGGAACGCCGGGAACTGTTTGCGGAAAAGGCCGGCATCCCGCCCGAGAACCGGTTCCGCGATTACCGCGATCTTTTACGGAGGGTTCGTCCCGAGCTGGTTATCATCGCCACCTGGACGGGGAGCCACGATGCGATAGCGGTCGAGGCCGCGCGTAATGGTGCGCGCATGATCGTTCTTGAGAAACCGATGGCATCGAGCCTGAGCAGATGCCGCCGGATCATCACGGAATGCTCGGATCAGGGAACGGCGATAATCATCAACCATGAAAGGCGCTATGACAGCCGCTATCGGAAAGTAAAGGAGCTCATCGGCCGGGGAAAAATCGGGGAGATAAAAACCGTTCACGCGTCGATTCTTACCTCGGGAGGCGGCCGCCCCTTACACGAGGAGGGCGGCGGCCCCCTCCTCCATGACGGTACGCACCTCGTGGATATGCTCCGCTATCTCTTCGGCGAGATCATTGCGGTCGAAGGCCTTTTCCAGCGGACCGGCAGGAGGAGCGGATATGAGGACCGGGCGCTGGCATGGCTCACGACCGAGCACGGAGTCGAGGTCTTCCTTGAAGCCGGCGGAAGCAGAAATTATTTCGTATTCGAGCTTGAGATATCCGGCACTGAGGGGAAAATCGTCATCGGCAACGGTTATGAGAAGCTGCACCGGAGCAGGCCCTCGCGCTTCTATTCCGGCTTCCGCGACATCGCGGAGGTACCATTCCCTTCGTATAAAAAAAAGAACTGCTTCTGCGATCTCTATCTCGAGGCGA
This sequence comes from Spirochaetes bacterium RBG_16_49_21, assembly GCA_001829495.1. Lineage (GTDB taxonomy): Bacteria > Spirochaetota > UBA4802 > UBA4802 > UBA5550 > RBG-16-49-21. The sequence continues at coordinate 17,008 of MIBJ01000036.1, read as the reverse complement.
AACGGGCACTCAACGGGAAAGGGCCGATCGCATCGAGCGGGAGCGACGGGTACCAGGCGCTTGAGGTGATCCATGCGATCTATCTTTCGGCTCACCGCAACAAAAAGCCGATAACCCTGCCGGTAGATCCCCGGCGGATCAATCTGCAAAAAATATTTGATTTGTGATAAAAAGCTTTTGACAAACGGCAATTTGCGCTCGATCATTCTATCGAGAATAAGTTGCAGCATTTTCAGCTTTTTAGTCCCCCTCGGGGGATTTAGGGGGGGCATCAGTCATCCCCAATCTTTTCGCCCGGTGATAGTAAAATATGGAGATGACGACCACAACGCCAACCGATGATTGCGCGGTTATCCATCTGAAGGGGAAGTTCACCATTGAGCAGATAGAGGTTTTTAAAGAAGGAACCGTACCGATCATACGGGAGGGCATGAAAACCGTATTCGTCGATTTCTCTCATGTTGAGTTCATCGATTCATCCGGCATGGGAGTCCTGATACTATTCATGAACTCTGCGAAAAATCTCAATATCAATGTCATTTTATATAATCTGAACAAGGATATCATCAACCTCTTCAAGGTCGCCTACCTGGACAAATTTTTTATTATCTCGACATCGTCCAAGCTTAAAACGATTTATCCCGGAATCCCCCTCTAAACAAATCCCTCGTCCGCCAGCTTTTTCATGAGCCTCCCGTCGTCGGATCGGATATCCCCGCCGCCTTTCATGAAAGAGAGCATCCGCTCCACATACTTGGCAATGATGTCGACTTCGACGTTCACGGCATCACCGGGTTTCCAATCCGCCGCTACGGTGCTGACAAGCGTCTCGGGAATCACGTACAGGAAAAAGCCCGAGGGCGTCACGGATACGACGGTGAGGGATATTCCGTCCACGGCCACGGAGCCCTTGCCGGCAATGTATTTCTTTAGCTCATGCCCTACCGCTATGCCGACGCCCGCGCCCATCGAATCCCGCTTCACCCTTTCCACCTTGCCGGTCCCGTCCACATGCCCCTGGACGAAATGGCCGCCGAACCGGGCAGCAGGGGTCATCGCCCGCTCGAGGTTGACCCTTTTTCCCTTTGCATATGAGCCGAGCGCCGTGGCCGATGCGGTCACGGATGATGCGAACACGGTAAACGAGCCGTCGGAAAGAGACGTCACGGTCAGGCAGGCGCCATTGATTGAAATTGAATCGCCGATCCTCGTTCCCTCAAGCGCTGCATCAGCAATGATCGTGAACGTAATGCCGCCTCCGGAGCTTTTAACCTCCGCGATCTCGCCGATTTCTTCGATAAGGCCCGTGAACATCAGATTCGCCTCACTGCCCGCTCAAAATGAGCGGGCGTTTTGTACCCGTTATAGACAAGGTCATCCTTCACCGGCATTATCGTAACATCGTGAAGCGGCAAAGCGTCAACAATAAAATCCGCGCCGGTCGCAGCCAGGCAGGGGATGCCGTTGCCGGCGACCTTCGGCGCGATAATATAAAAAAACTGGTCTATTTCGCCCGCGTCGAAAAGCGAGCCGGCAAGCCTCCCGCCGCCTTCCACCATGGCGAACATGACCCCTCTGCGGCCCAGATCGTCGCAGATCAAGCGTGCCTCCTCAACCGGCGATTCGGCGTCGACCGGAACAAGCTGCAAGCTCCCAAGCTTCTTCGCCATGCTCCGGTCTGCTCTGACGAGGCGGTCGACTGCGGAGTGCTTTTCGAAAAAAAGATAATTATCGTCCGAGAAGATGTTGCTTGCCATATCGATATCGCCGGGGAGCCCGATCACCACCCTGAGCGGCATCCGCACGTCGGAGATCTCTTCAACGAACAGCGACTTGAGAAAAAAATTGTCCCTGCCGCACATGACGGGGGGAGCGGCGCTGAAATATTCTTTTACCGCGACGCTGAAAGAGTCAAGCCGCACGGCGAGAGAGGGATTATCATGGATAAAGGTATTACGGCCAACGATCACGGCATCGACCTTGGCGCGAAGCTTGTGGCTTATAAACCGCGAGTTTTCAGACGATATCCATCGTGAGTCGCCGGTCTTCGCCGCTATTCTGCCGTCAAGCGTCATCGCGCTCTTGCTCAGGACAAAGGGCTTATGCTGCAGAATAAATTTTTTGAAGTGCCTGAGCAAATCCGCGGCGTAATCGGCCATATCCTCCATGAACACGACTTCAACCCCGGCGGCTTTAAGCCCGGCGACGCCATTGCCCGACACCAGAGGGTTGGGGTCTTTCAGGGGGATGAATACGCGGCTGATGCCGGCCTTAATAATGGCTGCGGTGCAGGGCGGGGTTTTGCCGTAATGATTGCACGGCTCAAGGGAGACATACATGTCCGCGCCGGTCAGGTCGACCCCGGCGCCGGAGATTGCGGAAGCCTCGGCGTGGCTTTCGCCGTAGGCTCCGGTGCCGGCCGCGGAAACGACGGCGCCGCTTTTCACGATCACGCTCCCGACCGGGGGGTTCGGCGAGGTCTTCCCCATCCGATCGAAGGCGATCTTCAGGGCCTGAAGCATGTATTTCTTATGATCATCCATATGCTCCGATCCACTGACCCCATCCCCACCTACCCCCCTTCTCCTCAATAAGAGAAGGGGGGTACATAAAGCTTATTAGTTATATGCCCCCCTCTCCGATTTGGAGAGGGGCCGGGGGCGAGGTCAAATCCCCCCTTGGGGATTTAAGGGGTTGTCAGACAGTCGCACGGCACATGATTGCCGATCACGCACGGACTTTTTTTACCAATTTCTCCCATGCAAGCACAACCGGCGATGCGATATAAACCGTGGAATAAATGCCGATGATCATGCCGAAAAGGAGCACGAGCGCGAAATCGGTAATCCCTTCGCCGCCCAAGAGGAAAAGAGCGAAGACGGTTAACAGCGTTAAGAACGACGTCAGTATCGTCCGAGACATGGTAAGGGTAATGGATTTATTGACGATCTCCATGAGGGATGATCTCGTCTCTATCTGGGTGTTCTCGCGGATCCGGTCGAAAATAACGATAGTATCGTTGACCGAATATCCGAAAATGGTGAGGAGCGCCGCTACCACGGGAATGTTGATCTCTATGTCCGCAACGCCGCAGAAGGCCACCGACAGGATGACGTCGTGAAGCACCGCCACCATGGCGCCGACGGAATAACGAAACTCGAACCGATACGCGAGATACAGGGTCATCAGTATAATCGAGACGGCGATCAGCTTCAGGGCCAATTTCCTGAGATAATCGCCCACGGCCGGCCCGACATTCTCCACGCTCAGCATCTCGACCTTTTTGAAGCTCCGTGCCAAATCGCTCCTGATTTGCTCCGACTCATCGGTCATGATCTTGTTAAACAGATAGGCCCGCTTTGCCGCGTATTCAGACCGCGTGACCGACACGCCTGATTCTTTCGCTATCTCTTTAATCTTCGATTCATCCGCGAGTTTGTCAAACAGGGCGACGATTGCCATTCCATGCAACACGTCAATATTCCTGAAATCGGCTCTCAGCATGTTTTCAATTCTGCCGCTATCATACGCGAGCTTCTTTTTTTCAGAAGATTCCCGCGGGTAAATTATATACTCGCTCTTCTGCGGGCTGCCGAGCCTCTGGAACACCGCGTCCATGGCGGCGAGCCTATCTCTCAGATTCGCTTCATCAACACCCCCCCTCGATGAAACAATGATCGCCTCCTCAGACAGAAATTCAATTCCGGGGTATTCCCGCTGCAGCCGCTCAACGAGCTTGTCCCTCAAAAACGCGGGGGATTCCTCGCTCAGTTTGGTGGAAATTATGTATTCATTCATCCCGGGCTCCCCGACCTGCTGCACCAGGGGATTGTACGCCCTGAGCGCTTGTCGTATCCGGGCCTCATCAACGCCCTTCTCGAACTTGGCTATGATCTTCTGGCCGCCGACGAAATCGACTCCCAGCCGTAGTCCGCCTTTGAATACGAAAGCGCTTGTCAGGAAAATGACAAACAGCCCGGAGGAGAGGGCATAGGCATAATACCGGTAATTTAAAAATGGGATAATCCGATCTTTCAAACAAGCCCCCTATATGCTGAGCCTCTTGATTTTTTTACTTAACGATATGATTTCATATATGAATCGCGTAATATACAGAGCAACGAACATGCTGGCGATCAGTCCAATAGTAAGGGTCACCGCAAATCCCTTGATGGGCCCGGTGCCGAACTGCCACAGCACGAAAGCCGCGAGCAGGGTGGTGATGTTCGAATCAAAAATAGCCCAGAAAGCCCGGTCGAATCCGTGGCTCACCGCCATCCTGACGGACTTTCCGCTCCTTAGCTCCTCTTTCATCCGCTCATATATGAGAACATTCGCGTCAACGGCCATGCCGATCGTCAGAATAATGCCGGCTATTCCCGGAAGGGTGAGTGTAAAACCCAAGAGCGACAGGAGAGCCACCTGAAAAATGGTATTCAGGATGAGTCCGATATTCGCTATGATCCCCGCCGCTTTATAATACAAGAGCATGAAAATCATGACTGCGGATATCCCTAAAAGCCCTGCCGTGATGCCCGATTCAATGGAATCCTGCCCGAGAGACGGGCCGACGGTCCGCTCCTCAATGACCTTCAGATCGACCGGAAGGGCGCCCTCCTTAATTATCCGCGTCAGGGTGTCGACTTCCTCGAAGGTGAAATTCCCGGTAATTTCCGCCTGGCCGCTCGTTATCTGGACGTTGAGCCGCGGCGCGCTCCGCGCCTTATCGTCTATGACGATTGCCAATTTTTTACCCCAGTTCTTCTTCGCGGTGACATCCGCAAATTTGGCGGCGCCTTCGGCGGTTGTGGTAAAATGAACGGCGAATCCGCCGTACTCATCCTGGCCGACCCACGCCTTGCTGATGTCGGTGCCCGCCAGGGAAACCTGTTTCATTAAGACAATGGGATACAGGGGGATTATATTTTTGGAATCCTTTTTCCGCTCCCAGTAATACAAAACCTCCCGTGAATCGGGAAGGTTGATCCCGCGGGCGATCTCGGGCAGCAGCTTGTCGAGCTTGTCGGGTTCGTCAGGGAGCTGCTGTACCTTGAAATTATTCTGCATCCACTCGCCGGCTTTATTGGTGTACCCGTCATCCACGAGCCGGTATTCGACCCTGCCCGTGGTGCCGATCGCTTTCTTTACCGCCCGCGGGTCCTTCACGCCGGGGAGCTGTATTTCAATGGCCTCGGAGCCCCGGGGACGGATTGACGGTTCGGACACGCCGAACTTGTCGATCCGGTTCCGGATCAGCTCAAGGGCCTGGTGGGTGAGCTCCGCCTTGTCCTGTTCCGATAGCTTTTTCTTGTCCGCGGACTTGCTCTCGATCTTTTTGAAATCAGCCTGTAAAACCAGGTACATGCCGCCCTGAAGGTCGAGGCCCAGGTTGATCTTCTTCGCCATAAGCGCATCCTCGGCCCAGTGCTTCAATATGACGGCGTCCCGTACCCCGGGAAAATTTCTGACGTCATTCATGATCGCATCGGTGATGTTTGTACCCTTTATTAGAATTACGCTTCCGCTCCGTTCGCGGGAATAGTCATCAGGGGGGAATTTATTCTCTATGTTGGCCAGCTGCTGTGCGGTAATATCCTCCGAAAGGAGTATCCTCATCCTCTTTACGCCGATAGTGGGCAAAATCAGCATGATTGAAATCGCAATCAACGCCACGATAAAAATCGTCTTATATATCATTCCTCTGGTCATTCGTATCACCTGAACATTATCGTTTGGGGAGGGTTCTTACGACTCTTCGCTTCGATTTTTTCGTTCTTGTTTTATATATGATTAATACGATTATAATAAAAATAAGAAGGCCCACCTTCGCTACGGTGTCCGTGCTTGACCCGAACAGTCCGCCCTTCGGTTTTTTATCCTTCGTTTTGCCGGTAATCTTGTCTTCGGGTATTTTTACGATCGCGTTGTCCGGGCTGTCTTCTTTTTTGATTGTAATTCCGGGAATCCGGCCGTACCGCATACTCTGATGGTCGACTAATAGCAGGTCGTCCCGCTGCTCTCGGACCGCCTCTTTTTCCGCGACGGCGCCGTCCTCTTTTATCGCCTGCTTCTTCCTGTGTTCCTTCCTGATGCTCCCTGCATCCGGCGCCCGCTTTTCGGTTTTTATTACATCGCCGGCCCCCCGTTTTTCACCGTCCTGGCCGGGAACAGCGCCTTGCTTGCTGCCCGATTTTTCCGGCGCATCCGCACCCGCATCCTCCGTGTCCTCAGAGATCTCTGCGGATCCGGTATCCGTGCCGTTGATCGTGTTTCCTTCTTTTTCCCGGCCGCCGGCGCTTGCAGAGATAAAGAACGGGATTAAAAGAAGCAGCGCAAAATGTATAACGCTTCGCCGCACAGATCTTACTGTGCCTTTGTCTGGATGGCGGTGCGGGTGAATTCCACTTTCGTATTTCCCCCGATCTTCACGATAACGATATCTCCCTCTTTGAAGCCGTCAACGACGCCGTACATGCCGCCCGCGGTCAGTACCTTGTCCCCCTTTTTTAAGGCGGATATCATAGCCAGCCGATCCTTCTCCTTTTTTTTCTGCGGCCTGATCATCAAAAAATAAAAGATCCCTATGGTAAGCACCATGAGGATCAAAAAGCCATACTGGCTCAATGGAGAAGATCCCTGGCCGTTTACCGTCTGCTCGGATGCGGCATAAGCGGTTCCCATTAATTGTAACAATGTCTTCCTCCTGAAAAAAAATCAACGACAGTATTTATGACCGAGAGATATAATGTCAACATAAAAAATGCGCAGGGTATTCACTCCGCTGTAATAATCACCGGCGCGCCCCTGCGCACGTACCGCTCGCATTCAACGATATCGCGGTTGTGCATTCTGATGCATCCGCTGGATGAAAGATGGCCGATTGAGTCCTCATCATTGCACCCGTGGATGGCGATTCCGAATCCGATCCCGGGCATTTTGCCGTTCATCTTTCGGATCTTCCCTTCCCTGACAGCCTTCAGGTAACGACGTTTATCCTCATTATTCGGGTAGGAAAGCCCGAAAAAGCGGGGTCCGTAGGCATCGTAACCGAGGTCAACGCTCGGCCTGCCGAATTTGCTGTGGCCGTCCCTGGCGCGGAAATATATCCTGTTCATGCCCCTGAGCTTCTTGCGGGAGTCGGATCCCCTGCCGGCATCCATGCTCAGTATTTCATTAATGAAATAAACCCCTTCCGGCGTCCTGTTGTCTCCCTCATGGAGCTTGGCCTTCCCGTCGGGATTGGATCCGTATGCAATGCGAAAGCATGCGATGAGCGACGCCTTCCGGTCATACACTTCAAGCGTATAGTTCTTTTTGCTGATGTAGATCACGTACTCGCCCGGATATTTAACAGAAGCCTTCTGTATCTCGTCTTCCGTGCCGGCGCGCGCCGGCTGGAGGATCAATCCGGTCAATAAAAAACAAAAAAATATCTTCCCCATGCCGCTACCGCAATACCGGCGATTTTCTCTCATCAGAACCTCAGGTCGCCGATGGCAAACTGGAAGGTAAATCCGCCGAGCTGCCTGAACCTCCCTTCGTAGACCACCTTCTGGCCGAACCAGAATCTGAGGGGCATCATCGGGATCTGTATCCTGAATCCGAAGCCGTATGAATACCTGAAATAACCCAATAAATTCACCTTGCCGAAATCCTGGATCCGGTACAGCTCTCCCGAATCCAGATCGTTTTGTATGAGAGTCCGATTATCCTGATACAGGGTCTTTTCCCAAAATGGATCGGACCAGAGCGAGCCCGCGTCCACGAACAGGGCCAGCCAGAGCATTGAAGGCACTATGGGCACCCTGAATTCTATACCGTAGAGTATGCGATGGAACAGTCCGACGCTCTGCCATGATTGCGGGAATCTCTTGTCATAATAATCCCACCCGCGCAGCGTCTCGGGCCCGCCGAGATTCAGCCGGTCCTCCGGCTCAAGCCACGGATCCTTAAGATCAATATTAAACAGGACATTGCTTCGATACTCCTGTTTCCTGGCTATCTGGCCTACGCCGAACGGCTTTACAATGAAGTCCCCGCTTACCCTCACCTCGAATACGCAGGGATGGGTTTTTAAAAAAGGAAGATGAAACGGCGAAAAATAAAAAAATATGGAGGGCGAGAGCCTAATAAAATGATCGGTTCCTCCCAGCACATTGCCGCCGGTAAAATTGGCCGCGAAATCGATACTTGCGCCTCGTGTCGGATTCAGGTAATTGTCCCTTGAGTCATGAGCCACAAACAATGTGACCGATCTCTTCTGCTGATAACCGAGCGACTGGATATAGAATATCTCCTCCGATGAATTGCCCGTTGGATCCGTCACCTTGGTGAAGGCGTGAGTCCAGGACCCGCCTATGGTCTGGTAATCCAAAAACCGATAGCTCAAACCGAGCCCGTATCCGAACGCCTGCCGGTTGTACCGGGCTTCGTCACTGCCGGTCGTCGAGAAGATGGTCTGATTCGACCGTACTTTGTACAGGTTGTAGAAGACTGAGGTATTCAACCCCACCGGAAAATTGAAGAGCCATCGCTCGTTGAAAGACAGGGAGACGGACTGCCGTTGCGGCCCGTATTCAAACTTGACCCCCACTCTCTGGCCGTTGCCCAGAAGGTTGTTCTCAGCCACATCGGCGAATATCGAGAACCCGGAGGTGGTTCCGTATCCGCCGCCGAGTGAGATGGTGCCGGAGGGCTGCTCCTCGACGTCGACGATCAGATTCACGTATCCCTCGCGGCCCCCCGGACGGACATCTATATTAACCTGTTTGAAGAAGCCGAGATTATACACCTTCTCGCGTGACAGCTGTACTTTGGCGGAATTAAAAAGCTCCCCCTCCCTGATCGTCAGCTCCCTTTTTATTACCTTGTCCTTGGTCTTCTTGTTCCCCTTGACGATGATCATTTCAATATAAGCCTGGCTTCCTTCCTCGATCGTAATAGCGGCGGTCACGAATTTCCTTTTTACCCTTTTGCCGTCCACGACTACTTCGCGCTCGTTCACGATCCGCTTGGGAATAACCCGGGCGAAAATATAGCCCTTGGTAGCGTACATATAGCTGATCATATGCTGGTCTCTCTGAAACAGGGTGTTGTCGAACACCGCGCCGCTTGTCTCCTGCTCAAATTCCTTCATGATCTCCTTCGGCGTAAAAACGGTCTCTCCCTCTTTGCCGGCGATCTGGACCGTGTACTTGTCAAAATAGTACTGTTCCCCCTCGCTTATCTTGAGGGTTATGAAGATGCACCGCTTCTCCCTCTTCTCAGGATCCGTCCACTCGTATTCGATGTTCTCATCAAGTATCTGGGCGTCGAGATAGCCGTACTGCTGGTAATAGGCCAGGAGCCTGGCCTTATCCTGCTCCCATACGTCCTTTTTGAATTCGCCTTCCTTGAATAACCCCCGCTCAGAGGTATCCATAACCGAAGCGAGTTCTCTGGTATTGAGGTTCTTTACGCCGAGAAGCGAAAGCTTCCGGATCTGGATCTCCTCTCCCTCGTCAATAATGAAAATCACTTTTACCGTATTTTCATCGCCCCTGACCGGCTTGACCTCATACCGGACTACGGCGTTGAACAGGCCCTCATCCTCATACTTTTTCTTTATGGCATTCACGCTTTTTTCAAGGTAATCCTTCCGGATGATCCCCCCTTCTTTTATCGGTATGGCGGCAGTAAGATCGGTTTCGGAGACTTCTTTAATTCCTTTGAACTCAACCGATTTAATAACCGGCCGCTCCTTGCAGATGAATCTGATTCGGACTCCCTTGTCATATTCTTCGATTTCGACTACTATGCTTTCGAAATTCCCCTTCTTGAATATTTTTTTTATGTCACCGCGGATCTCTTCAGCCTTGAGCGGATAGCCGACGGTGGTTTTTATCATATACTGCAAATCAGCCTCATCGACATTATTCAAGCCCTGAAAATATATTTTCTTAACTATTTTGCCTTCATACTTGGAAGCCTGGGGATAAATAAATTGAGGAAAGCAGAGCGATGCCGCTATGATTATTGTCAATGTAATTCGTCTCATGAAAAACCTATTTATTGAGGAGCAGGCTTCGGCTGTTTATGATTACAGCCTGCTAGACTGACGTGCATAAATATTATGACATCGCTTTAATGTCAAGAATATATAATTCTTGTTTTTTTCGTTGGTTCCGACTTTGCCGGGTCAAGCACAACATAATAAAGTTTGTGTAAGCCGGCGTCCGTTTGGTTACAAAATAATCCTCAATCCGCCGCTGACCGTCAGTCCCGGCTCCGGATAGCCGTACACGGTGTTGTATTTTATGTTATACACGTTCTCAATCCTTCCATACAGATAAAAAGAATCGAATACCTTAAACTGGAGGGTACCTGAACCGATGAAAGCCTTATGGATAATGACATTGAAAAATGGACTTGCATACATTGCGCCCCGGAACAGGGTATCATACTGGAGCTCAAAGCGCCATACGCTGCAATTGAGATATGCGGCCGCCGCGTGCCCGGGCTGATAGGTGACGTGGCTGTTGGCATAAAAATACGCGTACTCGTATCTCCCGCCCAGTTCAAGATAAACCGAATAGATCATAAAACCGATCCCTCCTTCAGCTTTTGCCTTGCATTGCTGGAGCTTCATCCGATACGGCGCCAGTACCAGCTCGGGCAAGGAAAAGTAGCTATGGTAGCGGTCGTTGGTCATATAAGACCCGGAAAGCCTGAACTTTATTTTTTTAACATAGAAATTGTTTTTACCGGCGGAGGTATAATCGACGCCGAATTTGAAGTCCGCATGATGCCCCTTGCCTGCGCTGAGGCTGTAATAGGGATGCACGTACTTCTGCGCAAAGTAGAAATCCTCGGGAGCGAAAGGAAACAGGTCATACCGATAAGAAGCGCCGATGACGACATATTTCAGATTCGCCGTCACGATATCGATTTTTCCTGACACAAAATTTCCCCTGTCCCGGTTGTAGGTATACAGCGGCCCCAGCCCGAATTTAAAATACTCCGACAGGTTGAAATTCCAGATCAATTCGTTTGCCGTAACGGTGTCATTATCAGAATTAGTGGAGTAGTAATATTGGGAGAATTTTGAGTCGAAGCGCAGCTTATTGGCGGCGGACCAGACATACTCCCAGCCAAGTTCGGCATCCGCTTTATACAAATCGCTTGAGTGATAGCTCCGCACGGCATTGGCGTCCGGATACAGGGAGGAATCAAATCGATGGATAAAATAAACGCCTCCCACGGTGATATCCCACCGGGTCGGCATCGGCTTATATTCATTCTTGAAATTTAAAATTATCCTATCCTTCTCTTCGCGGTTGTAGAAGGGGTTCCTGAACATCCCGTATGATTCATTATTGACCGAGACCTCGGGGGTCAATTTCCACTTATCAGTAACTTCGGCATCCGCGGTAAAGCCGATCTCATTGACATAATAACGGGAATTCTTGTAACCGAAGTCGTTTGAGCGCTTGAAATTGGAATTCAGCTGATAGGTGAATTTGTCGAAATTCTGCACTATGCTCCCCGACCAGAATATCGTATTGTACCGGCCGTAAAGCATTTTAGCATCGATGTTGAGATTCTTGCCGCTCTTCTCTTTTTTCCCTTCTTCTCCGCCTGTTTCAGGCTGCACGGCTCCTTCGCCGTGCTTTTCAGCTGCAGCAGCCGCTGTGGCAGTCTCCTCTTTCTTTTTTTCTTGAGAAAACAAGGGCTGCAGAATGAAAAGACAGATACAGCAGGCTATCAGACCGGCGTTCAAGATTCCTTCCTTTGCACGGAACCGCCGCATATTCTGCACCTGCATACCTCCTGGGGCGTGCCGAAATCCAAAAAAACCTTGACCTCATAACCGCAGGAACAACGATACGAATAGGACCTTAGTTTTATTTCTCTCATAGGCAATCCTTCAACCTGATTTATTGTTTATAGTTTATTATATTATCGGAATTCTTTATTGATGATGGACACAACTAAAAACTGCTATTCCCATTTTGGAAACGATAGCATAAAAATAGCCATATAAAGATCTATATGGCTATGTTATGCATTGTTATACTACGGGGCGCTATTTTTTCAAGGCGTCGGCCAGATTCGTCTTTTCCCATACAAAACCGGCGTCTTCCCTGCCGAAATGGCCGTAATTCGATGTTGATCTGAAAATGGGGTTCAATAAGTTCAACATCTCAATGATGCCCGCAGGTTTGAGCTTGAACACCCGACGAATGCGATCCGATATCTTTTCTTCCGGGATAACACCCGTACCGAAGGTGTGGACGAGCACCGATACCGGCTCAGCTACCCCGATTGCGTACGCAAGCTGTACCTCGCACCGCTCGGCCAGACCCGCAGCGACAACGTTCTTGGCAATGTAGCGGGCCATATAGGCTGCGGAGCGGTCTACTTTAGATGGATCTTTGCCGGAAAATGCGCCGCCGCCGTGGCGGCCCATGCCGCCGTAGGTATCGACGATGATCTTTCTGCCGGTCAGGCCGGTATCGCCGTGCGGGCCGCCTACTACGAAACGGCCCGTGGGGTTGATGTATATCTTGGTATTTTTATCAATAAAGCCTGGGGGAATAATCTTCTTGATGGTCGTTTCGATAACGCCCTCCGTGATCTGCTGATGGCTCACGTCCGGCGTGTGCTGAGTTGCAATAACGATGGCCTCCGCCCGCTTCGGCTTGCCGTCGCTGTACTCGATGGTCACCTGTGATTTTGAGTCAGGCCTGATGAAGGTAAGCTCGCCGTTTCTCCGCACCTCCGCCAGCCGCTTAACCAGCTTATGGGCGAGCAGTATCGGCATGGGCATCAGTTCCTTTGTCTCGGCCACAGCGTACCCGAACATCATGCCCTGGTCGCCGGCGCCCTGCTCGGCATGCAACCCCTGCCCCTCCGTTACTCCCTGGGAAATGTCCGGCGACTGGGAATGCACGTATACCTGCACCTGGCATGTCCCGGCGTCGAAACCGATATCGGCGTCCGTGTAGCCGATGTCCGCCACAACGCCCCGCGCCGCTTTTTCATAATCAACCTTCTGGGAGGATGTAATCTCCCCCGCCATGATGATCCGGTCCGTCGTCACCAGGGTTTCCATGGCGACCCTGGATCTTTTATCTCCTTTCAGATGCTCGTCAAGGATGGCGTCAGATATCTGATCGGCAACCTTGTCAGGATGTCCCTCCGATACCGACTCGGAGGTGAATATATAATTCTTTATGACCATTGATCTACTCCTCTTCGTTTTATATACGCTGAAATCATCGGCACGATACGCGATGACCGGCCTGTGCTTACGTTATTGTTCCGGTGAGCGTTGCTTTGTTTTATTTTTTTGAGCGGGGTTCGCCTTAATGCCCTCAGGCGCGCTTCTTGTCGCTCCGGGGGATTTGAGCAGCTCCTCTTTGAGCGAATCCGACCGGGCGGCCTCCAGGGCGGCAAGACCGAGCGAGCCGAGCATGAACAGAGCGATCATGACCCCGGTCGCCTTGCTGATAACATCCGCGGTGGAAGAGCCGAATGCCGACTGGCTCGACCCGCCCAGAATCCCCATGCCGGCGCTCTTATCCGATTGAAGCAGGATGATGATGATCAGCAAAATGCAGAGAATCAAAAAAAGCACGGTGAGTGTCGAGATAATTATGCCCATACATCACTCCAATCATTTTACCCGTATGATTTCCAGAAATGAATCAACCTTCAGGCTCGCTCCGCCGACCAGAACCCCGTCGATATTCGCCATACAGAAGAGGCCGGCTATATTGTCAGGCTTAACCGACCCCCCGTACAGAATCGGAAGGGAATCGGCAGTATCAGCAGCGTACAGGTTCTTCACGACCTTTCTGATATACCCGTGCGCCTCCTCAGCCGTTTCCGGGGTCGCCACTTTTCCGGTGCCGATCGCCCAAACAGGCTCATACGCTATTATAACCTTTTTCATCCGGCCTGCGCCTATTCCGGTGAAGGCCTTCTCCACCTGGCGCCGCAGCACTTCATTGGTCAATCCTTTTTCACGCTCCTCCAGAAGCTCGCCCACGCAGACGACAGGCTCAATATCACTTTTAAACGCGGCGATAACCTTTTTATTGACATCATCGTCGGTTTCGCCGAAGACATGCCGCCTCTCCGAATGGCCGATAAGGACATACCGGCAACCGCAATCCCTGACCATCGGCGGGGAAACCTCTCCGGTGAAGGCGCCCTCCTGCTCGAAATGCATATTCTGCATTCCCACGTCGATCCGTGAGCCCCGGCAAAGTTCCGCAACGGCTTTTGCATACGGCGCCGGGGGGAAAATAATGACCTCACGGTTGCCGATGCCGGTCGTCGTCCACGCGCGGATCCCTTGAGCCAGGTCAAGGGCCTCCTGATGGGTCTTATACATCTTCCAGTTACCGGCAAAAATCTCGCGTCGCGCCATCAAACTCCTCCCCCCCTAAATCCCCCAAAGGGGGACTTGAAATTCAGTTACTCTACATACACAGAGCATATCAGTTAATCACTTCATGATATACTTTATCAGATCAGCGACCCGGAGGGAGTACCCCCACTCGTTGTCATACCAGGACAGTACCTTCACCATATTACCGTCAATGACCTTGGTGGACGCGGCATCGACGATCGAGGAATGCGGATTACCGACAAAATCTATTGAGACGAGCTCCTCGTCGCAGTACTGGAGTATCCCCTTGAGCTTGCCCTCGGCAGCTTCCTTCATCGCGGCATTAACCTTTTCCTCAGTGACCTTTTCCTTCACGATGCAGACCAGGTCAACGACCGACACGTCGGGCGTGGGGACGCGTATCGCATTACCGTCGAGCTTCCCTTTAAGCTCCGGAAGCACGAGGGAAACGGCCCTGGCCGCTCCGGTCGTCGTGGGGATCATGGAAAGGGCGGCTGCCCGGGCGCGCCGGAGATCGCTGTGCGGCAGATCAAGTATCCGCTGGTCGTTGGTATAGGAATGTATCGTCGTCATGTGCCCCTTCTCGATGCCGAACCGCTCGTGCAGCACCTTCACGACCGGGGCGAGGCAGTTGGTCGTACAGGATGCGTTGGAAATGATATGGTGCTTGTTCTTGTCGTATTTATCCTCATTGACGCCGAGAACGATGGTGATATCCTCATTCTTCGACGGCGCGGTTATTATGACCTTCTTTGCCCCCGCGTTGATGTGGATCATGCACTTTTCTTTATCCCGGAAAACGCCGGTGGATTCGACAACCACGTCAATGCCCTCGGCCTTCCACGGAAGCTTGCCCGGATCCTTTTCCGAATGCACCGTGATGCTCTTTCCGTTTACTATTATGGCGTCCTGAGTATGCGACACCTCTCCCTTGAAGATTCCGAATATCGAATCGTATTTCAAAAGATGCGCCAGGGTCTTGGCGTCGGTCAAATCGTTGATGCTGACTACTTCGATATCGCCGTACGCTTTCGGATTGCTGAAGATGCCGCGCAACACGTTCCTTCCGATTCTGCCAAAGCCGTTGATGGACGTTTTTATCGACATAGTTCCCCCCCGTTTAGAAAATGCAGGTCTAATAAAGCACTTCTGTTAAAGTGTTAAATGATACCCAATTTGTCAAGTATTTCATAATGAGAATGTCATTGACATATGCCCATTTCTTCCAGAAATGAATCAACAGCGGCGTTAAAGGAACGGGCATTCTCGAAAAAAGGGATATGCCCCGCCTCATTGAACACTATGTGCCGTGAGCTCGGGATACCTTGATGAAGCAAGGCCGTGGCGTCGCATGCAATAACCCGGTCAAACCTGTTAGATACGACAAGTACCGGAACGTCAATTGTTGCAAGCGCGCGGGAATAATCCATTCTCTTGCATATCTCGATATCGACCTTGATGACCTCCCTGTTGATCCCGTTAAGGGCCTGTTTGGCGAATCCGAGGAGAACGTCGACGCCCTTGCTGAATACCGTGCTCACGATAAGCTTAGCCAGCGCATCCATATCATCACGCTCAATGATATCCACCAGACCGGGGGATACGGGCAGCACCGGCGAGGTTGAGACGAGCACCATGCCTTTAAGTCCGGGCATACCCCGGCTGCATGCCTCAAGACAAACGCCGCCGCCCATCGAATGCCCTATAAGCACGCAGGATGATATCCCTTCCTCGTCACGGAGATCCTCAATCGCCGTTATAAAATCATCCATGCAGGGCTCATCGCCCGTGCGCGAATGGCCGTGACCCGGCAGATCTATGGCGATGGTCTTATACCGGTCGCCGAAATATTTAAGCTGGTACCGGAAAAGGCGCGAGTCGCCTATGGCGCCATGGATTAAAATAATGGCTGTCCCCGGAAACTCGCCGTTTTTACGGTAGGAAAGCCTGCCCCATCTGGCCGATGTAGTAAACAAATTATTTCTCATGAATTTCCGTAAACCCCACAGAGGCGGGATAAAAAACAGGGGATGAATTGTCTATAATTTTTTTATGCCTAGGATCAGGCGATCAAAGCACTGATATTTTATTACGCAGCAGCGGCCCCTTAAAAAATTAATGCCCCATCTGGCTCGTCGCAGGAGGATAAATTCCCTTGTGCCTTCTCCAAACGGCAATGCCGAATCTGATGCAGCCGCAGAGCGCGACAAAGCCGGCGATGAGTACGCCGATATTAATGGTATGATGTATCAACGTGGGGTAGTATTTAACAAAATTGATTACTAACTTATCCATGAATCGACTCCTCAAGGTCTTATTTAAGTAAACTAAATTCAGAGTTATAATGATGTCAATAGCAAAAATCTACAACAAGTATTTTTTTATTAAACCGAAACGCCCGTGCTGGATAAGCTTCATGCCGGAGAACCGCATTACCTCCCGTATCTTTTCCCGATAGCCTTGTCCGTAACAGTGTGTCGGGCACTTCTTGCATGAAGGCTTGGGGTCATAGGGGCAGAGCACGCGCTTCGAAACGGCGTGCAGCAGGAGCCTGCGGCAATCCTCGCAGTACTGCGAAAAATTTTTTGCAAGATAACGGCCGACAATGCC
>MIBJ01000035.1:7915-9692 GCA_001829495.1 Spirochaetes bacterium RBG_16_49_21 | reverse complement strand
CTGCCCCTTATTTTTTCAATGTTTTCAAGGAGCTCCCTGAAGTCCTCTCCCAGGGGAGGCTGGATCTCGGAGGTTACGACAAACCTTTTCTTTTTGAGCGATTGCTGTAAATCCATATCTGCGACCTCTCTCTTTTGTCTCAGCTCAAAAGTTTTGCTACCTGCTGCCTGAGCTCGGGCAGCGGCAGGGGTTTTGAGAAGCAGGCGTCTGCCCCATATTCGTTCATCTTCTTGCTACTCTTTTCATCCATGTAGGCAGACAGGACAATGATTTTGATATCACGGGTATCTTTATCGGATTTGATCTTTCTGCACACCTCATAGCCGTTAATATCCGGCATCATGATGTCCAGTATCATCAGATCGGGGTTGAAGTGCTTGATCTGGGCTTCAGCCTCAAATCCGTCAGTCGCCGAGTAGAGCTCATAACAGTGCTCGTCCTCCTCAAGGCATTGAACGATGGTTTCGACAATGATGTCGTCGTCGTCAACCACGAGGATTTTTTTGCGCTCTTCAGCCCGCGCCAGGTTGCCCGGAGCGAGGTTGTTTTCCATGAGGTAACGGTCGACATCATCCTTCCTGATCCGCCGGTGGCCGCCGGCGGCAGTTTCAGCCAATAGTTTGCCGCCTTTGATCCAGCCGAGAACCGTTTCAGGCGGGACCCCGCAGTACTTGCCTGCCTGAGAAATAGTAAAAATTTTCATCGGTTTTCCCTCCAGTGATGTTGAGTCATATTCCCTGATGACCTATCCTTTGGGTAATAGTATCGAAATAGAAGTACCTTTGCCTGCTTCGCTTTCCACCTGTATTTCGCCCTCGTGATCCTTGACGATGCCGTAGCATACCGAAAGCCCGAGGCCGACGCCCTTGACCGCCTGTTTGGTGGTGAAGAAGGCGTCGAATATTCTGTCCCGGATATTTTCAGGGATGCCGGTGCCCGTGTCTGAAATTCTGATACTGATATCGGATTCGATATTGCTGGTAACAATGGTCAGAGTGCCGCCGTCGGACATGGCATCTTTGGCATTGCTGATTATATTCAGTATCACCTGAATGATCTGGTTCGGGGAGGCTTTAACCGTCGGGAGCTCCGGATCGAGGCTGAATTCGATCGCGATGTTCGATTCGAATAGATTTTTTTCATGAACAAGCATTATGTCCTTCATGAGTTTATTGATATCGATATCCTTCCGCGCTTCTTCCTGGGGTTTTGAGAAGCTCAGCATGTTGCTCAGCATTTCAGTTATTCGTTCTGTTTCAGATAGGGCCATTTCCAGGATCCTTCTTCTTTTGTTGGAGGGGGAAATTTCAGTTTTGAGAAGCTCAAGGGTATTCATGATTCCGTAAATGGGGTTGTAGAGCTCGTGCGCGATCTGTGCGGTGAGCCTTCCCATCGCGGCAAGCTTTTCCGATTGGAGCAGCTGCTGCTCGGTCTCGCGGAGCCTTTTTTCCATAGTGAACCGCCGTCTCAGATCCGTGAAGATGCCTATCGTCGCGACCTCGTTGCCTTCGCCGTCGTAGATTATGCTCGCGGAAATACTCCCTTCGATCATCTCACCGCACTTGTTTTTGTGTACCATCGGCATTGAGCGCAGCCTGCCGACGCCGCTGTAGTCCGGGCTCCTCAACTTTCCCATCAGCTCTTTTGCCATGCCCGGGAGATAGGTGTTTTTGATGTTCATTTTGCCGATCACCTCTTCGGCCTTGTATCCGAGGAGCTCCTCGGCTCCGCGGTTGAAGATGAGTATGTTTCCCGACATGTCGGTTACCACGATGGA
>MIBJ01000035.1:0-7855 GCA_001829495.1 Spirochaetes bacterium RBG_16_49_21 | reverse complement strand
TCCGCTGGCTGATGTCCCTCATGTAGGTGTATGTCTTTACCTTGCCTTCCTCATTCTTGGCGATGGTGATGCAGATATCCACATCCATTGTTTTGTCGTCAGCCGTTTTGATCTGGGTTTCCATGCAGACGCGCCGGTTTTCATCCTCTCCCAGCTTCGAGTGGAGTTCCGCGAGAATGTTCTGCTCACGTTCCCTCAATAACAGGTTAAAATTCATGCCGATCAATTCAACCTGATTATAGCCGGTGATGACGGCAGACAGGGAATTGGCGAATTCAATACGGGAATCCTGATTTAAAACCATGATCGCGTCTTCCCCCATTTCCGTGATCTTCTGGAATTTCTTCGTCGCAGCCTGCAGATCCCTTTCCATCTTTTCGCGTTCGGTTATATCGATGATGATGCCCTGATAGCCGATAATATCCTTCTTCATGTCGTATCGGGGGCTGATGGTCATCTGCACGGAAACGATCTCCTCTGTTTTTTTCCTGAAATTTACATGGTAATCCTTGACATACCCCCTCTGTTCGATCTCCTGCTGGAATTTTTTTCTGTCGCCTGGCTCCATATACAGGTCATTCTCTATGTCAATTGATAAAAATTCGTTCTTGCTGTTGTAGCCGAGCATGTCGAGAAGGGCCTGATTGCAATCGACGACACTTCCCTCCCTGGTGCTGATGATAATGCCGTGCGCCACCCGTTCAAAGAGGCTCCGGTACCGCTCCTCAGAGGCTTTCAGCTCCTGCTCAAGGAATATTTTGCGCGCTTCATGCTGCCGCTGTCTCTTATTGCTGGGTCTCATGGCGTTTCCCGATCACGTCTTTATAGGGTGATTGCGGTCTTTTACGTCCATCATAAAACAAACATTCTTATGGGCTTGGAGATAGTTCCTCTATCGCTGCGAATGCATTCCGAGTTTTTTGATGCGCACTTACGGCATTCCGGCGGCTTTGAGGATGTCCGGCACCGTCTCTTCCTTTCCTATGGCCATTATATGGACGCCGTCGCACAGTTTTTCTTGCTTGATTTCGCGGATCATGCGTCCCGCGATTTCGACGCCCTTCTTTAGGGCCTCCCCCTTGGGAGCGCTCGCGAGCTCGTCGATGAGGGGCTGGGGGACGAAAATGCCGGGCACGTTCTTGTTCATGAATCTGGCCATCGGCGCGGAGGTGAGGAGGACGATGCCGGCCAGCACCGGTACCTTGAATTTTTTCGCAAGCTCCATGAACCGGCGGAAATTGTCCAGGTCATAGATGGCCTGCGTCTGAAAGAATTCAGCGCCCGCATCGATCTTTTTTCCGAATTTGATGAGCTGCGGGCCGGGGGGATCGGCTTCCGGCGTGACGATCGCGCCCGCGCAGAAATCAACCGCTCCGTCGAGGTCGTTTCCGCCCATGTCCTTGCCGGATTCGAGGAGGCGCACCATGCGCAGCAGCTGGCTTGAATCCAGGTCAAAGACGCCCTTGGCGGTTTTGTGGTCTCCCACCACAACGGCGTCGCCCGTCAGGCAGAGCACGTTTTTTATTCCCCGGGTATAGGCGAAGAGGAGCTCGGCCTGCAGGGCGAGACGGTTGCGGTCCCGGCAGGTCATCTGCAGAATAGCCTCTCCCCCGCGCTCGACGATCGCCAGAGCCCCGCCGATGGAGGGAAACCGCATGACGGAGCTCTGATGGTCGGTAACGTTCAGGGCGTCCACCTTATCTTTCAAAAGATCGATGTGGCGGAGCATCCTGTCTATGTTGGTTCCCTTGGGAGGGCCGATCTCGCCCGTCACGACAAATTTTCCGGAATTGAGTATATCCCTAAAGCTTCGTGCCATCTTCTTCACTCCTTGCATCAAAGGGGATGATTATCTTGCCCGGCTGCGGCTCAACATGGTAATTTTTAGGCGGATGATAAACGCGCATGAGGTCAAGCCTGCCGAGCTTTTCCAGCTTGTTGTAGATGAGACTCCAGACGCAGTCCTTGTCGGAACCAATTTCACATTTACCCTTGTTGGTGCCGCCGCAGGGGCCATTGAGGAGGCCCTTGTGGCATCCGGCTACCGGGCATATACCGCCGGTGTATGCCAGCACGCAGGCCCCGCACTGTATGCAGATTTCGTCGAAGAGGCCGGGAGCCTTTTCCTTGCCTATGAAAAGCGTGTCGAGCGCGGGTATAACGGGCTTGTCCAGGTGCATCGCAATGGTCTGAACGCCGAATGCGCAGGTCATAACGAGGAGGGTCTCGGCGCTCATAATAGCATCCCGGTTCTCTTCCAGCGCCTCACCGGTCAGCTCGTCGCACGCCACGGGGAGCATCATCCAGCCGGTGATGGTCTTTTTCGCATCCTTGAGCTTATCAGCCATCCGGATTACCTCGGGCAGCCCTCCCGTGCGGGCCATGGTGGTGCAGGTCCCGCATCCGAAGATAAACACCCGCGAGGCCTGTTCCAGCATGCCGCTGATTTCCTCAAATGATTTTTGCTTTGTAATGGAGCGGATCATGGTCTCCTCCTATTTTTCAAGATCACAGCGCAGGCACCTCTTCGCTTCCTCACGCGCCTTTTCTTCCGTGAAGCCCAATTCAATTTCCCGAAAATCACCCGTCCGTTCTTCAGGAGGAACGGTCGGCATCTTAACTCTAAGCTTCTCCTCTTCGACTTCTTTCAGCTGTTCATCAATGGCTTTATCAGTGATCTTTTGCTTCTCATCTATGAATACTATCCGCGAGGTATCGCCGCGCAAATACTTATCAATCGCCACGGCGCCCCTCCTGCCGGCAGCTATGGATTCAATAATAAATGTCGGCCCGGTGACGAAGTCCCCCCCGGCAAAAATGCCGGGTATGTTGGTCGACAGCGTATTGGAATCGACAACCAGGGTTTTCCATTTCGTCCTCTCCAGCTCGCTGTCGGGGGGGAGGAATGAGAGATCAGGCGCCTGGCCCACGGACATGATGATGGTATCCGCCGGAAAGATTCCCTCGCTTTCAGGAATGTACGTCGGGCTGAATTTCCCCTCTGTGTCAAAAACAGACGCCACCGCCAGGGATTCTATGCCCGCAACATTCCCCTGTTCGGATAATATTTTTTTCACTCCAAGGGAATGATGAATGAAAACGCCTTCATCAATCGCTTCTTCAATTTCCTCCTCAAAGGCCGGCATCTCGTCGCGGGTCTCCAGGCAGACGACATGGACCTCCCGTTCTTCTTTCCCGCTCCCGTGGATTCTCAATGCTGAACGCGCCACGTCAAGGGCGACGTTACCGCCGCCGATGACCACCACCCGTCTCCCGATATATATATCTCTCTCGAGCTTGACGTCTCTCAGGAATGAGAGACCATAGTAAAGACCGTGAAGGCTTTCATCCTCGCCCGGCACGCCCACACGCTGGCTCTTTTGCGCTCCCGCGCCGATGAAAATTGCGCTATAGTCCATTTTTTTAATGTCATCGAGCGTAAAGTTCACATTCACCGGGGTATTGTAGCGTATCTCGACCCCGCGCTGCCGGATATATTCAATCTCTTTCTGTACCACTGTCTTGGGCAGGCGGAATTCCGGAACTCCCACCATCAGCATGCCGCCGCCGACGGGAAGCGCCTCAAAGACCGTTACCGGGTATCCCATCCGGGCGAGGTAGAAGGCGCAGGTCAGGCCGGTAGGGCCGGCGCCGATAACAGCCACCTTCCGGGTCTGTGTCTTCGGGAAGGGAGGGGGCGGCTCCTGAACGGTTTCAAAGTATTTATCAGCGGCAAATCTCTTCAGCGACCGGATCGCCATTGCTTCGTCGAGCACGCCCCTGCGGCATTTCATCTCGCACGGATGATGGCATATACGGCCGCATATGGCGGGGAAGGGGTTCCTTTCCCGGATGATTTCAGCGGCCTGCACGTAATCCCCTTCAGCTATGGCCGCGATATACACTGGAATGTTAATCCCCACGGGGCAGGTATGCTGGCAGGCTGAAATCACGAGTGATTCACAAACCGCCCCCGGGCATCTTCTATCCCGTATATGCGCCTCGTACTCATTTCTAAAGAAGTTGATGGTGGACAGGACGGGCTTCGCGCAGGTCTGTCCCAGTCCGCAGAGAGAGCTCCTGATCACATTTTCACCGATATTTTTAAGCATATCAATATCATCGATGCGTCCTCTGCCCTCGGTAATTCTGGTAAGTATTTCCAGCATCTGTTTTGTCCCCAGGCGGCAGGGCGCACACTTGCCGCACGATTCGGACCGGGTGAATTCAAGAAAGAAGCGGGCGATCTCCACCATGCAATTGTTCTCATCCATGACGACCATTCCGCCGGAGCCCATGATGGATCCTATGGTCTGAAGGGTTTCATAATCTGCGGGCATGCCGAGATGCTTTTCAGGCACGCAACCTCCGGACGGGCCGCCCATCTGCACAGCCTTGAATTTCCTCCCCTTCGGTATGCCGCCGCCGATATTGAATATAATCTCCTTAATGGACATGCCGATGGGGACTTCGACGAGCCCGGTATTGTTGACCTTGCCGGCCAAAGAAAAGACCTTGGTCCCCTTGCTCTTGTCGGTCCCGACGCCGGCGTACCACCCGGCGCCGTGCTGAATGATCAGGGGAATGTTCGCGTATGTTTCAACATTATTGATATTGGTAGGTTTTCCGTCAATGCCGGCCTGGGCGGGGAACGGAGGCCGGGGACGCGGCATGCCGCGTTTTCCCTCGATAGAAGCTATAAGCGCCGTCTCCTCGCCGCACACAAAGGCGCCCGCTCCTTTTTTCAACTGGATATCAAAGCTGAAGGCTGATCTGAGGATCTTTTCACCCAGGAAGCCCAGCTCCCGCGCCTGACGGATGGCGATCTCCAAGTGCTCCACGGCAATGGGGTATTCCTCACGCGCGTATATGAATCCATACCGTGCACCGATTGCATAGGCGCCGATGATCATGCCTTCGATCACCCGGTGAGGATCGCCCTCCAATACCGCCCGATCCATGAACGCCCCGGGATCGCCCTCATCGGCATTACAGACCATGTATTTGAGATCGGCCGGAGATTGACGGGCAAATTTCCACTTGGCCCCGGTGTTGAATCCTGCTCCGCCTCTTCCCCGCAGTCCCGAGGCCGCCACTTCACCGATAACATCTTCAGGGGTCATTTCGCTTAAGACCTTTGCCAGCCCCCCGTATCCGTCCGCAGCGATGTAGTGTCGTATATTTTTCGGGTCAATAATACCGCAATTTTTCAGCACTCTCCGGTTCTGGAGTTTAAAAAAGGGTATTTGATCCTTGGTAGGCATCTTGATGCCGGTTTTGATGTCCTCATACAGGAGATGCCCCAGTATATCGCCGTTCTGAATTGTTTTTACCACGATATCCGCGGCGTCTGCCGGTGTTACTTCCTGATAAAAAATTCCGATGGGGTCTATGGTTAACATCGGCGCTTTCGCGCAAAATCCCTGGCATCCGGTCTCGCGGATTTCAACGGACTTTTCCAGGCCCCTCATCCGTATCTCGCTTCTCAGCGCCTCTTTAACCTCTTCCGCTCCATAAGCCCTGCATCCGGTCATGCAGATTCTTATACAGTATTTCCCGGATGATATATCCTTTTTACATTCTTCTCTGAAATTGGTAAGGGTTTTTATGGTAAGGGGTGCGGTCATCGGCTGAAATCCTTCCTATTTTTCATACTGTCTCAGGATCGAGTTTATTTTTGGAGGGGACAGCTTCCCGAAGTATGTTTTATTCACCATCATGGTAGGAGCCAGAAAACATGCGCCAAGACAGGCCACGGTTTCAAGGCTGAATTGATAATCTTCCGTGGTTTGCCCCACTTCCAATGCCAGTTCTCTCTTGACGATTTTAAGGATGCTTTTCCCTCCCCGTACATGGCATGCCGTTCCCCTGCAGACCCTGATGAGGTACTTCCCCCGCGGTTTCAGGGAGAACTGCGCGTAGAAGGTTATGACCCCCTGAACCTGGCTCGGGAAGAGGCGGAGCGCCTCTGCAATGGGCTCAATGGATTCCGGCGGGATGTATCCGAATTCCTCCTGAACCTTCTGCAGTAAAGGGATAAGCGCCCATTTCTGGTCCCTGTGCTTTTCGATAATGGCGCTTATTTTATTAAAATCGATCGGCTCTTTTTTCATTATGAGCTCTTCTCAATTTTTATAGTGCATGTCTTATATCCCTCTCCCTCTTCGCCGAGGGCCATCAATGAGGATCCTTGAATAAAGGGCCGCGGCAAAAATACAACGCCGGCCGGTATTTTCGCGTCAAGGCGCGCCGTGACCTTCTTCTCTCCCGTGCCGGATATGAGTTTCACCGTATCGCCCTGTGCCAGTCCTTCCCGGGAAGCGTCGAAGGGATTTATCTCCGCATATTCTTCATCTACTGCTTTTCCCAGCCGGGGGGAATGGGATGTCTGATGACCTGAACCGAGCTGAAAAAGGATGCTCCCTATGATGAGACGATACGGATAGCTTTTATCGGCGTCCGGGATTGCTGAAACCTTTTCAGGCACAAACAGAGGCTTTCTTTTTTTCTTTTCAGCGGGCAGCTTGTAGGAAGAATACCGGCCGGGGTCTTTCCCGAGCTTCAATTCAGCATAGAGGGATATGGATTTCGTTATTTCCCGGGTAATATCGTTCTCGGCCTTGAAGCCGAAGGGACTGCCGAGCCGCTCGGCCATGAGGCTGAGTATAAGCCAGTCCGGCTTGCTGTCTCCAACGCAGTCGATGGCCTTGTTGATCCGCTGCACGCGGCCCTCCATGTTTGTAATGCTCCCCGTTTTTTCAGCGAAAGTGGCTGAAGGAAACACGACATTCGCTTTTTTCGCGATGCCGGAAAGGAAGCAGTCGGATACGACGAGGAACTCAAGTGAATTGAGCGCCTTTTCGATATTACCGGTGAAGGGGAGGCTCGCGAGCGGATCTTCCCCGATAACCCAGAGTCCCTTTATAGAGCCCTTGATGATATTACTGAAAATTGTTTCCGGCCTTTGCATACAGGCTCCCATCTGGTAGCTGCCCAATGCATTGGACTGGTAAAGAAGCGGAAAGATTGTTGTTTTCTTTTTCGTGAGCAGTTCCGCCAGGGAGCCTATGGTGCAGAGTATCTTGATCAGCTCCTTGCCGCCTTTCTGCTGCATTATGCCGTTGCCGAATATTAGGGCCCTTCTTTCGGCTGAAAGGAACAGGGCTGCAGCCTTTTTCAGGCTCTCGGGTGAGACGCCGGTCTTTTTTTCTACATCCGTAATGGAGTATTTCTTTACCCTCTTTTCAATGTCCTTTATTTTTTTGGAATCAGCATCTGAAGACTTTTTATGCAGGCCTTTTTCCGCCAGCATGGAACGTATGAGACCGATAAGGAGCAGTTCGTCGGTATTTACTTTGGGATTGATCCAGAGCCTGGCGTGCTTTGACAGCTTTATTTTAATAGGATCAATCAGGATGAGGGATGTGGTCCCTTTCCGGACGCCTCTCTTAATCCCGTACCCGACAAGGGGAGCCGTTTCAGTTGGATTGGCGCCTATGACCATGACTACATTCGCATTTTCCAGGTCTTCTATCGAGCGGGAAATTTCGGTTGTGCCGAGGGCCTCACTCATGCCCGTGATGAGGTTATCCATATAGGTCATGCTGGTGCAGGACAGGTTGTCGGTTTCAAGAATCCCGGATGCAAATTTTTTTATCAGATATGACTCCTCGTTGGTGACATGAGGACCGCAGAGAAGCGCCAGACCCTGGCCGCCCTTACTATTTTTTATTCCTGTCAGACCCCGGGCGGCAACGCGAAGCGCCTCATCCCATGACGCTTCCACCAGCTCGCCGTCTTTTCGCACCATGGGCGTACGCAGGCGTTTGGGGTGATTGATATAGTCGTTGCCATA
>MIBJ01000034.1:5736-36960 GCA_001829495.1 Spirochaetes bacterium RBG_16_49_21 | reverse complement strand
ATTTAGGGGGCCAAAAGGTTGGCTAATATCCTCGCATCTGGACTTCTCTAATCCGCTTGTATATCTCGTCATCGCTTGTGGCAAAGAAAATGGTATTGCTTTTCCAGTACTCGTAATCGCGGATATATTCAGTTCCGAGGGCCACAGCCTCAAGGTTCGGGATATACCGGCATCTGCCGTCAGGCTCTTTTATTTCCTTTTCTCCGGACGGTATGCAGAAAATAACCGCATTTTTGATTACGCGGGGAAGGAGCTCATCATACGGAATCTTCATGTCGTGCATGTCGCGTATGAAGCGGAAGAAGCGCCGCGAATAGAATTTGGCTGCAAATATCCCGGGCTTTTCAAAATAAATTTTCCTGTTCCCCGGATCCCAGGAGTAGACTTTGAAATCGCGGTATGCCAGCAATTCTCCGCTGTTGATATAAAACCTGCCTACCAGGGATATGAAAGTCGCCATTAAATAACTTTCATAGTATTTTTCATACAGCCTCAGATGGAGTTTTTCCCTTTCTCTCTCGCCGGCAGTCGAAGGCACCGGCCATGGTTTGTTCCTGCCGTCGAGCATTTCGCTCACGGTCAGGCCCTTCGGAATTTCCGGCTTCCGGTAACCGTAATCAACGGCAGGAACCCCCGGTGTTCCTCCGTTTATCCGGCAGACCATGTACCAGTATTTCCACCCTTCGTCGGCCGTTGCATCGCAGAATGTTTTGGACTCCGTTTCGCCGATTTTAATGAACGGCCCGCTCTCATAAAAGGAGCGGTAAATGGCGTAATTGCCGTCAAGGGTAGTGGATTCCCATGATAAAAAAATTTTTCCCGAGGGATCTCCCTTGGATACCTTCAAGGCTGCTATGTCCGGAGGGATTCCCGGTAAGAATTCCTCGTTTGATACGGTCTCGAACCCGGTTGCTTTTCGCGGTGCGGGACCGGCAAAAGCAGGCAGCACGGTAACGAGCGTTGTCATAAAAAATGCAACAGCGCGCATCCGGGAGCCGGCATACACGGACGGTTTGCCGGCCGCCTTTCCGTTACAGGAAGGATTTAAACAGCGAATCAACCGCATCGGGCGATCCCTTCTCGTATTTTTTCATTTTGAATATCTCTATACGGAAATAGCCGAGCCGGAATTTTTTAATCAGGTTCTCAGGGACAAACTGATCCCGGTATTTTTCTGTTATAGCTTTTTCAAATATGACGTTTCTGCACACCGCGAAATAAAGGGGGATGTTCTCCTGATGGCTTACGGCCGCTTTGCCGCCGCCCAGGCGGTATACCGGTATATTTATGTTATGGGTAATCTTGTTGATCAGGCTGTAGTTATACGGTATGAGGGACTGGACGATGATCGCCCGCAGTCTGTTTTCAACGACAAGCCCGGCAGACCAGCTCCCTGCCAGAACCGCGTCCCCCGGCAGCTCCCGGCTCAATTGCCGGGATGCCGTGTAGAGATGATGGTCAGGGAAGAAAAACCACCTTCCATACTGGAAAATCTGAAGGCCGAGGATCAGCGACAACAGTATCGCGGGGAATTTCGGCAGCTTCATGATGTTCAACAGGCGCTTGCGGCTCAGTATCGTTACCATTATGCAGGCAAGCTCGATGACGAGCGCGATGCCGATCACGATCATCGCACTCGACAGGTCGCCTTTCAGATAGGCGGGATATACCATATCCATCATGCGGTTCCTCAGGGAAACGGGGAGCGTCTGAACAATGAGAACAACACCCGTATACAGGAGGGAGAAAAAAAGAAAAATTCCGAACATGACGTTGTGGGGGAATTGTTTCTTTTCGGTTATGAATGAAGCCATTTCCAGATTTACAAAATCGGTTATGAATCTGCTGACCGCTATGATGAGCGGGATGACCATGAGCAGATAATAGCGCGAAGGACTGTAGTAGAGTACCGTGGTGAAGATGAAGCCGAATACGATCCAGCTCGCAACAATGAGATCCGGGAGGGATTGCCGTTTCAAGCGGATATACTGATAGAAGGTATACAGCGCGTACAGGAAACCGATGAAGAAGGTAAGGGGTTGCAGAAATAAAAATTCCAGGTACATTCCCTTAGCCAGAACTTTCTCTATCGGATCAAAGGCGGTGAAGGGGATAAATGCCGCAAGCGGCTGGCCGAAAATTTTAAGCGATAACAGTAAGAAGGCCAGTTTGACCTTAAGCGCGCCCATCTGCGCGAATATAACGTAAAAAATGAAAAAAACCGCGATGAAGGCTATGAAAATATGATTCATGAACCTACCGGTTTTTTTAAACCTGCCTGAGACATGGAGCAAAAACGCCGGAGCAATGGCGGGCAGGATAATAAGAATATTCCTTTTAATAAAAAATCCGGCTGCAAGCCCGGTAAAACCGATAAGAAAAAAAAGCGCCCGGGAAAATTTTTTTTTCATCCGGTAAGCCCCGCCGCTTTCCCCGCCATTTTTTCGGCGGTAAGGCCTCAGGGATTCCGAAAATCCGAACAAGGACATCATTATGAAGCAGAGCAGATGGCTTTCATACAAGCCGAGCCTGTTGTACATGGCGGTGAAAAAGTTTGTGCCGTAGAGGATCAGTCCGATCAGGGCAGCCGGCCTGCCGTAATTTCTGTGCAGAAACATGAAAAGAAAGATCATGGTGATCAACGCATAAAAGACCGCGAGGCTGCGGATCGATGCGTAGCTTACGCCGAGATGCTTGAAAATCCACGCGTAGGGAAGCGTGGTGAGCGGGCTTTTTTTTGCCCATCCCTCATATTGATCCTCGGGAGTCCATTTCCAGTCGCCGAAGAGGACCATGTTGCGCGGCTCATAGGTCTTAAACCCCTCATCCGTGTACAGTGCGGCGGATATGGACAGGTCCTGAGGGGCATCGGCGTTAATATGGACAAGCCTCATGCCGGTGAAGACCAGCATGAGGAGGAGAATGGCCGGGTAATAGAATCTGCCCCCAGTCGGATTGTTTACTTGTTGCTGCATAATTCCCTCAAACTTCTTACTTCGTTGAATCGGCGATATCGGAGCGGATCGAATCATTCGAAGGCAGTTATTCCCGGGGGTGATCTTTTTGGCAATGATATTTTTTAAATACGGCCATATAGCCTTCCACCATTTTTTTCCATGCGTAATTGGCGATCGTGTATTCTTTCGATTGTTCGCCGAACTCATGAAGGTGGCCGCAGTCGGACAAAAGGGCGCGGATTTTTTCTATCCAGACCGAATCAGTTTCCGGAGCAACCAGAAAGCCGTTTCTGCCGTCGATGACCGCGCAGGTTATGCCCTCGATGGCCGAAGCCAGGACCGGCAGGCCGTTCACCGCGGCTTCAAGCGCGACGAGGCCGAACCCCTCGGTATCGCCCATCACCTTTACGTTCGGCATGACATACAGGTCGGAATGCTTGAGGATCTGGAGCATCTCCTCAAAGGGAAGCTTTCCGAGAAAGAACGCCCTGTTTCTGATATCCGGACGTTGCAAAGCCTTCTGAATATCGATCTCTTCGATCCCGAGTCCCAGGATCAGGATTATCAGGTGGGCGAGGTATTTGGGCAGCAGCCTCAGGACAAAATTGATCTTTCTGATATGCGGATGCGGCGGGCCGATGATAAGATATATGACGCTCTGATCAAGATGCGGCAGCACCTTTGTCACGAACCATGAAAATCCCTTTCTTTTTACGCTCCTGCCGATGGATACGAGGATTTTTTTTTCATGCAGGGGTATCCCCAGTTTTTTTTCAAGCGTCTTCCGGAATCCGGGCTGCTTATTGATAAGGGACATATCCGTGTCGACCCCGTTGCGCACGACATAGACCCTGTCGCGGTCGAATCCCCGCTTTATGCATTCCCGGGCCGTTGCCTGGCTTACGGCGATCACCCCGTCCAATTTTTTGAACTTGCTCACAACGAATCTTTGAAACAGCTTGCTGGGATAGACGATATCCAGCCCGTGAAGGGTAACCAGCACCGGGATCCCGGTCATATTTTTTAAATGCAGCGCAAAAAAGGCCATGAGACCGTCGTTGAGATGAATGAGGGATATATTCGGATTTTCGCGCAATATCATTTTGACCTTGAATCGTATGGAAAAAAGAAATATAACCTTGCTGGAGCGGTTATCGTATATAAGGGTATGCACCGTGCATTCCTTCGCGACGCCGTTGATCAGCTCGTAACTCTGTTTTTCCATCCCTCCGATGGAAGGGGGATACTTATGCGTTATAAACAGTATCTCCATCTCCCGATTCCCCTGTTTTACGGATGACGAGCAGAAAGGCTATGAAGCCGATGCCGATCCAAAAGAGCTGGCGCGCGCGGCGTACTATCGATACCGTGATCCATATATTCCCGTCCGGGACATGGATGAATTCGAGCATCATTTTGTTCGCGTATTCCTCAATGCCGATCTGGCCCGGGATGAACGCCCCCACGCCCTTGAATATCATGATGCCGACTTCCACGGCCACGCATGACAGAAATGTCACGCCGAAGCCGAGGAAGTTGAGTATCAAAAAAAATTCCATGGCGCCGAAGAGCCAGCTTGAAAAGGAGAGCAGATAGGCGGCAATGAAATTTATTTTTTTATTTTTATAAAAATCGATCAGCTCATCATCGATCTCGCGCATCCTGCCGGCGACGTTCTGCAGGCGCATTGAATGCGGGAATCGCCGCGCCAGATGCGCGAGCAACCCTGCCGGCGTGGAGAGCACCCCCTTTCCCCTGCCGAGCCGGTATATGAATAATACGAACAGACTGAAGATGATGCTTGCAACCGCCGCGAGGGAAACGGGGTCGACATCGAATTTGAGCTGGTCGAAAAATACATATATTCCGATCATGATGAGCGTCACCGCGGAGAAGTAGACCAGGAACCGCGATATCGTGAAGGATACGATGCTGTCCTTGTACGGGATTTTCTGCTTCTTCAGCAGCACGGCCTTGAGCGCCTCGCCGGCGATGACGTTCGTGGGGTTGATCTGGGCCAGGCTCTCGCCGATCTGGCGGATAATGAAAAGAAGCGGCAGGGAAACGTGGCCCGGATATTTGTAGAACGACAGCCTCCAGGCTATGGTAACCATGAGATACCCGGTGAAGGTCGCGGCAATGAGAAAAATAAAGTTCACGTTGATGAGTTTAAGCTGATCCCCGATGGCGGTCAGATTTGAACGGGAGACGAACCAGTAGAGCAGCGTGATCCCGGCGGCCAGCCCGGCGATCTTGGAGATGGTATAGAAGACATGGTTCTTGTGCGCCCGGGCTCCGGCGATATCAGACGGCAATTTCATTAAGATCCTCTGATTTTATGTGGTTGTCCGATACCGCCTTTTCATATGATTCGAACATCTCCCGGCACAGGACGTCCCATTTTTGCGCCCGGGCGTATTCAACCGCCTTTTTGCTCATGCGCTTCAGAACATCCGGATTGTTGATGAGATAGGAAAGTTTTTTACAAAACATGCCGATATTTTTTGGCTCCACCAGGTACCCGGTTTCACCTTCCTTGATAATGCCCAGTTGCCCGCCCTTCGCCGCCGCAACCACCGGGAGTCCGGAAGCCAGGGCTTCCAGGTTTACGTTGCCGAACGTTTCGGTAATGGATGGAAACAGGAATATATCGCAGGATGCGTATATCTTGGGCAAGTCCTCATGGAGCACCTTGCCGGTGAATACGGCGTCGGGCATTCTTTTCTCCATGTATTTTCTCTGCGGTCCGTCGCCGGTGATTACCATTTTCACGGTGGGATGGATTCTGCTGAGCGCTTTGTAGATGCCGATGACCGTCATGATCTCCTTGACCCAGTAGAGCCTGCTGACGAAGAGGATCCTCACGGTGTTTTTCCCGCACAGGTTGCCGATGAACTTTTCGTCCCGCTTCCGGGGATTGAATTTTGCCGTGTCTATTCCCCGGCCCCAGATCGTCAAGCGCTTGCGCTCGATGCCTATCTTTACGAGATCCTCCAGCACCGGCTTCGTAGGTACATAGACCACGCTGCATTCATTGTAAAAAAACCTGAGGATGGGCGGCACCAGGGCCCCCAGAAATCTCAAGAAAGGAAGGTATTTGAAATAGTAATCCACATAGTTGGGGAAGTGCGTGTGATAGGTGCTGACCAGCGGCAGCCTCTTTTTAAGGGCGTACTGCCGCGCATAACGTCCGAGAAACGAGGGGGTGGTGAAGTGAACGAGATCCGGTTTGAATTCGTCAAGGGCTCTTCGCAGATTCCCGTCAAAGTAGGGGAGGGCGAGGCGATAGCCCTCCTGAAGCGGCATCTTTATATACCGGCACACGATGACCGGGTACGGCAACGTTACGTTCTCCGACGGCGGAAACGGCGTAATAAAAAGAAATTCGAATCTGTCTTTGGGGATACGCTCGATAAGATTATAGAGGGTATAGGTGACGCCGTCGAGGTTTTCTTTAAGCACATCCGTGAACAATGCCACTTTGATCTTTTTGATTTTTTTCATCGGTTATCGATTAGTCAGGGGGAATCGGGACACGATAATTTCATTAATTGTCTCTGTCAAGGATTATGTTATTCATGCCTGAGCGCGTCAATCGGGTTCAGGGATGACGCCTTTTTAGCCGGGAAATAGCCGAAAACAATCCCGACAAAGGCGGCAAACAGAAACGAAACCACAACCGACAGGAGTGAAAAGATAAACGGCTGGTGAGATATGGAGGTAAAGAAAACATATACCAGCATCCCGATCGTGATGCCGGATATCCCTCCCAGGGAGCTTATAATGAGCGCTTCGATCAGAAACTGAAGCAGGATGTCCCTGTTTTTCGCCCCGATCGCCATGCGTATCCCGATTTCCCTGGTCCGCTCGCTCACCGAAGCGAGCATGATGTTCATGATGCCGATGCCGCCGACGATGAGGGAGATTGCCGCCACGACCGCGAAGGCGATCGTCAGGTAGCCGGACACTTGCTCCGTCATTTGGAGCAATTCCTTGCTCGTGGAGATCTTATAGTCCTGCATCTGATCGTCGGACAGGGAATATTTTCGCTGGATCAGATCCAGGATGCTTTTTCTCACGTATTCGATCTGCGATTCATAATAGGTCGACACGTATATGACGAAGAAATTACTGGTGCCGTATAATTTCAAAGCCAGCGTCGTAGAGGGACCAAGAATAATATTGTCGAGGTCCCTGCCGGAAAGGGCCATTCCTTTTTCCATCAGAATCCCGATCACCCGGAAAGGAATGCGGTTGATCAGGATGACCTTGCCGACCGGATCTTCGTCCCCGAACAGCTCTTCCCGTATGCTGTTCCCGATGATGACGACCTTGTCGAAGCTCAGCATATCCTCCCGTGTAAAAAAGTTGCCGCTTTCCAGCTGCCAGTTGTTCATGATGAAATATTCATTGCTGACGCCGTAAATCTGCCGGGTAATGTTCTTGCTTTTATACTTGACCGGATATTCCCAGTAGTTCATCGGCGTGATATACTGTATTTCGGGAATGAACCGCCTGATGTCTTTCAAGTCGCTTCCGGTGAAGGGCTTCTTCACCGACGCGATCGATATGGCGTTGGTGCCGTAGCTGTGTATCTTCTCGCGTACGGCTATGCGCGCGCTGTTGCCGATTCCCACCATTATGATGACCGACGCGACGCCGATCACGATGCCGATGCAGGTGAGCAGAGTCCGCATCTTATTTCGCTGAAGGGCCCGTATGGCTACGATGATGGAATTTTGGATGTTCATAAAGGGTCTGTTATCCTTTCCGTGCAATTGTTACAACATAGCAGAATAACGCAATAGCGGCGCTGGCGAAAAAGCTTATGAAATGATAGCCGAACCCCGTGAATATCGCATCCTGCTCGCTCATTCCGACCAGGATAAACCCTCCCGTCCATCCCGCTTCAAGCGTGCCGAAGCTCCCGAAGCTGTTGATGGGCAAGACGTTGGTCAGTACTCCTCCGGTGGAGCCTGCCACTGATTGAATCAGGCCTATATCGATGCCGAATGACCGTATAGTGAGGTAGAAGAGAAAATAGAGGGCGCTCCAGGTGAGGATGCTGGTGACGGCGAGCGCCGGAACGAACCGGGCGGTCTTGAATGAAGAAAATTCATGCACGAGCACGTCGATCCTTCCGCGCAGTGCGCCGACGAGCCTGTTTTTTTGCATGCGCTCATTTTTAGTGAGCGTGCGCAGTATCCGGCCGCAGAGGATGACGATCCATTTCAGGTTGAACAAGGCAATGATGGAAATAATGAAAAAAGCCGCGCCGGCGGCGATGAGCGCCATGGAGGTCCGGGCGCCGAAAACGAATATGATCGAGCAGATGAAAAATGCGGATATGACGATAAAATCAAAAATCCTGGTCACCACCAGGATGTGGAGTCCCTTTGATACGTCCGCGTTGCCGATCTTTTTCAGATAATATACGAACGTCAGCTCCCCCGTGCGCGCCGGCATTATTTGATTGTAGAAGTTATGGTAGCTGGTGATCGCGTACAGATCGAACAGCGGAATCCCGTAATCCCCGAGCATGAGGCGGAACCTGAGCATCTTGAAAAAATTGGAAGCGGAATAAACCAGGCACGAGACGATTACCATGACGGCATCCGCATTCCGTATACTATCCCAGGTCTTTGCAATATCCAGCTTCCCGAGCAAGAAATAGGCGATGAAGACCGAAACAATAAGGAATACCAGGGTTTTGACATTCAGTATTCTTTTCTTACGCTCCTCGAGAACGGCTTCCGCGTTCCGGGGAATACGATTTTGATCCGGGATCGTCATTTATTTCATTGTCCGTTTCTTTGTCGTGCGGTTTGCCGAATCCTTCCGGAGGCGGTACTGGATGTCTTCAAGGAGCGTTCTGTTGACCGCCATGAGGTCCACGATAAAAGCGGAAAGTATGCACTGGAACCCCATGACCATAAGGATGCTCGCCAGTATGAGGGATTGTATATGTCCCTGACCGGTTTGGACGAGATAATAGTATAAAAACCGCGCGCCGATCGCAAAACCGACGAGAAAAAGAAAGAGTCCGATTCGTATGAAGAAGCGGTACGGCTCGTACACCACGAATATCCGAAATATCGTTATTATGGATCTCTTTATGTAGCTCGGTATGCTCTTCACCAGGCGCGACGGCCGCAGCTCTTCGTTCACCCGTACCGGGATCCAGGTTATGGCCATGTTTTTTCTTCCCGCCTGAATGATGGTCTCCAGGGTGTAGGTGTAGGCGTTGAACACGTTTAGCTTCAAGGCCGCGTCCCTGCTTATGGCCCGAAATCCGCTCGGCGCGTCCGGTATGTCGGTATTGCTCACTCTGCGCACCACGTAGCTTCCGAATTTTTGGAGCAGCTTTTTAATGAAGGAAAAATGTTTTATTTGAATGATGGGCCGCGCGCCGATGACGATATCGGCGGTGCCGTCAAGGATCGGCTGTATCAGCTTGGGGATATCCTCGGCATCGTACTGGTTGTCGGCGTCGGTATTGACGATGATGTCGGCCCCCAGGGCGATGCAGGCGTCCAGGCCGGCCTTGAATCCCTCGGCAAGGCCGCGGTTTTTCTTGAAATGGACGATGTGATCGACGCCGTGTTTTTTTGCCGCCTTTATTGTTTTGTCCGTGCTCCCGTCGTCAATGACGAGCCATTCAACCTCGTCGATCCCCTTGATTTTTCTGGGGAGCTCTTTCAGGGTCTTCGGAAGCGTCTCCTCTTCGTTATAACAGGGGATTTGAATGATCAACTTCATAGAAACACCTCGGTTGCCGTGTATCGGGATCGATACGGATATTGTGCGTATTGTCGTCAAGCGGGCTCTTTTATTCAAGTTAAATTCTATTTTGCAATAATTATTGACAGTGGCGCTCTGAAGGCGGGGTTGCGCAACCCCGCCTTCAGAGCGCCACTTTACGCCTAATTAGTATTGACAAATTTTGCTTCAATGCCTTAACTTAGATATGGAAAACCTGCCTTTTATCGGTGATGACGATGCGGTCAGAGAAAAGCGGAAGGCGCGCGAATTGCGCCATACAGCCTGGTGGCGCAGGAAGGTGTCCGCCGGCATATGCTATTACTGCAGAAGGAAATTTCCTCCCAATCAATTGACCATGGACCACAAGATTCCCATTGCGCGCGGCGGAAAATCCGAGAGAATAAATATTGTGGTCTGCTGTAAAGAATGCAACAATAAGAAAAAGTATTTGCTTCCCTTTGAGTGGGATGAATATATGCAGCGCATCAGAGCCGATAAGGGCGATCGGTAAGTTTATTATTCTTGAGGTTGATATGGCGGAACGCGTGGAAAATCTGAAGGCCGGCGACATCCTTTTCGTACAGGGCGAGTCCCCGTCGAGCCTGTTCATGCTTCAAGACGGCTCTCTGGAGATACTCTCCGCCTCGGATGAATATAACGGCCTCGATCGGAATATCGTCATATCCCGGAGCAGGCGGGTCGGGCGATTGGACGGGAAGACGTTTCTCTCGGGATTCAATAATAATCTGAACGGCCCGTACCGGAAAAGCGTGCGCGTGCTGAACCAGGCTTCGGTTTCCCGCCATCCGTTGTCGCGCGGCGGCATACAGGGTATAGCGGATTCGGATCCGCCGCAGGCTTTGATCATTCTCAAGTACCTTTATAACAACATCAATACCGTGAGCGCGGCGATGGCTAAATATACGAAGCTGTATCAGACCGCATGCACCATGACCGACAATATGGCGCTCATGTACCGGGCCATGCCGGAGACGAACGCGCCCGAGCGGCTTCACGCGAAGGCCGAGGAATTGTATAAAAAATTCCTGTCAAGAGGCGGGACTCTTCCGGACATCTTTGACGCGAGGTTTCTTATTACCGACAACAGTTCCTTTCTGGACAAGAACTACCGCTTGCCCGAGACCGGCCGGGACAACGCCATTATAAAGCCGGACGATTTTATTCTCCGGACCCTGCAGCTCGACCAGAAGGTGGTGGCGCCCATGTTCAAGGCTGATCCGGCCATGGCTGCAAGCATGTACGAGGGCCTGCATAAAAATTTCATGAGCTCCCTTGAGCGGGTCGAGATGATCTGCCGGTACACCGATACCGAGCTCTCCATCCTTCTGGGCGACGGCGACAGCTGGGCCTCGTATCTCATCGATATGACGGGCCTGCAGGAATGGGAGCGGAGCGGCAAATGCGCGCAGGATTTCGCCAGGAGCTTTCTCTCGCTGCTGGTAAAGGTCAACGGGCTCTACGAGGAGCTGACGGGAAGGAAAATGACCGCGCTGTTTCCGTCAATCAGAAAGATACACGATTATTATACTTCAGGCGGAACATCGAGGGAGACGGAAGGCGGCAGGCTGAAATCGCCGGCGGTCATATCCACGGGCGCGCTGAACAAATCCATACAGCAGATATTTGAATTCAGCCTCGTGCAGAAGGATTTCAAGACGCGATTCCTGAAGCTGCTGAACGAATTCAAAAGCTCCAAGAGCCCCTTCAATACCGAGCCGGAGGGGAGAAAGCTCAGGCGCCACATCACGAGCTTATATTGGGATCTGTACAAGCAGGCGTATATCCGGAGCAAAAGCGAAAGCGCCGTGCCGCGGCCCGTGCAGATGATGCTGGCGTTCGGATTTCTCGACGAGGGGCTCCTCGATGAGCAGCAGGTCGCGGATCTGACCGAGCTTTCGCGCCTGCGGGAGAAGAGCAGGGACGTCCCCGTTCTTTTGGAAACGGAATTCCTGTCGCTGATTTCCGCCGGCCAGGTGGAGCCGAGCATCACCGAAATGGGACTGACGTATCACGCCTTTCTCGAGGAACAGGAGAAGCATAAATCGAGAAAGGAGAGGGAAAGAGAAGGAAAGGTCGACGACAATATCGGCAAGGTCATGTATGAGATCGGGCAGCGTCTGGCGACGACCGCGGCCATCTGCTCCGGGTCGACGGCCACCGCGTTTCCGATTCTTACCTCCCTTATGGTCCGGGGCAATCTCAAACAGATATACACCTCCAAACGGAAGATCGAGACGATCGCCAAAGAGGTGCGCGGAATAGATTTTTCCGTGTTTTACCGCGAGACCGTTCTCAAGATCGGCGAGGCCCGCGAGATCATTGAGGAGGAGGTCGTTCCCTATTTCGTCCTGCTTCCCATTTTTGGCACCAGGACCCTGCTCTGGCAGGACATGACCGGAACCAGCAAGAGGAGCAGGGGGAGGATCGTCGTCCCCATATTCTTCATCGGGGACCTCACCCGAAGCCTTGTCCATACCTTCGCCAGTTTCCGGTGGGAGCTCAACCGCGACGTCAAGGGAGCCATCTGGGCGGATCCGATCGAGGGCGGGGTGACCGGAGAATATTTCGATTACGTCAATACTTATAAAAAGATGTCGAAGCTCTCCCAGGAGGCCAAGGACAGGGTTGAGGAAAAATTCCGGAGCATCAGGAACAACCGGGACCGGTTCGCCGATGATTACATCCAGTGGGTTTTGTTCGAGAAAGACGGGATCATGAAGCTCAATAATATCGTGCGGGAGATATTTTTCAAGCACATACCGTTCCGCAAGGATTTACGGGAGAAGCTTGAGGCCATGCCCGCCTTCACGCAGGCTGCAACCAGATATAAAAACGTGCACAAGCGGGAAGTGGAAGCCTACGAGCGGAGGTTCAAAAAGTACCAGGACGAGGGGGGGAATTATCCCGAGGAAATAAGGAAGTTTCTTGATTTTCTTAATATGTAATCGGGAGTGAAGGGGATGCGCGCAATACAATCAGTAATTTTATCCAATTCTAATCGGCGTTCATCTGCGTCCATCGGCGGTTCCATTATCAGGCCTGGTGATCGTCAATCATATCCTTGAACTTTTTCCCCGTAACGGGATCAATCAAATCCTGATCCAGCTCGACGAGGTGCTTGATCACGAACCAGCGGTTCTTTATTTCCGGGTGGGGGATGACGAGATCCCGTGTGCTCATTATGATGTCATCATACAGGAGAATGTCCAGGTCTATGCTCCGGGGTCCCTTGGGAATCGATTTTTTTCTTCCGAGTTCGATTTCCGCCCGCTGGAGTGTCTTGAGCAGGTCGGGAGGAGGGAGATCGGTCTGTATCTTGATGATCTGGTTGAGGAACCGCGGCTGATCGAGGTAATCGACCGGCCCCGTCTCGAGGATGGAGCTCTGTTTCAGTATCGTCACCGGGCAGCATGAGGCTAACTGGCTTACGGCTTTCTTCAGATTAGCCTCCCGGTCGCCGATGTTCGATCCAAGACCGATATACGCTGTCGCCATTTAAAGCTTGTCCCGGTAATCAGTGCCGCCGATTTCCATGATGCTGCACATCTCTTTTATCCGCGACAGGATCCTTCCCTGCGAGAGGTCTTTGAATGCTTTATGCGGATTATTGTTGGAGGTGAATATGGAGAACTTTTCCGCCTCGTACCGCGCGTCAACCAGGTCATAGAGCGTTTCCTGCTTCCACTCAGTGTCCTTCTGTATGCCGAAATCGTCGACCACCAGCATGTCCACATCCGCCAGCTCCTTTTCGATTTTACCCGATTCGCCGTACGTCGAGGACCCCTCGAAGAAGGTTTCCTGCAGGCTCTTGAAGAAATTCCTGGATATGCTGATGAACCTCCCTTCCACCGCGTGGCGTATGATAAGCTCGGTGAGAATGATGGATGCGAGCATGGTTTTGCCGGTGCCCGGATTTCCCCAGAAAAACAGGCCCTTGCGGACATTCGGGAACTCCTTGACTATGTCATAGGCGGCGTTTTTAGCGTCCTCCGCCTGCTTGTTTACGGATTTAAAGTCATTGAGCCGCTTCCACAGGTACTTTCTGTTAATTCCGGAGCGGTTATAAATCTGGAGTATCTTCACTATCTTCATCCGCGTATCGCGGCAGAAGCATATCTCTATTTTTTCATCTTTAACGTAGTAATAGGGTTCCTCGCCGCTGCACCGGCATTTCGCCGCTACGCACTTGGGGCAGGGGGACAAGGCGTTTTCGCCCAGCTTTTCGAAATGGACATTGTGGACGATCCCGGTATGATCGCAGTAGGAGCAGTATTTTTTTTCTGAAGATGATTTTGAATCGGTTTTCATGGTGCGCGCTGAATCCGGATCAGTACTTTAATTATGAATGCCAACAGAGCTGACCTTTTTGAAGCCAGCCATGCCGGATTAGATTTTTACAGAGACAGCAGCATGTCAAGAAAAAATAAAGGCCCGGCGTTTTTGTCGCGGTAATTTTTTTATCCATTAAAGAGATCTTCACGCACCCTTTGTCGTTCCTGGTCAATCTGCTCGTCCGTAGAACCAAGATCCCGCATAAGAAATGC
Source organism: Spirochaetes bacterium RBG_16_49_21 (assembly GCA_001829495.1). Taxonomy (GTDB): domain Bacteria; phylum Spirochaetota; class UBA4802; order UBA4802; family UBA5550; genus RBG-16-49-21. Next base: position 22,676 of record MIBJ01000034.1, on the reverse strand, counting down.
CGACATGGCCAGCGCGATTTCACCTTCGCCGGAGAAAACGGCGTCCGCGCCGGAGCGCTTCATCCGCGGTACGTCTCTGAGGTAGTTGCTTCTGTATAAAACACGAATTTTACTATTGATTTCTTTTGCGGTTTGAATGAGCTCCTGTCCCGGTACGTCCGGGGTGGAGACAATCAGTCCTTGCGCGTCTTCCACGCCTGCTGCGAGCAGGGTTTCGCTTTTCACCGCGTCCCCATATACGACAGATATTCCATCTTCTCTTAATTGCCTGACCGTGTCCAGGTTCATTTCTATCACCGTCACCTGTATCCCGTTATCTTTTAATATGCGGTGGAGGGTCCGCCCGACCGGTCCATAGCCGACCAGTATCATTTTATTCGCCAGGTCATCGGGCACGACGAGGGTTTCCCTTGTCAAGGCGAGGTCTTGTTCTTTTTTACTCAGATAAGCGGATAACGTAAGAATTAGTTTATACAATGCGGGGTTTAATGCAATGGAGATAATCGCAACTACCACCAGGATGTTCATAGAGTCCGAGGGAAGTATTTTCATTCCAATCGCCAATGACGCGAGAATAAATGAAAACTCGCCTATTTGAGAAAGGGCGACGGCTATTGATAAGGCCGACGACAGGGGACGTTTTAACAAAAGAATTATTATTAAGGCGGCTAAAGGCTTCCCGATCAACACGATCCCCAAAATAACCATGATGATAGGCCAATCTGTCAGAAGGTTTGCCGGGTTAAACATCATGCCCATTGAAACAAAGAAGAGCACCGAGAAGGCATCCCTCATGGGAAGGGCCTCCGACGCCGCCCGTGTGCTGTAATCCGATTGGCCGACCACCATGCCTGCAAGCAAGGCTCCCAGTGCCATGGATGCTCCGAAGAGGAGGGAAGAGCCTACGGCTATACCCAGAGCCAGAACCAAAACGGTTAATGTGAAAAGTTCTCGCGACTTTAATTTTGAAATATAACCAAGTATTGCGGTTATAAGTCTATTACCAAATAAAAAAGCAACAAGGAACAAGATTGCTAATTTTAGAAAAACAATACCAATTGAAAGCGTCCCTTCCCAATTCTGTATGTTGTTTCTGTTTGGCGAAAAAATAATAGGAAGCGTGACCAGGACCAGAATGGTGAAGATATCTTCTGCAATGAGCCATCCGACGGCGATATGGCCATTGGGCGTATGGAGAGTACGATTATCGGCAAGAACACGCGTAAGGACGACCGTGCTCGCCACGGATATGGCTATCCCGAAGACCATTCCGGCCTGCAATGACCATCCCCCAAGGCTTGTCGCGGCAGTGCCTATAGCCGTTACCGCAATGATTTGAATAAGCGCCCCGGGAACGGCGACCTTTGCGACCCTGAGCATATCTTTAATGTGAAAATGGAGTCCCACCCCGAACATCAGGAGAATTACTCCTACTTCTGCAAATTGGCCGGCCACGGACTTGTCGGCGACAAAACCGGGGGTATGAGGCCCGACGATTATACCTGCTAAAAGATAGCCGACAATCGGAGACAATCCCGCCTTTTTAGCAATGAAACCGAAAAGAAGAGCAGCGCTGAGCCCGCCGGTTAACGTAATAATTATACTAAGATCATGTAACATGGTTATCCCTAATAAAATATCCAAAAAGAAAATGATATTATATGTCAAGATAGATGTCCACAAAGAAACGATAAAAGCATTTGTTTTTCTGGTAATTGATTAAGCAATAAATAATTCAATTTCTTATACATATAAACCGATAGGTAAAGTGTGAAATTACACCCGTGGATTTTTTGTGTAACGAACGGCTGAATTATTTTCTATATATAGGTGAGGGGTTATTGTATGAAACCATATATCTGGTGTCTCTCTGCTCTGATTTTTGCGGCGGTATTATCCGGCCCGGGATACTACTACCGGATAAACGCCCAGGAGGCGGGAGATAAGAAGCTGAACATAAAGGATGAGTTCAACGAGCTCGAGATCACCGGCTGGAGGATCCGGGATTTCAAGCCGTATGTCAAGGCGATTCAGGAGCTTGAAAAGCTGAACAAGGAATATTCGGAAAATCTTTTAAAGCTGGCGATAGATGAATATTCGACCGCGCTCGGGATTCTCGAAGATATGGAGAACGACGTCATCAAGATGAAGACCGCCAATAAGCAGAAAAAATATCTGAATGAGCGCTTCTACTGGCAGGAGATCGACCGGAAAAATCAGGAACAGCGCCAGGTCGCTATGAAAAAAACCGAAGCCAAAATGAAGGCGGTCACCTATTTGACCAAGTCGATAGATTATCTCGATCAGGTGCGGGCCATCGAGATACGCCAGGAGCCGCGCTTTTTGAATTTTCAGGCCAGGCTCTTCCAGGTCTACGTTTCGACCCAGTACGATCTGCAGAACTTCAAACCGTGCATCCCGCTACTTGAGCGCTATATCACGCTGTCGGATACGACGGGGAAAGACATCTGGGCGTATAAATATCTGGCGAGCTGCTACGGATATATGGAGAAGGTTCTGGCCAAATACAAGCATGCGTCGGGAGACGAGATAAATCTATTTAAAAACAAAAAAAACAGGAGCATGCTCCAGGCGGTGGAGCTGAAGTTCGGCATTGATTCGCCCCATTACAAGCAGATGCAGGAGATAGTCCAGGAGGATGAAAAGAAAAGCGAGCGGATCAACGATTTTAAATAATAGGTAAATTTCCGCGGCAAAATAAAAAACCCCCGTGCGCGGGGGTTTTTTATTTTGCCCGTATAACAGTAAAAAATATTCCTTGAATATATACCATATTTGTGCAATCCTTGGTAAATATTAATTATTTTAATAGGGGCGGGTTTTAAACCCGCCCCTGCGCAATGAAAAATTATGAATCAAAGATTCCTTCAATATCTGGAGATGTGGAAGGCCCGGTATCCGGATAAGTTTGACAGCGAAGAAAAGATATTTTCCCATATCCACCGAGGGAACCGGATATTCATCAGCACCGCCTGCGGCGAGCCCCAATACCTGGTGAACTCCCTGGTGCGGTATGCGGAATCCAACCCCAAGGCCATCGTCGACGCGGAGCTGATGCACGTCTGGACTCTCGGCGTCGCTCCCTACACCGACCAGAAGTTCGGCTACAATTTCAGGCACAACTCATTTTTTGTGGGAGACAATACCCGCACATCGGTCAATTCCGGATTGGCCGACTATACGCCCATCTTTCTTTCGCGAATTCCGCAGCTTTTCAGGAATAAAATGATCCCGATCGACGTCGCCCTTGTTCAGACGTCGCTTCCCGACCATAACGGCTATGTGAGCCTGGGCGTAAGCGCCGACATCTGCATGGACGCAATTGAAAACGCCTCTCTCATCATAGCGCAGGTCAACCTCAACATGCCCCGGGTCCACGGCGACACCTTTTTGAGCATCACAAACATCGATTTCATCGTCACTCATGACGAGGATCTGCTGGAGTACAATCCGGCCCGGCCGGACGAGATAACGGATCGGATAGGCCGCTACGTGGCGAGCATCGTCAATGACGGCGACACCATACAGGTGGGATACGGGAGGATGCCCGGAGCGATACTGGCCAATCTGAAAGAGAAGAGCAACCTGGGAATACACACCGAGCTCTTCAGCGAAACGATGGTCGATCTCATCAGGGACGGCGTCGTGGATAATTCGAAAAAGACCATCGACCGGGGGAAGAGCGTGGCCGCTTTCTGCATGGGGAAGAAAGCCACCTATGAGTTCATAAACGACAACCCGGTCATTGAATTCAAGCGGATCAGCTACACCAATAATCCTCTCATCATAGCGCAGAACAGCAACATGACCGCCATCAACGCCGCGCTCCAGATAGATCTGACCGGGCAGGCGACCGCCGAATCCATCGGCAACCAGTTTTACAGCGGGATCGGCGGGAGCGCGGATTTCATGCGCGGCGCCATCCTCTCTCCCGGCGGGAAAACGATCCTCGTGCTGCAAGCCACCGCGCGGGACGGCGCGGTATCCCGGATCGTTCCATTCCTTGACCGGGGCGCCGGCGTGACGCTCAACCGGGGCGACATCAACTACGTGGTAACCGAATTCGGCATCGCCTACATCCACGGGAAAAACATCAGGGAGCGGGCCATGGATCTTATAGCCATAGCCCATCCGAAGTTCAGGCCCCGGCTTATAGAAGAGGCGAAAGAACTGAATCTGATATACCGGGATCAGGCGTTTATCCCCGGTAAAAGAGGGGAGTACCCGCAGCATCTGGAGGCGTATCGTACAATTAAGGACGGCCGGACAATGAGGATACGGCCGGTCAACATCAACGACGAAACGCTCATCAAGGATTTCTTCTATTCGCTGTCGGATCAGAGCTTCCAGCGCCGCTTTATGTCCACGCGGCTCGATATGCCCCATGAGCGGCGCCAGGAATTCGTGGTGATCGATTACACCAGGGAGCTGATCGCTCTCGCCTTCGTCGAGCTCGAGGATAAGAACATCCTTTCCGGCATGGGGCAGATGATCAGGGAGGAGAAGAGCCTTACCGCGGAGGTGGCGTTCGCGGTCCGGGACGATATGCAGAACAGGGGCATCGGGAGCGAGTTGCTGGCCTATCTGACCCAGCAGGCCAAGCGCGAGGGCCTGCTCGGCTTCACCGCCGAGGTGCTGATGGAGAACCGGCCCATGATCCACGTGTTCGAGAAAATGTTCCCCCCAATTGAAAAAAGGATCGACGACGGGGTGTACCGGCTTGTCATGCGGTTCACGGCCGGCGCATAGAAAATTTGACGGAGCCGTTCCATGAAGAAAAAGATTTTAATGATTTACCCGGAAACCCCGGTCGCCTACTGGAGCTTCAAGCATATTCTGAAGATAGTAGGCAAGCGGGCAGCCTTTCCGCCGCTCGGTCTGCTCACGGTCGCAGCCCTGATCCCCGATCACTACGAGGTCAGGCTGGTCGACCTGAACGTGTCGGCTTTGAAGGAGAGCGATATAATCGATGCGGATCTGGTTTTTATTTCCGCCATGATAATCCAGCGTGATTCGTTCGAGCGTGCCGTCGCCCTCTGCCGCAGCCTCGGCAAGACCGTGGTGGCCGGCGGAGCGTATCCCACCGGCTCATATCGGAACATCGCTGGCGTGGATCACTTCGTCATTGGCGAGGCGGAGATCACCCTCCCGAAGTTTTTCAGCGACTATGAGTCGGGAGTGCCGCGGGAGCTGTACTCCAGCCGTGAAAAGCCTGATATGAGAACGTCTCCCGTTCCCCGGTTCGACCTGATCAAATACGGCAGCTATACCACCATGTCCCTGCAGTATTCCCGGGGCTGCCCCTTTAACTGCGAGTTCTGCGACATCATAGAGATGTTCGGCCGCGTGCCGCGCGTCAAGGATCCGGGCCAGTTCGTTCGCGAGCTGGACGCGCTGTATGAAACAGGATACCGGGGGCCCCTGTTTATCGTGGACGACAATTTCATCGGCAATAAAAAGAGAGTCAAAACACTCCTTCCGGCAATCGCCGCATGGCAGAAAAGGAGGAGATATCCGTATATGATCTTCACCGAAGCGAGCATGGACCTGGCCAACGACGAGGAGCTGATGGACATGATGATCGACGCCGGCTTCAACAAGGTCTTCCTCGGAATCGAGACGCCGGTGCGGGAGAGCCTGCTCCTCTCGCAGAAGGGGCAGAACGCCGGGATCAAGCTCCTGGAGGCCGTGGAGAGAATCCAGCGCAAGGGCCTGGAGGTGACCGCGGGATTCATCCTCGGCTTCGACAGCGATCCGCCGGACGTTTTCGACATCCAGATCGATTTCATCCGGCGCTCGGGAATCCCGACGGCCATGGTGGGGCTCCTGACCGCCCTTCCCAACACGCAGATGTACCGGCGGCTTGAATCCGAGAACAGGATCATCAAGGAAACCTCGGGCAACAACACTCACGATTTCGATCTCAACTTCAGGCCGCGGATGGACGTTGAAGACCTGGTCCGGGGATACAAAAAGGTCATATCCCGGATCTACGAGCCGTCCGCCTATTTCGGCCGCTGCCTTTCTCTTATGAAGAGGATGCCTTCCGGCAGGTTTTACGCCGGAGCAGTCACGCCGCGCATGATCCTGTTTGTCGTCAGGATCTTTCTCTTTTCACTGGCGCGGCAGGCGTTCTCATCCTACGGCCTCCGCTACCTAAAGTACCTGGCGCAGGCCATGGCGATACGGCCGGCCTTCTTCCCCAAGGCGGTAAAGATGGCCCTGTTCGGCCACCACTTCTATAAAATCACGCAGGGGATCATCGCGGCCGATGATTTTTCCGCGTATATAGAGAAGATCCGCCTCAGCCTGCGCAAAAGAGCCGAAAGGATCCGGTTAGGGAGGATCGAGGACATCATGCGGGACCTGTTTTCCCTGGACGCCGCGCTCCTGGAAAAGCGCTTTATAATGAAGATACAAAAAAAATACCGGTCGCTTCATAAAGAGTTCCGGCAAGCCGTCGAGGATCAGTTACAAAGGCTCGGCGATGAATTCAGGGTCTATATCGAAGTGATGCTCCAGTCGCTGCGCAGGAGGTTTGAGCCGCGGATGACGGAGGCAGCAGCCGTGCGGGAGCTCACGCTCCGCTTCGGGGAGATAAAAAACAGGCTTAAAAGGAGATACCGTTACCTTAACCGGGATTTCCGGTCTTATTTTGACGGGCTGTTTGCTTTCTTTGACGAGCGCGTTGACACCCTCATCCGCGAATTCGAGAGCCGGTGCGAGGCTGAAGAATAATAACCTGCCGGCTTACCCGGTGGCCGATCGAATTGAATCTATGACGTCAAGATAGTAGTCCGGGATGTCGGTTATCGATCCCTCTATTAAGAACATGATATCTATCGTTTTTCCGAAGCGATTGAAATCTTTAACCCCGAGAGAAAGGGAGAGCGCCCTTTTTAATCTCGAGGTTATGTATTCATCGCTCGGATAGTACTTGGTTTTCGCCATTTCCAGGATCGAATCGACCGCGGCCCTGGCCATCTCGGGATCAGCGGGTTTGCCGAGGTTTCGGGAAAAGCTCCAGACAAGGTCGGCGTACCGGGCCTTCATCATCGGGTTTTTCGTCTCTTTCGCCCTGCCGCTCCAGTACCGGAGCACGTCGTCGGTAATGTCCCCGCTTTTCAATTCCGTGAAGCGGCGTTCATCCGCCCCGGTATCCGGCGGGGCGAATCGCGGCGCGCTATGGCTGCTTCCGGTCGTATTGTCCCAGGTAAAACTAAAGGCCAAGATTTCATATTTAAGCGCTTTATCGTCCTTCTCCGAGATATCGGGCGGCAGGGTGTACAAATGTTCGAGCAGGTATTTATTGATTTCCGCTTCGGTAAACGGCTTCTCGCAGGCTTCGATATCGGTCAATATGGACCTGACGAATGTTTGTTCTTCAGACATGGCGAAAATATCGTTCACTCCGATAATACCTCGTTATTGCCGGTCGTAACCCTCCCTTAAAACAGGGAAAAAAGAGGGAATCATTTGATACGTAAATAATTATATGCTGGTAGCTTGATAAGTAGTTTAAAATTATACATTAAAAATACATTCGTAAATATTTATGTTACTTAATTGTGGTTGGATTTTTTTCCATTAATAGATAAACGATAAAAGATCGTTTTGGGCATCGATAATGACTCATCGGGTATACGTGGTTTTTCGGGTTTTATGGTAGGGGAAATGCCTTATGGAGATATCGAAAAGCTGCTTTCTTAAAGACCCCCGATCCCTGCTATCCATTACCCACATTTCACACTCTCATGCCCCCCAACCCCCCGGAGGGCTAACAACTACCCACAAGTGTGTAAGCAAGGGGGATAAGAAGATAGAAGAGATGATAGAGATACATTTTTAACGGAATATTGTTAAAATTGAAGAGGAAAAACAATCATTTAAGCTCAAAAAATAAAATTATCTCTGATATCTCTTCAATTCCCCTATCCCCTGTTCTTACACATGGAGATGTGGGTAGTTGTTAGCCTCCGGGGGATTTAGGGAGCAGAATTAAAAATATAAATTAAAAAATATATCGCTATCCCCGTCACAGAGCCCACAAGATGCGCGATATTATCCACATAGCTTTCTTTTTTGAATACAAGCGCATACACCGTGACGGCTAAAAAAAGCATTGCCATTGAAACGGCAGGCAGTGCAAACGGCAGAAGCCCGACTGCCAGATCATAGTAAGGATGTGCACAAGCCAGGAAAAAAATAACCCCCAGAATACCGCTCGAGGCTCCCGATGAATTGTAGTTTCTATTTTTTTTATGAATAATAACCGAGAAGATGTTTGATATTAAATAGCTTGAGAAGAAGGTTATGGAAAAAAACAGGGAGCCGAATCTTTTTTCAAGCGCAAGGCCGAATATATAGACCAGGGTGATATTGAGAGCCAGGTGCAGGGAATTTAAATGGGAAAAAGGCGAGGTCAATAATCGATAATACTCTTTTTTACGGATAATTTTATCTTCATCGATGCTCAATTTGTCAAACGCGTTATCCCCGAAAAGATACGCGATAACCATCAGCACTATTAACGGCAATGATATCATAGTGATAGAACGAGTCTTAAACCTTGATCGACCTTATTCATCACCTTTCGGTTCAATTCTCCCGCCTTTTCGGACAAAAATGATTTATCAATTGTGATTATCTGAGACACATTGATAACCGAATCTTTCGGTAGACCGCTTGATCTTGAAGGGAGTAAAATATTCCCCGGCGCTTCAGACAGGTGCAGATTTGACGTAATGACGGCGCAGACAACGGTATTGATTTTGCTTTGATTGAAAGAATCGGATTGAACGACTACAACCGGTCGTTTGAATCCGGGTTCGGATTTGACCGGGGCCGGCAGGTCGGTCCACCAAACCTCGCCGCGGCTTACCATTTTTCCTCGTTCAGCTTCAAGGAACGGTATTGAATAGTATACAGGTTTTCATCAATGGCGGAGGATCGTCCGGAATATACATTATTTAACCGCTCAATGACGCTTTGTTCGTCCTTTTCCTCGATAAACGCCGCGACAGCATTCGCGTAAAGCTCGCTTCTGCTCATACCCAGTTCATGAGCGACTCTTTCTGCTTTTTTAAATATTGTATCGGGAATCGATATTGCCGTTTTCATCTATGTAGTATAACTAAAGTAATACCATTTGTCAAGTATTATATAACGAAAAGGTTCAGTCTCAATGTCCGGTCTCTGCGAAAGATTCTTGCAAGTTATTTTTCAAGAATAACGCCACCGGCCGGCGCAGCTCCGAATATTCGGCTGCAAGACCGTGCAGCCCGGCTTGTTCCGCGAATTTTTCCGCGCTCTTCATTTCAGCGTCGATTTTTCGTATTATTTTTTTTAAAGCGGCTTCTTTTATCAGAATTGACGTTATCTTTTCCAGCCGCTCTTTCTTGTTCTTTATGTCCCAGAGTCTCCGGTGCTTGTCCGGCAATGCCCAGTACGGAGCAGCCGGTCTTTGGTCTGTAAGGTCCTCCTCCAGGTCGTTCACGTCGTCAAGGAGCCTCCAGGCCACGCCGAACGACTCGTACGATTTTCGGATGAGCCCTGTTACGGAATCGTCTGTTTCGAGCGACTTGGCCGTGCACAGGGGCATTACGAGCCAGGTGGCCATCTGTTTTCTGAACAGGGAGCAGTATTGTTCCAGGGTTTGTATCCGGCTCCCGTGCATCATTCCCGCGTAATAGTCGTTTATAAGATTTTCCGCTATAGCCGCCGACTCCGGTGTTTTATCGGCAAAGTGCTTGATGCAATTGTTGAACCTCATCCATGCCGCGCTGCGGACCAGCAATGCGAGATGAGAGGCGGGGATGTCCCCGTCGTTCAGGTGGTCGTCATACGAATGAAGAAACATGGCAAGGGCCTGGCCGCCCAGGGCTGTGTGCAGATTTATCCGGGAATTGTCGCTTTCCCTGCTTTCCATGCCGTGAATATGATAAATCACCGACCACGCCGGCGGGTAATACCGGGAAAAAAAATCGAGCGGCCCGCCGGGGGTTACGCGGCCGTAAGCCATTAAAAAGTCAATCGCGCGGTCCCGGGCGGATTCAGGCAGCCCTCTGCACAGCTCCGGCATCTCCCTGTTCAGGATTTGGTACAGCTCCCTTTTTTCCGGGGAAAGATTGATTATACCGAAGTCAAGGGAATTATATTGGGACAGATTTATTTGAGTTTTTGTCGATTTATTTCTCATGAGAGTTGGAAACTTCATGTTCAATAGCTTTCTGAAATCATTCATTCCAGTATTGTTTGTTGACATCGAAGCCGTTCAACGCCATTTGAAGGGCCAGGGGAACTATCATGAAGGTCCCGGCAAAATCATCATCCACCGGCTCATTGAAAAACAGGAAGCACGTGAAAATACTGCCGGACGGAAACACGCCGCCGATGCCTATCTGGCTGACCAGATTATAATTTTTAACGAATTCCTGATCAGGAACGTACGGGGAGCCCTGCACTTTTTTTTCAAGCGCATAATCCTCGATGGTCATTTGCTCCTGATCGTTTGAGGGGTGAACGATCGCATCATACCTGATGCCCATTTTGCTGAAATTTCTCGCGAGCATGGGCATTAATTTAAAATCCTCTTCTTTCTCAGGCAACAAAACCGCCTGCCGCTTCCGGGAGCGTGCAATATCGTTCCAATCGGAATTTTCTCCGGCGGATCCCATCAGGCATAAATACACGCTGTCATCGGTCACCCCTTCCTGGTAAAATTTTTCACGGTATCTCACGGGAAGGAATCTGAAGGGGATGGTCGCAAACAGCCGCGCCATGGGGATGGAGGATTTCCCGGTTTCAGGGTTTATAAATTCCCCGCGGATATGAATCATCATTCGCTGAGCGGCCTCGTGCATTGTTTTTGAATCCTCGGCGATACGTTTGAATTCCCCGGCAACACCGGTTACCTTCCGGTAGAGATTCGCTTCCCTCATCAGTGAATTATAAAAATCCGTTATGTTCATTGATATACTCTCTATGGCCGCATACAGCTCCTCGATACTGGAGGCGAATTCCTCCGAGGTGGCTGAAAGCTCCTCGGAACTGGACGCCACGGTGCTGAGCTCCTCATACAATTTGCTGATGAGACCGGCGACATCGGTCACGGATTCAAGGTTTTCATGCTGCAAGGTCTCCACCTGCCTGCTGAGCTCAAAGGATGATATGATGTTGTTTATTATACGGGTCGTCGAGCTGTTCTGTTTGTCAACAAGGCGGGAAACCCCGTCGGAAAGACCCTCCATTTGAGAGGCGACCACGGTGAATCCCGCAACCGCCCCCTGCTGAATGTTCTTCATTTTTCGTTCAAGCTGCTCCAGGGATGCGGCCTGTATCTTGCCGTTGAAGCTCATATACCGGAGCCGGTCCGCGACATCTTCAACGTTGTTAACCAGCTCATGAAGCGTGTTGGAATTTTCCTGGAGACTTTTTATACTGCTGTTTAAATTCTGTATATCCGCAAAGGTCAATCGGTTATTGCCTTTGACCGTTTCGATATCATTCAGTATCAGTTTGCAGAAGTCATTCTGCTTCGTCGTGGATGCCGCGAGATCGTTCACCGCACTGTTCATCTGCTGGAGACCTTCATTCATGTTGAAAAGATTCATCTTGAATTCATCTATCGACGCCTTTACTTCAGAGGCATTCTCCGAGGCCAGGGACAGATAGCGCGCAATCAGGCGCTCGTTGTTTTTGATGATGCCCAGCAGCATCTTTTCATTATAACGCTGCATGAATGTTGAGTCTTTGATCTGGTTTTTAAGAATGCTGTTTTCAGAGAGCAATTCCTCTATATTCCGGGGCCGATCGTCCACGCGGGCATCCTTGTTTTTTTCCGATGCTCCCTTCTTGAAAAATCCTTTCTTTTTCTTGCCGGCATTTGAATCAGCGTTGGTATCCATGGCAGCTCCCGCAACAATATTTATTTATCATGCACTATTATATACATATTACCCATCGTTGGAATATCCTGACCGGAGGGTGGCTTATCAAGTATTCTGCACAGGGGATGTATGTTGTCAAGCAGCTTCCCTGCTGCAATCATTTTCAACTCATCCCCCCGGCCCCCCTTCTCTTCAGGGAAGAGAAGGGGGGCGAGCCCGATAAGCTTCTCGCAGCGACCCCCTTCTCCTAATTCTTAGAGAGGGGGGCAGGGGCCGGCTTTGTTGAAACATCCTGTTTCATGCCGGCAGGCGAACCTCGTGTTCGCTCGGGTGAGTTGAATTACATTAACTCTCGATCAAAACAACTTGATAACAATAAAATAGCTATTGTACTCAAAACAATTGACGCAATACCATCAGGCTTTCCCGAAATGACGGTTTCAAAAGAATTTTCCGCCCTGGCCGCGGACGTTAAAATCGATGATGAGCTCCTTACCGTGCATCTCACGGACGGGAGGATCATAAGCGTGCCCATCGCCTGCTTCCCCAAACTGCTCAACGCCACATCATCCCAAAGGAAAAAATGGAGATTGATCGGCAGGGGACAGGGGATCAGTTGGGAAGAGCTCGACGAGGATTTATCCGTAGCCGGTCTGTTGCGGGTCCAGTAGACTCATTTTATTCAGAAAACAGTTCTTTTAAAAATTTTTCTTTCTTTAGGGTTTTCTGCCATTCTCTATGTCTTTTAACTGATTCTGATCTTTTTTTTCTAGGTATATTTAAGAATCGAGTGGTTTCTACAGGTCCGAGTTTTTTTAATAAAACATTAATACCTTTTATTAAAATATCTTCTTCACCTTGGTATTTAATTTCTTTCATTTTAAATTCTCCATTTCACAGAAAGTAAGTGGATTTAAACATTTAATCAAATTAATATATTTTTGGCACTTATTCAACAATTTGTCATCACAACTAATAAATATTGAGCCATAAAATTCTGAAAAAGCAATGTGAGAAGCATCAGCTAGATCAAAATTATAAAGCAATAATTCCTCAATTCTCAATTTAACTTTTTTTTGCTCTACTTTTAATGATTTTCCATAATTTTTCAATAATTCAAGTAATTCAATTCTCTCCAAATCATCAGAAATAGAGTTTATTTCAATCAAATGAACTTTCGATTTCATCAATTGATAATAATTTTGTTTAACTTTTGATAAAATCAAATTAACGGCATCAGTTTCAAGCCTTATTCTGATAAAATTTTGATCATCAAATGGCCTACAGAGAGAGCAAACATCAAGGTATATTTTTTTCATGATTACCAGGCAATACAGATTTAATAATCAACTTTTATGGAAGCTTTCATTGTAAATCAATCATTTTTCCTTGATGAATTAGATTTAAAAAATACTTGAATAAGTTGAGTTTATTAAATCAGAATTTGACCAAGCCCTCTGATAATCGTTTTCAATTTATTTGCCGCCCAACTCATCCCCCCTGCCCCCCTTCTCTTCAGGGAAGAGAAGGGGGGAGGAATAAGCTTTTTTCAGCGATCCCCCCTCTCCTAATTCTTAGAGAGGGGGGCAGGGGCCGGCTTTGTTGAAACATCCTGTTTCATGCCGGCAGGCGAACCTCGTGTTCGCTCGGGTGAGTTGAATTTCACTTCAAGGATTGCGTATGGGATAAAAATAAGCCTGCTAAGCCGCGATAAACCTGCGTATTTCAATTTCCGTACCGTTTTTCACCGCTTCTTCCGCGATTCGAAAAACAGTACTTGAAGTATCCATATCGAGCCAGTATTCGCCGCAATCACCGCACACGAGCGCGGGCACATCTTTAATGATTATCGTTGCCTCGCCCCGCATCATGGTAACGGTTGTTTTTCCTGATTTCATACTTCCGGTTTTGCATAATGCGCAGATCATTGTTGTCTCCTTTTTGTAAAATCCTCATTCCATGCTAAAGAATCCGGAATATATACGGTTATAATATACGTCATTGTGCTGTTTTCGTCATCCGCCGCGACAATATGAATCGGTATTTCATCATGGAAAAATAGAATTAATCGACTTGGATACGGCCTGTCATCCGGGTAATGATTGATAATCGAGCCCTGTTCAACCGCCGTTCGAACCAGAGAAGGACCGATTTTTCTTTCAAACATTTTTGTAATTGCGTGAGCTGAGAAAATTATCGTGCGTTTACTCATTTCTCTCTCGCAGCAATTTTTATCTCCTCATTCGTCAAACTATTCTCCGAGCTTCGCTCAAAAGGATCGCGGTAGTGTTGCGGCATCCGGCAATGGCTTATAGAAATCTTCCTTAATTATTATTTTTCCCTTTGCGCTGCCCGGTTTTCTTTTCATGATTTTTTTTCCTATAGGCGACAGGCGCACCATGGGCTTTCCTGCTTTTGTGATAATGATCTCTTCACCCTTCGCGGCTCTGTTCAGCAGCCGTGATAATTGGATTTTAGCTTCATGTATATTTATAACTACCGGCATATCTTAGTTCCTCTGGGTTTTTAAGTAATTCAAATGTAGATCAAGTATTTGTCCAAGTCAATTATTATTTGTCCAAGCCCTCTGATAATCGTTTTCAATTTATCCGCCGCTTGATAAGCTTCTCGCAGCGACCCACCTCTCTCTATTTCTTTGAATTTCACGCTTTCACCGCGGGAAAAATTTCATGGGTCCGCATGTTGTGCCGCCCGGTTTTCTTTTTATAATTTTTTTCCCTATGGGTGTCCGGCGCGCCGGTCTTTTTAAATAGATTATCTTTTCAGCAGGGTTATTTCGTCTGAGCGTTTCCTTTTAGGGTGTTTTGGGAAAGTCTTGATTTCAATACCCATCCCGATACTGTCCAGGTATTCGACCAATGTGGAGATTTTCATGTCCTTTCGTTTTTCTAGCTTGGAAATCCCGGATTGAGTGAAGGACGTGATGTCCTCCTGCCGGACATTCATCATTTTCCGCAGTTCCGAAAGTCTTATATTGAATATTTCTTTCTCCGCCGCCCGGTGAGCCCGGAGGACGCGTTTCGGCGGCAACATGGATTCCAATTCATCGATGAAATCGAGCTTTCCTTGAGCTTCACTGTTTTTTCTTGGTTTTGCCTTCATTTTTATTCCCCAGCTTTTCAAGGTGACGGCGGTACAATTCATCCGCCTTCGGCACCATGGTTTCATAAAAGTCCCTGTCTCCGCGCTTATCTCCGCCGATGAGGAGAATCGCGTTCCGGCCGGGATCGAACGCGAAGAAAATGCGGAACACCCGGCCTTTGTTTTGGATGCGCAGCTCCTTCATGTTCGGATATGCGCTTCCCTTGACCGAATCGACGTATGGCCTTCCCCGGGAGGGGCCTATTTCCCGGAGGACCAGCAGGCTCCTCAAGATGGCTTCCTTCGCATCGTCATCCAGTACCGCGATCCCGTCGGTTCGATGTATCATCCACATAACTCAAGATATCACTCGATCAATATGAAGTCAAGTGAATATTTTTTATTGAAAGGCAAAAGTTATCGGCTGGGCACGTTTGCGGCAAAAAACTAAGTTTCAGGATTAACAAATGATTTAGCTTGATTCATGACAATCACCGGCATATCTTGGTTCCTCTGGATTTTTAAGTAATTCAAATGTAGATCAAGTATTTGTCCACGTCAATTATTATTTGTCCAAGCTCTCTGGTAATCGTTTTCAATTTATCTTCCGCCCAACTCATCCCCCCCGGCCCCCCTTCTCTTCAGGGAAGAGAAGGGGGGAGAGCCCGATAAGCTTCTCGCGGCGACCCCCCTCTCTATTTCTTCATAGAGAGGGGGGCAGGGGCCGGCTTTGTTGAAACATCCTGTTTCATGCCGGCAGGCGAACCTCGTGTTCGCTCGGGTGAGTTGAATGAGTCCGCCTTCACCCCTTCACCGCGGAAAAAAGCCCGTACATGATAATGCCCCGGTCAAAACATTCCTTCTGTGCTGCCTGGTTTGAAGGAGGCCCGGTGAGTCAATTTTTTTTACATTGATACCTTTCAATAACATTACTTGACAATGTACGCTATATAATGTATATACTTATAGTGTGAAACTTGTGGAAAGATTCAAAAAAATTAAGGAAGGCGCTATTAATAAAAATATTTTTTGGAGCATTCATGCATCCGCAAGAATGATTGAAAGAGAAATAACCTCCGCCGGTGTAATACAGGTAATATTAAACGGAGAGATAATCGAGGAATATGAAACTAACTTTTTGATATTTGGATGGTATAATAATAAACCGCTTCATGTAGTATGTTTTTATCACGAAGAAAGCGGGAGCGTATTTATTACAAGCGTATATCATCCGGATCAAAAACATTTCGGGTCGGATTTTAAAACGAGGAGGAAAGAATGAACATTAAACAATGTCCGCTATGCCGTAATGATGTTGTTCAAGGCACCGCCATGTTTTCCGCGGAGCTTGGCGATGGAGTTCTTGTTGTCAGGAACGTCCCGGCCGTTATCTGTCCCGTATGCGGCAATAAATGGTTCGATCATGATACGATGCTGAAACTTGAGGCGGTTGCCGATAACGCGCGATCCCGGCACGCCCTTGTTGAAATTATTACCTTTGATGCGGCATAGGCGGGAATTAGGCGGTATTTCCTGGGCAAGGAATTTGAATCATTTTCAATACTCGTTCGATGTCTGTTTCAATCTCCTCATTTGTAAAGCGAATTATCCGATACCCGAGACTCCCGATGATCCATTCCCGCAATTCGTCATAATCCTTTTGCCGCTCATGTATTTTCCCGTCTATCTCGACTATCAACCGGAGTTCCGCGCAGAAAAAATCTGTGATGAAAAAACGCTGCTCTCCGTTTATTGAAAATAGAATCGGATGCTGGCGCAGAAATTTTTTCCTTGCCGGTTTACGGTTTCGGATTTTGTCCCATAACATCCTTTCTGCGGCCGTCTGCCGTTTCCGAAGATAACGAGCTATTTCTTTTATTGGCATGATAGGCTGATCATATCTCTGATAATCGTTTTCAATTTATCTTC
>MIBJ01000034.1:3493-5702 GCA_001829495.1 Spirochaetes bacterium RBG_16_49_21 | reverse complement strand
TTCTCTTCAGGGAAGAGAAGGGGGGAGAGCCCGATAAGCTTCTCGCGGCGACCCCCCTCTCTATTTCTTCATAGAGAGGGGGGCAGGGGGGTGAGTTGAATGAGCCGCCTTCACCCCTTCACCGCTGCAAAAAACCCGTACATTATGATGCCTCTGTCAAAACACTCCTTTTGTCTATAGTTGGCCAGGGTGTGATGGAGCCGTGATTCGGGCAGGTCGCCTGACAGGACTTAGTATCTGTCTGTGGAAATAAGTAAGTCCTGAAATTAATCAATATCAATATGACATGCCCCTGTTTCATGTACCAGCTCTTGAGGGAATCCCATAAAATGGGAGAATACTTTAAATGCAGTAGAATCGGGCAGAGAGATGAATAAGCATTTTTACCTACCTGCTTTTTATTAATATTCTTTATTGACAATTTGATTTATTATAGTATACTGTTCTTCATATATAAATTTCTATCACATTCTCTACTATCCAATATATTTTAGATATTGCCTCTGAGTTCTGCTCCGGAAAGAGGCGGATCATTTAACATTAAATTGCATTTTTCAGGTATACAAAGACTGGAAAAGTTTGCCGTTTTTTCAGGAAATTCAACACTCAATTATTGAAATACATGAAAAAATAAATACTCATGAGGAGTTTTGCCATGAAAAAAATAATAGCTTGTTTATGTTTTTTCTCAGCGCTTGGCTGCAACAACATGATGGAATCTTTCAACAATTTTAAAGCGATATTAAATATTGGAGCGAACTCTACCGCAGAATTAACTCAAAAACTTCAAATCAACAAGACGAATTTTGCAAAAGCATATCCGAGTTTATCGTATCAGTCAATTTCAGATATTTTTATAGTTCCAGTTGACCGTTCCCTTCTACCAGAAAATACACCAAAAAGCATCTTACAGACCTTTTTCATCGATAATTCAAAAAAATCTATTTTTTATTCTCTCGATGGAAAAACTATTACAGAATACACAGATCCGGTCAACATGCAAAATCCCGTTGCTATAGCCGTAACTGCGAAAGGCGATATAATCATTGCTGATAAATCCGCCAAGCAGGTAATTAAATATGTCTACGATGGTCAAAGGATAAAATTTAATAATATAATTCTAACAAATATAGGCGCAACTGACATAGCGATTGATAAAGGAAATAACCTGTATGTTATTGATGATATAGATTCAAAGTTAATAAAAATCGATATAAATGGAAACCCGATAAACTTCACTGATCTATCGTCAAATATAATAATGTCATATATCGATAGTACCAACACGCAGAAAAATCTGATTGGCCTTCGCGCCGTAACCGTTGATGAGGATGGAAATATATATAGTATAGGCAATTATGGAAGGTTATTGGTCAAATATAAAAGTGGGGGCAGCACAGATACTGTTCTCTACCTATCTGCAATTTTATCGCCTGTGGATATAGCCATATCAAAGAATAATGTAATTTTAGTTTCACAAGTTAAAAACCAGCTAATACTTCTGAATAAAGATGATTTAAGTTTCATAGGGGTCATTAATCCAGTGGAGTATAGTTATCCGTGGGGCAAGATGCAGGATATGCGCAGAATAATGGCATATCCATCGAAGGGAGCTATTGTTGTTTTGGATAAAGAGGGAGGAGCCTTGTTCTTAGAAAGCTCAATACAATAAACATGCATTAAGGAAAAAACTATGAAAGTCCATTATAAAATAGCATGTATCTTTTTAATGATTGTTAGTGTAATTACTTGTTCAATTGGATGCGACGAGGGTGGTTCTGATTCAGACTGGTGGAGTTATCTTTTCTCGTATGATTTTGCTTTAAGGCCTTGTCCCAACGGCATCTGGGATTCAAGTCAATTTTGTAATTCTTTTGGGAAATGTGAAATTGCAGGTCGTGCCAATGGATGTCACCAAATTGATTATTCTCACTGTTATTCTTGCAATCCAGATCAATCAACGGCAATGACAATTGAAGTTGATGTTACAGAAAGTGACAAGGCCTCATTAATTTCAAAAGCTGAAGCGGATGTAGCAATTAGTCCGATTTATAGCACGTACTTTAAAAGCTTGAATGAAATAACCACGCTCGCACCGTACGGCGGGAAATTAGCGACCACAAATACTAATGGAATATGCAATGAAGAAACATTTGAATCCGGGTATTTGAAGCGTTATTATTTCGCTCAAAGCTCCGGTACCCAGAAT
>MIBJ01000034.1:1421-3424 GCA_001829495.1 Spirochaetes bacterium RBG_16_49_21 | reverse complement strand
AATCTATACTCGTCCCTGGATAGCAGCGACCACAGTGGGAATTCCAGCTCTGAATCAGTGTCTAAATGCAGCTTGTTCGGAATCGATGCTTCCGTAATACAATTGGTTTTTTCCACCGGCAACCAATCCGATGTTAAGGCTGAATTATACCTAAACAACAGCCTGATCTCATCACAGATAGTTGCTGCAAATGCCAACTGGTTCCATGTATATATTGTTTGGGGCAGCGGTTTAAAGGACTCCAAGAGCTTCAAAGTTTTTATCAATGCAAAAGAAACGATTTCATATAGCGGGCCTCTGCCGGACATGAAAAATTTTAATTTTAATCTGGGTTTAATGGGATATGTATATGCCGCCCCTGTCAGCGGAGGCGGCTGCATACCGATATCGTGGCACGGTTTTACTTTTATATACTGTTTTCCAACCATCACCTACTATGCCTACGCATCGACTTTTGCACGAAGCTTCAAGCTATGGGATAGCGTCGTGTCGGAAGATCCGGAATATGAATATAATACAAATTAGGGGATAAAGACCCGGATGACACAAAAAGGTTATAAATGCTTGACGGTTGCAATTTTTATAGTATTTGCATTTTCGGCTTATGCAAACGCCGGCGAAAATATCGTTTTTTATCATAAAATAAAACAGGGCGAACCGGTGAAGGAGCGGGGTTTATACTGTTACCCTGATCTGGCGATTTCCGACAGAGGAAACTTTTATATGAGCGAATTCTACACTGATAAGACCGTTATATCCAAGTATGATAAAAATTTTCAGTTGATACGATCAAGAACATTGAATAATAACAAATATTCTTTGATGATGCCACATATTTTATCCATGCCCAATGATGAGATACTATTACAAAATTTATATAAGAATGAAAAATACACCAATTCTCCTTTGAACACAACAGAGCCTTTTGCTAATTTAAGTTTTATTCATCTGGATAAAGACTTAAACATTATTGCCTCTACGCATGTTAAGAGGATTGGATTTATTTGGAAAAACCTATCGATTTCTCAACCTTATTATTATTTTTTAGGCAATACTATTCATCTGATAAGACACCCGAAAGTAATAGATGATTATCTATTGAAAATTAATAAAAATGGAGAAATTCAAGAAACGATTAAAATGCGAACCAAAATAACGGATCAGATGATGAGTGAAAATTTGGAATATAATAACCCCGCATCTTATGGAGATAAATATATCGTATTTACACTCAAAGACTTGCTTGCGATGAATGTTAAATACGAGGCTTTTAGAGAAAGAAAGGTGCCGGTGAATTTCAATATTTTTGTTCTTGATCCAAAAGAAAAAACAATAACGCGCATGAAGAATTTAACCAATGAAATCATGGATTATTTTGTTAAAAATACGGCAAACAAACAAAAAAAGTTTATTGAAACCCCCGGGATCTGCCTCACAATAAGAACATGGGATACAATTTATATTCCAGATAAAAATAGGGTAATTTTTGATATATATTACACATTTTATGATGACAAAAAAAATGAAATTGTGGAGCAATATTTTGGTTGGTACAATATAACAAGTGAAAAAATAAAAATCGTTAAACGCGATAAAAAATATAATGATCTATTTTTCTTTAGGGGAGTAATAGGCGATGTGTGTTACTTCTGGAGTAATAGAAATTATGAGGTTGTGGGAATAAAATTTGATGGGTTTTAAATGGCATCTACATATTCGAGCGGTTCCCGGATGATATATTTTGACTGGCTGACGATCTGAGGAATTAGTTGTTTGTATTCCACAATCGATCTATTCACTTTGGCTTTAAAATCGCCGACTAAATCGTATATTGCCGCCTGCGAGCCCTTGTTTCTGCTAATCTCAATTGCATTGATGAAAAATTCATAATTTTGATCGTTAAGTTTTTTTCTTATGGCAGCGTATTTTCCCCCCACTGGGGTCCTTATAAGCTGGTTCATATAAATCAGGTTAGTTGTCTCATAATGAAGAAAGTCAATCAT
>MIBJ01000034.1:0-1387 GCA_001829495.1 Spirochaetes bacterium RBG_16_49_21 | reverse complement strand
CAGTATCATTGTCAAAAAAATTGTAATCATATCCATAGTCGATTTTAAAATTAGATTCGGTATTAAGATACTTACTATAAATTCTTGTTCCCTCAAAAATTCCCAGACTTGATCTTAGATAGAAAAAAAGGGAAGCCTCTTCTTGATTTTCATGGAGAAATCTGGCGCTATTTTTTAATTCATCACATGTTGTTTCTGGATTAAAGTTGATATAGCATAAGTGAGGAGAGATTTCGTGCCGATAAAGCGCATCAAGAGCCTTGGCGCTTTGTTCCATGTGCTTTTCTATATTGACTTTTTTACCCAGTTTGCGGAGTGCATTAGGATCACCATTCTCGACTCCGATGAAAACTTTGATTACGGTTCCAGTAAAATCATTTAAAACACCCAATTTTTCAGCCCTTAAGATTTGGGGGACAGTAGTTTCCGGGAAAACCATTAAACCTAATTCTTTACAATGATGTATTATATCAAGGCCACGCTCAAAATTTTTTTCATTCATGCCGAAGAAGTTATCATCGGTAATAATAATATAAAAACGGCCACTTTCTTTAATGTTACGCAGCTCCTCGATTACGTGCGAAACACTCCGTGCCCGCCATCCGTCCGGATACAGACTCGGCGTAGTGCAGTAATCACAACCGCTGGTAAGACAACCCCGTGACGTCACCAGGAAAGCCATCTCGCTTGAATAATCGTTGTGCTTTAACACAGGAAGATGATCGAGGTTTTGTACTCTGTTTGCAATATTATTAATGCGGACCGGTTCGTTGCCCTTGTTAAAGCTACGTAAAAAATCAGCAAAACCATTTTCGCACTCCCCCTGCCACACGAAATCCACATGAGCATACTGTCGTGCGAATTCCTGCTCAGACAGCGACTGGGAATGCAAAGTTGCGTCATGTCCGCCGATTCCACGTATGATATTTGTCGGGAGAGATGAGCAAATTTGTTTTATCTCTTCACGGGTGATAATGAACTGATTAAAAAGGACAATATCAGGATTCAATTCATTAAGCTTGCCAATGACTTCGTCAATGGTCAGGTTTTCATCAACTGTGTTTATAATATCAGTCTCAAAACCCTGTTTTAACAAAGTGGCATTAACATAATGAAGACCGGGGCTGGTTGTATATATCCAGTTGAATCGATAGGGAGATTCTTTACGAGATCCGCCAATGTAAACGATAATTATTTTTTTGAATTTCATAATTGGTATTATTTTTAAAAGAGACTAATCCTCGATAATTTTTTTCAAAACTTTATACATTATACGGTGCCGAATGTTTATTCTAATAATATTACTATATCGTTATGATTTTTCCGATAAACTATTAAAGATAAGATAATCCACGGGATTGCGGTTGTCGATTATTTTTTATTCCAC
>MIBJ01000033.1 GCA_001829495.1 Spirochaetes bacterium RBG_16_49_21 | reverse complement strand
CCGGAGAAAAAGATTTATATTTTTGCCGATCCGACTAAACATACTGGAGATTTGCGCAACGGTCAGACTGACGGTAGAACTGGAGCAAACAGCCTTTGCCAGAGTGCAGCAGCATCCTTCTCAAGTTTGAATGGATTAACCGTCTATGCCTTTATTTCAGATCCGATATACTATAATATCAGAGATCTAGTTCCATCAGATTACTCCACTGCTCCAGTATATGGTATTATATCCGTTCCCTACACTGAAACCCTGATATCGAACACATGGAATGATCTCTGGAACACATCTTTGGATCCTCGTCTCCTTACCAATTTACAAGCCGCAACAGGCGTGAGCGGTGAGTGGTGGTCGGGAAGCATCTCTGATGGTTTAAGTGATGGTGATAATTGTAATAACTGGAATAACGGCGGTGGTGGATACTCCGGGAGAACTGGTCTTACAGGCGCGACTGATTCAAGTTGGATATACTATGTTTCACCATTGCGCCCTCTGACATGCAGTAGCCTGGCAACTCTCATGTGCGTGGCGTATTAAATTAAAAGGATCATTCCGCAATAAATGCAAAACGATACGGGAAGGACATGAAAAAAATAATATTAATCATATTAATATTCGTTACCTCGCTGGTCTCACTGGTCTGCTACCGAGGCGACCTGTATGACAAAGTTGCCGGTATACCATTAGATTCTGTCATATCGCCGGTATCACAGGACAAAAAGATATATATTTTTCCCGACCCGACTATCCGTCAAGGAAATCTCGGCGGTAGAAGCGGGGCTAATAGCCTTTGCAATAATTTAGTTTACGGCCTAGCCCCCACTCACCCATTCCTGAATGGGCTTACCGTACGAGCTTTTATCTCGGACTCGACATACAATATAAGCGCGCTGGTACCATCAGATTATAACGTAGCTCCTGTTTATGGAGTTACGAGCGCTAATGTAGAAACCTTGATATCGAACACATGGAACGATCTTTGGGTTGGTATCGGAACCATTCTCATTAATGATCTTAGTACCGCCACAGGAGCATCAGACAATTGGTGGTCAGGCAGTACCCAATATGGTTTTCGCAGCGCTAATTATTGCAACGATTGGAATGATAATTCCTCTTATCAAGGAACGATCGGAGATATAGGGAGTACTGATGCTAATTGGATCGATACCGGTACGCCATTCGGCTGCAACAACCAGCAGACCCTCATGTGTGTAGCGTATTAATCAAAATAAATCTTCATTATTGCTTTCTTTTCAGGCATCATAGCTCCAGCAAATTTTTTTTGCATTTCGTATTCTATTTTTTTATTTTAAAATCCTTAACAGAGACGCCGGGTGCAAGGTAGCGGCGCCAGAACCGAAGCCTCGTAAGCGAAAGCCCTGCGAAGAGGAAGTTGATCGGACGAAACCTCGAGAGTCCATGGACCATCCGGTACGCGAGAAACATGATGCCGGTGAGGAACCACGCCCTCAAGATGCTTATGAACTGCGATTCGGAAACTAATAAAGAAGCCAGATTCTCGTTGTAATGCAATGCAAGGGAGAGGATCAGGGGGAACAGAAGTCCGTAAAGGCAGAAGGCTGAAACTGCAGTGAAAACGTGCGAAACCTGTATGGCTTTCACCGGACAGATATTTATGCAGCGCATGCAGCTTTCGCAGCGGAAGGTCCAGAAGGGACGGTTTCTTTTCATCACTATGGCATTTACCGGGCACTGTTTATGGCAGATGCCGCACCCGTTGCACTCTGAATTTGCCAGATACATTTTCGCCAGCCAGAATCGGCCCACAAGCATGTAACCCAGGGCTATCGGCGATACCGCCAGGTCAAATGGTAAGGATATCAGTCCCCTGTAGCTCCTGCGGCCTTGCAGGAGAGCTTCCGCAAACCGGTATGCTTTTTTTCGGCAATGCTCGGCAAGCGAGGCCACCGCTGATGAAGTCAGTCCGGGGTGCAGGGATATCCAGTTGGACGGAAGGTTGATTGAAACAAGCCCTCTTATGCGGAAGCCTTTTAAAAAAAAGAGCAGGGCGGGCAGGATAAGGGCGATGCCGGAAAGGCCGGGGAGGTGGACCCTTCCTATCTTGGTGCCCCCGAAAGTATTGAGACAAAACAGGTGACGGCGTTCCCGAGGGAAGGCCAACATGAATTTCAACATGTACCAGGGAAGACTGAATCCATGGGTAGGGTAGAGAAGCCCCAAGAGTATATCCTTTCCCGCCGGCGCTGCGACCGGTTTGTTGAAACGGTCGATAGGAATGAGTTCGAAAGGTATGCCGCGGCTCCGCGCCTGTTTCGCAAGCCATCTTCCAACGGTAAGGGCGTTACCGGTCCCGGTGAAATAATACATTACCAGTCGCTTGTACATTTGGACATCCAAATGCAGCGATATTTTTTTGAAAACAAGAAAACGTTTTCAAGGGCACGCGCACCAGAGTATTCCCTGGTGCGCGATTCATGCCCATGTCTTTGTCTTTTCTCTTCCATGTATGCCTCCTTTTAGAAGGCATCATGCCATAGCTTGAGCGCGTTGTGAAGATGGGGAGAATTTGAGCCCCTCTGTCCAACAGAAGGGCTCAATCTTGAAGGCGGGGATGCGCATCCCCGCCTTCAGAGGTGTCTCTACAGCGTTGCAATAAAATTGCGCCTGTTGCAAATAGGAAATTAACGCGCACTTCTATTCAATCTTTCGGATACAATTATTATTGGAATCAGAAACATACAGAACTGTCCCAACAATAGTTATACCGGCCGGCGAATAAAATCGCGCTGCTGAGCCAATGCCATCGGCTGGGCCCCAATTGCCTGCAAAACCGGCAATGGTGGTACGAGGATTCTCCGCATATTCCTTAATCTTAACACGGCAACGCTGCTTTAATCAAAATAAATCTTCATTGCCTCTCTCCCCCTGCCGATATTAACAATACACAAGGGGGAAATCTATGCTTCGGGGAATATACACGGGCGCGAGCGGCATGATCGCCCAGCAGGCGCGGCTTGACGTGGTGGCGAACAACCTCGCCAACGTGGACAAGACCGGGTTTAAAAAAGACATCGCGGTGTTCAAGGCGTTCCCGGACATGCTCATACGCAGGATAAGCGACAACGGCCTCGGCATCACCCCTGCCGGCTCGTACGACACCATGCCGTACGTGGGAAAGCTCGGCACCGGTGTCGAGATGAACGAGGTGTACACGGAGTTCGAGCAGGGATCGCTCCAGCGCACTGAAAACAGCTTTGACATGGCGCTCGAGGGAAGGGGGTTTTTCACGGTCAGGACCGACCGGGGAGAGCGCTACACCCGGAACGGGAGCTTTACCATAAACCATGAGGGAATCCTCATGACCCACACCGGGTATCCGGTCATGGGCGAGAACGGGCTTATCCGGGTGCAGGAGAACAATTTCATCGTAAACGAGCGGGGCGAGATCATCGTGAACCGGGCAATCGACCCGAACGACCTGGCGAGCATGGCCAACAACGACTGGAGCGAGCCGGTCGTGCTCGATAGAATGAAGCTCGCCGACTTTGAAAATATACGCGAACTCAAGAAGGAGGGCGACTCCCTCTGGCGCGATACCGAATTCTCAGGCCCCCCCCTTCCGCCGGACAATTTAAAAGTGATCCCGGGCTTTATTGAAAAATCGAACGTAAACATGATCCGCGAGATGGTGGACATGATCGAGGTCCAGCGGAGCTACGAGGCGAACCAGAAAGCGGTGCAGACCCACGACACGGAGCTCGGCAGGCTCATCAATGACGTGGCGCGGTAAAAAGCCGCATCATTACAGCCTCACCACGATCTTCACGTCTTTCGATTTTCCTGAATGCAGGTCCTCAAACGCGGCCTGAACTTCACCCAGGCCCACGGTTCTGCTCACGAACTTCTCTGGCTTGAGAACCCCCCGCGCTATAAAATCAAGAGCAGCGTCGAATTCGTCGGGCAGATACGCGTATATCGGTTTCATCGTGATCTCCTTGGCAAGCGCGATGAGGGTCATGATCGACTGGGGCGCGAGGCTCACGCCCGCGAGTATGAGCGTACCCTTCGGCCTGAGGAGCAGGAGCGCTGAATTGATGCCCGCATCAGCGGCGGATGCGTCTATGGCCACGTCGACCCCGCCGGCGGTAGCCTTCTTTATTTTCGAATTGAGCTTCTCGTCCCGTGCGTCGAAGACCTCGTCCAGATCACCGAGCTTTTGCGCTATCGCCCTCCTCTCTTCGTTTACTTCGGTCATGGCGATATAGGACGCGCCGCTGATCCGCAGCCAGGCCGCGCACAGAAGCCCGATGCTCCCCGCGCCGACCACCAGGCTGCGGCAGCCCGGCTTAACGCTTGCGCACGCGACCGCGTGGAGAGCGACGGCGGACGGCTCTATCATGCTTGCGGAAAGATCGGTTATCGTATCCGCGAGCTTCCGCACCATATCGGGCCGGACAGCAATGTATTCGGCGTAAGCCCCGGGGCTGTTCAGGCCCGGATGCGGCCTCTTCACGACATTGACGCAGAGGTTCAAAAGCCCATTTTTACACGGACCGCACTCGCCGCACGGATTTGCCGGAACCGCGGTGACCCTGTCCCCTTTTTTGAGATCGCGCCTGGAGCCCGGGTCTTCCAGAATCCCTCCGAACTCGTGCCCCATGATCAAATCCGTAGCTCCCCCCATGCCGGCGCCAGCTTCCCAATAATGGAGGTCTGAGCCGCATATCCCGCAGTTGATAACCTTGATAACTGCATTGGCACTGCCCGCGGCAGGTTTGTCCACATCCGCAACCTCAAGCCTTCTTTTTGCAACAAGCTTAACCGCTTTCATTTATAATACTCCTCACCCGAATTAAAGATAGCTATCGGCCTGTCGGATCGGCCGAGGTTTTAAGCATTCGGATCTTATCGCCGGAAAACTCGTTGCTGGCCACGCCCAGGCTTATCCGGTTAAGCTTCATCTGCAGCTCCGCCCGCTGGGAATCGTCCCTTGCGCCCTGCAGCGAAGTAAGGGTGGTCAGCACATCGAGGATCGTCACGAGGTTCAGCCGATACTCGCCCATGACGACCCGATAATTCTCCTCGGCAGAAGCGAGGGCTTTACGATATGCCTCAAGCTCGATCTTTGAGCTTTCCCAGGTCTGGAACAAGTCGATGATATTTTGCCGGGCCTGGCGGATTGTCTGCGAAAGATTCAGGTCGGATTGACGCTTGACCGAGTTCGCCTCCCTCACCTTTGCGAAGGTGACATCCCCGCCGAAAATAGGGAACTCGGCGCCTAACGTAATGTTAAATGATGGATATTTATAGGAAGAGCTGCTTGACAATAAGCTTGAAGGGGACGCGCTTGCCTGTAACGCCCTCTGCCAATTCGGGGTTCTTATTGTTTGCTGTAATAGGTAGTAAGAACCTTCAAGATATAATGAAGGCAGGTGCTTCCCGTATGCGGACAGTACCCCTGCTTGAGCGTATTCGACCTGCTCCCGCGCCGCTCGCACATCCCACCGGCCGTCCACCAGCTTCGCGGTATCCGCCATGGAATACGCGGGCTCGCGGAAAATTATGGCGTCAGCCAGGCTGAAATCAGCGGTAGCTCCGATGAGGGTGGCAAGCACCAGCTTCGCGTGTTCATGGTTGGTGCGGAGGGACTTGATCTGTGCCTGGAGTGTGTATATCTGCGCGTTTGTTCGCAGGATTTCACTCTGTCTGCTCCTGCCGATATTGACGCGGCGCTTTAATTCAGCTATGGTTTGATAATAGAGATTGAGAAGGCGTTCATTGTTGGCCAGGTCTCTTTGTATGAGAAGGACGTTGTAAAAGGCGGTCCCAACGTCTGAAAGCAGCAAACCCGCATTGTTGTGCAATTGATATTCTTTAACTCGCCTATCCGACCAGGACGACTTTATTTGGGAGATTTGGTTTAGGCCGGTAATGATTGGAAGACGGGCATTAAAACTTGCCGTCGAGCGGTTCTGCAGCAGGTACTTGCTGCTGGGTTTCGGATAGGCGGCATAGGCCCCTCTAAGAGAGAGCGTCGGCAGAAATGTCTCGATCGCCTGAAGCTTCCGCTCTTCAGCCTGGATCGAATTCTCGCCCTCGATAGCCAGACGCTCGGTTTTCTGCACCGCAAGGGCGTACGCGTCGAAGAGGGTTATATCTTTTTTATTTAAGGCTGAGTTAACGTCAACGTCCGTAATTCCGGTCGCCTTTCTGAGCAATTTTTTCACGTCTTCGTCAATGGCGAAAATATTTGCAGCCAGGAAAAACATGATCGGCATTATCAAGATAAATATGTAGACGTATATCTTCCTGTCCGCATTTAAGGAAAAAAACGGCTGATTTTTTTTATCCTGTCGCATTAGCCACCTCATTTGATAAACTGCACAGCTCAAAAATTAGACCTGTTGCAACACTAAATTTCTTAACGGGTTTTAAGGCCGGCTTTGTTGAAACATCCTGTTTCATGCCGGCAGGCGAACCTCCTGTTCTCTCGGGCGCAGCCCCTTAAAAAGCCCCCCGCAGGGGCTCCCTGCGAATGCGAAACGGGAGTTTCGCAACAAGTCTAATTAATTGTTCTAAATTATACAATAAATGAGTATATGTAAAGAATAACAGGGCATACGATACAAAAAAAATTCAATCAAAATATAGTGCCTGTTCAATTATTATTTATAGTAGCAAATTACCTCTAATCAAATAATATCCCGGGTGTTTCTTGATGAAAGTGAACGGGCACCGCGTTTTTCGAATTTTTTTGCAGAGGCTCTTAAATTAAAAAGTCAGTCAAATTGAGTAAAATTTTTTGTGCGGTCTTGGCTGTTTCCGAGACAACTATACAGACCAGTTGCACAACTTTCCTATTGCGCTCAGGAGAGTTCCCCGGGAACGTTTTTCAAGGGGACCTGATCGAGCGAATCAACGAATTTACTGATTGCAGCGCCATTCGAAGACTGATATGTATGGAAATACAGTATGAACAAATTAGTTATTGCAATCATCCTCCTGCTCGGATTATTCCTGTATTCATGCCATTATAAAGATGACGATGACGACAAAATTACTGGATGACGCGCAAAGGAGTTTGAAAATGAAAAAAATATCCCTGCTCATTATTTTCGCCGCAATCCTTTCAGCGCTTGCCGCCCGGGCCGGCGGTATCGGAATCTACGGCACCGGCGGAGCTGGAAAAGGCGGTTGGTCTGGATACGGCATGGGCTCAAGATGGCTTAGCCGTACATTGGATGCCGGTTATGGCGATTCCAGCGTAACAGCCACCTTTTACGGCGGAGGCCTGATCTGGGATTCGGCTGCCGCGAAAGACACGATTTTCAACTATCGCCTCAAAGCCGGATATGAGCGAACTTTTATATACAACAGAGAAGAAAATGCGAAATCAACGATCGACCGGCCGATACACCGGTTCAGCATGACTCACACCTTCGGCCTCGGCATTGTGAGAAATGAAAATATTAAGTTTTGGATGGGCCCCCAGATAGGATTGCACTATCTTCGTCCGACGGTAAAAAGTACGTTATTGGAAACCGATGCCGGAATGCTGTTATACTATGCTGCTCTTCCTCGCATTCTTGCAAACAATGAATTTTACCAACAAATTGTTCTGCTCAAACTTATAAAGATCAATTATAAATACGACTATATCGGCCTTGATCTGCTATGGGCCCTGGGGGTCAATTTCAATATCGGCGATTATGTCACAATTTTCCTGGACTTCGGATTTGGGTTCATGGGAAACTTTTCATTTAAGGGCAATCAGAAAATAAGTTTTTTCGGCGTGCAGGCATGCGCGGGGACCATGTTCCGCATAAATGACAAATACCGGACTTCAGAAAACATAAAAATAGAAATAAAATGACTCATCAAAAGGGAATCAACCCTTACCGCACCATCGGCGTTCGCAGGAGGTGCCGGGATTTATGGCACTGGCGGGATTTCGACAGGCACCTGGTTTAATAAAGACAGCTACTCCTCTACCAAAGCATCGTCCACCTTTTATGGCGGTGGATTAATACTGGATTCAGCCCCTGCAAAAAATATGCTTTTCAACTATCGCTTCAAAGCAGGATATGAACGAGCTTTTATACGCCGGCTTTGATGTTTTGCTTGCCCTTGGTGTCAATTTTAACATCGGTGATTATACCACCATCTTCCTGGATTTGGGAATAGGATACAGGGGGCAGTATTCTTTTAAATATGATTCAATAGAAAAGCATATAGGGGCACAAGCCGGCGTGGGGATCATGTTGAGAATAAACGACAAATATCAAAGTACAGAGAAAAAAATGGATGCCTCCCGGCATCATTTCTTGAATTCCAATCAATAGAGCGCAATTTCTTAGATGATAAATTTATAATTTTTTTGTGCGGTTTTGATTGTTTCTGAGACTTTAACTTTATAGACCGGTTGCATATCAAATATGAATTAATATTTAGCGACTATCTAAAAAGTTGACTTTACGATGCGATGCACACCCCGGCTTGCACGCCGACGTCCTGTCCGCTGCCAGCGCGCACGGGACATGAAAAAGCGCCGGTCTTCATCGCCCTCATAAAAAATGAGGGCTCGCGCAATACTTTTTAGACAACCGCGTATAAGTCAGTGCCTATTGAGTTTCGCAACAAGTCTAATATGGAGGTATTAAGATGAAAAGATATTTAAGCATATTGGCAGTTCTTATTGTGATATTCGAGACTTCATGTTTTTGGGATTCAAGCAAGAGCAAAAATAATTCTTTATTATGGCTTATTTTATTAAATTCAAGCGATAGCTCAATTACCATCAAGGGATCTTCCTATAACAATGCCGGTGTTCTGCAATTCTACGGGGAAACAGTGTATCCTTCCGCATCTACCTGTCTTCAATCTCTTCAAAATGATATCAATGGCGCAATATTTCCCACGGTTTCTGAAAGGGGTAACCTGGGAGGTCAAATATCTACCAAAATGAGCTCGGCCATAGGAGCAGATGGCGTATGGTTCACCGGAGATGACACGGTTTTTATATGCACAGAGTTAAAGGTGATATCACCTACTATATCCAGATATATCACGTATTCGAATTTCACCGGAACTGCGGCAGATTATTATGAGTATCAATTCGATGCAACCGGAAGAGTAATTAAACGAACCTATTTTAACGGTAAAGGACCTGATACTACATGGTTTACCGGGGACGATCTCAAGGCGAAAGATTCGGATAATGTCGCCATACTTAACGCAACCTGGAGTGACAATAACAATTGCACGTCAATCGGCTATGATACGGATGGTGTTACCATAACCCAGCAGTTTACCGTGAAACGGGATACAGCGGCCAGTACTATAACTTATAAAAAATTCCAGTCTGACGGAACAACCCAGGTATCCGCCAATGTATTTGATTATACGAACAACAGGATAGTAGCGTATTCTACAAGCATGTCCGTAATAATAATCTATGCAACAAATACCTTGAACTCATCTAAGGAAGAAGTGACGAGTACTTTATATGGTGGTGCGGGTGTAGATAACAATTGGTTCACGGACGACGATCAGATATTGTTATATATTGAATCAACATATGATCCCGGCGGATACCCTACGGGTTTATCAGCATATACCGATAAAACTAAAACCAACCGTACAGGATATATTACAATCACACATTAAAAGTTTTTTGATTTATTAACACAATAGTCATATAGTCGACAGGAACATGGTCAGATGGGGCGTATCAGTATAAATGATTTCTCTTTACGACTGTTACTTTCTCAATAGAGCCACCATAAAGCTGATTTTCAATAGTGCTATAGGCGCGACCAATTACTATTATCTATTTCCCACGTAAAGTCATAATGACCGCTCCCGGTATTACAAAAGGCCATATCTTTATAGAAATTATTGCTCAGAACTCTCATTGCAACTCCTCTCGCATTAAAGTCAATATCTTTCCGCTGGCCCTGAACTATGGTTTCACCGGTCTGTAATAAATTAGCACTTCCATATTCTGTCGGTAATGGATCATAACATGATGTGCGGAGAACGCCTAATACCGCTGTGATGGTGTATGTAGAATTATTTATGACTGATATTGTACATGTAGAGGGTGAGTTCAGGTTATTTAAAAGCAAAAACAGTGTAATAGTATCATTATTACTGCTTTTGGGGTCACAAGTGGCGGTTATGAAAAATACAAGTACTATAAGAAAACGTGAGAAAAATTTATATTTGTGTTTCATTTTGGATGCGATTGCAGTATAATTCTTTTGAATGTATTCCTAAAGCGTGGGCACATCGCTTACCGGCTCCGATTCAACCTCATGGCGCCGTTTCTTCTTCCCGCCTGCGTCCTTATCTTTCTTGTCATTATTTTCAATTTTTTTCTCTGCCTGAACGTCTTTAGTTACGGTTGCTTTATTTTCAATTTTTTTTACTTCAGATGGCATGATCTGAGCTGATTTTTTTTCAATACTATTTATATGCTCGTCCTCCTGCTTTTCAATCTTCTCTTCAACTTCCGATTTGGGTTTGGTGAGTACTTTAATAATATATTTCGTGCCCGTATAAACTCCGGCTCCGGATCCTGAAGCGATCGTTATCGCCGTTATGCCCAGAATTATCTTGCTCTGAATGAGCGTCACTGTTATGCCGAATTTTTTTAATCCGCTGTAAATCAGAATCGAAAGCCAGAAAATGACCCCATAGCGACCTATTTTCTTCAGCAAAGCTTGTAAGTCAGCCTGCCGCTGTTGAATAATATAATCCTGCTGTTCAAGAGAAACGGGCTCTAACAGCTTATACTTTTCGAGTAGGAGTTTGAATTGTTCGACAGTTCCGTTCATAACAGCTCCGCGATGTCAATGATTCCTTTTTCTTTCAGACAGGTCAGAATGCAATTAACCAGCTGCCCATACTTGTATTCCACCTGTCTTCTTGTCAATCCAAGGATCTTCGCGACATTGGCATAGGAAAAATTGTGCCGGGCGATGAGATCAAGAATGATCCGCTCATCATCGCTGCACCCGATCCGCTCTATTGCCTCATTGATAATTATCCGCGTATCCCTGAAACCGTTCGTGAAGGCAAGCCCAGCAGAATCGAAAAGCTCATCGATATTATCAATGTTCCGGTTTTTCGCGGCATAGTAACGATACACAACGTTTTTCAGGGTGCCGTAAAGCCATGATCTAACGTTATTTACGGAATCAAATTTTTCATATAATATTATGAATACCTCCTGACAAATATCCCGCGCATCATCAACATCTCCAACCCTGGCCAATATTGAATTGAAAATTTGCGGATAGTATGCCATATAGGCTTCGGTAAATATGCTTAATTTACGTGCAGATCCTTTCATCAGGTATTTTCAATACCCATAGTATAGTCAGTATTTTATCATAAATAGAACAAATAAAATTAAATTCAACCAATTTTTATATTGGATTTATTTGAGCAGGTTTTGTTTATATAAAGAAATAAGCGGTTTTTTAATATACTCATAATTCAAAATGACCTAATATTAAATAGCTCATAACTTAAATTTGAGGTAAAAAACCATGAATAGACGCGTGATCCAATATTGCATTATTTTATGCTTTATATTTATTGTCTATCCCTATGCCGCCCGCGCAGCAGGCATCAGCGTGGGCGCAGCATCCTGGTTTTGCTGGTGGGAGCCTTACTGGATCAAATTTCCCAGCTATTCGGTGCTTCCTGTCTTCGTGCCATTAAAACATGATGCCCGAATAAATCCCGCGCCTATATACGGGCCCATACTGATATTCCATCTTCCCAAGCACTTCAGCATATCATCCATTTTTTTGTACGGCAGATTCAATCTCAAGCGGAATGAAACAGTATTATATACCGCCGGATTAACACCCAGTGTGTTTCCATATAGAGAGAATAGCGTAATACAGCGCTTCGACAGCGATTCATCAATAAGCTATTCCATCATCAAATATTTCAACTTGTATATCGGGTTTAAATATTCACACTATGAATTTAGCTCGAATACAAGATTTTATGTAAGCACTGGCGGATTATTGGGCAATAAAAAAACGAAATACGACGAATATGCTCCGGCGTTCGGCCTGGGCGTCCTCGTCCCCCTGGTTGCGAAGCAGTTGTATCTCATATTCCACTCGTCTGTCGTGTATAATTTTACCGAAGTGAAGCTTTCCGGCACAAGCTATTTAATAAATACTTTTGGACCCGGAGTGCCTATCCTTCCCATCCTGCATAGCACACCCAGAGAAAATCTTTTCTATAGGATCGGCTCAAATTCGACGATCTCCCTGGCATGGTGGATTGATCAAATAAATACTACTCTTTCGATCGGGTTCAGATACCAGATGTTCAAACTCCTGAAAAGTGATCCCTCACTAACATATGTACGAAATCAATTGCATTATTACGAACATATCTATGGCGCTACAGCCTCAGCCATTTATCGCTTTGATTTTGCGCAGAAAAAAGGTGAGAAAGAAATCGAGTCCGAAGTCGAAGAGAATCAAAAAACCTGAACAAGGCGCGCCTAATATGATAAATAAAATAGCGCGGTTGCTTATATATTTATAGTATCAACAACGGTTATAACAGAACAAAATTTTTTATCATTAAGACTGTTCCATTCGTATATCCCCATATGACTATACATTATGGGAGGAAAGCATATACATGGAAACTACCCTGAATATACGTGTAGATATACTGGAAAGGGTCGCCAAGGCTGCGCAGTTAAAAAACATGACCTGTTCCGAAATGATCGTTCTCCTTATAAAGCAGGTTATGGGAGATATCCGATTTCCCGAGCCTATCGGCAGATTGGTTCGGTATCAGGAAAGGCGCTGGCCAAAGGATTGGCGCGTGTTCCATGTTCAGGTAAGAGAAGATGATTATGAGTATTTGGTGGATTGTAGGAGGCTTTTCAAGATGTCGGTGTCCTTGATTTTAGCGTACGCAGTACAAAGATACTTAAGCAAGCTCCTTAAACGGAAAATGACCGATAACTATCACTTTATGAACTATATGCTTATTAGAGAGACAATTGATAATCTAATAAGCTGGAGACTTATTTGGGGCTTTCCACCCAACCTGGAAAAGCTTCTTGCATCTGAAACCAGCGACTAGTGATCCATACGTTGCAAGAGATATATGAAATATAAAAAAATAATTTATCGAAATTATTAAATAATTGCAATTTAATAACAGGTGTTATCTCAGTTCTTTCATTATTTTTTATATAATTTACCGTAACTTAAGAACGATAAAATATTTCTTAACGATATGACGCTTTCGGACATTTCAATAAAAAACACCGTATTCGCCTGGATACTGATGTTCGGGCTGATAATCTTCGGAGGGATCAGCTTCAGCCGCATGGGCATAAGCCAGCTGCCCGACGTCGATTTCCCGATCCTCACCATCACCGTAACCTGGCAAGGAGCATCTCCGGATACAATGGAGACCGCTGTTGCGGACGTGCTTGAAGACGCGGTAATGACCATCCAGGGAATCAAAAATGTCAACTCGATATCG
The DNA here is from genome assembly GCA_001829495.1 of Spirochaetes bacterium RBG_16_49_21. Taxonomy (GTDB): domain Bacteria; phylum Spirochaetota; class UBA4802; order UBA4802; family UBA5550; genus RBG-16-49-21. The sequence continues at coordinate 16,192 of MIBJ01000033.1, read as the reverse complement.
CAGGAAGGCTTGACGAACATAACCATTGAGTTCGAGCTCAATCGCGATATAGACACCGCGCTTCAAGAGGTTCAGACTAAAATTCTGCAGGCGCAGAGAAACCTGCCCACTGATATTGATCCGCCGATTGTGGTCAAAACCAATCCCGAAGACAATCCTATCATGTTCGCTTCGTTAACCGGAACGGCCACCTTGCGGGAGATGATCATTGAAGTCCGCGACCATCTTAAAGATTCCATGGCGACCATCAGCGGCGTCGGCGATATCCGCCTGGGAGGTTACATAGACCCGAACATGCGGATATGGCTCAATACCGAGCAGATGGCGCGTCAGGAAATAACGGTGGATGATGTCATCAACACAATTATCAGTCAGCATACCCTGACCCCCTCAGGATACATCGACAACGGCCCGAAAGAATCCAATGTGCGCGTGCTCTCTGAGGCGCGCACGCCCAAGGAATTTGAAGACCTGATAATCGCCAAACGGAGCGGCGAGCCAATCTGGAAGCGCATCCGGCTCGGCAGCGTGGCGAAAGTCGAAGAGGGCCTGGCGGATGTCCGGAGAATCTCGCGGGTGAACGGAAAGACCGCAGTGGGACTCGGCATCATTAAGCAACGGGGATCGAACGCGGTGGCTGTGGGCCGCGCCGTAAAAGTGAGGATAACGAACATCAAGTCAATGGGCCTTCTTCCTAAAAATATGAGCATGATCCTCCCGTATGACAGCACAAAATTTGTCGAGGATGCCACGAACGAGCTGCTTTTCACCCTGACCCTTTCCGTTATTTTGACCTCCCTCGTGTGCTGGCTCTTCCTGGGGTCGTGGAGCTCCTCTTTTAATGTTGTCCTCGCAATACCCACGTCATTAATCGGTTCTTTTATCGTATTGTACTTCTTAGGTTTCACGCTCAATACCTTTACCCTTCTTGCACTTTCATTGTCGATAGGCATAGTCGTGGACGACGCGATCATGGTTCTGGAGAATATCGTGCGCTACCATGAGTCCGGGATGAACAGGGTCAAAGCGGCCATTGTCGGGGCCAGGGAAATCACCTCGGCCGCGGTCGCCGCGTCGCTTGCTATACTGGCGATTTTTCTCCCGGTTGTGTTCATGAAGGGAATTATCGGGAAGTTTTTCTTTCAATTCGGCGTGGCCATATCGGTTGCCGTTTTGCTGTCACTCGTGGAGGCGCTGACGCTCACTCCGATGCGCTGTTCCCAGCTTCTCACAACAGGAAAAGAAACCAGAATAGGCTCTTTGATGGATGGCCTAATGAATTTTCTATCTTCCGCCTACCGGAGAGGGCTTACCTGGGGCCTTGGCAATCGGTGGAAAATCATAAGCGCAGCGATGGCTGTTTTCGCCAGCTCATTATTCCTGCTGGGAGGTATCCGTAAGGAATTCGTGCCCGCCCAGGACATGGGAATCTTTATCGTCAACATCCGCACGCCCCTGGGATCATCCATGGAATTTACAGACCAGATATTTAAAAAAGCTGAGGAAATATTTAAATCGAGGCCTGAAATAAAAACGTACTTCTGCGCCGTAGGCGGATTTCAGGGGGGACTGGTCAACCAGGGGATATTTTTTGTGACAATGAAGGATTTGAAAGAACGGCCGGTCGCCGCCCCCTTTAAGCGCCGGCCGCGCCAGCAGGAATTCATGCCGTTTATCCGCGAAAAGGTCAAGCAGATTCCGGGCACCCAGGTAGTAACCGTGCTGGATCCTTCTCTGGCCGGGTTCTCTGCCCAGCGGGGATACCCGATCCAGTTCTCCGTGCAGGGACCGGATTGGGAAAAACTTGGTGAATTAAGCGGCAAAATCATGGACCGTATGAATAAATCCGGCCTTGTTACGGACGTGGATTCAGATTACCAGACAGGCATGCCGGAGGTGAAGGTTATTCCTGACCGGTCATTAGCCAGCGAACGCGGCGTGACCATTACAAACATAGCAGATTCAATCAGTGCCGCCGTCGGGAGCCTTCGGGTGGGCAAGTATACGGATGAATCCGGGCACCGCAATGACATCCGGATCAAACTCCTGGACAAGTACAACCGCCAGCCTCAGGATATCAACCGTATCATGGTGCGGAACATCCATGGCGAGATTGTCAGCCTGGCCAATGTGGTACATCTAAATGAAATGCCTTCGCTTCTTACCATAACGCGCTATAATCGTGAAAGGGGTATCACCATCTTTTCGAATATAGCTCCGGGTAAATCGCAAAGTGATATTTTGAGCTTCATCGAGAAAAGTTCGGCAAAGATCCTTCCAACCGGATATCACATTGTATTTTCAGGGAGCTCACAGGTATTCAAGGAATCCTTTGAGAGCCTAATTTTCGCGTTGATACTGGGGATCGTCGTGGCCTATATGATACTCGGCACCCAGTATAACAGCTTTTTACATCCGGTCACTATTCTGATGGCACTTCCCTTCAGCGTAAGCGGAGCTTTTCTCGCAATGTGGTTAACCGGGACTTCCCTCAATTTGTACAGCATGATAGGACTGCTCTTATTAATGGGCATTGTGAAAAAAAACTCGATCATGCTGGTGGATTTTACCAACACCCGCCGCATCGCCGGCATGGAGGTGCACAATGCGCTCATGGACGCCTGTCCCATACGGCTGAGGCCGATCTTGATGACTTCCTTAGCCACGATTGCCGCCGCCGTGCCTCCGGCGATGGCCCTGGGACCGGGATCTGAAACCATGCGGTCTATGGCAATAGTGGTTATCGGCGGGGTCATCATGTCCACATTTCTGACTCTTTTTGTTGTTCCCTGCGTGTACAGCCTGCTCAGCAGATTCGAAAGCAAGCGGCACCAGAAAGATCTCCATGAGGCGCTGGTTTCACTCGGCGAGGTTACTGAAAAGGGAACCCTTGATTTATCTGAAAAAAATGAAAATGCGGCAATAAGGAAAAAAAAGAGCCGCGACGTGATCAAGCTGAAAGACGTTGCCAATTAATATCCCGGCGTTTAAACCGGATGCCGCTTGATGAAATCAATAACGTCGGCGGCAAGCCGCACCGGAGCTTCGAACGCCGATAGATGGCCGACCCCTTTATATTCAAGTATTTCAGCACCGGGAATTTCTTTAGCCATCAGCCTGCTGGATTGGATGAACAGATCATCCTTATCCCCGTAAATGATGAGCACCGGGCAGCGGATCGAGCGGAGCCCCTCGATCATGGGATCCGGATCAGTGAAAAACGAACGAATAAAGGCGGCTATGATACCCCGGTCGTTTGATTCCATCACCCTGCGATATGAGCGCAACAGCTCATCGGAATTTTCAGATTCTATTACGCCCCTGAAAAATGGAGAGGGATTTTTCCTCACATAGGCGATAATCTGATCCAAGGTGAATTCCTCAAAGCTCCGCGCAAATGCGTCGTTCAACCTGCGTATACTTTCCGGATCTCCGGAGACCGGAGATGTGGCCGACGTGGTATTCGTAAGAATCAGGGATACGAGCCTGCTGGAATCCTTCATCGCCAGCCGCGACGATGCAAAGCCGCCGGTGGAGTGGCCCATGAGATGAAACCGGCCGAGGCCGAGATGATCGGCAAGGCCGATGATGTCATCCCCCACCGTATCTGCGTTAAAACCGGGAGGATCGCCGGTTACGACGCTGCGGCCATGGCCGCGCATGTCCATTGACATGACGCGGCAGGAACCGGCCAGTTTCCCGGTCACGCCCGGCAGGCTCCAGTATGCGGTGTTCTCATTCAGACCATGTACGGTGATGAGGGGATCGCCGCGGCCGACGTCTTCAAAATATATCCGGGCGTTCCCCCTTGTAAAAAACGGCATAACCGCACCCCCTTCTTTCACCAAACGCGTTAAATCGGCGGAATTATTTTTCCTCAGGGACAATACCCGCGTTCCCCATGAGCTTTCAAGCAGAAATTTTGAATGAATGAAATCGGAGCCATCACTTTTAAAAAACAAAATCTTTATAATTTCTTTATAATTATTTCAGACTAATTAGATCGATATTAAGTTCGTTGCTTAATCAATGATGTTCCCGAGGTGATGTCAGAGAAGTGGTTCTTTGCGGCTGTGCGAGAATATAACACAGCTTTTTAGACAATCCCCGGCATGTATAATAAAAATTTACAAAACGTTACCCACATGTCTTCCGGTTTAAATAATAACATTATTTCTCAATCCCTGCCTGAGTCCCGCATTCATATGGGCGATTCCCGGAAGAGTATTATTGCCGACAAAATATTCGAAAAATTGTTCTTTATCCTGGGATTATCATGCATCATGGTACTCCTGCTCATAACAATCTTTCTTTTCAGCGAAGGAGTGCCCCTTTTCAAGAACGTGCCGGTGGCGAATTTTTTGTTCGGCACCCAGTGGTATCCTACGAGCGACAACCCGCGGTTCGGCATACTCCCCCTGATCGCCGCGTCAGTGTCCGTCACCCTGCTCGCATCAGCCATTGCCGTCCCCTTCAGCCTCGCGATCGCGGTATACTTGGCGGAGCTCGCATCGCTTCGGATCCGGGAAACCCTCAAGCCGGTCATTGAGGTCATTGCCTCCATACCTTCGGTCGTCATCGGGTTCTTCGGCATGGTCGTCCTAGCCCCCTTTTTGCAGAAACAGTTCAACCTTGACACCGGACTTAACCTCTTCAACGCGTCGCTCATGCTCGCCTTCATGGCGATACCCACCATCGCCAGCATATCCGAGGACGCGGTTTCCTCAGTGCCCGTGTCGCTTAAGGAGGCCTCCTATGCATTGGGCGCAAACCGGTGGCAGACCATCTTCCATATTACCGTGCCCGCCGCCCTGTCGGGGATCTGGACGGCGATCATCCTGGGCATATCACGGGTCATCGGCGAAACCATGGTGGTGCTCATGATAGCGGGGGGCGCGGCGGTGATTCCGACATCGATATTCGATCCGGTACGGCCGCTCACCGCCGACATCGCCGCGGAGATGGCCGAGGCGCCGGTGGGCGGAAGCCATTACCATGCGCTCTTCGCAATCGGCATCATCCTCTTCCTTATCACGTTCATCTTCAACCTTATCGCTGATTATCTCTCAAACAGATATAGGTTCAAGGGCGGCTGACATGATATCCCGGCAGATGAAATCGGACATAATCGAAAAAGCCATGTTTGCCCTCTTCAGAATCATGTCTTTCTTTGTTCTGTCGTTCCTGGCATTTATCGTCATATATATAATATCCAAGGGCTATTCTGCCCTGTCATGGGAGTTCATTTCTGAAATGCCGCGTAACGAGATGACTCAGGGAGGCATCTTTCCGGCCATACTGGGAACGTTTTATCTCATGGTCGGTTCCGCTGTGGTCTCGATACCTATCGGCATAATTACGGCGGTCTATCTGACCGAATACGCCGCAGCTCCGAAGCTGGGCAAGATCATCCGCCTCGGCGTGAACAACCTGGCAGGCGTCCCTTCCGTGGTATTCGGCCTGTTCGGCCTGTCCCTATTCGTCGTGTTTCTCGATTTCGGCACATCCATTCTCGCCGGCTCGCTCACGCTCGGAGTGCTCAACCTTCCCATGATCATCCGCTCCTCCGAAGAGGCGCTGATGACCGTGCCGCGGACATACCGCGAGGCGTCCCTCTCCCTGGGCGCTACCAGGCTGCAGACCATATTCAGGATCGTGATCCCGAACGCCCTCCCCGGCATACTCACCGGCGTCATGCTCTCCCTGGGCCGCGCGGCGGGCGAGACAGCCCCGGTAATGTTCACGGCGGCGACCTATTACGCGCCTGAGCTTCCGCATTCCATATTCAGCGAGGTAATGGCGCTTCCCTATCATATCTATGTCATGGCCACTGCCGGCACCTATATTCAGGAGACCCGGAACATCCAGTACGGCACGGCCATTGTGCTTATCGTGCTGGTGCTGCTGCTCAATTCGGCCGGGCTTGTTTTACGGTACCGCTTCCGGAAACGGCTGAAGAGATAAGGATTTAAGTGAATGGCATCATCGGGGGCTTTTTAGACGGCCCCGACCTGATAGATTATTTTGCCGGAATCCGTGAAATCGTAATCCCCCATCTGCTCCACCCTTTTTCTGAATTGTTTCGTTCGCAGGGTTTCTATGAAGGCCTGGATCGGCTTTTCAAAAAATGCATCCTTGCCGACCACCATGTCAAAGCTTTCGCGCGCCAGGGGGATGAAGGGGAGGCCCAGGAGCTTCGATATTGCGACAGAGGAGATGCCGGCGTCCGCTCCGCCGGAGAGTATTGAGAGGCCGATCTCAAAGTGGGTGCACACCTCGTTCCCGTACCCCAAAACCGATGACGAATCGATCCCCGATTTTTTCAGGTTGTGGTCCACGAATATCCTGATCCCTGATCCCTTCTGCCTGTTGATGAACCTGATTCCCGATGCGATATCCTCGAATTTTTTTACTTTTCCCGAAGCACCGGCCGCTACCAGGAGCCCGATCTCGCGGTAAAAGAGGTGCACGAGCGCTATCCTTTTGCCGGCCAGATGGGAGGCGATATAGGGGATATTGTACGTGCCGGTTTCAGGATCAAACAGGTGGCACCAGGCTATATCGCACCGGCCCTCTCCCAGAAGTTCAAGGCCGCCGAAGCTCCCGAGATTGCAAGAAAAAATCAAGGCCCCCTTGTAATTGTTGCTCGAGCCGAGCAGGAGGTCGAGGACCGGGTCGTTGCTTCCTGCAGCCAGTATCTGCCCCCGGTTGCGCTCGGGCTTCGCCCTGCCGGAATCCGGCTCGCCGGCGCTCACGTTGATCCACCGGTCAATGAGGCTGCGGGGAAATACCCATTTGCCCGTGACCTTGGTGCAGGGAATTTTGCCCGCCTTGATCAGCGCATAAACCTGCTTCTCATTGATTCCCAGGTATTCAGCCACCTGCTTGGTGTTCATCATCTCTTCCGGCATGCATACCTCCAGAATTTGCCGGGAATTGACAGCGCCCCGTGTATCTGCTGATGATTCCGGTACGCGACTGAAAAGTCAATGAAGAAATGTCAGAAGCTCCGCCGATATAGACCAGGCCGACGCACTCTAAAAAAATAGGTTGTGCAATTTTCGGTTGAGAAAAGCGGAATAAATGCGTATTATTGTACAAAAGGAAAAACCGTATGAACGCATTATTGAATATAGATCACACAATCATGGAAAAAGCTTTTTATGAGCGCGACAGCCGGTGCGACGGACTTTTTTATATCGGCGTGAAAACAACCGGAATTTTTTGCCGTATCACCTGTACCGCTAAAAAACCCAAGAGGGAAAATGTTGAATTTTTCAAAAGCGCCAAGCAGGCCCTTGACGAAGGTTACCGTCCCTGTAAAATCTGCAATCCAATGGAAGCACGGGGGAAAACCCCCGAATGGGTTACTATCATTTTAGAGGCGGTGAATAAAAACCCGGCTGCCAGAATTAAAGACAGGGATATAAAAAATTACGGAGTCAACCCGGCGCGGCTGCGCCGGTGGTTCAAAGCAAATCACGGGATGACGCTGCAGGCTTATCTGCGTGCTTTGCGTATCGGTGAGGCTTTCGGCAGGATAAAGCTGGGTGACGCCGTTATTGACGCGGCTTATGATTCAGGCTATGAATCATTGAGCGGTTTTAATGATGCATTTAAAAAGATTTTTGATTCCACCCCCAAAAAATGCGACATGGCGGAGGTTATTAAAACAACCAGGATAACAACGCCACTGGGGCCCATGCTCGCCGGAGCCACCGACGAGGGGATTTGTTTGCTTGAGTTTATAGACAGAAGAATGATCGAGACCCAGATAAAGCGGCTGTCAACACGCCTGCGCGCCCGATTCACGCCCGGAATTAATCCGCATTTAATACGGCTTCAATATGAGATCGATCAATACTTTTCCGGCGCAAGAAAACAATTCAGCGTGCCCCTGGCTGCGGCCGGAACCGAGTTTCAGCAAAAGGTGTGGCGCATGTTGCAGCGGCTCCCGTATGGAAAAACGATATCGTATAAAGAGCTGGCCCAAATGTTAAGCAGCCCCCGGTCGGTCAGGGCCGTAGCCGGGGCGAACGGGGATAATATGATCGCCCTGCTGATCCCCTGCCATCGGGTGATCGGCAGTGACGGCAATCTGACCGGCTACGGCGGCGGGCTCCGGAGGAAAAAATACCTGCTTGATCTTGAACGAAGCAAAATGAATCAATCTAACTAGAATTATTTTATTACCGGCCGCAGATCTTCGAGCTTGTCAAACAAGCGCCGGATTATAAAATAATTTAATCCGCCCGGCAAACCCCCGGCGGATCCCCCCGGTCCAGCTCCGCCCAGCCGAGCGCGATGACGGCCGCTGCCATGGCGGAGCGCCATTTTTCAGATTTATCATTTTTAACCAGCTTGAGCAGCCCGGAAAGCACGATGATCTCCATTATGCGCAGGGTATAGCGCCGGTGGTTGATGATAAAATCGGCGGTTGAGCCGTATCTCCGCCTCAGCGGAATAATGAACGATGTCCCCAGGTCCCAGTCGAGCTCGCAGACCTCGACCATGTTGCTGGTCGGCCGGCTCCCGTTTTTCACCGCGCCGCGGGAAAAAAGAAGCTTCCGCTCCCGCAGGCCCAATTTCATCACCGCCCGGTAGATGAAATCGATGATGCCGTGCGGAACTCCCTGGGTGAAGTAGCAGCCCCCCTTCACTTTAATGAGCCGCTTCAGCTTCTTTACCACCCTGCGCTTTTCAATGCGGGGAACAACGATATATTTTTCAGTATCCCCGATCCAGTTGATGGGCACGGTCTTTCCCGTATGATTCATAATGCAACTCTCTGCTGCAATCGAAATGTCTTAATGCCAGGAATAATTTTCATATAAAGATGCAATTCTTATTGTATAAAACCACAGTGTCCATTATTATTTCTTATAATTTCATTATATTTTTTTAACAAAATTTTTATTTGACAATTTCCGCCTATTTTATTAGGAGATAAAGCCATGAAAATAAAAATTATACCATTGCTATTTATTATACTTGGATTTTTTACGGCATATTCGAGCTGCGGAAAAGAAAAATACACCATTACCGCCGCAGGATCGACTGCATTTCAGCCGTTCGCGGAAAAGCTGGCGGACCAATACATGCAGCTCAATCAGGACACGGGCGTAACCATACAGGGCGGCGGTTCGGCAGTGGGGATTCAGTCCGCCTTATCCGGGGCTGCGGATATCGGAATGGCTGACCTGGTCACCCTGCCTCCGGAGGCGGGAAGCCTGTCCGCAACGGTAGTGGCCAGGGACGGCATAGCTATTATAGTAAACTTGAAAAATAAAGTCGGCAACCTGACCCTCGAGCAGATTCAAGGCATTTACAGCGGCGTGATAAAAAACTGGAAAACGGTCGGCGGCAACGACCACTCAATAACCGTCGTATCCCGTGAAGCGGGATCAGGCACGAGGTCTTCTTTCGAAGCCATAGTAAAAAACATATCATTGACGAAGGAAGCGATCATCCAGGATTCCAACGGCACGGTGCGGGAGACGGTCATCAACGACGCCAACGCCGTGGGCTACCTGTCGCACGGCCTCGTTAACGATAAAATAAAACAGGTCTCCGTCAACGGCGTGCCGTGCATGACCGACGAGATAATAAAAGGAAGGTACATACTGGTACGGCCGATATTTCTCTTAACGAAAGGCGCTCCGAAGGGAAAAGTAAAAAATCTGATTGATTATATTCTTTCTAGCCAGGGTCAGGAAACCATTAAATCAAGTGGATTGATACCTGCAAAATAGCAACAGTGAACTTTCTCCAAGAAAAAGGAATCTACCGGCTGCTCATGGCAATAGCTCTTTCGGCCATTACCATGCTCGTTCTCATCGTTCTTTTTATAATCAAAGAAGGCCTCCCCTTTATATTCAAAATAGGCATCACGGACTTTCTGTTATCCACCGACTGGGAGCCGGCCGCCGGCAAATACGGGATATTCCCCATGATCGCCGGCTCTCTCTGGGTGACGCTGGGCGCGATACTCGTGGGCGTGCCGCTCGGCCTCGCCGGCGCGGTCTTCCTGTCGGAATTCATTCCCCAATGGGCCATGAAAACCATCAAGCCAACGATAGAGCTGCTTGCGGGAATACCTTCGGTGGTGTACGGCTTCATCGGCGTGATGGTTCTCGCCCCCCTGATACGGGAATACCTGGGAGGCCCGGGCCTCTCCATCATGGCCGCGTCAATAATACTGGGCATCATGATACTGCCCACGGTCATGAGCATTTCCATCGACTCCATTAAGGCCGTGCCCAATTCCTACCGGGAGGGGGCCTTCGCCCTCGGCGCGACGCACTGGCAGACAATTCATATGGTCGTGATCCCCGCTGCCCGCTCCGGAATCATCGCCGGCATAATCCTCGGCCTCGGAAGGGCCATCGGCGAGACCATGGCCGTCATCATGGTGGCGGGAAATGCGGTCAAGCTGCCGAATTCCCCCCTTGATTCGGTGCGCACCCTGACCGCGAACATAGCCCTGGAGATGGGCTATGCAACGGGTATGCACCGCCAGGCGCTCTTTGCCACCGGCGTCGTACTTTTGATTATCATCATGCTCTTGAATTATATAGCCATGACCGCGATCAGGGACAGGGGCAAAAAAAAATGACTGTCCACCCGCGATACACGCAGACAATTGCGATCTTTGTGCTGACGCTGTTGACGGTGTTAACTCTCGCCGTGCTTGTTTTCATCATAGTTTTCGTCTTCGGCAAGGGGCTCCCCTACATAAGTTATGACTTTCTTTTTGCCAAACCCGAGGACATGGGGAGGAGCGGCGGGATATTCCCAACCCTGATCGGGACGGTCATCCTGCCCCTTTTCGCCATCATCATCGCGACGCCCCTGGGCGTCGGAACCGCGGTCTATCTGACCGAATATACGAGGGAGAACAGGATAACCCGGATCATCAGATTCGGCGCGGATTGCCTGGCGGGGATACCCTCGATCATTTTCGGCCTGTTCGGATTCATTTTTTTCGTGACCACGCTAAGGATGGGATGGTCCATCATGTCCGGCTCTCTGACCCTGGTTTTCATGATACTGCCCACGATTATCCGTACCAGCGAAGAGGCGATCAAAGCGGTCCCCTACTCGTACCGGGAAGTCAGCTTTTCACTGGGCGCCACCCTGTGGCAGACCGTCAGGAAGGTCGTGCTGCCGAACGCCCTTCCCGGAATCGTAACCGGGATCATGTTGAGCATCGGCCGCTCGATCGGAGAAACCGCGGCCGTCATTTTTACGGCCGGCTCTTCTTTGAGGATGCCCCATTCGATTTTCGATTCAATACGTACCATGTCGGTCCATTTTTATATTCTCGCGCGCGAAGGCATCTCGAACAAAAACGCATACGCGACAGCGGCGGTATTAATCATTTCCATATTGATAATCAACCTCATCTCTTATTGGATGATGAACATGTTCATAGCGAAAAAAACAAAATAGGGAGTGACCTCATTCCCCTCCGGGAGATATAACGGCATTTTATGGAAGGAGATTATAAATTTCGCATCAATAATCTGAACGTATTCTGGGGCAAGGCGCAGGCCCTCAGATCCATAAGTATCGACATCCCGGCGAACAGGATACTGGGGATCATCGGCCCGTCAGGCTCGGGAAAAACCGTGTTCCTGAGATCACTCAACCGTATGAACGATCTGGTGCCGGAAATCAGCGTCGAGGGCCGTATCCTTCTCGACGGGGAAGACATATACCACCCGGACGTGGACCCCGTAAAGCTCAGGAAAAGGGTAGGGATGGTGTTCGCGCTTCCCGTGCCGCTCCCTGCCAGCATCTACGACAATATAGTATTCAGCCCTTCCCTGTTCAGGATCAGGGACCGGAAGAAGCTTAACCATCTCGTGGAAACAAGCCTGACGTCTGCGTTTCTCTGGGATGAGGTCAAAGACCGGCTGAAGACTTCCGCGCTGCGGCTTTCCGGAGGCCAGCAGCAGCGTTTGTGCCTGGCCCGGGTGCTCGCCATGGAACCTGAGGTGATCCTCCTTGACGAGCCCTGTTCCGGACTCGACCCGATCTCCACCGCGGCGATAGAGGACGCGCTCGGGATTCTAAAGAAAAATTTCACGATAATTCTTGTAACGAACAACACGAAGCAGGCGGCCCGGGTGGCGGACAATACGGCCTTTTTTCTGATGAGCGAGATGATCGAGTACGGAGCGACGGAACAGATATTCACCATGCCCCGGGACAAGCGCACGAACGATTACGTGACCGGCCGCTTTGGGTAGACAAGCGATCGGATATTGAATATCATTAAGAAACAGAGCAGCAATGCCCAAAAAAATAGAAATTAAAAACCTCGATTTGTTCTACGGCCAGTTCCAGGCTCTTAAGTCCGTGAATATGGCGGTGGACGGGAACAATATTGTGGGTCTTATCGGGCCGTCCGGATGCGGGAAATCAACGCTCCTGAGATCCATAAACAGGATGAACGACCTGATCGAGGGCGTCAAAATCAGGGGCCAGGTGCTGCTGGAGGGCATCGATATATACAGCTCAAAGCTGGAGATCTATGAACTCAGAAAAAGGATAGGAATGGTTTTTCAACGGCCGAACCCGTTCCCCCTGTCCGTGTACGACAATGTTTCATTCGGCCTCAGGGTCGAAAAGTTCAAAGACAAAAAAAAGACAGCGGCGATCGTGGAAAAAAGTCTAAAAGCGGCCTGGCTGTGGGACGAACTTAAAGATAAATTGCATAAATCGGCATTGTCTCTTCCCCTGTATCAGCAGCAGCGCCTGTGCATAGCCCGGCTTCTGGCGGTCGAGCCTGAGGTTATCCTGATGGATGAGCCCTGCTCGGCCCTTGACCCCATAGCCACCATGAAAATCGAAGAGCTTATGCTGGATCTCAAGAAGGACTACCATATCGTGATCGTCACCCATAATATGCAGCAGGCCTCCCGGGTGTCGGATGTGTGCGGATACATGCTTCTGGGCGAAATGGTCGAGTTCGGCAGGACGGCGGATATCTTCACCAATCCGAAAGACAAGAGGACCCAGGATTATATAACCGGCCGCTATGGATAGATCCCGGCAACGGCGGTTAGGAGGAACCATATGGACAGACATTTTTTTGACGAACTAAACTCACTTAAACAGGAGCTGTTGAACATGGGCTCCCTGGTTGAGGAGATGGTGAGCATAGCGGTCAGGGCGCTGGTGGAGCATGACGTCAATCTCCTGGAGACGATCCGCCAGAACGAGGCCAGGGTAAACCGCCTGCAGGTGGATATTGATGAATACTGTCTGAAGCTGATAGCCCTTCACCAGCCCGCGGCCAGCGACCTGCGCTTTCTTCTCGGAATCTCGAAAATCAATGCCGAGCTTGAAAGGGTCGGCGACCATACCGTAAACATCTGCAAGGGGATCTCGGTCGTTTTAGAGAAGGAACAGGTGAAGCCCTTCATCGATATGCCTAAAATGGTGGAGATCGTCAGCAGCATGTTCAAGGAGAGCCTGCACGCCTTTGTCATTCTGGATGTGGATAAGGCGCGGATGATTCTGCTCCGCGACGATCAGGTCGACCAGCTGAGATATAAGATCATACAGGAATTGATCGAGTTGATGAAGAAGGAGCCTGAAAAGGTCGAAACCGCGGTATCCCTGATTCTGACCGCGAACAGCTTTGAAAAGATCGCGGATCACGCCACCAATATCGCGGAGGTGGTCATCTTCGTGGCGCAGGGCAAAGACGTGCGCCATCATTTCGAAGATCCGCTGCTCTGAAAAGGTCTTTGCGGAGTTTCCCTATATCTCTATTAAAAAACTTGTTCCCGAGCCGTCGGACTGAGCCGTGACGTCCCAATTGAGCAGCGTGGCTGCGTGCTTTACTATGGAAAGCCCCAGGCCGGTCCCGCCCGTGGCGCGCGACCGGCTCTTGTCCACCCGATAAAACCGCTCAAAGATGCGGTCAATCGACTCCGGGGGGATGCCGATGCCGGTGTCTTTGATTGAGATCGCCAGAGTAGCGCCGCTCATCTTCATGTCTATATCGACCGTCCCGCCGTCATGGTTGTAGTTGATGGCGTTGTCGATGATGTTGAAGAAGACCTCCTCGGCAAGAAACCTGTTCCCCGGAATTCTCGCCGGCCCGCCGCCGGCGTTAAACCTGATGGAAATATTCTTCTTCTGAGCTTTGTGGGTCAGGATATCCATGCAGCTTCTGATGATATCGGAAATGTCTATCACTTCAATCGGGAAATCCATGGACGTTTCCAGCCGGTTCAGCTTCAAAATATCGTTGATGAGCGAGCTCTGCCGATCGACGTTTACGAGAGCCTTCTTCAATAGATCGCTGACCATATCCGCGTCGCACAGATGCTGCTCCATGGTCTCAAGGTAGCCCTTGAGTATTGTTATCGGCGTCTTAAGCTCATGCGACATGTTGCTCACCAGGTCGGTTTTCATCTGATCGATCTTCTTTTTCTCGGTGGTATCGTGCAGCACCAGAAGTATCCCCTGCAGAGACCCCTCACTCCGTACGGGGTTTATAGTCGCCTCGCAATGCCTTTCATTAAGAAGCTCTTCATCGAAAACGATCGGCTGTCCGGTTATATGGGCCTGTTCTAGGTGGGAGTTCAGCGACCGGCTCCGTATCGCTTCAAAAAAAAGCCTGCCCCTCACGTTTGAACCGGTGTCGAGCATTGATTTGAACGCCCGGTTCGCGATCAGAATGCGCTTATCCCTGCCGATGACCGCTATCCCGTCATGGATGCTCTCGATCGTCGTCTCCAGCTTGCGCTGCTCCTCGATCAGGCCGTTGATTGTGTCCTGGGCCGTATCCGCCAGCCGGTTGAGGGCCTTCTGTACCGCGCCGATCTCATCGTTGCTGTAGTTGTGGATTCTTTGCGAAAAGTCGCCGGCGGAAAAATCCCGGGCGAAGTGCAGGGTTTCATTGATCGGCCTGGTTATCCTCCGTGAGATCATGACGATGACGGCGAAGGACAGCAGTAGCACCGTTCCTCCTGCCGCGAGGATATAGGCCCGCAGCCGCGCTATGCTTTCATCCGCCTCGATAAGCGGCTTGGCCAGCCGTATGATCCCGCCGCCTGATCTCCGGGCATAGTAAAACATATCGATCTTAAGCGTATCACTGTATCTGATGCTCGTGCCGCTCCCGCCGGTTAACGCGTCCATTATCTCCGGCCGGTATTTATGGTTGTCCATTTCGCCGATATCGGCGTACTCGGAATCGGCGCGCACCGTGCCGTCAAGATCAACAAAGGTGATCCTGAGATCAATGATTCCCGACAGTTCCCGGATAAGCTTTTGCCGCTCGTAAAGGGCGCCCCCCAGGTATCTCGCACGGTTCTGCTTGACGATCAGATCTATGAAATTGACTTTTTCCGCCATCTCCCTTCTTATAATCGCCAGGTAATATACCCTGGTCTGGTTGATTATAATTATCAGGAGTGCGGCCGTCATTGCGGTCACCAGAGCCATAAAAAAGAATATGATGCGGTTGCTTATCTTATTAAACATGGCCTGACGGTTTATTTTCTGAATCCGTAGCCGACGCCGGAAAACGTCCTGATGATATTCCGGTACCTGCCGAGCTTTTTTCTGAGATTCATGATGTGGACATCGACGGTCCGGTCGATCACGTACACGTCGTTGCCTTTAATGCTGTCGATGATATTATCGCGGCTAAATATCTTCCCGGGATTCCGGAGCAGCAGGTGAAGGATATCAAACTCTGATTTGGTGAGATCCACGTCCTTCCCCTCCACGGAGAGGGTGTAGTTTTCCGGATCAAGCTCAATCCCCTCGTAAACTATTTTTTTACGGCCCATGGACGACGGGGAGGCCCTCTCCATCCTCCGCAAGACCGCCTTGACCCTGGACTTGAGCTCTTTGACGCTGAAGGGCTTGGTCATGTAATCGTCGCCGCCCAGCTCCAGCCCCAAAATCTTGTTCAACTCGTCCGACTTTGCGGAAAGGAATATGATGGGTGTCTCCCGGTGTGCCTCGCTTGCGCGGAGCCTGCGGCAAAATTCGTATCCGTCCATGCCGGGCATCATTATGTCCAGGATAAAGAGATCGGGCATGACCGCATTGATCTTCTGAAGCGCCTGCTCACCTGATGAGAAGCAGTACAGGTCATAGCCCTCATCCTGCAGGTTTATCTTTATGATGTCCTGTATGTCTTTCTCGTCGTCAATTACGC
>MIBJ01000032.1:18421-34393 GCA_001829495.1 Spirochaetes bacterium RBG_16_49_21 | reverse complement strand
TAATGGTCTCTTTTATAAAGGAAAAAATACCCGTGTCCAGTACGGCAGGTTATGGGTAAAGATCAGCTTCGTAAGGGGGGAGACGCCTCAGCATGATTAATACAGCCCGAAATTTAATTCACACTCATTCAGAGCCGATTTTAAATTCCTTGACTGATGCTTTGCTGTTTGAAAGTATAACGTGAATCTGGAGAAATGCCGCCTGCGCTGGAGCTGCCTGCTACCCACAAATGTGTAAGAAATGGGGATGAGGAGATAGAAGAGATAACGGGGATATGTGGGTAGGAGTTGGCCTCCGGAGCGGGGGATAACGAATAGTATGGATGATCTCAATGATAAAATTCAAAAAGCCGCTGATTGGATCGCCGAATCCGCCACGGTGGTGGTGTTTTCAGGAGCGGGTCTGAGCACCGAATCAGGGATCCCGGACTTCCGCAGCCCGGGAGGCGTGTGGGACAAGTATGATCCTGAAGACTTTTCCTTCCAGAATTTCCTCGCAAGCGAAAAATCGCGGGAAAGATACTGGCAGCTTGCGACCGAGATGTATGAATCGATAAAAAACGCGCCGCCCAATGACGCCCATCTGGCCATTGCCGAATTGGAAAGGCTCGGCAAGCTAGACTGCGTCATAACCCAGAATATCGACGGTCTTCACGTGAAGGCGGGGAATTCAGAAGAAAGGGTGATCCAGCTCCACGGCACCTCTCTGTATGTCACCTGTTTGAGCTGCAATAAAAGATATGAGCGCGATCCGATCCAGGAGCGGATCAGGCAGGGAATAAGAGCGCCATACTGCGACGACTGCGGCGGGCCGCTCAAGCCCGCCACCATATCATTCGGCCAATCGATGCCGGTGGAAGAGATGCAGGAGGCGGACCGGCGCTCCTCGACCTGCGATCTCTTCATCGTAATCGGCTCATCCCTGGTCGTGCAGCCCGCAGCCTCGTTTCCGCTGATAGCCAGGCGGAGCGGAGCGAAGCTGGTGATCGTCAACCGCGATCCCACGCCGTATGACTCGGTGGCCGACCTGGTCATCCACGGCGAAGCGGGCGTTACCATGGCGGGTATTTTACAAAAGGTTAGAAAAATGGTGACTAATTAGTTCTCTCTCGCAAAGACGACCTCACTCCCGTCCCTTCTCCAAGTTGGAGAGGGTGCGCGGAGCGCGGGTAAGGTCCGAGAAGGAGGAATGCATGGACTTAACGGCCGCAATAAAAAAGCTCGCAAGAGAAAAAAACGCCCTCATCCTCGCCCATAACTACCAGAGGGACGAGATCCAGGACATCGCAGACCATACCGGCGACTCCCTGGAGCTCTCCCAAATAGCGGCCAAGAACGACGCAGAGCTGATCGTTTTCTGCGGCGTGCACTTCATGGCCGAGTCGGCCTCGTTACTTTCGCCGGATAAAAAGGTCATCATCCCGGACCCGGAGGCCGGATGCCCCATGGCGGAGATGGTTGAGCCGGAGGATGTTTTGGAGCTGAAAAAGGGCCACCCCGGCGCGAAGGTGGTAACGTACATAAACTCTTCCGCGGCGGTGAAGGCTCTTTCGGACATCATCTGCACCTCGTCGAACGCCCTGAAGATCGTTGAGCGGATCGATGCCGACGAAATAATATTTCTTCCGGATAAAAATCTCGCCGGGTATGTACAGCGCTTTACCCGGAAGACGATAATCACCGGCAAAGGCTTTTGCCCGACCCATGAAAGATTTTCCCGGGCGGATTTAATTTTTATAAAACAGAAGCATCCCGACGCCCTGGTCATGGTGCACCCGGAGTGCAGGCCGGAGGTCGCCGATATGGCGGACATGGTCCTTTCCACAGGCCGGATGGTGAAATTCGTTGCTCAGACCGACGTGAAAAAAATAATCGTCGGCACGGAAACCGGGATAATTCATAAGCTGAAATTGACGGCGCCCGGGATCGAATTTATTCCTGCTTCAGATTCTTTTATCTGTCCGAATATGAAAAAAATCAATCTGAACACTCTGTATAGATCCCTGGTCAACGGGGAATTTGTCGTTACGGTTGACGAAAGCATCAGGGAAAAAGCCCGGAGAGCCCTTGAAAGGATGCTGGAATTATCATACTGACCAATAATCATATGCCTGATGAGATAATCAACAGCGGCGGGAAGGGCGCAGAATTGAACCAGGATGCGATCGAGAGGCTCCGGCGCAGGGCCTTTAATCCTGAATTGAGGGACCTGGTCGACCGGGTCATGGGGAACGAGCCGGAATCCGCCGGCGCCGTACCTGCTCTCAACGATATAGATAAGCTGCCGGAAGAAGAGCTGCTCCTGAGAATGTACCGCCTCCTGTATATGACAAAGTCCATTGCCGATAATCGCGGCATAAATACCTCCTTCAAGCCATTCGGAATGAAACGGGATTTTCTCGAAGCCGGCGCCCTTGACAGCATCGCCGAGTATATCAAAATCCGGATGAACAAACTCTCGTTTTCCGCCTTCGCAATCCTCTCCTACAGCGTGCCCCTGCGGGGATATGTTCCGGTAATTCACAATCTGGATACCTATGAAGCTGGGAATATCATCATAGGCCTCAGGAGCGGCCTGTTCAAAAAGATTTTTTCCAGCCCTGACGGCATTATCCTGGACAGCGGCACGATCCGAGATGATCCTTTTTTAGCAAAAATATTTCATGCAAAAGGGAAAAGCGCCGGGAGAATCTATTTTGTAATGATCGAGCGCGTAACCGATGAGCTTGCGGGCGAGCTTGCAATCGCCGGCGAAGCCCCCGGCGCCCCCTTTCTGCCCGCATCGATCTGCATGATCCGGATGCAGGAACAGGAATCCCGGCCGGGCGCCCGCTCTATCACGGACATCCTCAGGAAAAGACTATCGCTCCCCTTTTATTTGGTCGACGACACCCAATCCCGGGGAATTGTCTCAGGGAGCTTTACGGGACTCTCGTATCCCTTCTATCTGTTGGATTATTTTTTCAACGTTTTTCTTTTACGCACGGAAGGCATCGGTTTAAGCATCAAGCTGTCCGGACGGGCGGAGACCAGAACGGCGTTTTTGATGAAATACCTCGTATCAAAATTGAACCATGCTCTGAGGTCGGATTCGGCAATCATCCAGATATTGAAAAACCACCTTATTATACTCTCGCACGCCGGATACGTGGAATCGATCCGTCATATCATTGATGCCCACAACAGGCTGTTTGATGAGAAATTAAGCCTGATGCTATTCCCTGCAACGGATTTTGACGATTCCATTCGCATTATTCAGGAAATTATTCTAAAATGATTTTCTCGATTCTTACCGATAAACTTAGAAACAGCACAATTAAGAATCGAAATTGAATATGAGAGTCCTCTTTTTTTCCATCATCCTGACAGTATCGATATGCCTGAACGCCGCTGTTCAGGAGTCTCCTGAACAGGTTCGGGAGGAGCCGTATTCGCCGCTTCGCGGCGCGTATCTCATCGACAGCCCCACCGCATATACGATCGATCGCGCATCGTATAATTTCAATATCTTCATATACAACCAGGGCGGGATCCAGCTGAAATCATTCATCGGGCTCCATGACAATATATATTTCGGCGTATCCTTCAACATGAAGGACGCGCTCGGCAACGACCCGCCGAGGCCCGATATACCGGCCGTGGTTGTTAAAATCAAGCTCGTTGACGGCATCCCCTATATCCCCGCCATAGCCGTCGGATACGATTCTTTTTACGAAGGCACGAATCAATATCTCGATAACGCATCAAGCTTTTACAACAGGGTGATGAACGGCTCCTATTTTTTCTATATAAATCCCCTGGTCTATTATTACCGGAAAAACATGAAGAAGGACCTCTATTATAATGTGAAGAACAGGATGTTCTCCGGCCCCTATCTCGTTTTTACCTCGCCGCTATACCTTTTCAGAAGCGAGCAGTATTTCATCTATGGCGTGCGAATGCCCGTGCAGCCGCACGTCCGTCCGGACGATACCTCGTATTTTTTTGGGCTTGACATTCCGCTGGGCGACTTCTTTAGAATCAAGGGCGAGGTCGAGCGTGTTTTCTGGAATTTACGGAAGCCGGATGAGTGGTTCTTCAACTGCGCGGCGCGGGTCACCTTTTTCGATCAACTGGGCCTCGAGTTCGGCCTCATCATCGAGCCGGGAGAACGGATAAACAGGATATTGAAAATTGAGTACCACGGTGAATTTTAAATGCATATGCACTCTCTTGTTTCTCGGCCTTGCTTTCGCACCTTCCATATCCGGTAACAGATTCTGCCTGATTCAGATCATCAATAAAAACGGCACATCAGCGCCCCTGTACGCGGAGGTCGCCGAAACGGAAGAGGCGCGAAGGCGAGGGCTGATGCATCGGAAGGAGATGCCGTTTAACCGGGGCATGCTTTTCGTGTTCGAGTTCGAGCAAAGGCTGAATTTCTGGATGAAGGACACGTACCTGCCCTTGAGCATAGCCTTTATCGACAAGGACGGCGTCATCACCGAAATATGCGACATGAGGCCGCTGGATACCTCGGTGATCCGGTCGAAAATGCCGGCACGCTACGCCCTCGAGGTAAGCCGGGGCTGGTTTGCCAAAAACAATATTACACAAGGCTCTAGAATTCCTTTCCATGGATGCGTCGGTAAATAGAATACCCCTGTCTAAAGACGAGCGGGCGCTGATCTTCGGCATACGCTTGAGGGACGCGGACGCTGAATTCGTAAAGAATTCCCTGGACGAGCTCGATCTCCTGGTGAAGACTGCTGGAGCGGTCGTGGTCGACAAGCACGTCGTGCACCGGGAGCGGATCGATCCCGCGATCATCGTCGGCACGGGGTTCCTCTCCGAGCTCGAATCCATAATATATGAAAAGAATATCAGGGTCGTGGTTTTCGACCTGAACAATATCAGGCCGGCGCAGGTCCGCAATCTTGAAGACAGGCTGAAATGCCGCGTCGTGGGAAGGAGCGAGGTGATTATGGACATCTTCGCGCGCAGGGCCAGAAGCGCGGAGGCGAAGATACAGGTAGAGCTGGCCCAGCTTAACTACATATTGCCGAGGCTCAAAGGCCTCGGCGGCGTTCTCTCCCGGCTCGGGGGAGGAATCGGCACCCGGGGGCCGGGCGAAAAGATGCTTGAAACCGACCGGAGGCACATACTGCGAAGGGTGTCCACGCTCAATAGAAAATTGAAAAAAATCAAAAAGCACCGCGCCACGACCCGGAAATCACGTCAAGGCGAATTGATCGGCGCTGTCGTGGGATACACGAACGCGGGAAAATCCACCCTGATAAACTCCCTCGCAAAGGACGATCTCTTTGTCGAGGACCGCCTCTTCGCCACCCTTGATTCATACACGCGCGCCGCTTATCTGGCCGAGGGTAAAAAATGCCTTCTGGTGGATACGGTCGGGTTCATCCGGAATCTGCCGGCGAACCTCATCGAGTCCTTCAAGTCGACCCTCGAAGAGATCCAGAGCGCGGATTTTCTGATTCATGTCATCGACATCTCCTCCACGGATATAGGTTCGAACGTTCAAACCGTGACCCATGAGCTCGCCGAGCTCGGCTGCGCGGACAGGGAGATCATCCTTTTTTTCAATAAGCTTGACCTTCTCTCAGACGCGGCCTTCGCGAACAGCACGCGGAACAATTATCCCGACGCCATTCTGGGCTCGATAAAAAAAGGGATCGGCCTGGATGATCTGAGATCGCGGATACTCGCCGTTCATGATGCGCTCCATAAAATTTGATTTATTATTGACGAATATCTTTGTGCAGGTTTAATGGGGCGTGAATTAAATAAGGACAGAATTATGATCGATAAAATTCTCAGCCTGTTTTTCGGCACCAAGCATGAGCGGGACATCAAGAAGCTCATACCCGTTGTCGAAAAAATTAATCTCCTCGAACCGGAGATAAAAAAGCTCACGAACGACGAGATGCGCGCCATGACCACGCACTTCCGGGAGCGGATCGAGAAGGGCGAGCAGCCTGACAGCCTCCTCCCCGAGGCGTTCGCCCTGGTGCGCGAGGCTTCGGTCAGGACGCTCGGTATGCGGCATTTCGACGTGCAGCTCATGGGCGGGGTCGTGCTCCACCAGGGTAAGATCACCGAGATGAAAACCGGAGAGGGCAAAACGCTCGTGGCCACGCTCCCAGTGTATCTCAACGCCCTCACCGGCCTCGGCGTCCACGTGGTGACCGTCAACGACTACCTGGCGCGGCGGGACGCCGAATGGATGGGCGCCATATACAAGTTCCTCGGGCTCGAGGTTGGCGTCATCCAGCACGACCTTTCCCCGTACGAGCGGCAGATCGCCTACCGGTGCGACGTCACCTACGGCACCAACAACGAATTCGGCTTCGATTACCTCAGGGACAACATGGTCGAGCACCAGAGCCTGCGCGTCCAGCGCGTGCTCAACTACGCCATCGTCGACGAGGTCGACTCCATACTCATCGACGAGGCGCGGACGCCGCTCATCATATCCGGCTCCACCGAGGAATCGACCAAGAAATACTATCTCCTCAACAAGGTGATCCTGAACCTGAAGGACAAGGAAGACTACGAGGTAAACGAGAAGGACCGCCACGCGACCCTTACCGAAGACGGGGTCCGGCACGTGGAGCGGCTCCTCAAGATCGACAACCTGTACGACAACCGGCACATCGACACCGTGCACCACGTCAACCAGGCGCTGAAGGCGCACACCCTGTTCCATATCGACGAGGACTACATCGTGAAGGACGGGCAGGTAATCATTGTCGACGAGTTTACCGGCCGTCTCATGCCGGGCCGGAGGTACTCCGACGGCCTGCACCAGGCGCTCGAGGCCAAGGAGAACGTGACCATCGCCCGGGAGAGCCAGACCCTTGCCACGATCACTTTCCAGAACTTTTTCCGCATGTACAAGAAGCTCGCCGGCATGACCGGTACCGCGGACACCGAGGCGGTGGAGTTCAAAAAGATATACAACCTCGACGTCGTGGTCATCCCGACCAACATGCCGATGATACGTACCGATTACCCCGACCGCGTGTACCGCACCGAGCGTGAGAAATTCAACGCCATACTGGAGGAGATTAAGGATCTCAACCATAGGAGCCAGCCGGTACTGGTGGGCACCATATCGATCGACAAATCGGAGAAGCTGTCGCGCCTGCTTGCCGGCGCCGGGATTCATCACAACGTGCTGAACGCCAAGTTCCACGAGCAGGAAGCCAGGATCATCGCCGAAGCGGGCAGTCCCGCAACGGTCACCATAGCCACGAACATGGCGGGCCGCGGCACCGACATCGTCCTGGGCGGCCGAAAGCTCTTTGTCGACGAGCTCGAGGCCCATGTCCCGCTGCACGACGTGGGTCTCTGGGAGGAGTTTAAATTAGCCGTATTGACCGGGGAATTCGACAGGGCCGAAGAGCTCTCTGAAAGAATGACCGGGCAGGACCGGAACAAAGCCAAAGGCATCGTGAGAGGCGGCAGCGAATGGAGCGCGCATCACAACAAGGTCGTTGACGCGAGCGGGCTGCACATACTGGGAACCGAGCGGCACGAAGCGCGCCGTATCGACAACCAGCTCCGCGGCCGCTCCGGCCGGCAGGGCGATCCCGGGTCATCGCGCTTCTACCTGTCGCTGGAGGACGAGCTTATGCGGCTCTTCGGCTCGGAGCGTATCGGCAATATCATGCAGAAACTCGGCATGGAGGAAGGCCAGGAGATCGAAAGCTCAATGGTGACCAAGGCAATCGCCGGAGCACAGAAGCGGGTCGAGGGCCGCAACTTCGATATCCGGAAGCACCTCCTTGAATACGACGACGTCATGAATACGCAGCGGGAGTTCATCTACAAAGAGAGGAACGAGATACTTCTCGGCGAGGACATATCCTACAAGTTTGACGGATATATAGAGGATATCTGCAAAATCAAGCTGGAGCTCTTCACCGGCGGGGGAGGCCACCCGGAGGAGTGGGATATTGACGGGATCAAAAACTGGATGCGGTTCAAATTCGGGGTTGAGATCGATTTCAAGAAGATAGACCCCTATGAGCTGAGCTATCATGACTTCACGGAGGCGGTCACCGCCAGGCTTAAAGAAGAGTACCGGAACAAAGAGGCGGCCCTCGGCAAGGACGATATGCGGGCCCTTGAGCGGATCATAACCCTCCAGATCATAGACAACAAATGGAGGGACCACCTGTACAACATGGACGAGCTCAGGGACGGAATCTGGACCTTGAGCTACGGCGAGCGCAACCCCCTGGTCGAATACAAGATCCAGGGATTCAATCTGTTCCGGGAGATGCTCTCTGCGCTCAAGGAGGATATCCTTGAATATATGATGAAGGTGCAGGTGGAGCGCGTGGCTGAAGAAGCTGCGCCCGAGTCCCTATACAACGCGATCGGAAGCGAATTCCATGCCGAGGTCGAGCAGTTCGGCTCAGGCGGAATACCCCTGTCGGCCCAGAGCGCCCCGGTGCGCAAGGCATCCGAGCCGAAAAAGGAGCCTCACACAACGACGATAGGGGGCGTTAAGCGCAAGAGGAGCAGGAGGAGCAGGAGAGGCTGATTATGGCTTCACCCCTCATGAAGAGCGTCTCCGGCATACGGGGGGTCGTGGGCGAAACCGTCACCCCGCGCCTTATCAGCGCCGTGGGTTCGGCATTTGCCGAGTTCTGCGACCGGGGAGCGATAGTTATCGGCAGGGACACCCGGCCCACCGGACTTGCCATTGAAAAAGGGCTGGAATCGGCCCTTCTTTTGTCCGGCTCGGAGGTTGTGAATGTCGGCGTGGTGCCGACGCCTACCGTGCAGGTGATGGTCGAGCACCTGAAAGCCGGCGGCGGCATCGTCATCTCCGCGTCCCATAATCCGATCGAATGGAACGCCTTCAAGCTGATCGGAAAATCCGGCACGTTCCTCTCCGCATCGGAGATGAACCGGTTTTTCCGCCTCATGGACAACGATTTCTCCTATCAGCGATGGGATCATGTCGGCACCGTCCGCCATGAGCCCGGAGCAGCCGATATCCATATCCGGAAAATCCTTGCGGTCTTAAATGCGGAATCGATCAGGCGGAAGCGGTTTAAAATAGCCCTCGATTCGGTGAACGGCGCGGGATCTTCAATCACCGTACGCCTCCTGAAAGAGCTGGGATGCGCGGTAACGGCCGTCAACTGCGACATGACCGGGGTCTTCCCCCGCGGGCCGGAGCCGCTGGCCGAGAACCTGTCGCTGTTGTCGCAGACGGTCGTTTCACAGCGCGCGGACGTCGGCTTTGCCCAGGACCCGGACGCGGACCGGCTCGCCATCGTCGACGAGCAGGGCCGGCCGATCGGAGAGGAGAACACCATCGCCCTTGTCGCCGAGCACCTCCTGTCCAGGAGGACGGGGAGGGTGGTGATAAACCTGTCGACCACCAAAGCGGTGGATGACATCGCCCGCAGGCACGGCGCAGCGGTCGCGAGAACAAAGGTGGGCGAGATAAACGTGGTGGAAGAGATGCGGCGCATGGGGGCCCGCATCGGCGGGGAGGGAAACGGCGGGGTCATATCCCCGGAGGTGCATTTGGGACGCGACAGCCTAGTGGGAATCGGCTACGTGCTTGAGATGATGGCGGAGCGGAATAAAACCATATCAGAGCTGGCTGCGGAGCTTCCCCGGTACTATATGAAAAAAGGAAGCATTACATTGAGCGGCAGGGATATCGATCCTGCCGTTCTTGCAAAGTTGAAAAATGACCATTCCGGCCAGAAAATTTCGACAATAGACGGCCTGCGTATTGAATTTCTCTCTCATCCGGAGTTCTCCGGCGGATGGGTACACCTCAGACCTTCCAACACGGAGCCGATTTTCAGGATCATCGCCGAGGGGAAGGATCAGTCCCAGGCGGAGAAGATATATGGCCATTTTGAGGATTTGCTGAAATAACAAAACACATCCTGCAATTCAGTCTCCGACTAACTTCTATCCGTATCTCATCAGCCAACCCTTTGGCCTCCAGTCGGCCCCCTAAATCCCCCGGAGGGGGACTTTTAAGATTGCTTAAGAATAATTCTAACATGAAATGAAGTTAACTATAGAAATAGATGGTGATTTGCATAAAAATAAAAAAGATTATGATGAATATCGATATGAATATTTGCAGAATATGTGAAATAATGCTGCTCATATATGAGAAATAACAAAAGAAAAACTGACTGGGTAAATATTCTTCAAGTCCCCCTCCGGGGGATTTAGGGGGCCGTGAGGCGAATATAAGGATGCGGCTAATGTAAAGCGGAGGATCACGGGGATCTAATTAAAAGCTGTCGATTCTGAATAAAGATATCCCCCTGTTTTCAGCTTGACAAATACCCATAATGCAAAAAATTTACTTGTTTTAGCCGATTGATGATATTTTGGATGATACAGAACGCTATATAATGTTCAAAAACAGATCCTACTGCGGCGAATTGACGACTCAAGACATTGACCGGCATGTTATGCTTGCCGGATGGGCTGAAGGGGTACGAAATCTCGGCGGCATCGTATTCATCGAGGTGCGCGACGTGTCGGGCACCCTACAGGTCGTCGTGGACTCGTCGAAATCGCCGGAGCTTATCCCGGCCGCTGAAGAGACGCGGAGCGAGTTCGTGCTGAAGATCACCGGTATCGTACGCAAACGGGACGAGAAGAACATCAATCCCGGCCTGCCGACCGGGGCCATCGAGGTTTATGCAGACTCAATCGAGATATTAAACAGATCGGAGGTGCCGCCGATACCCATAGACGCCAAGGATCAGATCGGCGAGGACGCGCGGCTCAGATACCGGTTTCTCGATCTGCGCAGGCGGGAGATGCGGGACGCGATCATCAAGCGCCACCGTGCGATGCAGGCCGCGCGCCGGTTCCTGAGCGGCAGCCGCTTTTTGGAAATAGAGACGCCGATGCTCAACAAATCGACTCCCGAGGGCGCGCGCGACTTCCTGGTGCCGAGCAGGATACACAAGGGCGAATTCTATGCCCTTCCGCAGTCGCCGCAGCTCTTCAAGCAGATCCTGATGATATCCGGGTTCGACCGCTACTTCCAGATCGTCAAATGCTTCAGGGATGAGGACCTGAGAAACGACCGTCAGCCGGAATTCACCCAGATCGATATGGAGCTCTCCTTCGTCGATGCGGACACGATCATGGAAATCACCGAGCACCTTTTACAAAGCATCGTCAAAGAGATCGCAGACAGGGATATATCCGTTCCGTTTCCGCGACGGACGTATCAGGAAGCGATGGACCGGTTCGGCACGGATTCGCCGGATACCCGGTTCGGGCTTGAGATCGTTGACTGCAGCGATATCTTTCATGCATCGGATTTCAATGTATTCGCGGCCGCCCTGGCAAAGGGAGGGATCATCAGAGGAGTGGCCGTGCCCGACGAGGGAACAATCTCACGGAAGATGATCGACCGGTACGCTGAAGAAGCCGCGGTATACGGCGCCAAGGGGTTGCCGACGTTCAAGTACAATAACGGCTCCGTAGAGGCAGGGATAGCGAAGTTCATCAAGCCGGAAGAGCTTTCACTTCTGAAGCCGCGCTTTGATCTTTCCGGCCGGCATGTTCTCTTCTTCGCCGCCGATCAAAAAAATATCGTCCGCAACACCCTCGCCAATCTGCGGGTGAAGATAGCCCGGGATCTGGGGCTTATCGATGAGGACCGGATGGATTTCCTCTGGGTCACGGATTTCCCGCTGTTTGAATACAGTGAGGCGGACAAGCGCTTCTACTCACGGCACCATCCCTTTACCGCGCCGAAGCAGGAGCACGCGGGCAGGCTCGGTGAGCTGGCCCCTGAGCAGGCGGACGAGATCCTCGCCCAGGCCTATGATGTCGTGCTGAACGGCGTAGAGATCGGCGGCGGCTCCATAAGAATCAACGATTCCGGAGTCCAGAACGGCATCTTCAAGCTCCTGGGGATACCGGAAGAAGAGGCGCTGGTGAAATTCTCTTTCCTTTTGGACGCGCTTAAATACGGGGCTCCTCCCCACGGCGGGATCGCTCTCGGCCTCGACCGGATACTGATGCTGTTATTGAAGAAAAAATCGATACGGGACGTCATCGCCTTCCCCAAAACGACGAAGGGCCAATGCCTGATGAGCAACGCCCCTTCGCCGGTTTCCCGGGAGCAGCTGCGCGAACTACATCTTAAAATAGTCGGCGAGTAGTATGATAGAAAACACCTTCGAGGTTGACGACATCGCGCTGTTCAAGCGGATCTGCGGATACAAGGACAACAACATAAAAAAGATCGAGGCGCTGTCGGGCGTTGACATAATACCGCGGGGCAACACCCTGATCGTCAAGGCTGCGAAGGAGAAAAGCGATTTGACCCTGAAGCTCCTTCACGTGATGAGTGATTTTCTCTATGCCTGCGGCGAGGCGTATGAATTCGACGATTTCGACTTACGGTATATCACGACCGCCGTCATGTCCGGAAAAAACGTGAGGCCCGAAGATATCAACCGGTTTAAAATCACCTTCCCCGATACCGGCAAGGTGGTCGTTCCCAAAACCATCAATCAGGCCGAATATCTCACCTCCATGCACACCCATCCGGTGACGTTCGCCACCGGGCCTGCCGGCACCGGCAAGACATACCTTGCCGTGGTGGTCGCACTTAAATTTTTCATGAGCGGTAAAGCGGACCGGATCATCCTCACCAGGCCCGCCGTGGAGGCCGGAGAAAATCTCGGCTACCTTCCGGGAGATTTGATCCAGAAAATAAACCCGTACCTGCGGCCCCTGTATGACGCCCTGTTCGACCTTCAGCCGTTTGAAAAGATCAGCAAGCTTATGGAGAAGAGCCTCATAGAGATAGCGCCGCTCGCCTACATGCGGGGAAGGACGATCAACAATTCATTTATAATACTCGACGAAGCCCAGAACACCACCATATCCCAGATGAAGATGTTTTTGACCAGGCTCGGGAACAATTCGCGGATCGTCATATCAGGAGACGACACCCAGATCGACCTTGAGAGGCCGAAGCGCTCCGGCCTGCTTCAGGCCATGCGTATTCTCAAAGAGATCGACGGCATAAGCTTCATTAGATTCACGAAAGAGGACATTTCACGGCATCCGATCGTTGAAAAAATTGTTGCCGCGTATGAGAAAAGCGGTCACGGTGACTGACTCAGCATGGATCGAAGGCTCAACATAGTGGTACGGACGCTGCGGCTCATCGCCAGGTCGCCGAATATCAGATTCTCCCTGTCATCAGCCATCGTAATAGTCCTTATCTCCACCGCGCTCCTCTCGGTCAATTTAATCGGGACCTCGTACCATTATGAGACAGGGGACATAGCCCAGGCGGACATACGGGTCCCCCGCGACATCGAGTACGTCAACGAGCATGAAACCGCGATCGAGCGGCAGCGGGAAGCGGAATCCGCGCCCCTCGTGTTCGACAGAGACGCGTCAGTATTGCGGCTGAAGCTCTACATAGTCGGCGAGCTTATCAGAAACGCCTCAGAGACGATCAGGCAGTACCCGCCCGCGGGCCCCGATCTGTCGTTTCAGGTAAACGCGCTTAAGGCGCGCCTGCCGAAATACATACAATTTAATGACGCGGTGCTCGCCGAACTTCTAAAGTACAATGATTATAATAAACTAAAAAAGATCATGGCGCGTATCCTCATATACGTCTACGATGATCCCCAGATGGGCGTTCTCGACAAGCCGTACGGCAATCCGCTCAAAATAAACAACATCAACGCCACCGTGCGAACGATCAATACGCCGGAAGCGGTTGATGAGATCTCCCGGTCGCTCGGCTCGATTCTGAGCATTGAGCAGGTCAAAAGGAATATCAACGGG
The DNA here is from genome assembly GCA_001829495.1 of Spirochaetes bacterium RBG_16_49_21. Taxonomy (GTDB): domain Bacteria; phylum Spirochaetota; class UBA4802; order UBA4802; family UBA5550; genus RBG-16-49-21. Next base: position 20,557 of record MIBJ01000032.1, on the reverse strand, counting down.
ATATGCTCCTCCATCGCCCCCAATCTGCCTAAGGGCATTCTACAAGGGGTAACGAACATCATCGGCATCACCCTTGAGCCCAACCTGACCTTCAACCTGGAAGAAACCAGGCGGAGGATCAATGAAACCAGGATGAAGGTGACCCCGGTCAAGGGCAAGCTCAAGAAGGGGCAGACCATCGTACGGGAGGGAGATACGATAACCCCGGACATTCTCAAAAACATCCTGGTTTACAACAAGCAGACCGCCTCCATCAATATAAGCTACATATTCGGAATTTTCCTGGTACAGATACTGTTCATCGTCATCTTCGGCTACTTCCTTATCCAATTCAACCGGCTATTCCTCCCGGACAGGAAGTCCACGATCATTATATTCACCCTCATCGTCATATTCATGGTGTACGCGTTTTTCATCTCGAGGATAGAGACCCTCACTATTCCGAAGCTGACCTTCGCCCTTCTGCTTCCCGTTTCATACGCGACCATGATCGTTTCCATATTGTACAACCGCTATCTGTCCATCATGGTCGGAATCTTTATCGTATTCTTCACCACCCTGATCGGCGGGGGGTACGCCTCAACCTCGATAATGGCCTTCAGCGCGGCCCTGGTCGGGGTCTTTGTGGTCGAAGACGTTGAGAAGAGGACCGACTTGCTTCGCGGCGGATTGATCATCGGACTTATCAACGTCATTCTGGCTTATTGCATGGCGCTCATCCAGGAGATACCGGTCGTGAATATCGATTTTGTGAAAATAATGGGGATTGCCCTGGCCAGCGGCATTATCAATTCGATCCTGGTGCTGGGACTCCTTCCCCTGTACGAAAACCTGTTCGGCATTACCACGAAATTCAAGCTCCTGGAGCTGTCGGACCTCAACGCCGATATATTCAAAGAGATGCTCATGACTGCCCCCGGCACGTACAATCATTCCATGATAGTCTCGACCATCGCGGAAGCCGCGTGCAAGGAGATCCGCGCGAACCACCTGCTTGCGCGCGTCGGCGCCAACTATCACGACATCGGGAAAATAGCCGATGCGGGAATGTACATAGAGAACCGGGTCACCGATCCGCGGGCGAAGCTGTTTTCTCCCAAGGAATACGCCCGGCTTATCATATCCCACGTGATCAAGGGGGTTGAAATGGCGGAGGCGAACGGCCTTCCCGATTCGGTTATCGATTTTATACGCGAGCATCACGGGCAGACCACCATGACCTTTTTCTACCATCAGTCCCTGGAGAGCGCGGACTCCCGCGGTCATGACGGCGTGCAAAAATCCGACTTCCAGTACCTCGGTCCCAAGCCCCACTGCAAGGAGACCGCCATCGTCATGCTTGCCGATTCGGCGGAGGCGGCGGCGCGCTCCCTTCAGAATCCTTCTTACGAGAAGCTTGAGGGTCTTGTCCGCAAGATCGTGTATAACAAGCTCAACGACGGCGAGCTGGAGTTCTCCGACCTTTCGATGACGGAGCTCTCCCTCATCCAGGATACCTTTCTCTCGCTTTTGAAGGGGATATTCCATACCCGGATCGAGTATCCGGAGGAATTCGATTTGAAAAAGCTGGAAAAAAAGAGGATTAAAAACAATGGTACGGATTGAGGTTTTCGGCGAAGGCGTGCGCTTCCCCTGCAGGGGGATAAGCAGAAAAAAAATAAGAGAGATCGCCGCAGCCGCAGCCGGATTTCTGGAGCTTGATAACTCGCTCGTTACCGTGGTCATCGCGGATGATGCGTATATCAGAGCCATAAACAGCAGATACCGGGGGCATGACACGCCGACCGACGTTCTATCGTTTCCCGGCAGGGAAACCCCCTTTCCCCGGGTTACGGAAAGGCGGGAAGATATCGGGGAAATATACCTGTCGATGGACAGGGCCGTCGGCCAGGCCGATGAATACCGCGTTCTCCCCATTGATGAGATAAAGCGGCTCATCGTCCACGGGATGCTCCACCTTGTCGGGTACGATCATGAGAGATCCCGTCGCGACAAGGTAGAGATGGAGCGGAAAGAAGAAGAGATATTGCGCAAGATGACCTCATCCCCCCCCGTCCCCCCTTCTCCTCAATAAGAGAAGGGGGGTGCATGAAGCTTAGTTATAACTCCCCCTCTCCAATTTGGAGAGGGGGCGGG
>MIBJ01000032.1:0-18390 GCA_001829495.1 Spirochaetes bacterium RBG_16_49_21 | reverse complement strand
AAATCCTGCTTGAGCGATTCCAGCTTTTTTGTTATCGAAGCTTTTCCTTCATCAAGGGTATCCGCGTCGGCCTCTTCCCTCACGCTGAAGTAAAATTTGATCTTCGGCTCCGTGCCGGAGGGCCGGATGGTGATCTTTGATCCGTCGGACAGGATGAACTGCAGCACGTTCGAGGAGGGGAGGGAGGTGATCTTTTCTTCGGTTCCGGCAAGAAGATTTTTGCCGACCAGATTCTCAATGTCCAGCACGCCCGCCACTTTAATGCCGCAGAATTGCCGGGGAGGCGCTTTCCTGAAACTTTCCATAATAGCGCCGATCCTTCTGCTTCCCTCAACCCCCGTAAGCGTGAGCGAATGCAGGCCTTCCAGATACAGGCCGTATTTGATGTATATCTCGTCAAGGAAATCCTGGAGGGACATGCCCCTGCCGCTCAGCCAGTCCGTCATCTCCGCGAAGAAGTAGCATGAGCTGACCGCATCCTTGTCCCGGACGAAATCGACCGGGAGGTACCCGTAACTCTCCTCGCCCCCGAACAGGAACGAGGCGTCTCCCGTTTCGTCGAATTCCCTCATCTTGGATGCGATCCATTTGAAGCCGGTCAGGACATTATAGGTCTTGCAATCGAAATCCTCGGCGATCTCGCGCTGCAGATCGGTCGTCACGATGCTTTTGATCACGGCCGCGTTTTTTTTCAGGGTGCCGTTTTCCCGCGACCGGGCGAGGAGATAATATTCAAGCATGCTGCCGATCTGGTTGCCGTTGATCAACCGGTAGCGGCCGTCGGATCCCTTGAACCCGATCCCCATCCGGTCGGCATCCGGGTCGGAGGCCATGATGATATCCGCATCGCGCTCGCGTGCCAGGTCGGTTACCAGCTTCATGGTTTCCTCCACCTCGGGATTCGGATACTTCACGGTCGGGAATCCCCCGTCAGGCTTCGATTGCTCTTCCTGGAGAAAGAGATTCGTGAATCCGAAATGTTTCAGGACGCGGGGAATAATCTTATATCCGGTGCCGTGGAGCGGCGTGTAGGCTATTTTGATATTCGATGCGCCGATCGGACGGAGCGCCTTCAGTTCAAGCTCTTTGATGTAGGCCGCGGTAATCTCATCTCCCACGATTTTTATAAGGCCGGAGTTACGTCCCTCGTCAAAATCCGCCCTTTTTATCTTGTCCATTGAATCGATTTTGCTCACCTCTTTGATGATAAGGCCGTCATGAGGCGGTATGATCTGGCCGCCGTCTTCCCAGTATACTTTATAACCGTTGTACTCCGGCGGGTTATGGCTTGCGGTGATAACGACCCCGGAGATGGTCTTTAAATACCGGATGGCGTAGGAAGTCAGGGGAGTCGGCATGATATCGTCGAAAAGATATACGGCGATTCCATTGCCGGCGAGGATTGAAGCTGTTTCCCGGGCGAATATATCGGAGAACCGCCGCGAATCCCGGGCAACGACCACGCCGCGGCTTTTTTCGCCGGCCTTTAGAATATGGTTGGCAAGCCCCTGGGTCGCCATTCCTATTGTATAGATGTTCATCCGGTTGGTGCCGGCGCCCAGAATGCCTCTCAGGCCCCCGGTGCCGAATTCAAGGATCCGGTAGAAGCGATCCTCCAGCTCTTTCTCGTCGTTTCTTCCAACCAGGTTTTTAATTTCTTCTATGGTGTCCTTATCAAAAGGCGGCCTGGTCCATTCATCGATTTTTTTCCTGATTAATTCGTTCATGGCTGCACCCTCTTCCGGGCCTTTTTTGAAACTATCCCTTTACTCACATCGCATTCTATCATGCATGCCCCCTAAATCCCCCGGAGGGGGACTTGCAAGCCAGGCTAAGAAATAATTTGTGAATATCACCATCAATTTTGATAGCAAGCATTTTTTATGACAGCAGAAATCAAAAATTCCATGTTCAAGTTTTTAAAGTAGTCTTTTAAGTCCCCCTCCGGGGGATTTAGGGGGCCGATTTGATATATATTTGACATTTAATCCTCCCGAAACTACCGTGAAACAATGGATCGGATAGTATCTAAAGTCAGGGATTTCATCATTCGTCACGCCCTGATCGAACAGGGCGACCGCGTACTTCTCTCCCTCTCGGCCGGCAAGGACTCGATGCTCATGTTCCATATCTTGAACCTGTTACGGCAGGAGTTGGGCTTTATGATGGGCGTGTTCCATCTCAATCATCAGACCAGGGGCGCGGAGTCCGACAGGGACGAAGAGCACCTGATCCGGTTGGCCAGGGAGCATGATTTTCCCATCCATATCGAGCGATACGACTTCTCCGCCAACCGGATCCGCGGATTATCCTTTGAAGAGCACGCGCGCGCCGTGCGCTACGAGCGTGCGGAAAAAATATCGGCCGGTCATGGATACAATAAAATCGCCACCGCGCATACCCGAAACGACCATATCGAGACTATTTTAATGAGGATCTTCACCGGAACGGGAATTTACGGCCTGCGGGGGATCCAGGCACGGCGGGACAAGATCATCCGGCCGCTTCTGGCGCTCACATCGGATGAGGTGTACGGCTACCTGACCGGCCTGAACATATCATGGTTAGAGGATTCTTCTAACACGGCCATCTCATATCCGAGAAATTTCATACGGCACAACCTGCTCCCCCTGGCGCGGACACGGTTCTCCGCAGCCGACGAGTCCATACAATCCTTAAGCGAGCTTGCCGGCGACGCGCTCCTCGTGCTCGAAGAGCTTATAACGCAACAATATCCGTCACTGTACGAATTTTCAGACGGCGACCTCTATATAGAAGCAGGCGTGCTTATGCGAAGCGAGCCTCTCTTTTCATACGCCGTGACCGCAGGCATGAGAAAATACTTCAATTACCATGCGAACAGGAAAATGATCGGAGAGATCTACGCAAAGTACCGGACCCGCCGGGCGAACATAAAACTGTACCGGGACAACGCGATACGGGCGGACAAGGTGTATGCCACGGGCAGGAGCAGGCTCAAGATATCTGAGGCACTGCCGTTAGGCCCGGACCCGGCGGAATGGGAATATTGCATCGACGTGCGTGATTTTCATGGAGCGCGACTTTGCCTTGAGGAGATCGGCATCTCCGTAGCGGTCGAAATCGTTGATTACGCCTATTTTGAAAAATTTGTCAAAAATAACGGATACATTTTCATATCTATGGAAAAAAACATAAAATCCCTATATATTAGAAATAGGAGAAAAGGCGACCGGATGAGGACAGAACAGGGAATGAAAAAGATCAAAGACCTGCTTATCGAAAAGAAGCTGGACAATGACCGCAAAGAGCGCGTGCCGCTTCTTGTCGCCGACTCGGAAGTTATCGCCTGTATGCCCGGCCTGCTGTTTGATATCCCCAACAGGGTTTCCGTGGATTTTCTGGTGGACAAAAATGCCGGAAAAGTACTTTCTGTCTGTAAGAATTAAGCATCAGAGGTAACAAGGTTGTTGCGGAAATAAATTTTTATAAGAGGTTAAGGGGCGCAGCCCGAGCGAACAGGAGGTTCGCCTGCCGGCACGAAACAGGATGTTTCAACAAAGGCGGCCTTAAAAAGCCCCCGCCGGGGCATACCACGGCGCGGAATTCTGATCCCGCAACAAGTTAAATGAGTCTCCAGGAGATTTTGATGAACAAATCGGCAAAACAAATAGCCTTGCTTCTGCTTATAGGGCTGATTATCATACTGGTCTTTCAGCTGAATCAGGGGGACAAGGATAAAAAATATCTCAACTACAGCGATTTCATTCAAAAGGTGAGCGCCAAGGAGATATCCAGGATCGTCATCGATAACAAAAAGATCTACGGCTTTTACAAAGGCGGTTCAGCCACTGAAGTAAAGAAGCCTGAAATCCGGGGATTCGGCAGAAAGGAGAATCCCGATTTTGAAACAGTCATACCGTATGAAGATCCGGATCTCCTAAAAACCCTCATCGCCAATGAGGTGAAGGTCGAGGGAAAGGACGAGGACGATAACTTTTTTCTGAAGCACCTGCTCAATTTTCTTCCCTGGCTCCTGTTTTTCGGCTTCATCTGGTTCGTGATGATCCGCCAGATACAGGCCACGGGGAATAAGGCATTGTCTTTCGGGAAGAGCAGGGCGCGCCTCAATCCCGAGACGAAGAAAAAAGTCACATTTCTCGATGTGGCCGGTGTCGATGAAGCGAAGGAAGAGCTCAGGGAGATAGTGGAATTTTTGAAGGAGCCGAAGAAATTCATCAACATCGGCGCGAAGATACCCACCGGAGTTTTATTAATGGGCCCTCCGGGCACCGGCAAAACGCTGCTCGCCCAGGCGATCGCGGGAGAAGCCGGGGTCCCGTTTTTTTCCATCAGCGGCTCTGATTTTGTCGAGATGTTCGTCGGCGTGGGCGCCTCGCGGGTGCGCGATCTCTTTGACCAGGGGAAGAAAAGCGCCCCCTGCATCATCTTCATAGACGAGATAGACGCTGTCGGACGGCTTCGGGGCGCCGGGCTCGGCGGCGGACATGACGAGCGCGAACAGACATTGAACCAGCTTTTGGTGGAAATGGATGGATTCGAGACCAATGAGGGGGTCATCATCATTGCGGCTACCAACCGGCCTGACGTGCTCGATCCCGCGCTCCTCCGGCCCGGACGGTTCGACCGTCAGGTCGTGGTGGACATCCCGGACATCAAGGGGAGGGAAAAGATCCTCGCCGTCCATTCCAAGAAAATCCCCTTGTCCCGCGAGGTTGATCTCAAGATCATAGCCCGGGGAACGCCGGGGTTCACGGGCGCGGACCTGGCCAACCTGGTGAACGAGTCCGCGCTCCTGGCTGCGCGGAGAAGCAAGAAGCGGGTCACGATGGAGGATATGGAGGACGCAAAAGACAAGGTTCTCATGGGGCCGGAGCGGCGCTCGATTCTGATCTCCGAGAAGGAAAAAGAGATCATCGCGTACCACGAATCGGGCCACACCCTCGTCGGACTTCTGACGGGATCGGACCCGGTTCATAAGGTCACCATCATCCCGCGGGGCCGGTCGCTCGGCATCACCATGCAGCTTCCGGAAGAGGAAAAGCGCCTCTATTCAAAAGGGCATTGGCTTAACCAGATCAAATCGCTCCTCGGCGGACACCTGGCCGAGGAGCTGAAATTCAATCAGGTCACCACCGGATCGAGCAACGATCTGGAAAGGGCTTCCGACATTGCGCGGAGGATGGTGTGCGAATGGGGAATGAGCGAGAAGCTGGGACCCATAACTTTTGGAAAAAAGAACGAGCAGATATTCCTGGGAAGGGAGATAGCCCAGCACCGGGACTACAGCGAATTGACGGCCCAGACCATCGACGCCGAGGTCAACGTGATCATCGAGGCGTGCAAGAACGAGGCGAAGCGCATACTGAAAAAGAACGTGAACAAACTGGATAGACTCGCGCAGAACCTTATAGAGCGGGAATCCTTGAACGGCAATGAGATAAAGATCATCATGAGCGGACGTAAGCTGCCGCCGCTGCAGAACCATGACGAAAAATCGCGTCCCCAAACGCAACCGACGAAGGAAGAAGTAAAGGTTAACGACAATTAACCGGTCTGTTGAATGCATGAACGAAATAGACGAGATTCTTTCAAATATCGACAAGGATGATCAGGATAATCCCGCTCATTCTCCTGATCTCAACGCCGGAATCAGCGCCCCCGAAGAAGCCCCCGGCGGAGAGGAGAAGGAGAGCGCCCCCGCCGATGATGCGGCGGCGTCCGAGATACAGGTCGACGACCTGCCGGAAGTCCAGATCACCCTTCCCAGCGGCAGGCCGGAAACTTCGATTCCCGGGGGCGGGGAGAAATTCTCCGCCAAGGGCACTAAAACATGGAATACGCGGGAGCCGTATATAATAAAAATTGCCGCGGAAACCCTCCGGAAAGACCTGGCCGATCTTCAAAGATCATTTTATTATGTTGATGAGCCCGCCGGAATTGAAGCATTAAAAGAAAAAATAAAACAGGAAATCGTAAAATTCTTACGCAAGCCGACTGATAATATAACCGACCGGTATGCCGATTTTATCTACCGCTCCATTATCGCCGTCACCCAGGAGATTTCAAGCAGCTTTGCGTTGGACCAGGAGAATGAAAAGCTGTTCGTCTATCATATCGGCCCCCTGACGATATACAAGATTCTTAAAGAAGAATTTATTCTCAAAAAATACGGGTTCTGCTACGCATATCTGCCCGGAAACAAAGCCGCACGGTTTTTCCCCGCTGAATTCGTCAAAGAGATAATTTTAAAATGGAATACGGAAAACATAAATATGCTCGAGCTGCCCTTTGACAGCATTCAGAAATACGAAGAGATAAAAAATCTCGTTATGAAAAAATACCAGAATGACCTGCGTATTTTCAATACCCGTTTTGACCAGCTGAACGCAAAAATCGACCCTGCTAAATCAATAAGCAGGAGCAGGCTCTTTCAGCTCAAGGGGAGCGAATGGTTCGGGATTCTCAGCATTGAGATTTACAAGCGCTTCATGGGAAACAGCATATTTATATAATTACAAGAGTTAGGCGATTTTTAATTAAAGTCATCCCCCTCCCTTGATGGGAGGGGTCAGGGGAGGGAGTTCTTGAATAAATTTTTGCCTAACTCGAGTAATTACGAAAGTATCGATAGCAACTTTTTATTCCGTATTCCGGCCAGGAGGGGGCTGTATTTTTTGTTCTTGAACCGCTCCCAAATCTCTGCGATATTTTGTATCTCCGCCACGAGCCTTTCAGCCACGTCGCGGCCATACAGTATCAAATCGATGTCAAGCAACAGATCGGCGAATTCGAAGGTCGCCCCGTGCCCATGCTGCTTCGTGCCGATAAGCTCGCCCGCGCCCCGCTGCTTCAGGTCCTCTTCCGCGATCGTGAAACCGTCGTTCGTCGATACCAGGGTTTTGATCCGGATACTGCTTTCATCCGATATATCATCCGGGCTTATCAGTATGCAGAACGACTGTTCTGTCCCCCTGCCGACCCTTCCCCTGAGCTGGTGGAGCTGGGCGAGGCCGAACCGCTCCGCGTGCTCGACCACGATTATGGTCGCGTTCGGAACGTCTATGCCGACCTCTATCACGGTCGTGCACACCAGAATGTCTATGTCGCCGCCGTAAAACCGCTTCATCACGGAATCCTTGTCCTCCTGTTTCATGCGGCCGTGCAGAAGCTCGACCCTGCAGCCGGGGAAAACGCGCGTTTTGAGATCTTCATACACCTGAATGGCGGACTTGAGATCGACCTTGTCGGAATCTTCTATAAGCGGGAGCACGTAATATGCCTGCCGCCCCTGAGACAGGTATTTTTCCAGAGAGTTATAAACCCCGCTCAAGCGGGATTCCGGGAACGCCATGGTCTTCACCGGGAGCCGGTTCAAGGGCATGCTCCTGATCGACGTGACATTCAGATCGCCGTACAGGGTAAGGGAGAGCGACCGCGGTATGGGCGTGGCGGACATTACCAGGAGGTCCGCGTCCTCGCCCTTTCCCCGCAGGGCGGATCTCTGCTCAACGCCGAAGCGGTGCTGCTCGTCAATTATGATAAGGCCGAGATCCTTGAAGCGCACCTCCTCCTGGATCAGGGCGTGGGTGCCGATGACAAGGTCGAATTCGCCGGAGGCGATTGATTCATACGCCTTTATCTTTTCAGCGCGCGGCGTGCCGCCGGTAAGGAGAATCAATCGTATGTAGGATCCTACGATCTTTTTGAAATATGAATAATGCTGAAGGGCGAGGATTTCGGTCGGCGCCATGAATGCCGATTGTTTCCGCCGGCCGCACGACAGGAGCACGGCGGCCATGGCCACGATGGTCTTCCCTGATCCGACGTCTCCCTGAAGCAGGCGGTTCATCGGATACGGGGACTCGATGCCGTTCCGGATATCATCAATCGCGGAACCCTGATCCGCAGTCAGGGTGAAGGGGAGGGAGGATATGAAGCGGCGGTACACGGCGTCGTCGATCGTGATTTGTCGTTTCCTTCCGGTTTCGCGCGCATATCTGCGGGAAAGGGAGAGGTAATACTGATGAAAGAATATTTCGTTGAAGGCCAGCCGCTTGCGCGCCGCGTCCGCCTGCTCGAAGGAATCGGGGAAATGGACCGCGTACAGCGCCTCTCTGATGCCGGGTAGGGAATGGGGTTTTAGGACTTCCGGAGGGATGGTTTCTTCCACGTGAGTGAGATATCGGTCGAGAACGATCTTGACTGCTCTCCTGAAGCCCCGGGAGTCGAACCCGGAGGACTTGAGAAGCTCGGTCGAGCGGTACAGGGGGATGATCCTGCCGGTATTTATCGATTGCACGGTGGAGCCCTCATCGATAAAATCGAAATCAGGGTGAACGATCTGCTTTTTTTTATAGAAATTGATTTTCCCGGAAAAGATGACGGATTCGCCGACGGTGAATATTTTGACGAAATACCGGATCCCGGCGAAAAAAACTCCGGCCAGGGTATCCGTGCCGTCGGTGATCTCCACCTCGAGATATTTTTTTCTTCGTCCTGCGACCACGGCGGCACTTATCGTACCCGACACGGACACCACGTCATTGACAAAACAGTCCTTGATGAGCTTGAAAGACGATCGGTCGACGTATTTACGCGGTACGTAGTAGAGAAGATCTTCGACGGATTCTATTCCCGCTTCCTGTCTGAGGAGCTGCGCTTTTTTTGGGCCTATCCCTTTTACCGCTGTTACGGGATCATCCAGCACGTCATTCCTCTTCTGCCATGTACCATACGGAATCGGGTATCTGCACGTACTTGCCCTCCCGCGTGTAGAAGTAGGTGTAATTTCTTTCCCCTGAGTCGTCTTTAGCCCTGCCGGAGGTTATTTTTTGCACGCCGGTCCAGCGTTTGATGATTCTTCCGTCAAATCCGAAAATCGTCACCGTGAGATTCTGCCCGGTTACGGACCCGATCTGTCTCCTGACCTGCTGCCTCTGCTCGTAGGTGAAAAAATATTTAAAAAATATGAACAGGCCGAGAGCGGCCAGTACCAGGAGGGATATTGAGATGATTTTAAATTTTATTTTTGCGGCCATTATCTACTCCTTGTTGATAAAATTCAGACGGGCGAAGCCGTATCATGCATTTTTGCAAACCGCGCACTTCGGGTTTCTTTTTATTCTAACAGTCTCAAAACTCATCGCCAGACCGTCCCAAAAAAGCAACCTGTTTTTTAACGTGCTGCCGAATCCGGCAAGGTATTTTATCGATTCAACAGCCTGAAGGGAGCCTATAACCCCGGCTGCCGCGCCTGCAATATAATTTACGCCCCTGCTCTTTTTTTCACTGATGAAGCACGCCAGACAGGGCGTTTCCGGCGGATTCAGGAAGGTGATCTGGCCCCTGAATTCGGAAACCCCGGCGTGTATCATGGGTATTCTATTCCTTACCGAAACAGTATTCAGCACATGGCGGTCCTGAAAGTTGTCAAGGCAATCGACTATAAGATCGGCTTCGCCGGTCAGCCGTGCGGCGTTTCTATTGGTAATTCTCGCACGCACCGGAGTGATATCAATAAACGGATTCATCCGGATCAGGGTTTTTTCCGCTGAATCGACTTTGTATTCGCCGATGCGGTCATAGGCATGCAGCGTTTGCCGGTTGAGATTCGAGATATCCACCCGGTCATAATCGCACAGTACCAGCTTTCCGATGCCCGCCGCAGCCAGGTAATAGAGGAGCGGGCTGCCCAGGCCGCCTGAGCCTGCCACGAATACCTTCGATTTCTTCAATTTCTCCTGGACCGGGATTCCCCATGACGGGATTCCCAATTGGCGTGCGTAAAGTTGTATTTCTTCTGGAGTTAGCATTTTAAAGAAATATACCAGGCAGGACTTAGCGATTTTGGTGAGGGATGGATTCGAACCATCGAAGGCTACGCCGGCAGATTTACAGTCTGCTCCCTTTGGCCGCTCGGGAACCTCACCATGTTAAGCAAAGCTGGCGAGAGGAATTGAACCCCCAACCCGTTGATTACAAATCAACTGCTCTACCGATTGAGCTACGCCAGCGGTCTTGTGAATCTCTCTTTTAATTGATCGTCCGCAACTGTCAAATGTTTTTTTTGGATACGAATTTACAAGAAAAAGAACAAAACAGTTTTTGTAACCGCGTGATCGTAAATACCTCTAAGAGATTAGTGCTCTTTTGCGGTAAAATTGATTATTAGGGGTCATGTCTTAATGAAGCATAAAAGTAATTGTCATTGCGAGCACAGCGAAGCAATCTGACAATAATTTCAATCGCGCGGATTGCTTCGTCGCTGACGCTCCTCGCAATGACAAAATATTTTGGCATATTATAATATTACCATTCTCTGACTCAGCCCCTGCTTGAGTTAATTTCTTGACACCATTTAACAAAAAAAATTAAATGTAAATTTTTTACTTAATAATCGCCGTTCGACGTATATGAATGCTGAAATTTGATTCTTTCCCGCACATTTCATTAGACTTGTTGCGAAACTGAATAATCAATAATTTTTGGATCCGAAGGCTGCCGGGGCAAAAATGACTAATTATGAGCCGTTATGCAATAAATCTAGTAATTATTTTTCAATAATAAAACGATGAGATATACAGGAAATACTATGAAATATCTTATTCTGCTTATAGCCGCAATCATACTATTAACCGGCTACGGATATGCTGCGGACAAGCCCGCGGCAGTCACCTTAAACGAGTGCATCTATATCGCTCTTCAGAATAATACCTCAGTCAAGGCGTCCGAAGAGGATAAAAACAAGGCCCTTGCCGAATACCGGGTAGCCAGGGCGCAGCAGTATCCTATCTTAAACTTCGACTTGCGGAGCCAGCAGTATCCCAAGACGATAGCGACCCATCCATACGCCGCCTATTTTGAGTTCCCGTATAACACTTATCTCAACCAGCGCGCGCAAAGACAACAGGAAGGAAGCTTTGAAATATCGAGATACTACAATTTAGGTTTATCCTTCGGGCTCGTCGCGGGCATTACCTTATATGATGAGAAGAAAAACAGAATGATAGATTCCGCCCGATCCGGGGTCGAGCTTTCACAATTTCAATCCCGCAAGGCGATCTATGACGTGATCTATAACGTGAAAAAAAACTACTATTTGTATGTAATGGCGAAAGACAACATTTTACTGAGGGAAAAGCTGCTGAAAAGCAACGAAGATCGGCTCAAGATAACGGAATTGCTTTACAAGAACGCTCAGAAGCCGATCCTTGACCTCAACCGGGCGCGGTATGAATACAATGAGGCCAAGCTTGAGTTGCAGAAGGCGAAAAACTCAAGCCGGGTGGCGAAAATGGAGCTTTTCATGAGCATGGGAATCAGCGATCCGGGAGTCGATATCGTCCCTCAAGAGTACGCGGCGCTTCCGCAGATCAAGTATGCCATAGACGAGCTCAACAAGCTCGGCGACCTCAATTACCCCGACCTTCAGATCGCCCGGCAGCAGAAAAAAGCAAACAAAATCAAAATCAACGTGGAAAGGGGAGGGCATTACCCTACGGTTGAATTGCAGGGCGGCGCGTCGTATGAAAACGGCAACCTCAATGCAGCCACCATCGGCAGAGATTTCGTTGATTCCGGAAACTGGAGATGGGCTGGTTTTTTCGGATTTGTCGCCCGGTTTCCCATTTACTCGGGCGGCGCGGTGAACGCGAAAATCGATTCAGCGAAGGCGGAGTATAATAAAAGCGTGTACAAGGAAAAAGAGGCAGGCACGGTGATGCGCGCAACCGTAGAAAACTGCCACTTGAGTCTTTTGGAACTGCGGGAACAGATCGATATATCCCTGTTGATGCTCGACAACGCGGAAAAGCAGACGCTCCTCGCAAAAAAAACGTACCAGAGCGGGGCAGGCACCCAGCTTGACCTTCATGACGCCAATGTGTCGCTCATCAACGCTCGAATCGGATACGCAAAGGCGAAATACGATTACCTGATGACGCTCGCGAAATTATCCAGCATCGTGGGACTGGGGGAAGAATCCTTATGCAAAAAGTGACGAAAAAAAAGATACTGGTCTTCGGCGTAATGTCGACAGCCGTCCTTCTGTTTTTTACCGCAGTCAGGAGCTGCAACAAGGGGAAGGATAATGCGTTCGAGTACCAGGGAGTGACCGCCGGTACGGTGCAGAAGACCATCTCCGTTCCCGGCGTAATAGACATGATGGACGCGTACCGCGTTCTCGGAAAGACGTCCGGCATGGTCATCAAGGTTTACGCCGATTTCAACCAGGAGGTCCGGAAGGGACAGCTCCTGGCGGCCCTCGATTCGCCCGATATCGACCAGAGATTGACGAAGACCGGCGCCCAGCTGGAGAGTTCCAAGCTCGAGCTGGCGATCGCAAAAGAGGACCTCGAAACCAAGAAAAGCATGTTCAGGGACAACCTGATATCCGAAAAGGGGATGGAGCGCGCCGAATACAATTACAAGACCGTGCAGTACAAGTACAAGCAGATGCTCATCGATTACAACATCATTAAGGGGATGAAGGCCGACACCCGGATCACCGCCCCAATAAGCGGTATCGTCATATCGCGGAATGTCGAAGAAAACGCGCCGGCGGGCGCGGGCGCGCCGTTCTTCGTCATCGTTCCCAGCCTAAAGAAGATGCTCCTGACCATAAGCATCGACGAATCCGACATCGGCCAGATAAAAAAAGGGCAGAGCGTGTATTTCACGGTGAGCGCCTTCCCGGATAAAACCTTCCGCGGAACCATACATCAGGTCAGGATAAGCCCCATTACCAAGGGAAGCGTGGTCACGTACGAGTCCCTGGTCGTGTGCGACAACGACGGCCTGCTGCTGAAGCCCGGCATGACCGCGACGGCCACGGTCGAGATCGGCAGAAGGGATAATGTTCTGCGCGTGCCGAACCAGGCCTTTGTCGTGGCCCCGGCCGTTATCCCGCCGGATGAGCGGAAAAGCATCGTGTGGAGAAAAACCGGCACGATGATCGGAAAGCTGCCGGTTGAGAAGGTAAAGGTCGAGGCCGGGCTGCGGGGCGATAACTATACGGAGATAAAGAAGAATCTTAAGAAGGGTGACCAGATACTGATTAAATTCATTAAAGGAAGCGAGCGGTGAGGCGTTTTTCATGGGAACGAATCTGATTGAAGTAACGGATCTGGTGAAGACCTTTTACCTGAGCGAAGAGGTGAAGGTCCATGCCCTGAAAGGCGTTTCCCTGGCCGTGGAGCGGGGAGAATATATAGCGGTCATGGGCGCTTCCGGGTCCGGGAAGTCTACGTTCATGAACATCCTCGGCTTTCTCGATACGCCGACCTCCGGCACCTACATACTCGAGGGGATCGACGGCAGCCTGCTGACCGGCGATCAGAAGGCGGAGATACGGAACAGGAAGATCGGGTTCGTTTTTCAGGGTTTCAACTTGCTTTCGCGGACCACAGCGTTGGAAAACGTGGAGCTTCCGTTGTTCTATAAGGGCGGCTATTCGGCCACATCGCTCACCGACCGGGCGCGAAAGCTCCTTGCGCGGGTGGGCCTGGCAGGCAGGGAAGAGCACCATCCCAACAAGCTCTCCGGCGGGGAGCAGCAGCGCGTGGCAATAGCGCGCGCCCTGATCAATGATCCTTCCATCATACTCGCGGACGAGCCGACCGGGAACCTCGACTCGCAGACTTCGAAAGAGATCATGGACCTGTTCACCCGGCTCAACCGGGAGACCGGCATCACGATCATCATGGTCACCCACGAGCACGACGTGGCCGATTATTCGGACCGGAAGGTGATTTTCCGGGACGGCAGGATCATCGACGACTCGGCGGTGCGGAAGTCGAAGCGGAGGGTCAAGCCGCTCCTAAGAGGGTGTTAACGCGAAACACCCCCTTAGGAATCCCCCCGCGCGCCGCCTCAAACGCCGGCGGGGGCTCCGGGGTGAACTCGGCTCGCCCACTGCGTGGGACTCGCCTCAGACATGCACCCCGATTGGTGTCCGCCTGAGGGCGGACGGTTTGAGGGCTTAATCTGGTCAATGTCTTCGCCGTGACAACCGGCCTAATCATGGGGGGCGGCGCTAGGCTGGTTTAAAATGTACCCTTAAGCATTCGGTAAATATAATTCGGCTGAACGCTCTTGATTTTGCCGCCGGATGCGCTGCATTTTTTTTGGATTTCCGCAAAGCCCGGGTCGTGGGTGAGTTTGATCAGGAAGGCGTTGTTGCCGAGGGGCTTGACGATCATGAGCCCATACTCAGAGAAACATTGCTGTATAGCATCTTCACCTGCGTTGGCAGCAAGGCTTATGATATACTCTCCGGCGACATATTTGTTTTTATTGAGCTTGTGAAAGAAGCCCCTATCTGCTGCATTACCGCCGGAGCATGACCATAATGAGGCGACAAAAATCAGAACAAATAAAACCCCCCATCGATTGAAAATTCCAGGGATCATATCCATACCTGTCCCTACAATTTGGTGGCAGTCACGCCGGTCGGCTTGTTGATGTAATAAAGTGATCTCCATGCGTTCACTGCCTTACCGGTGACCGTGATTCCAGCAAGGGCGGAAATGTCTTCCCCTCCGTATTTAATGGAATTGACCACATCCTGATAGGTGTACTCGGGGTTATACGCGAAGAGCATGGCTGCCAGGCCTGCCACATGGGGGGTTGCCATGGAGGTGCCGCTTACTATTTTATAGCTCGTATTATTCAATGTCAATGTGTCGATATTAAAATAGGTTATCGCCACTCCACGGTAGGTATATGAACTATCAGTATCTAATTCAAAGCCAACGGTGCACGTTGTGGATCCGACACAAATGGGCATGTTATACTGAAATAAATAAAAGTAGTCGCCCGGCGTTAAGCCAAACCAATAATCGAGCAGATTACCCGGCATCATCTCAGCAGAGGTACTGTAAAATATTCTAAAATAATCAAAGTAAGGTTCCAGTTCAAATTTTGAAGCAAATGTCAAAGTAACCGCATCTTCAGAACCTGATAGAGTAAAAGATTTATAAACACCTGCATCAATGGAATTTTTATATTTATAACCGGCCCAATCAAAATTCACCGGGTTTGTTAAACAATCAAAACCTGAATGAATATTATAATTCCATTCCAAATTTCCGACCCGTATCCAAGCCGGATCGAGTGAAGTCCCAGTTTTAAAATCGTCACTTATGATATAAGGCGTACCTGCCCATTCGCTCATAATGTTTGCACCCGGTGCGCCGACGTCAACGGTTGTAGGCCCGTAATTGGAAAAGGTCGCCCTCTGATACTTCTGATCAAGCGCTGCTACGCAAATGATATTATCCAGATCGAAATTACAGGGGTATGCAGGAATGGAATCATTATTCAGGCCGTCGTTTCCTGCTGCTGCGGCAACTACGACGCCGTAACTTCTCGCGTTGCTGACTGCATCGTAAAAGGCCTGGTCGTACGAAGATCCGCCGAAGCTCATGTTTATGACCTTGGCGCCATTCTGAACGGCAAAGTTGATGCCGCTTATAACTCCGGACGTAGTACCGCTCCCAAGCTCGTCCAGAACGCGCACAGCCATGAGCTTAACGCTCCAACATACGCCGCTTGTACCAGCCCCATTATCGCCAACAGCTCCGATTGTGCCTGCCACATGTGTGCCGTGGCCATACAGATCCATGGGATTATTATCGTTTGATACGTAGTTGTATCCATGAGTGCAGCTTCCCAAGGCATTTCCGCTAGCATCCTTGCATGAAGTGCCATCCCACATATTTGTATCCAAATCAACATGGTTGTAATTAATTCCGCTGTCGACGACAGCTACAATAACAGAGCTGCAATCCGTGATTTGATCCCATGCCAGGACGGCGTCCATATCCATTCCCACTGTTCCAGGATTATTGTATGGATATGTGCCTTCGCTAATAGTCTGATGGGTGTTTTTCAGTCCCCAGAGAGAGCTAAAATTGGTATCGTTCGGAATTATTTCATAGGCATGATAGATATAGTTAGGCTGAGCGTATTCTATGGACGGATCGTTTTTATATTCTTTGACAGCCTCTTCAATATTTTCGCCCTCACTCAGCTTAATGAGTACCGCATCCCTGGAGATATCCGATTTATGGATACCCATCCTGCTGATCCTGTCTCCCCGTGCGGAGTATGGCGTATTTTTTTTGAACTTTACAATGATCTCATCCTTGACATGCCCGGTCACGGGGCGGAACTTTTTTTTGAGCAGATCCGGTGAAGCCCCGATTGAGACCGCCAGAAGGAAAATGAGCAGGCTTATAAAAATTAGTATGATTACCGGATATTTTCTCATGTATATTTTCATATTTCGTTCATTTTGTATTCTCATTTATTGATATATCAATCCGAGGGAGCGCTCACCGATTCGCCGTTGAGAGAGGAATAGGCGACGATGCGGATATACCAGTTCCCCTCGCCGAAATTGACGGATTTGGATGTTGGAGCCGTCGACCCGGACACATAGGGCACATCAATCATCTGCACATCAGCATCGCTTATCTGAAAATGAGAATTTTTGCTATAATACAACCGGTAACCACCGCCCGAACTGTTCACCGCTTTTTCCCGATTCGCATTCCAGGAAATCAGGCAGTTGCCGCTGCAGCTCACGCTGACCGGGGCAGGGGATCTGCTGAAGGCGAGGATAAGGCCGATTTTTTCCTTTATATCTATACCTTCGCCATTGCAGGACAAGGCAGATATAATAAGTGGAAGGATTATTGTATGAATGATCGTCCCATAAGCTTTGTGGTTCTTAAAAATATTCATAACTTCTTCTCAGGCTATTGGGAGGCAACTATAAGATATAAACCGACAAATCTCCGTCCCCTCAAACAGTTTGCTTCGAAGCACTAATTTTTTCTTTTTTCCATGACTCAAATTTATTCGTAGCTTCTTTATTTATTTCATCCATCGTTTTCTTTTGAAATTTTTTATGCAATTTATGGCGAATTTCGTGCAGTTCCCACAGTGTTTCATCTTCGCTTTTTGAATAATCATTTTTATAAGTTCCCATATTTTGCGCCCCCGTATATTTCCAGCGATCCTATCTCGATTACAATGTAATCATGCTCCCGATTTATTTCATGTATTTTTTTTATTGGATTTATGCTTACAATATGTTTGAAATTCCATGATGCCAGCAATTCAATCTCATTTACCGTTGCTATTGCTACGTGCATGGCGTCTTCAGGCTCGGATTCCGGTATTGCTCCTTGACTCATATATTCTTTCGAGAGTTTTTCAGCTTTCTCATTTAAGTCTAGTATTTTTGTATCATTTTCAACCATAAGATTCTTAATATTTTCTTTCTTTTCCAGATTTAACATGGCGTCTATTTCTTCAACAGCAATGACTGACATATATAAATCATAATTCTGAGCCTCGTTCAAAAACCAGTTCTGCGTCATCAATTGACGTATCGGTTTTGAAGTATCATAATATGCGCTTGGTATTGAGGTATCGAGGTATCGTTTTGGTTTCATAAATGTTTACATTTTCACTCGCTCTCCGATAGGTCGCTGAAGGCGTAATAGGCTCTAATACAACCGGTAACCGTCACCTGGGCTATTCACCGCTTTTTTCTTCTCAGGATATTGGGAGGTCCCTAACTGGAGTAATATGTTACCCGAAACCGATTTTTTGTCAACTCCGATCTGATTTTGTGGCTTAGGGGCCGGGTTTCGGGTGACGAGGGACGAGTCTGCAGATTAATTCATTACTCGTTACCTGATTCACGAACCGTAACCATGGCCTCCTGCCAGTTAATGAACCCTCAAACAATTATCTCCGACCCGAATATCATGATGGGCAAACCGGTTATCGCAGGCACCCGCATTACCGTTGAAATCATCCTGGAAAAACTATCCTACGGTGAGTCGATTGAACAGATTCTCGAATCGTATCCCCAGTTGACGCGTGAATCTATTCAGGCCGCGTTCCATTTCGCCGCAAAGGCGCTGAAAGCCGACGTGATTTATCCGATAACGGTTTAGCCTGGCGAATTTACTCGCTGATGAAAGCGTTGATCGGCCAATCGTCGAACTCCGCCTCTATCTTCAAAAATTCTTCTTTACTTTTAATGTTATATTATATAGTTTATTCTAAGAATTGAAATAGGACAATGGGCAGGAAATCTCATGCTTAACATAACCCTTACCGACGAACAGGTGCTCTCGCTCATCAACCAGCTTCCCAAAAAAAAGAAAGAGGAGCTCGTGGATCATCTCCTTTTCGAGCAATGGATCGATTCTCCGGAGGGGCAAAAGCTCCTGAAAGAGCGCGAGCGGCAGTTCAGCTCCGGCAAAACATTGACCCTCGAAGAAATGCGGAACAAGTTGAGAGCGCATGGAAAAAAAATATAACGTCTTTTTTGCCGACAAAGTGTTTGAAGACCTGGCAGATATCCCC
>MIBJ01000031.1 GCA_001829495.1 Spirochaetes bacterium RBG_16_49_21 | reverse complement strand
TTTTAAGTAGGACAGGGCTGAGTTCATCTTCTTTTCTATAGAAGGCGTTATGATCCATTGCTCATCATTTTTATTAATCTTTGTTTGGCGGTATAAATAAGCGTAATTAATGGATGCGGAGACCCTGGAAATAAATGCTGCAACCAGATTTACATCCTCCTCGGTAAATTGCCTGTTCGATAAAGAATTTTCCAGATAACAGACGCCGAAAACCTTATCCTTATCCTTCAGCGGAACAGCGAGAATCGATCTTATGCCTGAGGATCCAAGGCCTGGATCGAATGTTTTTTTATTGGATAGCGAAAATGCTGTAATGATTTCACGATCATTCCTGAATACATTCTCAATAATTTCTGCTGAGTACGAATGTTCTTCAGATTCCTGGGGGTTTATAGACGCCTTTAACTCGATCTCATTGCTGTCATTTGCAATAAAAAGATATCCCTTTTGCGCGCCGGCAATTTCTACCGCATTTGAAATGACCGCATGGAAAAGTTCGTCTAAATCCATAATCTGGTTTATTTGAACGCTTAATCTGTCTATCGACAAAAGCCTCTTGTTGTAGATAAACCTCTGTATCGAAGTCGCATCTTCTGTTTCATCCCTGATCCCCAGCGTGCCGCGCATTCGTTCCAAATATAAACTTGAGCCGATCTGCTCGAAGACCCGGTATGCAGATCCGAAAATTTTTTGCGATTCACCGTTATCGTTGATTTGCAGCAAAAACTGACCGTACTCATACAAATTTATTGCTAATTCAATTTTCAAGCCAAGCTTTGTACACAGGCCTATAGCTTGCAGGAAGAACTTCTTTGCCTTTTTATTTTTCTTAATCAATGCGCAATATTTTGCATTAACTGTTAAGGATAAAGAGTGATAAGATATCAATCTCCTTGTCATTCTTAAAGACAATCTGCAGTATTTCTCAATTTTTTTTAAAAATAAATTTCTCTGCTTATTCGTAATTTCCTTTTTTTGTAAAAACTCGGCGATAGAGACATCCGCAATATAAGGATAGAGATACACAGCATAATATTTCAAAAATTTATATTTTTTGTATAGCCTTTTTGCTTTCTTGAGGTGTTCAATTGACTTTTCAACATTACCGGCGTAGTGATATATCATTCCTAAGACAACATTTACAATGCAGTGAGGCATCCAAATCTTGTTGGTATAACTAAGATTATAAGCCTCTAACCCATTAACCTCCGCCTCATTCAGTTTGCCGGTTCCTAAATAGTATAATGTTTTGCAAATCAAAGCGTTGCATATTTGATAGTTATCCATGGATTTATACGCGATCGCAAGAAACTTCTCACTCGTCGTTTTTAATTTATCAAACTCGGCGAGAAAGAAATAAATGTTGCTCAATCCGTTCAGGGTGATCCCTATTTCATTGCTGTCGCCTATCATGGTGTATACGTTAATCGCCTTATGGTAATTTTCAATCGCCGGGCCGTATTCCCCCTGCCATTCATGGCAGAGACCGATAAGCTGGTAGCTGCGCCCGATGCTATGCTGGTCGTTTATCTCGGTTGCTATCGTAAGGGATTTATAATAACACTTCAATGCGTCTTTGAATCTGGTGAGCGCCATCAGCAGACTTCCATACGCATTGAGAGCTCTTGCATAAGGTTGCCCTTCCCCGAAGTATCTCTCAGCTTGATTAAGTACCCTAAAAACAGCCCTGACATATTTCAAACGTTCGCTTAATACATACGTAAAAATCAACGATTCGTAAAACATTCTCTGCGCCATCTTCCTCCCGGCCTTTGGACTCTGACGTTTGGTGACGAAAATCCCCGGCAACAGGAGATGCACGCAGTGAACCAATAATTCTTTGATCAACGATACTATAACCGCTCCTCTTTTAATCGGCAGCGTTCCCCCCAGCATCTCTATGCCGATCTTCGCGTATTTCTCGCTGTTGGCCCAGTCTCCCTTTTTATGGTATGCAGACGATAGGTCGCGGAGAATATGGGCCCGGTTGATATCGATATCCTCAAAAGGAAGCAATTCATTGAAAATATCAATGGCCTCGTCGTATCTACCGATTCTCAGATACACCCGCGCCATCCCCTCTTTTGACTTCATCCATAACGGATGCGCAGAGCCGTAACCGCTTGAAATCTTCTCATTGAGCAGCTCAATGGCAATGTTGAAATATTTAAGCGCATCCTCATTGGCGAAATTATCCGCAGCCTTAAATGACGCCGGATAGGCGTACTCCAGTGATTTATCCTTGTTCCCGCTTTCAATATAATGGTGCGCCAGCTCAAAAAGAACTTCCTTCTTATTGTCTGCGTACATATCCTCCAGGGTTTCAGCTATTCTCGCGTGCATGTCTCTTCGTGCATCAAAATCGATATTACCGTAAAAGGCCTCTTGTATCCGGTCATGCACAAAGGATAACCTGCCGATCGCATGTATATCCTTATCTATTAGCTGCAATTGAATGCAAGCATCAATAATCCTTACCAGCTCTTTCTTGTCGAATGTACCCAAAAGACGAAAGAGCAATTCGAATTCAAAACTCTTGCCCGCTACCGCCGCGTATGATAAAACCGTCGCTTCTTCCGGGCTCAGATTTGAAATTCGTTTGATTAAAATGTCGATTATACTTGCCGGTATAACCGCATGCCAAAGGATCGTATGATCTATGTCCCATTTATTATCCCGGTAATAGAGCGCCTTCTCTTCCACCAACTGTTTCAATATCTCAATCGCAAAAAACGGGTTCCCCTTGCTCTTCTGATGAATGAAGTCGGATATCTCTTTTATATTTATTTCGTTATCATATAATAATCCGGAAACGAACGTATTCATCGCCGAGCCGCCAAGATGCTCAATAGTTATCCCGGCAAGCACCTTCCCCGTATTTTCAGCATCCCGGACGAATTTTATCAACCCCTGACTCCCCGCTATTTCGTCATGCCGGAAGGTGCCGATCACCAAAAACGGCGATTGTGAAGCGTCGTTGACGATCCGGGCTAACAATTCGAGAGTTCCTTCATCGCACCACTGTAAATCGTCTATCGATAATACCAGCCCATTCTCGATACAACTGAGGCTGATAAAAAACTGGCTGGCAACCACCAGGAACCGGGCGTTTTCCCTTTCAGGCTCGAGCGGCACCATCGAAGGACACCGCTCCAGAATCTCCTTCATCCGGGGATTTAACTTCAGAATGGCCTCACCGAGCACGCCGACCGCCGCACGGATGCTGTTTCTGATCTCCTTCTTTCTTTTATCCGGATAAGACCTGAAAATTTTCAGATACTCATCCAATGCGTCCTTTAACAGCCGGTACGGCTCTTTATTCTCTTCGGAAAAGCATTTTGCATGAATAACTATTGTATCCTTTGAGCGGATATAATAGTGCAATTCCTCGATTAATCTCGTCTTTCCTATTCCCGCCTCTCCTCTTATTAAACAGAGTCCTCCGTGACCATTCCTTGTCCGGTCAAATATCCGTTTCAGTTTATCTAATTCTTTATGTCTGCCTGTGAACCTTGTCCGGTAGCTCAGTCTTATCGAGGTGTCATTCAAGCCCAGTATGAATTCCCGGTCTCCGCATTGGTATCTCTCTAAATCAAAGAGCAACCCCCGGGCGCTCTGGTATCTGTTCTCAGGCTCCTTGTCCAGGAGTTTTAAAACCATGCGGTCTAATAGGGGAGGTAGGGCAGGACTGAACCTGCTCGGATATTCGGGCAGTCTGGCCGAATAGTGATGTAATAGTGAAAACAGATCATCGCCGGTGAACGGCAGTCTGCCCGTTAATAATTGATAGAATAAGACGCCGAGCGAGTACAGATCGCTTCGCTCATCTACCGGCCTCTTCCGTATGCCGCTCTGCTCCGGGGATAAGTATCCCAGTATATCCGTAATATCTTCTGATTTAATCGGCTCGCCGAAATTCTTTATGCACATACTACCGCTGTCGGTGAGTTTTATTCTTGTGCCGGCGGCTTCAACTCCTTCATACATAATCAAATTCCCGGGCTTCAAGTCCCTGTGCACAATGCCGTTCTGATGAAGGCAATCCAAAGCTTCGCAGGTCTGGATAATTACATCTATGATCAACTCAACAGACAGGCTGGTATTTTTAAGAATCCCGGAGAGGCTCGCTCCCTGAATATACTCCATGGCGATATACTGGAGTTCAAATATCTCGCCCGTATCATATATTCTGATAATGTTCGGATGCTCCAATTTTGATATGATATTTAATTCTTTTTTAAATCTTATTATGTCTTCTGCTTTCTTTGATGTGCTGTCATCCTTGAAAATTTTGATCACTACCGGTTCGGCTTTTTTACCGGTGCAATCGGTAAGATAGAGGGAGCTCGTCCTTCCCTCAGCTATCTTTTTGATTAATGCATACTGGTTATTTATGGTGATACCGGTAAGATCCATATGAGGAATTCTCCACGAGCATCAGTAAAAGGATTAAAAAATTGCAGATGGGGTATGATTGAAGCTGTCTGAAAAGCCCCCCAATCCCCCCCGGAGGAGGGTTATCAGACAGTCTCAGCATTCATCACTTGCCTATAGCTTGTTAATCGTGATATATGCCAGGGTCTGGTTCAGGAGCTGATAGGCAATCTCACCGAAGGTGGTGGGAAAATATAATGAGGCGGCATGTTTCCGTCAAGATATAAATTCACCTAAGTCGGGTAAATTACACGGCTTCTTCCTTCTCAATTCTCTTAATTTCCTCAGCGGAAAATATTCGCTCAATATCGAGAATGATGACCAGCTTATCATTGATCTGCCCTATCCCCGCAATAAAATCCGTATCGATCTTAGCGGTTAGATGCGGCGTATTCTGAATATCGGTCTCCGATATATCCACGACGTCCGAAACGGAATCCACGATCATGCCCACCGGCATGTCCTTTATCTCAACGATTATTATGACCGTAAACATGTCGTATTCTCGTTCATCCATGTGAAATCGCTTCCGCATGTCCACCACCGACACAACCGACCCGCGGAGATTAATCACCCCTTTGATGAAATCGGGGCTGTTCGGGACATGCACGATCTCGGTCATTCCGATAATTTCCTGGACCTTCAGCACGGGTATGCCGTAGCTCTCATTCGCGATCATGAAGGTCACATATTGTTTAACCTCCTGCACGGCTCCCTCCTTCTTATTACTGCTTTTATGTACAGCAGTCGTATTCATAATGACCTCCTCAGCATCTGATCAATTTTTGAACCACATTCAGCATATCCTGTTTCCTGAACGGCTTAAGAATCCATCCTGAAGCGCCGGCCACCCTGCCCTCTTTTATCTTCAGTTCCTCAGCCTCGGTCGTCAAAACCAGCACCGGTGTAAACCTGTCCGTTTTCCGGAATTCGCCGATAAACGTTATGCCGTCCATTACCGGCATGTTAATATCAACAATACACAGTGCCACATCCACTCCCGTGCCTTTAATATTCTTCACCTCCTCAAGCCCGTCGGATCCGTTTTCGGCATGGTGCATGGAAAATCCGAGCCCGCTCAATGCATATTCAACGCTCATTCGAATGGTCGGCGAATCGTCTATTATCATGATATGCTTCATACGCGCCTCAATATATAACTATGGGCACCGCTTTAAACCTGCAAGCCTCAGCAGCCGGGCGGCGGATTCATCCGTGTTCCTGAGCTCCAACCTCCCGCCTTTACGCTCGCATTCGCGCTCAAGCGCCAGGACCACCTGCGCTGCGGAAAGGTCGATATGCCGCACCTGCGAAAAATCGAGCACGCAGTTCGGCCCCTTATCCATCACCTTTATCGCCGCATTGTAAAATTTCCCGGCCTTTTTAATCCCAAAATCCCTGGGAAATTTAATTATTTTCATCGATCCACCTCTTCTTTGCCATCTCGCCGATAAGACCGTGTATGTCCAGTATCAGCGCCACCCTGCCGTCACCGAGTATTGCAGCCCCGGATATTGCGCGCGTATCCGAAATATGACCGCTCAGGCTTTTAATCACAATCTGCTGCTGGCCCATCAGTTCATCAACCATGATCCCCGCCATCCCCCCGACCGACTCGACAATAACCACAAGCGATTCCCAGGGGTTTGTGCACTCGGCCCTTATCCCGAATAAATCGGACAGCCGCACCAGGGAAATATAGCTGTCCCTCACCCGCACAAGCTCCCCTTTGCCTTCAATGGTTTCAATATCTTCTTTCTTCGGCTGCAGGCATTCAACAATCGAAAGCAGGGGAATGATGTAAACATTCTTCCCGGAACGGACCAGCATTCCCTCGATGATCGCAAGGGTGAGCGGCAGCTTGAGGCGAAAGGTCGTTCCTCTATCCGGTACCGTTTCTATTTCAACACTGCCCCGCAAAGCCTCGATATTCGTCTTCACTACGTCCATCCCGACCCCGCGGCCTGACAAATCGCATGCCTCATCAGCGGTGGTAAATCCGGGGATGAATAGAAAGGAAAAGAGCCGGTCATCCGCTGTCTCCTCGCCCGGTTTCAAAAGGCCACGGGAAACCGCCTTGTCGCGTATCTTATCCCTCTCAATCCCCCTCCCGTCGTCAGAGATCTCTATAAAGACGTTCCCCTCCTGATGGTACGCGTTCAATCGTATATGGCCCTCGCGCTCCTTCCCCGTGCGCTCGCGTTCCGCAGCGTCCTCAATTCCGTGATCCACCGCATTACGTATCATATGCTTCAGCGGATCGCTGATCTTCTCAATAACCGTCTTATCCAGCTCGGTTTCCTCGCCGAATATCTCGAACTTTATCTCTTTGCCGAGGTTTCGCGCCGTGTCCCGAACGAATCTCCTGAACTGGCTGAACGTCGGTCCGATCGGAATCATCCGGATCGACATGATCTGATCCTGAAATTGCCGCGTGGTCCGGTCGAGAGCATAGAGCGCGTTCTTAAGCACGTACCCCTGTTCCTCGGGCAGCTGATCGGCGATTCGAACAATCGCCGACTGGCCGATCACGATCTCGCCGAGGAGATTCAGCAGACCGTCGAGCTTCTTCGTATCAACCCGTACCGTTTCAGTCTCTATCCTTGTCCGGATCCGCTCCTGCTCTCTCAGGGCATAGTGTATCTCCTTTTCCGTGGCATACCCTTTCTCGACAATAACGTCCCCGATCTTCCGGTTCTTAATGTCTTGCAGTGCTAAAACTTCCTCAAGATCCTTCCTCGTTATTATTCCCTTGAGTACCAGTATCTCGCCGATCTTTTTGTCCTCAACCTGTTTCTCTTCATCATTCCCGCCGATGTATCGGGAGCTCACGTCTTCCAGTATGATCTCGTTATCGTCCTTTACGAATAAGAAGACCCCGTCAATCTTCTCCCGTGGAGATTTAGTCTTGAGGGTTACATCCCATCCGATATAGCATTTCTCAGGGTCAAGGTCAGCAAGTCCCGGCAGCTTCGCATCATCGACCTCCATCTCCACCACGCTGCCCAAAGAGACGAAATCATCCATGATCGAAAGCGGATCAATACCCCTTTCGAAGATGTCCTCCCTGAATCGCGCCCGTACGCGGTAATACCGGTACCCAATATCCTTCATCTCCCCTTCCGGTTCCTCTTCCGGTTTTTCTCCGGGCTTCTCCGCTTCTGTGACGATATATTCCTTCAGCCCATCGACATAATACCGCTTTTTTGCATCGCCGCCGGAATCATCCGTGCCGCCGAACAGCATGAGCTTCACCTGGTCAAAACTCCCCAGAAGCATGTCGGTCAAACGGCCGTCGACTTGAAGCGTGCCGGAACGGAGCTGATTCAGCACGCTCTCAAGGCCGTGCATAAATTCGCTCACATCCATAAACCCGGCGATCGCCGAGCTCCCCTTCAGCGTGTGCGCGTAACGAAAAATGCGGTTGAGGAGGTCGGCATCGACTCCCTGCTCAAGAAGCACCAGGTCGCTTTCAACGTCTGATAGAATTTCCTGCGCTTCGTTTAAAAATACGCTCTCTATATCAACATTCATTTGCATCACCGCATTTCGTTTGGCCTTCTAAAACTCATCAAACCCCTCCGGTGTTGGGACATTCATGATATCCTCTCTTTTTGCGTCAGGCGCTGCCGCGGCCGCCTGTTTTTTCCTCCCGTTGCCGTTGGCCTTTTTCTTCTTCTGGAGCTCCTTCACGTCCGCGTGAAAATGGAATTTTTTGTGGCTTTTTTCATACGATTCATTCGATTCATTCTGAGTATCATCCCGTATCTTAAACTTTTTAATCATTGAAATAAGATACTGAGATTGGTTCGCCATCTCCTCGCTCGCCGACGCCGTCTCCTCAACCAGCGAGGCGTTCTGCTGCGTCAAGCTATCCATTTCCATGACGGCAGTGTTTATCTGCTCCATCCCCTTTCTCTGTTCTTCCCCGGCTAAGGCGATTTCAGCAATGAGTCGGGATACCTGGTCTATGGCTTTAATTACTTTTTCAAGCGCTTCTCCGCTCGCTTTTGACGCCTCAATAATTTCGATCAGCGAATCTCCGCTTTTGTTGACCAGCTTCGTTCCATTTTCAACCTTCTCGATCGACTCCTTGATCATATCACTGATCTCGTTCGCCGCGGAAGCCGATCGCTGGGCAAGATTTCGCACCTCGCCGGCGACAACCGCAAACCCCCGGCCCTGCTCGCCGGCACGCGCGGCCTCGACCGCGGCATTCAGGGCGAGCAGGTTCGTCTGAAATGCTATCTCATTGATAACTTTCAGAATATTGCTGATTTTATTGCTCGACTTATTGACCTCATTGATGGAATCAACGGCCTTTTCCACAACCTTCCCGCCGTTTTCGGCAATCTCAATTGCCTTGAATGAAGTGCGTTTCGCCTCCTGCGTTACGTTTATTACTTCTTCAGAGCTCTTTTTTGCGTCCTGAGAATTAGCCGAATTCTGCCTGATCGTTGCCGTGGCCTCCTCGATTGTTGAAGCAATCTCTTCAATGGCGGAGGCTTCCTCGGTCGTGCGCTGGGACAGATTCTCGTTTCCGCTCGCTATCTCCTGCACCGCCTCGGATAGGCTCTGCGTACCAATTATTATATCGGATATGAGAGACTCGAGCTTATCCGCTGAAGTATTCAAGGCAGAGACCAAAAGACCAAGTTCATCTTTTTGTGACAATTCTATTCTTTCAGTAAAATCACCTTCTGCTATTTTGCTTGCAAAACCCAGTGACAATCGGATCGGCTTTACAATGCTTCTCGATATCAATAGGGCAATGGTAACTCCGATAATCAGCGACATAAAACCAAGACATACTATAAGAATTTTCCCCCACATGATGCTGTCGGCTATGCTCTTTTCGCTATTTAGCACATCATTTCTTATAATATCGTTTGCTTTAGTGAGGCGCTGCCTTATTTCTTTTAAATTGATCAATATTTTGTCACTGTATATAAGGTGAGCTTTCATTCTACCTTGTTCGCCGCCCCGTTGTAACGATTCTTTAAGGCTAACGACCTCTTGGTGCAGGCTTAGATGGGGTCCCTCAATCATTTGAAACTCAGCTTTAAGCCCCTGCATATCCTTCTCAGCCATTGTACGATTTTCGCTGTAATACCACTGGCCGAACTTGCATTTATGGCCGTCAGTCTCAACATTGATCGCTTCCGCTTTCCCAATTAATAAGCCATTGCTTACTCGTGATACCCAATCCAGATGATCTATCTCCCTCCCGATTAATGTATCCTTCAGATTTTGCTTAATTTGATTTTTTGAAATCTCGATATTACTGATGTTCATCTGAATTATTGACCATATTATGACAATTATGTTCAATATCAGAATGATCCCAAATCCAATAAAAAGCTTTTTTGCTATGCCAATATTTTTTAGCTTCATGGTATCCTCCTTTATTTGATAATCTCACAAATTATTCTCAAATCTCCGGCACGCCCAGTGCGGCCCTACGGATTTTCTACCGATCCCATCCAGCATTATACTTGCTGGCTAATGTATAATTTAAGGAGTGCAGAGGAAGAGTCAAAAGAAAAAAGACCATCCAGCCGGTTTTTTATACAATTTTTCTAAATTATGCTCAAAATTCAAATTAATATATATATTAATTAAACTTAAGCTAAGACACATCGTTGGGTGACTCGCGGACTAGCTTCAATGCCGAAACCGGCTCAGCGGCATGGGAAAAAACGTCCTTTTTTAGATACGAGGTAATCGGGGGATAAAGAATGAAAGAATGGCGTCGAGTTTTACGAATCTCTTACGAATTTTTGAAATACTTCACGAGTAAAATCTGATTTCCTTTTTTATTATATTTCACCACGTCAAAAGTTCCTTTTATAATGTAAAGGCCGCGACCGTGCTCAAGACTAATATCCCTATAATCATAAGGACTGACATTGCCCATTAATGAGTAATTATAGCCTTCTCCTTCGTCGGATATCTTGTACACGACGCGCTCCCGATTCAATGAATAATCGATATGAACCTTTTTTTCATTTAAGGTCGAATCCATCTGACGTTCCTTCACGAGTTCAAAGTAAGATCCATTATGTAGCGATTCGGTCTTCTCTTCAAAGGTGAGATGCAGGTTCCCATGCTCGATGGCATTGATTATTGCTTCGAAAAGCCCCGCCCTGATCATTGATATCGTCGTCGGATCGGTAAATGGGTCCAGGTTTCGCACGAGTCTCTGGCTTATAAGATCAGCATTGCCGAGATAATTATTGAGGTTGTAGGTGTAGCGTTCGGATACCAGGAATTGAGTCAAAGTATCATCAATAATCTGTGAAGCCTTGCCGAGAATTGTATATTCAACATCTTTGTCTCCCGTATATTCAAGATTTACCGAAAGCTCTTTCGGCTCATGGCTGTACTTTTCTTTCATCATTGCGCGGAATTGAACGCCGTCCATCTTTTTTTTTCTTAGATCGGAAATATACTCCAGCACCATCTGCCGCTGGATGTTGATGGCTTTGCCCCACGGTTTCTGAATCAAATCAACAAAATTTGTATTCACGAGTTCTTCAACATTAAAGCCCAGATGTTCTTTTACCGCTCGATTCATGCTCAGGATATTGTTGGCATCGTCAAGGGTGAATATTATATCGCGGGTGCTTTCAACAAGATGCCGATATTTCCGTTCCGCTTTTTGAATATCGGATTTCATTACGTTTATTTTGTCCGTTATCCCGAGCGAGAAGAGCACAACGAGGATGGAGGAGCCGAATTGCATCGCCCACCTGGTGAAAAAATTGGAAGGCAGAAAACCCAGCATTGTAAAGGATAGAATCGGTATCCCGATCGAAAACATGAAAAATGCCGCTATCCCGATACGGGCCTGCCGTGAAGGCGGCTTTTGGATAAATGCCATGTAAACGGCGATTATTGTCAGCTGCACAACATTGATTAATATTAAAACATACATCAAGAATAAACCCGCCTGAATATTTACAAACAATGTTATCATTGCAAACAGCGATGGAACAAAAATGACCGCGTATAGTACCGGTAAGTATAATCGGGGGAAACGCTCCTTAAACCCGACAAATTCAGTGAGAAAGACATCGAGGAATAAGATTATTAAACAAATAAAAAATGCGTTGGCATGGCGCGGCCACCAGGTTGCATTGGGCCAGAGGTACTGTATGGCGAAGCCGTTAAAATTGAATTCAAATAGCAAAAAGAGAGCCACGAAGCATGCAAAAAATAAGTATACGCGGTCTCTTGTTAAAATGAAAATGAAAAGATTGTAGAGAGCCATGATAAACATCAGACCGAAATACGCCCAGTGGATCGGTAAATCATAGTGCAGCCGTTCAACATAAGAATCAAAGGACAGCATGTTTAATTTGAAATTTATGGAATTAAGGGAGTCGATGCGGATAAAGCAGGACATGATCCCCGGCTTCTGCTTAATTTTGAAGATATAGGTTATGTCTTTAACTTCCCTGCTGCTGAACGGCATGGTAGAACCGGTCTTTTTAAGGAGAAAATGGCCCTGCTTATCGGGGATATTCAACTCGATCAGATCTATAGACGGATAATCGATTTCAAGGAGCCATGGTATTATCTTTTTTGTCAGGTTGTTTACGGTAAAGCGGAACCAGTACTGGGATTTTGTATATCCGAAATTGATATAATTTTTACTTGACCTCGTCCATTTAAGCGACCGATTGTTTACAACATCCTCCAGGCTTAATTTTTTCTTCGCGTCTTCTATATAATCGATATTATTGCTTATATTTTCAACGGACAGGGAGTCATCCAACGGTATCGGCTCGGACGCTAAAGCGTTGTAATACGTGCATAAGAGAAGGAAAGCAACCGGTGCAGATTTATACAAAATATATTTCATAACGATGAAGTAAGAAAGACGCCTTTTGTTGAATAAGATTTAACGTTCGAGATATCGGGCGCCCCCGATGCGGATATATGGAGATGCAAGCACAACAATAAAAAAATAATATGATCTTCAATATTTATATATTGTCAGATATTTGATAAATAGTCAAGATAAAATTAAAAATTACACTCTGACACCAGTCCTTCGACTGGGAGACGTCGTGACCGGTTCAGCCGTAACCGGGGATGTCAATGTTCTGATTAACGAGACCCTGATGGAACGCTGAAATCAGTCACCGACAAAGAAGCATGCTCGTCAAAAAAACGCTTTACCTTTTATCAACTTTTTTTTAACATGAAAATGCACATTTACAAATTTTCATGCCCGTATGAATTTATCATTAGCGAACACTATTCTATGAAGCTGGGATTAAAATCGATAAACGTCAAGGTTTTATTGCTCTATCTGTTTCTGGCCGTCGTAAACATGTCTTTTTTTACGATGATGGTTTACGAAAACCAGATAGATCTCATAACCGAAAACAGCAAGTACCATGTGAAAGAGCTCACCGAGGATTTAGTATCCTCGATCAAAAAATTATCCGCAGATATGGGAAAGGGCGGGATCCTTCCGTTGAAAGACAGGGACAACGCCGTCAGGGAAATAGCGGGACTCATAAAAACAAAAATATTGAACAAGGATAAAACCGCCAATTTCATCATTTTCAATGAAACCGGGACCCTGCTTTACCAATCGAGGCCCGATTTTACTCTTTCAAAGTCAGATATCAAGAACGGGATAACGGCGATAACAAATCTTGATTATTCCGGTCGCCCGTTCTATTCGACCGTAGACGAGAAATCATACACCATATCATTTTATATTCCGCATAAGCTCGCCTTCCTGGGCGATTCGATCATGCTCCTCAAGATTGAGGTCAAGGAGCTCAAAAACCGGCTTGACGAGCTTTACATCCTCATCCTGGTCATACTCTGTTGCATCGCGCTGTTCCATGTCGTCTTCGCCGTCATTTTCAACCGGATGTTCATCCGCCCCATCCAATCCCTTCACGGCAAGAGCCTGGCGATCAGCAGGGGCGACCTGGACGCGCGGGCGGAGGTGCAGCGCAGCGATGAGATTGGCGAGCTCGGCAACGCCTTCAACAGCATGGCGGATTCGATCCGGGAAAAGATCAACTCTCTGGAATTCTATAATCAGATGATGGAAGACGAGCTCGATATGGCCGGCGGCGTGCAAAAGCTGATCTACCCCGCTCTGGACGGCGACCGGCGGTTCAATTACGCCATTTATCATAAATCGCTCGGCAAGGTGAGCGGCGATTATTACGACATTTTCAATTTCAGCGATTCAGGGATAGGCTGCCTGCTCGTGGACGTGTCGGGCCACGGGGTTCCGGCCGCCCTGGTCACCATGGTGGTTAAAGAGATCTTCAACCGGGACGCCAGGGCGCATGCCGATCCCGCAGACTTATTAAGATATATGAACACGGAGATACTGAAGCTCCTCATCAAGGATGGCATGTTGGCGGGCATCTTCTGCACTGCCGTGTACCTGGTCATTGATAAGAATAATGTGCTCCACTGCTGTAACGCCGGTCACCAGCAGGTATTAATCGTCAAGCCGAAAAAAATGAAGCTGTCAAAAATCTCCGCTTCCGGCGGACCGATCGGCATATCTGAAGAGATGAACGATTTTTACAAGTCCGGCGCGACGCGCGTCGAAAGCGGTGATAAAATCATCATGTTTACCGATGGGATTATCGAGCCGATGAATCACAAAGGGGATCAGTTCGGCATTGAAGGCCTGCAAGCCTCAATCAGGAAATCTTACATGGCCCCGGGGAAAACAATCGTCCAGACCATCATTGACGATCTCACGGCCCATATTGAAACCGAAGAGCTGAAGGATGACGCCACCATATTTCTGATCGAGGTCAAGTGATTCCGCATTATGCAGGCAAGATCGTATAGAACCGAACTGTTGTTCGCCGCAGTCGCCGTCGGCGTCGTGGGAATAATGTTTTTGATAAATGATATCAACCGGCAGATACGCATCAGGGAGCTGCGCATCTGCTTGCAAAAAACCAGCAGAGAGGACAACAGCCTCGACCATATCGGCCTGCTGATGAAATACCGCGTCTATAAGAAGATATATGAAAACAGGATAACGCAGGACGACGCCGATGTCGTCGAGCTGCGGGTCAATTCGATACTGGCGGATATGACCGCCGCCAAGAAAGTTTCCATGGAGAGGTATGAATATCTTTCAAAGCCGTCGCTGGCCGTAATCAACCTGTTCCGCTCGATAATCCGGAAAGGCCCCATACAGGATATACGGGACGACAAATCCAATGTTTTCCTTGAGATAGCCTATTATTACGAAAGGAACAATTACTTTGCAAGGGCCCTGGATATATATGAGAAGGCCCTCCGGGAAGAAAAGCGCGACCGGTCGAAGAGAGCCGGCATCCATCTCCACAGGGGATTCTGCCATGCCATACTGGGGAATTACAAAACCGCAAAGAAGGAATTAATGACTGTTATTAACGATTACGGCGACAAGCCGGCGTCAAATACCGCGCTCATCCTGCTCCGGTATATCGAGGGATTCAAGTCCGAGCTCGACCGTATTCTAAAATACGAGCGTGATTCCACCGGCAAGAGCGAGAAGCTTGTCCGGCTTCTCGCATACCGGGAGGCGCTGAATGTAATAAACAAAATAGAGAAAACCGCTCCCCCTGCGGACAAGCCGCGGATCCTCTATTTAAAGGGACGCTGCCTCGAAAATCTCTCCCGTAAGGAAAAGGCCATCGATACATTCCAGAAAATAATCAATGAAAATGAACGGTCGAACTACGCCAGGCTCGCCAACAGGCGAATCTATATTTCGGGCGCTTTAGCGAACAACGGCGAGAAAGTAAAAAATCTGGCGATGGGCAATAACCGTGTACTAAAAGACACAGTGTTCGACCGGATGCTTGTTGAAGAGTCAAGGATACGCAACATTGATGATGATACGCAGGAGAGAAACAGGAACCTCGGAAAAGAGATGGCGGCATTCGAACGCCGCTATCCTGTGCTCATTGCTGACAAAATAGAATCATTGGGGAATAGGGTGATGCGCTCCTTTAAAAAGATGACGGCTGCGATCAGGCCTAAACCGGAGGCCGGGTCGCCTCAGGAAGTCAAAATAAAGATACAAACCAGTGACGGGAACGTTTTCGTCGGCGTTATTACGGCAGAGACGAAGGATTATATTATCCTTAAGTCCCTTATCGGGGACGTCCGGATACCGAAGGGCAAAATTACCGGCAGAACCATAATGAAATAACATCGGTTGCTGCCCGAAGGCGGGGATGCGCATCCCCGCCTTCGGGCAGCAACCCCGCCTCCTACCATGCGTTAAAGCCGAACCCGGCCTCAGCGCCAATGGTGTTGAAGAGCACATTCCTGTCGTATATATACGTGTACCGGGCGTGAAAAAACATTGAAAAGACCCCAAAGGATACCTGATATCCCGCTATCGCCTGCGCCGTGAAGGTGTATGATTTTGCACGGCCGCCGCTCTCGCTGTTTGTAATATCGAGGAGCGACGCGCCGGGCATCATCGCGAATACAAAACAGCCTCCCCGGTTTTTCATCGACGGAACCGCCCACATCAGGCCGCCGCCGGCGTTAAAGCCCGAAACCGCGTATGATCCCCGGTGAAAATTAAGGTATCCCCCTTCGAACCGCAGCCCCGGCATCAGGGGATGGCGCCTGCCCAGGGCCATATCAAGACCCTGGTCCAGGGCCAGGTGGCCTGAATATCCATAGGGAAGCTTACCCCCGACCCTCCCGAAAACATAATTGAATGACCCGGAAACGCTGATCCTTCCGTTTACCCACATCTTCTCCCGTATTTCTTTTTTTACCTGGCCTGCCTCCACGTTCTTTTTTATTTCCGCGGCATTGACGTCCCGGTCCATTTTTTTCAGGATTTCGATGTCCTCGGTATAATCGTTTGTTTTATAGATATCGACGATGTGGATTTTTTTTATCTGAAACGTGCCGTACGCGTTGGTGAACTCCAGGCTTTTTTTGTCTTCCTTGATTATTTTACCGACTAGAATCGAGCCCTCGACAAGCTTTATTGTATCTGCGCGGAGGGGGATTTGTAGAGATATGGCGATAAGAAGCAGCAGCGGCAAGCATGCTATAATCAGCTTTCTCATGGAATTTCGTATTCAACCTCTTTTGCATCTCTCATGACGAAATTTTTAGTTTAAAAATCCTGGCTGACGACAGAGCCGTTTTCCTCACGGCAGTATGTATTCCCATACTACCAAGTCGGTCCCACCGTCCAATCCGCTCAATGCACCGCCATATATGATCATACTTCCGCTGTAATAAATCGCGCTATGATAATAACGGCCGGCAGGGCCATTCACTGAAGCATAGTCCTCCCAGGTCTGGCCGGCTATATCATAAGCCCACACATCATTACTATACCCGCCAGAAAAATTACCGCCATAAATGATCATTTTGCCGACACCGTCGTACACCGCAGAATTTCCCCAGCGCGCAGCCGGGCCCGCCGGAGGGGGATCAGGCGTAGTGAGCTGCATCCATTGCTCAGTCGCAATAGTGTATCGCCATATTTCGTTTCTAAAGATATGGACGCTGTCCTGGCCGCCGAATATGATCATGTTCACTCCGTCAAAGATCGTGCTGTGGCCGGTAACCTCTCCGGGGCCTGAGGGAGGGAAAACCTGAGTCCAGGCGTTGGTCGCGATCGTATAGCGCCATGTGTCGCTTTGATAGCCGCCATAGATGATCATGTCCCCACCGCCGTCATTGATCGCGCTGAACAATATGCGGCCCGGCGGACTTGAGGACGGCAGTAGCCCATTCCAGGTTCCGGTTGTCAAGTTAAAGGCCCATGTATCATTCCTGAACGTTCCGTTAAAACCGGCGGTTATATACATATTATTCCCGGCGCTATCGTATACTGCCCTGTGCCATTTTCGCGCAGCCGGGGTTGGCCCCGATAGGGGAGTGATATTCGTCCAGGTTTGGCTGGCTATGTTATATCTCCGAACGTCATCTTTATAATCCTCGCCGCTTCCAAACACACCACCAAAGATAATCATGTTGCCGGAGCCGTCGAGGATAGCGCTGTGACTATCGCGCGCTGTCGGGGGCGGGTCGCCTAAAGATGCAAGCTGCCGCCACCCGCACACCTTGATCTGCACGTTAGACGTCGCCACCCCGCCATAAGGATCGCTCACGGTCACGCGCACGGTACTATAGCCGGCAATTGTACCGCTCGTGAAGGTTCCGGTAGCCGTGCTCCCCGAGGCCGATCCCAAGCCCGAAACTACGCTGTACGAATAGGTAAGGGTATCGCCGTCACCGTCAGTCGCGTCGACCGCGAGGTTCTTGGTGTCCGAGCCGGTGTTGAAGATATTTCCCGCTGCTGCGCTGAACGAGCTGATCGCCGGCGCCTCGTTCGATCCCGAGAGATCGAGCGTTCTCGTGGCCTGGCCGCCTTTCCCGTCGGTTACGGTGACCGTGACGGTACTGGCGATCATGGTATCAACAGAGGCGGTGGCGGACGCTCCGCTCGCGCTGAGCGTGCCGGAGCCGGCAGTAAACGCATATGCGTAACTGAGCGTATCACCCTCCGCGTCGCTCGCCGTGACCGTAAGGGTCACGCTCTGACCCGGATGCGGGTTTGTCATATTCGCGCTAAAATCGTTTATCACCGGGCTGTTGTTCAGGAGAGCCTGATAACCGTTACTGAAAA
Organism: Spirochaetes bacterium RBG_16_49_21; assembly: GCA_001829495.1. Taxonomy (GTDB): domain Bacteria; phylum Spirochaetota; class UBA4802; order UBA4802; family UBA5550; genus RBG-16-49-21. Next base: position 24,862 of record MIBJ01000031.1, on the reverse strand, counting down.
GGGGAACCATTTTTTGCAAAGGCGAGTCTAATAATACATCAAGGCCGCTTCCACATGAGGAAAAAACGGCTATGCCGAGTAAGCTCCATGCAAGGATTATTTTATTGAAGCGCTCGTGCATTTTCGGTACCTGGTAAATTAATTCAATCGACTGAAAAATTGTATTTATACTACAATATGGTGGACTATTATAAATTTACAATAAAAAAACCGACAAGTCGGATTTTTTTTGTAAAAAAATATAAAAATAATCAATACTATTAGTTTTGATTATAAATCTCATGCCGAGTTTTTTTAATAGTCATTTCTTAATTTGTGTGCAACTAAGGGGAAGATATGCGACTTTGCCGTGAAAAGTCCCGGGTACCTGTTCGAATCCAAGAAGATCGATCTTACCGAGCTTGAGCAGTACAAAGAGATCAACGAGGACATTCTCCTGGAGCCGATCATGAAGAACGCCTCGATAATATTGAACAACATGTATTTCGAATTCAGGAGTTACAAGCTCCTTAAAGAGTCAAAGTTTGAGCCTGAAATTTTTTTTCTAAATCCCGCTACTCCCCGATGGCTCCGCGGCCTTTCAGTGGGGTGAAGTCAAAATCGGGGTATAATTTCTTTAATGCGCCGGCGACCATTTTGCTGACCGCGAGCGGCGTCTTCGACCCGACTCCCATATATTTGGATCCCGCGTCGACGATAAAATGCCGTGTGCCGTTCTTGAAATCCGCGTATTTGATATGACCGCCGAGGTTCGGTTCGAACGTGAAAATCTCATTCTGAATCAGGTTCGCCGTTTCCTCATGGGTCTTCGCGCCGGCGGAATAGAATATCGGGAGCTGTCCTTTTTCCTTCGTAACCTGCGCCAGATAGGTGAGATGCTTTCCGATATTGATCGATTCGAGCCACAGCATGAAGATATCGTTGCAGACCCGCTCCGAGCCCCGGTTCTCCGTGAACCTGCCGATGCGAAATTTTTGCTGGATGGGCACAAACAGAGACTGGAGACAATCCCTTTTCGACATGTCGATTATCTGCTCCGGCACATAAGTGATGCGGACGAAATTGATGATTTTATCCTGGAGATCACCGTGCTTTTTGTACAGCGGCCAGCTTTTAACGACTTTCAGGGCCTTGTCCGAAGCCGGGTTGCTGCTAAAAGAAGATGCGTAGTAATAAAGCTTGTCTGCCGGCTGCGGCTTCAGAACTCCTTCGCTCGCCACCAGAGAGCCTGTCTCCATATCAATGATGTTGGCAAGGATCATATTGTTTTTCGCGTCATACTTGAGAAAAGAACCTTGCTGATCCTTGTTGTTTCCGATACGGCGAATGATGGTCCCCGGTGCCAGGCTTTTTGCGGTGCTTATCGGTTTCATTAGATTATTCATGGTGTCCTGTTACCCCTCCTTACCACGCAAAATTTATTCTTTTTTGAAGGCGAGGATGATCATCCTCGTCTTCAAGCTGAATAGATATATAGCATATCCGTCTGATTTCGTCAAGACTTTTGATGTCTGTTCCGTGCACTATGAGCATCATTCCCTGAAATCGCCGGGAATCGGGGCAAAGCCCCAGCCGTCGGGCCAGAACCTGTTTTTCGGTCCGCAGGCAATGATTCCCTTCTTGCAGAGCTCCGTCCGCCACTCATATTTCAATACAACCCTTCCGGCAGCTATATTCTCGGGCTCGAAAAGGACTTCACGGCTGGGAGAATAGGTTGTTTCTCCGAATCCGGTACCCGACTGTTCGTCCCTGCTTTCACCCTCAAACTGTCCGGAACCCTGTTTTCCCCGGGGTGCTTGAGATTTTGATTCTGAATTGTACGATGGAGTAAGGGGAGCTATTACCGGAAGCTTTTCCCGGTAAACGGCAAGGGCAATGGTTCCCATGGCGGAAGCATCGGAAAATACCTTTTCCGCATATGAGTTTGACTGCTCGGTGAAGTAGAACCTGTTTGTTCTATTCATGCCGGTCCGCCATCCCTCAAAGATATTCGTTGCATAGGGTTCGATAATATACATGCGCTCGTTGTTTTTCAGATCCGATTTCCCGCCGCTGATGATGTTTCGGCCGTCCACTGCAATTACCACGCCGATGCGCCGATCGCTTCTATTCCTCACTTCAATAGAGTATTTCTCGCCCTTCAGCGCCTCCATGTAGAAATACGCGCCCGGCCGGCGGACACCCGGGTACGTCCTATACCGGGGAAACTCTATCCCCTTATCGGAAACGATCCGCACGTCCACCACATTCGACTCTCCTATTGAAGCAAATCCGATCATGGAAATAATCGATATTACAAGTAACATACTGGAAATAGTTTTGTATTTCATAATCCCTGCCTCCTGCGGTTCTTTTAAGCTTACTATTTTGACATCCGAGATATTCAAAAAGTTCTCAAAAAAAATTGAGCAGCAATAAAAAATGAGTCGGGTCGGAGATGTTAAAAGCAGGACTTACGGGGGCATTCGCCCAAGTTTGGTAAATTATGTGTAGAGAAACTCGTCGTTATTATCCTGTATGCACCGGACGATCCTGTTTCGTTTCTTTTTTGCTTTATACAATGCGGCATCCGCCCGATTGACGATATAATTAATATTCTTATCGAATTTAGTCAACTGCGTTACTCCGATCGATACGGTGACATTTCTTTTTTTGCCATTCCAGGAAACTGTCAATTTATGCTCGCAATCATGACGGATCTTTTCAAGCACGTTGAATATCCGGGAATAATTCATCGCTCTGGGGAATATGATGATAAATTCCTCACCGCCGTATCGCACCGGAATATCCATGGTCCTTATATTTTTTTTTATTATGTTCGCAAACTCCCGTAAGATTTTGTCCCCGACCGAATGTCCCCCCCATTTGTCGTTTACACTCTTGAAGCGGTCGAGATCTAAAATGGCCAGATACAAATTATAGCTCATTTTGGAGTTTTCAAAAAAATAGCCGTCTTCCAAATCCCCCAGATATTTAATCCTTTTTGTTGATATAATATTAAGGGACCTGAGTTTATTTAGAACTCTATTAAAAAGGACTTCATCCTTCGTCTTATATTTAACAAAGTAATGATTCCGTAAAATATGAGCAGCAATACCCTCGGATTTTATTATTATCTTCAACAAATTAAGTTCGGACTCGTCAAGCTTTGAGAACATATCCATACTGTTAAATTCTTCCGTGAACCGCTCGATGAAAAATTTGCGCGAGTACAGTCCGGTCAATCCGTCTTTGATCGCCAGTTCCTTGTTCTGAATCTCGAGGATATATTTTTCCAGAAGTCGTTTGGTTATGAGGATTTCGGTTTCTATCCGGTTATTTAGGGTCGTCTCCTTTTCACCGGATTCATACGGATACCTGCCGATTATGATCCGGCCCAGCTTTCTCTCCGGAAGGTCTAGATCTTCAAGATTATATTGATAAACCTTGCTCCGGTCCAGAAGAAAATCTGCCAAACCGGTTTGATTTTTCCTGGCATTAATATAAAGCAGATTCTGCAGGTCTTCCGTAATGCCGTTGCAATGGATAAAGATATACGTGCAGCGCCGGTCATTAAGAAAAAATTTTTTGATATGCTTCCCGATTTCCTTGAGTTTGCCTATACTCGGAGAATATTGGATATCGATATCTACAAATCGGGATAAATACTTGTTATAGTCGTGATCCGGGAAAAAACCGGATGATATGTTGTCGGAAATCCGATAATTCTTCCGCATCCCCGCCAATAATGCCTGAAGAATTTCCGTCTGCTTTTGAAGAAACGCGATGCTGCTTTTAAGAATTTTATTCTCATTTTGGAGTTTTTTCAGGTTTTCGTGCACATTGTTTGAGACGGTTTTTTTCTTGCTCCGGCTGCTGCTCAACCTTTCGTATTTTGATTTTTCGCTTTCAATAACAAACAAAAGACTTTCGATTTGTTTAAAAATCGCACCCTCAAACCGTGTTGCCCGCCATGGTTTTTCTGTTTTTTTTGACGCTGTTTTATATAGTATTTTCAATTACCTGTTGCTCCGTTTTTTATCTGTTACCGCAGGCCGCGCCTCATGGGGCAGATTATCCTACAATTGAATTCCGGTTCATCCGTACTGTTACGGACAGCAGTATGGAAAAGGTCAATTCATTTTTTTATATCGTCAAGATTGCCGATCATATCAAATCTTTATATGATTGGCGCCATTTTCCTTTAGCTTTTAACCGCAGATATTGCGCACGAGACAGTTCCGCCATTTTAGTGATTTCAATATCCCGGTGCCCTTTGCCCAGGAGTTTTTCCAGTTCATTGATGAGATATTCTTTGCCGGTATTTTTCACTACGAGCAAATTTTTACCCTCAATTTGTGCCCAATTATGACGATAGGAGATTCCGGGAAGATAAAGCTCGCACCGGTATTCAACCAGTACATACTTTTGTTTGCTCTGCATTGCCTCTTTATCTGACAGGTTCGAGGATGAATTTGATCAGGTATACCAAGCCGGTAATTGCGCCGATGCAGAGCACGCAGACCACTATTAATTTCACCGCTTTCATAAGATATTGCACTTACCCTTTGATACTATAATATAATGCCCAATAAGAGTATTTCAACAGCCGGCGGTCAATAAATCTCGTCATCCGCTATTCCTTCAAAAGCGAGCAGGCTTTTCCTGACCATGCGCTTATATTCTATCGGCGAATACCCGGTATGCTTTTTGAAATTCCGGTAAAAATAGGTGAGATTGTCGAATCCCACGTGGAACGCGATATCAATGACCTTGCTGTCGGTCTCCCTGAGGAGCTGCTTCGCCGCTTCTATGCGCTTCATGTTTATGTAATTGGCGATGTTCGTATTCGTCATTTTTTTGAATAGCTGGCCCATGTAATCTTCGTTGAGACTGAACCGCTCGGCCAGCTTTTTGCGGTCGTAGGTTTGATTGAAGTTGTTGTCGAGATATTCCACCAGGTTATGTATGATGTCCCGCGGCTCCGGCTTGATCGGGAGATTCGACAGTTTATCTTCCGCGCGCCTGAGCTGCTTGGTCTTGTTCAGCAGGGCCTGCGCCAGCGAGTCCCGCTCCTTTTTGACGTTTTTCAGGTCGAACAGGTACACAAACAAGGCCCCGAGCAGAATTGCCGGCAGGCGCAGGGCGAAGGAATACGACATCTTGTACATCTGGTGCGTGATGATGGTGTAGAGCATGTTTGAAACCGAGATCAAAATAAAAACCGAGACAAAAGTGAGATACCAGTACCGACGGGGATCCCGGTACAGTGCTATAAGGAATACCGCCACCGCGTACAGGATGTAGATTATTACCAGGGTTATGGCAGCGATAACACAATACGAGATGAAAAATCCGGTGGACGGAGCATATACGATGAACAGGGATTCGGCGGCCAAAAGCAGGGTGAAGAGCATCGTAATGACCCTGTTTTTTATGGAGAAGAATTCCTGGATGAGCAACAGCAGAATATAATCGACAAAGGCATATATGCCGTAAAATAATTTAAATCTGTGCAGATTATTCTCGAATCGCGGCAGGCCCAGGAGCAGGAGGTTGATGGCAAAAACGCTCATGATGAAAACAAGGGCATATACGGTGATGTTTCTGCTTCCGCTCCCTTTTATGACGATTCCGAGAAAAAGGAGCAACAGCACCGATAAGATTATCGGATTCAAATTATTAAAAGAGGGCAGGTAGTCCTGATACCGGCTCTTTTCAGCCCACTCCGAAATGGTCAGCAACTCGGGATTATCCTTTATTCCGTTGATGTAATGTGAGAAGATTTTTATCGCGATGACATTCTCGCCGCCCCAATGCACCAGTGCCGCTGAGAATTGATAGCTTCTTTCCTTATAGAAGGTAAAGTCGTAATCAAGCGGTTTTTCCTTCGCCGGTATAACGCCGGTACCGCCGATGTAGACGCCGTTGATATAGGCTTCATCCGCCAGCGCTATTGTCCCCAGGAAGAGGACAAGCATGCGGTCCCTGAATTCCCTTCCGATAACTATCTTTTTCCTGAGCCATATCGTTCCGGCAAGGTCTTCATTTTTATTAAGGATATAATCCCAGCTTCCGGGTATCTGTATATCCTCTGCCTTGGAATCGTCAAAACGGGGATCAGCCGGGTCATTACCCCAGGTCTCGATTATTTTCCATTTTCCCGCCATGCTTATGGAACGATGCGTCAGCTTATCGGAAGATCCGCACCGATTGAAGGCTGATATCAAGAATACCGCGGCAATCAGAATCGAATGTCGTCTTTTTAACATTGATTTTCAAACAGGAAGAAGGTGATCATCATAATTTACTCCATCACTAAAATTACAAGGATAATTTTTTTCAATACCGGCACCGAATAAAAACCTTATACACTTTGAAGTTTTTTTTATAAATCTTAATTATGTGAAAGACAGATTTCTAATATACTCGTATAATACTTCAAAATTTGACCTCATTTTTATTGATGATGATTCCAATCTAACGGAGATATGAAATGAGAGATGTTTACATCGTCGGGATTCATACAATCAAATTCGGCAGGTATCTTGATAAAAGCATTAAAGACCTCACTGCGGAAACGGCGCTTCCCTGCATCGAGGAGGCGGGGCTGGATAAAAAGGACATCCAGGCCCTCTGGTTTGCCAATTCAGGATGGGGATATTCAAAAGGCCAGGACAGCATCAGAGGCCAGGTGGCTTTGCGGCCCCTGGGGATTGAGGCGATTCCCATTACCAATGTAGAAAACGCCTGCGCGGGCGGATCCACCGCCTTTCACCACGCCTGGCTCGGGGTCACCAGCGGACTCTATGATATAACCATGGCCGTGGGCGTGGAAAAACTGCATCATCCGAATAAATTTGCCGTATTCGCCGGTTTTCTCGGCGGACTGGATATAGAGAATATCGCCACTATCATAGCCGACATTTCCGTTTACGGCATGAATGATGAAGATAAAAGACAGATGCGAGAGCATATAAAAAAATATGCTCATCTTGCGAACCGCGGGAAAAGCAATAAGAAGAAACGAAAGTCGATCAGACAGAGGATCAATGAATATAAAGATATATATAGAGTGTATCAGCGGATGTGCGACTATATCGGATCCGATACGGTAAAAAAAATGCGCGGACTCTTTACCGGAGACCATTCCCCCTTCATGGACGTATACGGGTTCGCTGCCCGGCAGCACATGAAAAAATACGGGAGCACGCCCGAACAGCTTGCCGCAATCGCATCCAAGAACCACTTCCACTCCTCGCTGAACCCCAATGCACAGTATAATTTCACCGTCACGCCGGAACAGGTGCTTGCCGACCGCATGGTGACCTGGCCTCTTACCAGGGCCATGTGCGCACCCATCGGCGACGGAGCCGCATCCGCGGTACTATGCGACGAACAAACCATGAAACGCCGGGGGCTCGCTTCCCAGGCCGTGAAGGTCAGGGCGTCGGTGCTCGGGTCCGGCAGGGAGCGGAGCTTCGATGATATCGATATCGGCGAGCGTCTCAGTAAAATAGCATACGAAAAGGCAGGCCTCGGGCCCGGGGACGTGAATTGCGCCGAGGTACATGACGCCACCGCCTTTGGCGAGCTTCACCAGGCTGAGGCCCTCGGATTCTGTCCCGCAGGCGAAGGCGGGATTTTCGCCCAGACCGGAGCGACGAAGATCGGCGGCACAATCCCCATAAACACAAGCGGAGGCCTTGAATCCCGCGGTCACCCCATCGGTGCGTCCGGGATCGCCCAGATCCATGAACTCGCGACACAGCTCAGGGGAAAGGCGGGCGGCCGCCAGGTTCGGGGAGCGCGCATCGCCTTGGCTGAGAACGGAGGCGGCGCCCTGGGCCAGGAGGAGGCAGCCATGTGCATCCATATACTGGAGGCGACATGTTTGTAGGGAACGTCGCGACCGTTCCCTACCGGTGTGGGCGGAATCAGATGTAAAAAATAAATGAAGGAAACCTCATGTACCTATTTGCAAACATAAGAAACGCTTTTTTGATGACCAGGGGCCTGCTCAGATTCATGCTCGATGAGAAGCGCCGCGGTACGCTTAAGACGAATTTTCAGAGCATGAAAAAAACAAAGGAAATCGCCGAGGATATGTCATGGGCCGAGCTTGTCGAGGAGAAAGCCCGCATATATGGAGATCGCGTATTTCTTTTCTTCGAGGATAAGGAATTCACCTTCAGGCAGATGGACGAAAACGCGAACCGGATAGCCAACTTCCTCCTGTCTCTGGGCGGCGGCAGGGGTAAGGGAGTTGCCATCATGATGGGAAATTGCCCCCAATACCTGGACGTATACATCGGCTCGCAGAAAATCGGCATGTATTCGATCCCCACTAACACGTCCCTGCGCGGAGACAGCCTCCTCTACATATTGAACCACAGCGACGCTGAGTTCCTCGTCATCGACGAGGAATTTCAGGACGTGTATGACAAAATCGCTGACCGGATTGAAAAAATAAAGCATGTGATCGTGAACAGGACGGACGGGACCGGATCATCGCCGCTTATCAGGGGAAGGCACGCCCTCTCCTCCGCATACGGCCATTCGCCGAAAAAGCCTGCGGGCGGCTACAATAAGGAGGATATATGCTTCATACTGTACACCTCCGGGACCACCGGGCTGCCCAAAGGCGTCATGTACCGGTACGGCAAAAGCTCGGTAAAGTTTCTGTCGATCCCTTCGTATACATTGTATAAAAAGTCGGACATCCTGTACACCTGTCTTCCCCTTTTCCACGGCAACGCGCTCTGGCTCTGCGTGACCCTGGGGCTGCACCGGGGCGCGCAGGTGGCGCTCGCTAAAAAATTCTCCGCGAGCCGCTTCTGGGACGATATACGAAAATACAATGTCACTGCCTTCAATACCATCGGAGCCATGATCCCGATCCTCATGAAGCAGCCGCCCAACGAGAACGACAGGGACAACAGGGTCCGCTTCACCTTTTCTGCAGCATGCCCGGCGGACGACTGGGAAAAATTCGAAAAACGGTTCGGGATCACGATATACGAGGGCTACGGCGCAGTTGACGGCGGCGGCAAGAGCATCATGAACCTGAGGAATGCACCGGTAGGCTCCATCGGCAAGCCGAGCCCCGGCGTGGTCTACCGTCTGGTCGACCGGGACGGGAATGACGTTCTGGTCGGAACCCCGGGCGAGCTCATCTTCGAATCGAAGGGCGAACGGAAGTCGGTGGAGTATTTTAAAAATGAAAAAGCCTCCAGCAATAAGGTTCGGAACGGCTGGATATACACCGGCGACCTGGTGAGGCGCGACAGCAAGGGATACCTTTACTTCGTCGGCCGCAACGCCGAGTTCATGCGCATCAAGGGTGAGAACGTGTCGGCGTACGAGGTTGAGCACGCGATCCAGAAGCACCCATCGGTGGTGGAGGCCGCGGTGTACGCAGTGCCGTCGGACCTGGCAGAGGACGAGATCATGGCGTGCATATCGGTGGTGGAAGGTCATTCCCTGAACGAGGCGGATCTTGTCGGATTCCTGAAAGAAAACCTTGCTAAATTCGCGGTTCCGCGGTATGTGAAAATAGTCAAAGAATTCCCGAAAACCGAAACGCAGCGGATCATTAAAAAGGAGCTTGAAAAGATTGGGATAACGCCCGGCACCTATGACGCGCAGAACAAGGCGTACGTCCAAGCGCCTATGGCATCATGCGACAAATGATTCTTTTTTATGGAGGATGGAAATGAAGCCGTGGAAGATTCGAAAAAAGGACATGCTTTCACTCCTATTGCAGGGGCCCAAAATCTGGGAGGCGTATAACGGCCTCGAATGTCAGCACCGGCTTCCCCGGAGTGTTCATAAGGAAGTCAAGTACGCCATCGCCCTCGCCCGCAAGTTCAACAACGAGGTTCTGCGGCCGATGTATCTGGATATTGACCTCAAATGCATGGAGGATCATGATTATCTCCCCTGGGATTTTGTGAAAAAGGCGGGCGAATGGAAATTCTATTCATTGTTCCTTCCGAAACTGTTCGGCGGTGCGGGCCTCAATTTTCTGGCCCTGTATCCTTTCATTGAGGAGATCTCATCGGTCTGCTCCGGGTTGGGCCATATCATATTCGTACACTATCTGGGCATCGCCACGGTATTTCCCTCCTTCAACGTCAGGATCATCAACAAGGTGCTGCGCGACGTGGCGAAAAGCGAGAAGGAGGGAAATCCGCGGCTGCTCGACCTGGTCATTACCGAGCCGGAAGCGGGCACGGACGTGCAGGAGCCGCTCCTGATCGGCCGCGGCAGGATCGGAACCATCGCGAAAAAGGTGAAGGGCGGCTATGTTATAAATGGAAGAAAGATATTCATCTCCAACGGCCACCTCTCCTACTGGCACGTGGTCATGTGTTTCGAAGACAGGAACAACCAGGGCGAGACGTTCCTCCAATGCGTGGTCCCGAACGGCGCCAAGGGATTCAGCTTCGGCACGCATGAAAAGAAAATGGGCCACCTGGCCTCCACCGCGAGCGATCTCATTTTCGAGGAATGTTTCATCCCCGACAGATGGTTAACCATGCTATTGAGCGACCCGAAGGTAAAAAAATCAAAAAAAGGATCCCGCTGGCTCTTCCATACGGTGATCGATTACGTGGTATCGAGCTCCCGGGCCGGGGTCGGCGCCATCGCCACGGGCATCGGGCGGGGAGCATACGAGATCGCGCTGGAGCACGCCCGGAAGAACAGGGTGGCGGGCGAGCTTTTAATCAACCACCAGTGGGCGCAGATCATCCTCGCCGACATGTACCGGAACGTGAACGTGTCCCGGAACGTGTACATGGAAAGCGCGTATACGAACATGCTGAGCGGCCTGTTCAAGCTGTTGTTGAAAAAGCCGATCCATTACTTTATGAAATTCCTTCCGAAATGGTACTTCACCTTGATATCGCCGCTGCTGCGCTTGAAAATCGCGACGTATCTTTTCAGAAAGTATTATTTCGACTGGTACACCACCGAAGAGCGGGACGTTTCCTCCGGATGGGCCTCCATAGCCAAGTACACGTGCAGTGACGTGGGCCTGGCGAACGCGGGCCTCGCCCTGGATCTGATGGGCGCCGAGGGGCTTCGGCACGACAACGGCGCGGAAAAATGTTTCAGGGATGTGAAGCTCCAGCAAATATACGAAAGCACGAACCAGATAAACCAGATGAACCTGTTCTGCTGCCTGGTGGGGAACCACCTGCCGGAAGTCGAATTTTTCAAATAAAAGGAGAGGAATCATCATGAATGCCGTTACAACAGACAGTTTAGCCGCGGAACGGCAGGCTTTCACCGATCTCGCGAAAGATATCAGCGTAAAGAAGCTGGTTGAAAATCGGGAGGAGCATGACAAATATCCCTTCGGAGAGCTTTTCGCCGACGCAATCAGGGACGCAGGCGTGGTCGGATTTTACGGAGTCAATCTTCCCCTCGACTTCGGCGGCGTGGGGATGAATACCGGGATGATAGCCGCGATCCTCGAGCAATTGAGCGAGGCGGACGCGAGCCTTGCCGGCATCGTGTTCACCAACGCTGCCGCGCTGGAGATACTCAACGCCGGGGCCGGGAGCGCCAAGGACGCGAGTATTTTTCAAAGCGTGAAAAACCTGGGCTCAACCCCGTTGGCCTTTCCCGCGTACGCAAGTCCCGAGGAAATCCAGATGCCCGTGATGAATAAAAACGGTGCCGGCATATTCTTCGGGAAAATTAATAATCTTCCTCTGGGCGATATCGCCGATCACGCGGTGATCCCTGCCCGGAAAGAGGGAGAGAACGGATTTTCGTATTATCTCATCGACCTGAGTGACAAGGGGGTGCGGAAATCAAAACCGATCGTGAGCCTGGGGCTCCACGGATGCCCCGCCGTGGATATAACCGTGGAAAATGTGCCTGCACAATTGATTGGAGTACAAGGCAAAGGCGGGAGCTATTTCCGGTCCATGCAGGACAGCATGTCGGTGTGCGCGGCTGCAATCTGCACGGGCGTCATGCGGGGCTCCTTCAATGACGCGCTTCAATACACGGCCGACCGGTACCAGGGAGGGCGCCAGATCATCGACTGGGGCCAGGTGCGGATGATGCTGGCGAACATGGCCATAGAGGTGAAAGTCGCCGAATCGTGCCTGGCAGCGGCCTGCCGGGAGATGAACACGGCCGCTCCCGGATGGGAAAAGAGCGCACAGGCGGCCGCGATCCATATCGGGGAGCTCGCGAACCGGGTGACCTCCGACGGCGTGCAGCTCTTCGGCGGCAACGGCTACATGAAGGATTACCCCCAGGAGAAGCGGATGCGCGACGCGAAACAGGCGCAATGTTTACTGGGGATGACGCTATTGAGAAAGATTAATTACATAGCGCAAATCATTGAGGGAAAGTGACACTATAAAGGATCAGATTCATGAACATTGAAAAACGCTTCCCTAAAAAACGAGTCGTCATCACCGGAGCCGGAAGCGGCCTGGGCAGGGCGCTCGCGCTTGAGTTCGCCAAAAAGACTTGGAACATCGCCGTGGCTGATATCAACGGGGAACGGTCGCGTGAGACCGTGGCGATGATCGACAAGGAAGGAGGCGCGGGGCTCGCGATACGCTGTGACGTGACCGATCCGGACGATTTTATAAAAGCCGTGGCGCTTCTGAACAAGGAATGGAACGGCGTGGACATCCTGGTCAACAACGCCGGGGTCGCGGCAGCCGGATATTTCGAAAAGATACCGCTCGAAACGTGGGAATGGATACTCGACATCAATCTGAAAAGCATCATTTACGGATGCCGCGCGTTCATACCGTTATTCAAAGAACAGGGCCGCGGGCATATCGTGAACGTCGCGTCGAACGCCGGGATCGCGTGTCTCCCGGAGATGGGATGTTACAACGTGACAAAGGCGGCGGTCATATCCGCATCCGAGACCATCCGTACGGAACTGGCGCCTTTCGATATCGGAGTAACGGTCGTATGTCCGACCTTTTTTAAAACAAACCTGATGGACCAGTTCTCGTCGCCGGACGAGCGCCAGCGTATGCTCGCGGAAAAATTTTTTGAAAGATCGAAAACCTCCGCAGAAACGGTCGCCCGCCATGTAATTAAATGCATGGAGAAAAACCGCTTCCGCGTGATCACCCAGGCGGACGGCAGGTTCGTATGGTGGGCGAAGCGGCATTTCCCGGAGGCGTATTTCAAAATAGCATCATACATCTATAGAAAGGGGATTCTGGACAAGTATCTGGGATTGGATCAGAATTGAGGATGAGTTTCCGAGTTTAATGGGAGAGGCTCCCGACAGGATGTCGCAGTGGCAGACGCATTCTGAACATCCTTTTCAGCGTCTGCAGGCAGTCTTCCTGACCGCTCCCGAGCGCGGACAGGATGCTCCCGACATGGATGTCGCAGTGCAGCGCCGTGCAGGATGCACGAAAAGGCGCTGCGCCGAAAAGCGCTCGGCGTGCGCGGCAGCGCGGGTGAGGGCATACGGATATAATAATTGAGTTAATTAAGGAGAGATGAGCATGAACGTTAAGTACGAAGAACTGTCTCCGCTCGGCACATACGAAGAGGGGATGCCCTGGAACCCGGTTGAAAAAATAATAGTAGAGCGTCGCAGCATCCGCTCCTTTAAAAAAGAGCCGTTGCCCGACAGCATGATCCGGCGCATACTGGAAGCGGGCAGATTCGCGCCATCGGCCGGGAACAGCCAGCCCTGGCGCTTCATCGTGGTGAAAAGCAGAGAGATCCTCGCCGAGATGGAAAAGGACGCGATCAGGGTGATCAAGTTTTTCATGTTTTTTCTCGATTACACCACGGGGAACCGGGTGCGCAGGATCATCGCGAGGTTTTACGCAGCGGTATTGATACGGATACTGCCGAACGAGCTGCACCCGGTTCCCTTCGGCCTGATGTCGCAGATAGCACAAGGAAAAACGCCGGTCTTTCACGCCGCCCCTATCCTGATTTTATTGGTAGAGGACCGGCGCGGAGTTTCCAATCCGCCCATGGACATAGGCATCTGCGGACAGAACATGGTCCTCGCTGCACACAGCCTCGGCGCCGGAGCCTGCTGGATCGGGCTGATAAAGGTTTTAATGTATCTGCCCAAGTGGAGGAAAAAATTCGGCATTAAATATCCGTACAAGCTCGACGTTTGCCTGGCGATGGGATGGCAGAAGCCGAAGGCCGACGGCCCGGTACCGCGGGAGGCCCAGGTCGTCGAATGGTACGACAAGGGATTGAATGATCCGCCGCGAACGACAAAACAGGGGGAATGATATGGCAACAGCGCACTATTCGACATTTGACAGATTAAGATTACCGGCGTACGACAACCAGAAACAGATGCAGACCGGGGACCTTCTTTTCGACAGGGAAAAATGCAAGGAATGCGGCGTATGCGTCCAACTCTGTCCGGGCGGGTGTCTTCTGGCGGATACGGCGACGAAAATGGACTTGATCTCCGGGAAAGCCAAAGGGGGGAAGTACGGGGTACCTCATGTGGTGACGATGAGATCAGGGGCCACCCTCTGCATCGCCTGTTACGACTGCGGAGCAGCCTGCCCGCACGGTGCGATCAGCATTAAACGCAACTTCAACCCGGGATACCATTTCAAGAGGCTCACCCAGACGTCGGAGATGAGGTACCCGAAGCGATATTAGGCTGGCTCATCTTCAACCGGAGCGAGCGGGGCCGGGCATGGTATCGGTTTCTCGCTGACCAAAAATTCATTGGATTGACTTTATCGTGTCAAATCGAGATACTGGCCTCAATGAAACAAATTACACGGACCCGCTGCGAGAAAATTTATCCGAACATATACCGGATCATCCTGCCCCTGGCCGGCGGAAAGCCGGGTCCGGTAAACACCTACCTGTTCACGGGCGACAGCCCTGCCCTGATCGATACCGGAACCCGTCGAACCGCGCAGATACTTGAAAAGGCACTCGGGGAACTGGGACTCACTTTTTCAGATATCCGCCAGATTATCCTCACCCACGGCCACATAGACCATTACGGCGCTGCACGGAAGATCGTCGAAGGCTCGGACGGTAAGGCACAGGTGGCGGCCCATAAGGAAGACCGCACCCTCATAGAGCACGGCCTTGAGGTGCCGCGGCAGCAGTTTATCAAGTACTACCGGCTCATGGGAGTCCCGGCGGTCTTTCAGTTTTCGCTCCTCTTCATGCGATTCATTTTCTCCTCCCTGGCTGAGAACTGCCGCGTGAACAGATTTCTCTCGGACGGCGAAAAAATAATGCTGGGGGATTATGAGGCAACGGTCATAGCCACCCCGGGCCATACCAGAGGCTCCATAAGCTTGTATTTTGAAAAAGAAGGTTTTCTCTTCCCCGGCGATCATCTCCTGGCGCACATCACGCCCAACGCCTTTGTCATGCTTGAAGCCGATTTCGACCTGCCCCGGCGCATGAGCCAGATTGAATATTATGATTCGCTCCGTAAAATAGAAGGGATTTCACCGCAGATAGCCTTCCCGGCCCACGGCGATCCGATACGCGATATCCGGGGAACCATCGCCCTGTACCGGGAACAGTTCCACCTGCGCCAGAAAAATATCATGTCCATATTGGCCGACGGCGAATTTACCGTGTATGAGATCGGACGCACCTTATTTCCGGACATCGGGGGAATCCGGCTTCCCCTCGAGATCTTTCTCATGGTCTCGGAAGTGTACACGCACCTGCAAGTGCTGCAGGGGGAGAATGCCGTTAGTTCGTATATGGATAAAGGTCTGCTCCATTTTAAAATGTCGTGACCATGTTCGTTAAACATACAGGTATCCCTCTTTCTGCAGAATGGCCAGGGCTCCTTCGCAGCTTATGTCATGCCAGTTCTCGTACGCATCAGCAACGGCGAAGGTGACCGCATCCCGTACGTCGGGGCAGACGATCTCGGAGACCAGCGGCGCTATCGCGTTATAGGTGCTGAGCGGGGCCGTCGGAACCGCGACCACGATCTCCCGCGCGCACCGTGTCATCTATTCTGTTTCTCTTGCTGCTGAATCTGTTCCCGAAGCTTCTTTTTTTCTTCTTTCATTTTTTCCCGCAATGATTTCCGGTCAAGATTTTTCTCCTTCATATCCCGCTTGATCTCCATAATGCGGTTATTGATCTCGGTTTTCAGATCATCATTGAGTTTCTGGAACTGGGGCGACTCCCGTATCTGCCTGACCTGCTTCATAAAGGCATCCTTGATATCGTGCCGTAAGGCAGCCAGTTTGAGTTTCTTTTTTTTCGCAATGATGTCCAGGACGATGATCTTATCAAGCGTGAGCGACTGGTTGTCCGACACGAGCTCTCATCAGCCCCTTTCCTGCCAAGGAGATATCGGCCATTGACCCGCTACCGGTGGCGATGAGTGCGCCTTCGGTAAGGCTCTCATTCACCACTGCCTTATGGGTTTTCCCTCCGGCCGTTATGCTCACCTCCCCCACCACGAACACGACGTTATACCCGTCCTGCGCGCCGGCCGCAAACGGGGCTGCGGCAAATATCAGCGTGACGACCGCCTGCATGATTTTTTTCTTCATATCCTTCATACAATCAACCGGCGTTATCGTATTCACCGGCCAGCCGTTTTTTTCGGGATTCTTCTCAGCACGCGCTGAACGCCTTTTCTCTTTCCCCTTTGATTCGCACGCCACTGGAGCAGGCCGAACAGCCGCACCGCCCAATATATCGTATATCGGTAATAGAAGGTCACCCGCAGCACTCCCATGGCTTCAAAAAAAATCCGGTCTGCCTTTTTCCGGTTGATATTTTTATTGATGATTTTTCTTTTTCTTCGCACCGATATCTGCTGGCACCAATAGCAGTAATCATGGATCACGGCAGCGTTGCCGTAGGTGCCCCAGCGGGGTATTATGGCCCAGAGAAGGCGCGGTACGCTCGCGAAGTCGGTCATAAAACCGACGGGAACGTCGACAAACTCCGCACCCCCTTCCCTGCCGACATCATATCCGAATTTTTTTCTGATGATCCATGTTTTTCCGTCCGAGAGCGGAGAAACGGTCAAGATTTCAGTGAATCTGCTCATTGCGCCCCTCCTTTAGTCTTGATCGCGCTTGCCGGTGAGGACCTTGGGGGATTGCAGTTTCTGGAGATGGGAGACGATCTCGTGTATGCTCAGAATCCTGTCGGCGGCGCCGATCTTTATGGCCTCGCGCGGCATGCCGAATACAACGGATGATTCTTCATCCTGCGCGATCGTTTCTGCGCCGGCCTCCTTCATCTCAAGAAGCCCCGCGGCCCCGTCCGCTCCCATGCCGGTTAAAAGTATTCCAACCGCGCTTTGTCCGCCAATCTGCGCGATCGACCGGAAAAGGACGTCCACCGACGGCTTGTGCCTGTTCACCGGAAGGCCGTCGTTTATCTCCACGTATAAGCCGTCGGCATCCGATCTCAAGATCATATGCCGGTTCCCGGGAGCGATAAGAGCCGCGCCCCGATACACCCGGTCGCCTTCCTCGGCCTCCTTGACGTACGGTTTCGCGATCCCGTTTATACGGTCTGCAAACGCCTTGGTGAATTTTTCCGGCATGTGCTGCGCGATAAGGATTCCGGGAAGATCGTCTGAAAGGCCTTTGAATATCTCCGCTATCGCCTCGGTGCCGCCGGTGGATGCTCCGATGGCGATTACGGACTGGCTCGCATGCTTTATCTTCATTCCATTTTTCCCATTTTTCAAAGGCAGGATGACATCGGCGGTATACTTCTCGAAGGCCTCGGAAGCTGTTTTCCTGTTATTGCTTGGGGTAATCAAACGCCGAACCTTCGATTGGCTTGCGGCAATGATTTTTTCAATAAGCTCTTCGGAAAACTCCCTCGGCAGAATACCGGCGTCAAAACTGGGCTTCAGTATGAAATCGACGGCTCCCAGCTCCAGCGCCCGTATGGTCTCCCGGGCGTTCGCGTCGGTAAATGAGCTGACCATTATAACGGGAATCGGCCGGGCGATCATCAGCTTCGAAAGGAACGTAAGGCCGTCCATCCGGGGCATTTCAAGATCAAGCGTCAATACATCAGGGTTGAGCTTTTTTATTTTATCCGCAGCGATATAGGGGTCAAGGGCCGTGCCCGCAACCTCGATTATTTTAGATAGAGATACGGCTTCAGTGAGCAGCTTTCTGGCGACCGCTGAATCGTCGACTATCAATAGCTTGATCTTTTTCATGCCATGGCATAACTGACCGGCCCGCACCGGAACTCAGTACTCTTCATTATTTCCGTGAATTCATCACGGCTTATGCTTTTCAGAAACACCCTTCCCCTCATGACGTCAATTATTATTTTCCGCGTATACGCTCCGCCGACCTCCATTTTCGTAATAGGAATCTCCTCGAGCTCAAGCAGGAGCTTCGCTAACCGTATATTGTTGCCGGGTATCGGGTTTGTGCCAAAGCCTGATAGAGGTTTTTAGCATGCGGAACGTGCATCGCGTACGACCTTCCGGTAAATGGTATTGCCGTAAAAATAAAATTTATTCGTCAAACTGGCCAGGGTTTCGGAATGCCCCATGACGAGGTATCCGTCTTCGGCCAAATAGTCGTAAAAATTTTTAAAGACACTCTGTCTGGATTCAACGTCAAAATAGATGATGACATTTCTGCAGAATATTATATCAAAAACCGTCCTGAGCGGATAGGTATCATTCAGAAGATTCAACCGGTCAAAATGAATGATTTTTTTCATGAAATCCTTCACCTTGAACAGACCTGAATTCTGCCCGACTCCTCTCATGAAATAGTTTTGCAAGATATCCTGATCGATACTCCCGACCTCGTCCGAAGTGTATATCCCTGATTCACCTTTGCGCAGCACCTCGGTGTCGATATCCGTAGCCAAAATTTTTATATCGGGAATTTTTTTATCTCTAAAATATTCAAATACCGTAATGGCAATGGAGTACGGCTCAGCCCCGGTCGAGCAGCCTGCGCTCCAAATGCTCACTTGTTTCCTGCCGGCTTTTTCAAATGCCGGCAAGGCAGCCTCCTTTAAAAATTCAAAATGCTTCGGCTCTCTGAAAAAATCCGTTTTGTTGGTCGTAATACAGTTGATCAGATTTATGATCTCCCGATCATAATTATCAGATAAATAGCAGCAGTATTCTTTATAATTCCATATTTTTAATTCCCTGAGCCGCTTCATCACTCTGGCCTGAACGAGGGCCTTTTTCATCTCGGTGAGGTGTATTCCGCTTTCCCGGTAGATTACGTTCTTTAGGAGATGAAACTCCTTCTCTTCGAGCGCCCGCATTCCCGCACACGCTGTCATATTACACCTCGGTCAAACAAAAATATTGAAGCATAGCCTTAATCATCGTCTAACTCCTTTATTTCTTCAATGGTAAATACTTTTTCGATATCCAGTATGATGACGAGCTTCTCATTAACCTGGGCAATGCCGTTGATAAAATCCGTCTTGATCCTGGCGGAAAATTGCGGTGGTACTTGAATATTCACCTGGGGGATGTTAATGACGTCGGAGACGGAATCAACGATCATTCCGACCGGCATCTCGTTTATCTCAACGATAATTATTACCGTGAACATGTCGAAAACACGCTCTCCCATATGAAAGCGTTTCCGCATATCGACGACCGGTACGACCGATCCCCGGAGGTTGATGACGCCCTTGATGAAATCAGGGCTGTTCGGGACATATACGATATCCGTCATCCCGATTATTTCCTGGACCTTCAGCACCGGCAATGCGTAATTCTCGTTATCGATCATAAAGGTCACATATTGCCGTTCCTCCTGCACCGCAGCTTCCCGCTTCTCCTTCGCATGCCCCCGCAGCGCCATGTTATTCATGATTGCCTCCTTATCTATAACTACTCTGCTGTTTGATGATCCTACCTCATCAATCTCTGCACCACGTTTATCATCTCCTGATCCTTGAACGGCTTTACGATCCAGGCGGAAGCTCCCGCTTTTTTGCCGGCCTTGATCTTTTCTTCTTCGGACTCGGTCGTCAGTATCAATACCGGCGTGTATTTGTCCAGTCTCCGGAATTCGTCGATAAAGGTGATTCCATCCATCACCGGCATGTTGATGTCCACTATGCACAGCGCCACATCCTCTCCCTTGTTTTTAATATTTTTTACCTTCTCAAGAGCGTCGGAGCCGTTTACAGCGTGGTTCATCAGGAAGCCGGGCCTTTTCAGGGCGTATTCAACGCTCATTCGGATGGTTGCTGAATCGTCGATCACCATGATATGTTTCATAGATGCCTCCTCCCTTCATACGCCTTTCATACCAGCCAGTCTTAGCAAGTGAGCGGTCGTATCGTTCGTATTTCTTATGATAAGCCGTCCTCCCCTCCGTTCGCATTCGAGCTGCAGCGCCAAGGCAAGCTGGGCAGCCGAAAGATCGAGACGCTCGACCCGCGAAAAGTCGAGCGCGCAATCCGGCGCCGCGTTCATCACCGTGATCGCCGCGCTGTAAAACTTTCCGGCCTTTTTGATCCCTAAATCGCGGGACAGCATTATAGTCTTCATCATCCTGCCTCTTTCGTTTATTTTGATCTTTCCCCGGACCCGGTTAAAATAGTATCACGCGCTCCGCCGTCTTCTTGCTTTCAAATTCATGGCGCAAGGCGTCGAGCAAGGACCCGCATTGCGCGGTTTCAGCCGTTTCCAGCACCAGGCGCTTTACCGATTCCATGTCGGGCTTTGAGACGCCGTATTCCGAATCCAGTCTGCCGTTGATGCCGGCCGCGGCCTCGCGAATCGACTCCATGACCGCGGACAGTACTCCGATGCTGCCGTTGCCGTCAATGAACTCCAGCATCTTCCAGCAATAGCGGCCGATCTCCTTGGAGATATCGCCGTAGTACTTTTGCGACTCATACAGCTTTACGGAAACTGTCTTCATCGAAGCGATGCACTCATCAAGCACCTTTTCCTGGAGCCTGAAATTATCCGTATACATTGCGACCGCGTCTTTAATATTTTTTTGTATCCCGTGATAAAGATCCTGGGATTCCTTGAGAATCTTCTTCATTTTCGCCGGAAGGATTTTAACCGACGTCAGCGCTCCGCCCAGGGCCCGCGACAGCTTGATATGGCGCGCAAGCTCTATGCGCGTTATCATGTTTAATGCCTCGAAGCGTTTGAGGATATCCACTATCTCAGAAAAGAGCCCGTCAAACAGGGAGAGAATATCAATGATCTTCCCGAAGAGATTCAGGAGCATCCTCTTGCCGGATATGATCTCCTCCATGCAGCGGACATACTCGTCCTTGAGATTTTCAATCCGGGTGTATATCATGTCCAGCCGGTTACGCTCTTTCTCCACGTCCGCTATGCCGTCTCCGTAAAATTTCGACAAAATTTCATCCAGGAGAAGCGTGATCCGGTTGCAAAACCCGGAGACCTCGCCATACTGCCGCGATACGTCCTTCTCAAGATCGGAAAGCCGGTCCGAAGCCACGTGCAGGACGACCGCGTCCAGGTTCGCAATCGCGCTGCAATCTTCGCTCCCCGCATCACCATCGAGCTGGTCCAGGTAAAACATGATCTTTTCCGCCTTTTGTCGGATAATATCCTCCATCTGAATATTCTTGATGAAATTCTTCATCGAGAGCTCCGCCTCTATTGAATTTGAAAGCATCCCGTTTACGTGTTTTGATACGCTCTCAAGTTCGCTCGCCATTGTCCCAAATGCGGTTGAAAGATGCTCCTTCATCAGCGCAAAATGGTTATGACTGAGCGACTCCAGCCGCTCCTGGATGGCGGTAAACTCGTCCTTGTGCCCATCAAGCATATCCAGGTAATCACTGAACTGCATGCCGATCCCGTTCACCAATCGGGCCATCATGACCATCTCTTTCGATATGCGCGCCAGGGACATCCCCTCTTCGCCGTACTTTGTGGATATTACCAGAGTATTTTCCGAATATATGTCAATCTCGTCTATGAGCCAGAGGATGTTGTCGATGCTCTTCTTCAGCCCCATGACGCTTTCGATTGCGCGTGAGACCTTCCCGTTCATCTCCGCATCGCCCGCCGTGATATTCACCGCCCGTTCAATCGCGTTCCCGAGCTCGCGCCCGCTCGGAATCACCACATCGGTTACAAAACAATCGCCGGAGGAACCGCTGTTGAGAGGGTAAAAATAATCGACATACGGCGTTATCATCTTTCTGAAATCGTCCATCTGATCGGCAGTCGTGATCATAAAATTTCCCATATCCTCATAAATCCTCGAAACCTTCTCCTTGAACATCTTCAAGTTCTGTTTTTCTCTATCGAGTCTGGTTACCGCAGTCGCTTCAGCCATATATACATCTCCTCCGGCGTCCCGTATCTATTAATTACGTTGGCTTGTCGTCATCTCGCCGACAAGTCCGTGTATATCCAGTATCAACGCCACCATTCCGTCGCCGAGAATCGCCGCGCCGGACACTGCGCGGGTTTTGGATATATTTCCGTTCAGGCTCTTGATCACGATCTGTTGTTGTCCCACAAGTTCGTCAACCATGATGCCCACGGCTTCCTCTTCCGACTCGACGACCACAACAAGCGACTCCCAGGGATTGGCGCAGTCGCTCTTGATTCCGAATAAGTCATGCAGCCGGATCAGGGGGATATACCTGCCCCGCACGTGCAGGAGTTCTCCCTTGCCTTCGACCGTTGCAACATCGTCTCTCTTCGGCTGCAGACACTCGGCTATCGACAGGAGAGGGATGATATAGATGTTCTCCCCAATGCGGACCAGCATCCCCTCTATAATCGCGAGGGTAAGCGGCAGTTTGATCTGGAAGGTCGTTCCTATCCCCTCGAGCGTTTCAACCGTAACCGTGCCGCGCATGGCTTCAATGTTCGTTTTGACCACGTCCATCCCGACGCCGCGGCCTGAAAGGTCGCTGGTTTCCTCCACCGTTGTAAAACCGGGCAGGAATATGAATGAAAACAAGCGCTCTTCAGACACCTCCTCATCCTGTTTCATGAGGCCGAGGGAGACGGCTTTCTCCCGTATCCGGGCCCGGTCGATGCCCCTCCCGTCGTCAGTAATCTCGATGAAGACGCTCCCTTCCTGGTGGTAGGCGTTCAGCCGGACGAGTCCCTCGCAGCTCTTTCCCTTGCCTTCGCGCTCGTCCGGACTCTCAATACCATGATCGAGGGCGTTGCGAATCATGTGCTTGAGCGGATCGCTTATCTTCTCTATCATCGTCTTGTCGATCTCCGTTTCTTCGCCGAATATCTCGAGCTTGATCTTCTTGCCCAGATCCCGGGTGGCGTCCCGGATGAACCTTCTGAACTGGTTGAAGGTCGGTCCGATCGGTATCATCCTGATCGACATGATCTGCTCTTGGAATTCCCGGGTGGTCCGGTCAAGGCCGTAGAGCGCGTTCTTGAGCCTGAGCCCCTGTATCTCCGGTATCTCGTCCGCGATCCTGGCTATTCCCGACTGGCCGATCACGATTTCGCCCAAGAGGTTCAGCAGGGTGTCAAGCTTCCGGGCGTCGACGCGCACCGTCCCGGTCTCCATCCTCCTCCTGAATCCCTCCTGTTCCGCCAGGGCGCACTGTATCTCCTTTTCCGTGGCAAAGCCTTTCTCTATGATAATATCCCCTATCTTCCGGTTCGTAACGCCCTGTTCCTCCAGAACCTCATCGAGCTCGCCTCGTGCCAGTATCCCCTTCCGTAGAAGGATCTCGCCGATCTTCCGGTCTTCCGTTATTTTCTTGCCGCCGTATTCATCGATGTACCGGGAGCTCACGTCTTCGAGTTCGATTTTGTTATCGTCCCTCACGAACAGAAAGACTTCATTCAGCTTCTCGCCGGGGAATTTGGTCTTAAGAATAACGTCCCAGCCGAGGTAACACTTCTCGGGATTAAGACTGCCGAGCTCCGGAAGCCGCGCGTCGTCAACCTTCATTTCCACGATGCTCCCCATCGATATGAAATCGTCGATGATCGACAGGGGATTTATTCCAAACTCGAAGATGTCGTCCCGGAACTTTGCGCGCATTCTAAAGTACCGGTATCCGACGTCCGTGAATTCTTTTTCCGGGTCGGCGGCCGGCGGTGATCCCTCAATCCGGTATCCTTTGATCCGGTCGAGGAGCTCCTGCTTCATGCCGATCGTATCGATTTTATCGTCGCCGCCGAACAGCTCGAGCCTCACCCAGTCCACGCTGCCGAGCAAAAGATCGGTCAAACGGTCGTCGACCGCGATCATCCCGGAGCGCAGTCCGTCCAACACGCCCTCAAGGCTGTGCATGAATCCGCGCACCTCGTCAAACCCGGCTACCGCGGAGCTACCCTTAAGCGTATGCGCGCAGCGGAATACCCGGTTCAGGAGCTCGGGGTCTCCGCCCTGCTCGAGGAGCACCAGATCGGATTCGAGGCTCGATAAAATCTCGTGCGCCTCATGCAAAAATATTTCTCTCGTTTCCGGATTCATCTTTATCACGTATGTTATTTTCTAAAACTCCTCAAACCCTTCTTTGGCCAGCGTTTCTTTGATGTCCCGGTTCTTGGCTTTCAGGCCGGCGGAAGCCGGTATTTTTTTCCTTCCGTTTCCGTCATCCTTCTTATCCGTCGCATGCGTCGCCCCTCCGGCCGCATTCCGGCGCGCCTGCTCCTCACTGACCCTCCGCGCCTCGTTCCAGACTTCGTCCCGTATCTTGAATTTCTCCATCATGGTCATGAGCTCCCGGGCCAGATTGGCCATCTCCTCGCTCGCTGACGCCGTCTCCTCGACCAGCGCGGCGTTCTGCTGGGTCATGGTGTCGAGCTCCGCTATCGCCGTGTTGATCTGGGAAACGCCCCTCTTCTGCTCCTCGTTCGACGCCGAGAGCTCCGCCATCAGATGCGCCACCGACTTCACGGACTGGATAATCTCCCTGAGCGCATACCCGCTCT